>JAKFDU010000105.1:0-66304 GCA_036675975.1 Devosia sp. | reverse complement strand
GGCCGGCCACGTAGAAGCCCTGTGGATCGGCATTGCGCCGCGCCATGATGGTTTCGATGGGGCAGTGGACGCCGACAAACAGCACGTCGTGTCCGAGGAGGCGCCGGGCACAGGCGGGCAGAATGCCGAGCGGGGTCGAATAGAAATCGTGGTGACCGAGATCGGCCACTACGTCAAAGCCGTGGTCGGCATGGGCGGCAATGGCGTCGTAAAGCGCGGCAAACAGCGCCACCACTGTGGGTTCGAGGTCCGGCCGCTCGCCGCCGGGCCGCAAACCTATCCCCGGCAGCAGCGCGGCTGGCAAACTCCGGTTCTGCGCATCGACGCCCAGGTTGATCCAGCGACCGGGCAGGCTCTCCTGCATCGCCGCGGCTATGGAGGATTTGCCCGAGCGCGGCGCGCCGTTGAGGATGACGATGCGGCCGGTCACCGGCTTATTTGGCGTTCTTGTGCATCTCGATGGAGTCGAGGATCACCTTCTTGGCGTCCTCGTAGCCACCGACATGGGATATCTTGGCCCATTTGCCGGGCTCGAGATCCTTGTAGTGGGTGAAAAAGTGCTTCACGCGCTCGACCTGGATGGCCTGCATGTCGCCGATATCCTTGATGCCGTCATACATCTTGGTGAGCTTGGAAACTGGCACGGCGAGGATCTTTTCGTCCTGGCCGCCATCGTCTTCCATGAACAGCACGCCGAAGGGGCGGCAACGCACCACGGCGCCGGGCACCAGGGGGCGGGAGTTCATGACGATGACGTCGAGCGGGTCGCCGTCGCCGCACAGCGTGTGGGGCACGAAGCCGTAATTGCCCGGATAGCGCATCGGCGTATAGAGGAAGCGGTCGACGAACAAAGCGCCGCTGGCCTTGTCGATCTCGTACTTGATCGGCTCGCCGCCCATGGGGACTTCGATGATGACGTTGAGGTCGTCGGGCGGGTTCTTGCCGGTCGGGATGGCGTCGATGTTCATTTTGGCTTCAGCTCTCGTTCATCGGGGAGGCGACAAAGTCGCTGGCGTTGTGCCCAACCGAGGCCGCAAAGGCAAGCCAGTTTGGCGCAACCCTGCTTATCCCGCTGCCCGCGAAGGAAACCGATGAAACAGCTCCTGGTCGCCGCCCTTGCCCTTGCCGTCGCCACGCCGGCCCATGCGGCGTTCAACAGCGCCTATACCGACATCAATCTCGACGAGTGCCTGGTGCTCGACGCCGACGATTTCGGCGCCAGCTGGTCCTGCCCCGGCTACAAGGGCTATCCGCTGATGGTGACCGAAGGCGACCTGCGCTTCTCGCTGGTCTATGGCTTTGGCGCCAAGGCGGCCGATGGCCAGACCCTGCCGCCGTTCAACCGGCTGGGGGCAAAGCTCGAATGGCGGCTCAGCAACGATCTGGGCCGCTGGATGCCCATCGCCACCATCGTGCGCTATTATACGGCCGACCCCGAGACCGGCGAGGACAAGGGGCAGGTGCTTGTCGTGACGCAATTGGTCGAGGGCAATAGTTGCCACATCGCTTATATCGACGCGCTGGCCAACAAGGATGCCAATGAGCTGGCGCGGGAGGCGGCCGACAAATCCGGTGACTTCGACTGTGCTACGGATGAGGTCGAAATCATCGGCAAGTTCGAGGCCTATTAGGCCTTCTCGGCCTTGCCGACCTGGTTGCGCAGGATGGTGCGGTCGCGGGAGGATACGCCGATCAGCTCGGCGATGCGCCAGACCATGTTGTCTTCGAGTTCGTGGTTCTTCTTGTCGGCAAACACCACCATCCACATCATGCGGACGATCTCGATGCGGTCTTCCATCTCGAGCTGGGTCAGGCCCGAGGTGAATCTGTAGAAATCCACCGCCTCGGCATCGCGCAGGGCAGCCTCGCGGATCAATTTATCCACGGCACCTTCGTCGAGCTCATAATGGTCCATCAGGGCACCCTTGATGGCCTTGCGCTCGGCGTCCTTCATCTGGCCGTCAACGGCAGCCAGATGCACCAGCAGCACGGCAACGGCCAGCTTGGGATCGTGGCTCGACAGGGCAGTTTCCGGCTTGTTGAACAGGCGGGTAATGGCCTCGAACATGGCGGCAAGCCTCTTTCGGGGAGCGGCAGGAACAGCGATGGAGTTTTTGCGCGCCGGGAGGCAGGCAGAGCAGAGTTAGCAGTCCGGCGGATTTCCTCAATGGGTGAAGAGATGGGTCACGCGCTCTTGACCGGGCTTGATGCGGAAGCGCCACACTCGATGTGAGCTGGCGGTGATGAAAAGGGACTCGACTCTGGCGAGATTCGGAGTCACCATGTTCCTGTTTTGTTCACTAAGGAATTGGCGCGATGTCCTCGCCCGACCAGCAACAGCGCCTTGCCGCGCTGCGAGAGACCATTGCCGATATCGAGCGCAAGCCGGCTTTGGCCGAAGCTCGCGCCTTGGTTGAGCATCGCCAGGGGGAGTTCCCGGTGCTGGCCGGCGGACTGCTGCAGGAAATGTTCACCGACGAGCGTCGCAATGCTGGGGCGCTGCTCGGTTTTGCCCTGGCCCAGGCCAAGGGCTTGCTCACGGCGCAGCGGCTGGCGGTAGTCTACCTGCAACTGGGCGATGAGGCACAGAAGCTGGGCATGCCCTATGGGCCGGGGCTCCTGAGCTTCGGCTTTGATCCCGATGCCCTGGTGCTGGTGCGCGCCGCCAATATGGCCGAGCTGCTGTGGGCTGCCGAAGAGGCCATTGCCTGCCGGGCAGTGGCGGCAGTGGTGGCCGATATCGGCAGCCATGCCAAGCTGCTCGATTTCACCGCCAGCCGGCGCCTCAGCCTGCGCGCCGCCGCCACGGGTGGTTCGATATTCCTCTTGCGCTATGGCCAGGGGCGGGAGGCGAGCGCGGCGCATCTGCGCTGGCGCCTGTCCCCGGCCCGGAGTGCGAACAGGCGTTACGACGCCAAGGCTCCCGGAGCGCTGCGCTGGCACGCGCAGCTCGAAAAGGGGGTGATCATCAAAAACCAGGCCGAGTTTCTGCTGGGTTGGACGGAAAATGGATTCGCAACATTCACTGCTCAGCGCCGCGGTACAGACCGGCGCATCGGGAGCACGACGCTTCCTCGTGCTGTTCCTGCCCAGCTGGCCGACGGATTACCTCAAACGGCGTGATGGGCAGCTCAAGGCGCCGCTGGTGCTCTATGAGCGCATCAAGGGCGGGTTGCGGCTGGCAGCGGTCGATGCGGAAGCGGCGCGGCTCGGCCTCAGCGTCGGGCAGAATCTTGCCGATGCGCGCGCCATGGTGCCCGATCTCACGGTGCGCGAAATGGACCGTCCGCTGCTCGAAGCGGCCTTTGCCGATTTTGCCGACTGGCATTCCAATGCGAGCCCCTTGGTCTCGGTCATGACAGATGTCACCGGTTTTGGTGATCTGGTGCTCGACATTACCGGGGTGGCCCACCTGTTCGGTGGCGAGCGGCCCATGCTGCGCCTGTTGCTGACCCGGCTGCGTGATCTCGGCTATACCGTGGCCGGGGCCGTCGCCCCCACGATCGGCGCGGCCTGGGCCATCAGCCATTTTGCCCGCAGCCAGGTGCTCGAACGGGCCGATCTCGAAACGGTCCTCAATGGGTTGCCTGTCCAGGCATTGCGCCTGAACCCGGCCCAGGTGGCCGGTCTGACCCAGATGGGACTCAAGAGCATCGGCCAGCTGCTTCAGCGCGAACGCAAGCCCCTGCAGGCCCGGTTCGGCGCCTCGCTGCTGGCGCGGCTCGACCAGGCCTATGGATTGATCGAAGAGCGGATGACGCCGCGGCTGCCAATGGTCGAGCGCTATGCCGAACGGCGCTTCGCCGATCCGATCGGGCTGATGGACGATGTGCTCATGACCACCCATGATCTGGCCATCCAGCTCGGCATCCGGCTCGAGGCCGAGGGGCAGGGCGGTCAGGCGTTTCATCTCTTCCTCTACCGGGTCGATCACAAGGTGATGGCGCTGTCGGTCAATTCGGCCCGGCTGACGCGCGACCCCGAGCACATCGCCAAGCTCTTTTCCAACCGCTCGGAGCGGCTGGAAGGCGAATATGATGCCGGTTTTGGCATCGACATGATCCGGCTGGCGGTGAGTTCGGTGGCCGAGCTCGATGCCGTCCAGCTTGGCGCCTTCTCCCATCAGGGCGTGGCCGAGGACCTCGACCAGCTCAATGACCGGATGAGCAGCCGGCTGGGTACGATGGCGGTGTTGAAGACGCAATTGATCGAGAGCCATATCCCGGAGCGGGCAGCGCGCTTCGTGCCAGCAGTAGCGGCAAGCAATGATGCGCCCCGCGCCGGTTGGCCCAAGCCCGCCCGGCCACTGCGCCTCTTGCCGGTGCCCGAAATGGTGGCAATCAATGCTGAAGTGCCCGATGGGCTGCCCGCCTCGATGATCTGGCGGCGCGAGAGCTACAAGATAGAAAAAGCCTCGGGCCCCGAGCGGCTGGGGGAGGAATGGTGGCGTAGCGGCCAACGGCTGCAACTGGTGCCGCCAGAACCGCCGGAGAAAGGCGAGACCCCGCCCTATATTCCCAAGTTATCCCTGTTCGAGCCCGATAGCGTGACGCGGGACTATTACGTCGTCGAGGACGCAACCGGCCGTCGCTTCTGGATTTACCGGCACGGTGTGCATCGTCCGGGGGAACCGGCCGTCTGGTACCTGCACGGATTTTTCGCATGAGCCAGGTTGTCGTCTTCGATCCGTCAGCACGGAACCGTGCGTCGGTGCCGCGGCGGCAGGAAGCTGCCTTTGCCGAACTCATCACCACCAGCAATTTCTCCTTTCTCAGGGGTGGGTCGCATCCAGAAGAGCTGGTTTCGGCCGCCATGCGGATGGGCCTGACGGCAATGGGGCTCTGCGATCGCAACAGCTTTGCGGGCGTGGTGCGGGCCTATGTGGTCGTCCGCGATCGAGACAAGCAGCTCTTTCCCGATTTCCGCTACCTCGTCGGCGTCAGGCTCTGCTTTGCCGACCATACCCCTGATATCATCGCCTATCCCACTGATCGCGTGGCCTATGGGCGGCTTTGCAAGCTGCTGACCATTGGCAACCAGCGGGGCGAGAAGGGTAATCCGAAGCTGTTTCTCAGCGATCTCTTCGGCTCCAATGATCCTCCATCCGACATCCAGCAGGGTCCGCCCGAGAATTATTCGCAAGGCCAGCTCTTCATCCTCGTGCCCGATGAGGGCGATTGGGGACTGACCGAAAGGACGTTGGACTATCTCAGCCGAAGAGCACCTGGTCGGGTCTGGATTGCCGGCGCAACCCGGTTCGATGGCGATGATCGGGTGCGGCTCAATCGCATCGATACCATGGCCAGGAGGCATCAGGCATGGATGCTGGCCAGCAACGATGCGCTCTATCACGAGCCTGACCGCCGCATGGTGCAGGACGTGGTCACCTGCATCCGCGAGCACCTGACGCTGGAAACTGCAGGCTGGCGCCTTGCCGCCAATGCCGAGCGGCATTTGAAGCCGCCCAGCGAGATGGCGAGGCTGTTCAGCGAGCATCCCGATGCCGTGGCGGAGACGCAGCGCTTTATCGATCGCATCGATTTCGGCCTCGACCAGCTCAAATACAACTACCCCGAGGAGACCATCGGCGATGGCGAAACGGCGCAGCAGACGCTGGAGCGGCTGACCTGGGAGGGAGCAGCCAAGCGCTATCCGAACGGGGTGTCGGACAAGCTCAAGCGCAGCCTGTGGTCCGAGCTCTGTCTCATCGCCTACAAGGGCTATGCCGCCTATTTCCTGACGGTGCATGACATCGTCATGTTCGCCCGCAATGACCGCCATATCATGTGCCAGGGCCGCGGCTCGGCGGCTAATTCCACGGTCTGTTTCTGTCTCGAGATCACCGAGGTCGATCCGGAAAATGCCAACCTGGTCTTCGGTCGCTTCATCTCCACCGAGCGCGATGAACCACCCGATATCGATGTCGATTTCGAGCACGAGCGGCGCGAAGAAGTGATGCAGTATGTCTACCAGAAGTATGGCGGCAAGCGCACGGGCCTCACGGCCAACGTCATCTCCTACCGCTCCAAGAGCGCCATCCGCGAGACGGCCAAGGTGTTCGGTGTTTCCGATGACACGATCAATGCCTTCAACCAGTTGCACTGGGGCTGGGGGTCAAGACTCGACCTGGCCGGGGTCACCGCCATCGGCCTCAACCCTGATGATCCGGTGCTGGCGCAGATGTTCGAGGTGGTCAAGGTGCTGCGCGGCTTTCCACGCCATCTCAGCCAGCATGTGGGCGGCTTCGTCATCACGCGGGATAGCCTGGAAAGCCTCGTTCCCATCGGCAAGACGGCGATGGACAGCCGCATGATCATCGAATGGAACAAGGACGATATCGACGCCCTGGCCATCCTCAAGGTCGACGTGCTGGCGCTGGGCATGCTCAGCTGCCTCAGGCGCAGCTTCGAGCTGATGCAGGTGCATTACGGCCGCAAGCCCGTGCTGACCGAGCTCTTGGCCGAGGAAAAGGGCAAGGGGCAGTTCGCCAGGGAACGGGTCTATGCCATGACCCATCGCGCCGACACGATCGGCGTGTTCCAGATCGAAAGCCGGGCGCAGATGTCGATGCTGCCGCGCCTCAAGCCGAAGGAATTCTACGATCTGGTCATTGAGGTCGCCATCGTCCGCCCGGGCCCGATCCAGGGCGGCATGGTCCACCCCTATCTCAAGCGGCGCGACGGCACCGAGCCCTGGGCGGCCAAGCCTGGGGACAGGCTCGACGCCGTGCTGGAGCGGACCCTGGGCATCCCGCTATTCCAGGAGCAGGCCATGCAGATGGCCATCGAGGGGGCGGGATTCTCGGCTGGAGAGGCGGACCAGTTGCGGCGCGCCATGGCGGCGTGGCGGAGGACGGGCCGGATCGAGATTTTCGAGAAGCGGTTTCTCGAGGGCATGGCCGCCAATCATTATCCGCTCGAATTCGCCCAGCGTTGCTTCGCCCAGATCAAGGGCTTTGCCGAATATGGCTTCCCCGAAAGCCATGCAGCCTCCTTCGCGCTCCTGGTCTATGCCTCGTGCTGGCTCAAATGCCATTACCCTGATGTCTTCGCCTGTGCCCTGCTCAACAGCCAGCCCATGGGCTTTTACGCGCCAAGCCAGATCATCCGCGACGCCATCGAGCATGGGGTCGAGGTGCGCTCGGTCGATGTGAACCTGTCCGATCTCGAATGTGTGCTCGAAGACAGCAAATACGAGGATGGTTCACCGCGCCTGGCCCGCGATCATCTCTGGCCCCAGCATGCCGACATGGCTGGTGATATCCATTCGGACAAGGCGATCCGGCTGGGATTTTCACAGGCGGTGGGCCTGCCGGAGGCCGATGTCAACATCATCGTAGCCCGCCGCGGCGCCGGCTATGACTCGGTCCGCGATCTCTGGCTGCGAACCCAGGTGTCGATCGCCTCGCTCGAAAAGCTCGCCCGGGCCGACGCCTTCGCCTCGCTGGGGCTGTCCCGGCGCGAGGCGCTGTGGGCGGTCAAGGGCCTCGTCGGTACGCATGGGGCGGATACGCTGCCACTATTCGAGGCGGCCGGGCGGGTGGAAACCGAAGCCGATATCGAGGCGGGGCTGCCCAAAATGCTGCCGGGGGAAGAGGTCATCCACGATTACTCGACGCTGTCCTTCTCGCTCAAGGGCCACCCCTTGCAGTTCATCCGGCCCCTGCTGGAGGCGCGCCGGGTGACGCGGTCGGACCAGCTCCTGCAGGTCAAGCCGGGCACCCGTATCGAGGTCGCGGGGCTGGTGCTGGTGCGGCAGCGGCCGGGTACGGCGAGCGGCGTGATCTTCGCCACGCTCGAGGACGAGACTGGCATTGCCAATATCGTCATCTGGCCCAAAGTGTTCGAGGCCAATCGCAAGACCCTGCTGGGCGCGCGCATGCTGGCGGTGAGCGGGCAGCTGCAACGGGAGGGGCTGGTGGTCCATATCATCGCCGAGCACCTGACTGACATGACCAGTCATCTGCTCGATCTGGCAAATGGGCAGGATATCGGCAACCGGGTGCTGGCGCGCGGCGACGAGGGCAGATCGGGTCCCCAGCCGGGCCGTGACCGCAATGCAATTCAGGAAATCGAACGCGCGCGTCGCGAGGCCTATGCGGCGCTGCCGGGCGGCCGCAACTTCCATTGAGGTGCCGGCTAGACCAGCAGCTTGTCGATGGCCTTTGCCAGCGCGATATCCTTGTCGGAAAGGCCGCCGGCATCGTGGGTGGACAGGTGGATTGTGACGCTGTTGTAGCTGTTGGACCAATCCGGATGATGGCCGGCTTTCTCGGCCGCCAGCGCCACCCGGCTCATGAAGGCGAAAGCCTCGGAAAAGTCCTTGAACTTGAAAACGCGGGTTATGGCGCCGTCGGCCGCATCATAGGCCCAGCCGCCCAGGCCATGCAGAGCTTCGTCGCGTTGGGCGTCGTTCAGCTTCTCAACCATGTGTCACCTTCATCTGCTGCTGCCGCCGGGGCCCTAAAACGATGGCGCTGCGACCAGTCTTAACGCCTTGGCAAGCAGTTTGGTCGCAGCCTGATGCAGACTGCCTATTCAGATCCGCGAGCGGGAGGACGTACGCGTGGTTTGGACCAGAGGACTGAGCATACTCGCCTTTGCCGGCGTCCTGTCGGCTTCGGCCAGCGCAGCCGATCTCGTTGTCTACCACAACTGGGCTTCGCCGGCGGAACTGGCGGCGCTCAATGTGCTGCGCGATGCGCTCGAGGCGCGCGGTCACCGATGGATGCCGCTCGCCATACCGCACGATGCCAATGGTGATATCGACGTGGTCCAGCTGATCGCGGGCGGTACCTCTCCCAATGTATTCCTGCAAATGCAGCCCGAAATCTACCGCGCGCTCGACGGCGAGGGAAAGGTGCTGCATCTGGACGAGCAGTTTGCCGGCAATGGCGTATTGGCGCAACTGCCGCAGGTGGTGCGCGACGCCATCACCATCGATGGCGCCATCGTCAAGATACCTGCCGCCATCCACGCCGATGCCATGCTCTACTATAATCGCGATGTCGCCGCCGCCGCAGGCATCGACCCCGAGGCTTGGACCTCGCTCGAGGACATGTGGAGCGATTTCGATGCGGTGCGCGCCGCCGGGTTCCAGCCGATCGCCATCGGTGCGCAGCCCTGGCAGGTCGGCTATCTGACCCATGCGCTGGTGGCCAGCCTGGGCGCGCCGGACGTCTACACCGGGCTTTATGGCGAAACCACCGATCCGGCGGTGCTCTACGATGCCAGCCTGCTGGATGTCTTCGCCTGGCTGCGGCGCTTCCAGCAGGAGGCCGATGCCGAGGCGGTCCATCGGGACTGGAACATGGCCACCAACATGGTGATATCAGGCGCTGCGCTGCTGCAGTTGCAGGGCGACTGGATGAAGGGCGAGTGGAGGGCGGCGGGCAAGAACGACGTGGAGGATTTTGGCTGCCGGTTCGTACCAGGCGCTGCTCATCTGCCGGTCACCGTCGACAGCTGGGGCCTGCTGGGCGGCGTTTCGCCCGAGATGGAGGCCGCCGAACGAGCCTTTGCCGATCTGGTGGTCGATGCCGAAGTACAAGCGCGCTTCGCCACCGCCAAGGGCTCCACCCCGGTCCGGCTCGATGCGCGCGGGGACATTGATTCCTGTTCGAAAAAGGCCCTGCAGGCGCTCGATCGGGCCGATTTTGCGCTGCCCACGCCCCACCTCACCGCATCGCCGGCCTGGATCGCGGCGATCTGGACCGTGGCCAATGACTATTGGAACGACACCGCCATGACGCCGGCCGATGCAGTGGCCGCACTCAAGGCGGCGCAGGCAGGCTTTTAGCAAGCAGCGCCCGGCCCAGCCGTTAAGCGGCCATTCACCCTGCCATAGGGATTTTCGCGCATGCGCTTCGGGGGCTGCGCCGCCGCAAGGCGTTCTTAAGGCCTCAAGGTCTCTATTGTGACCAACAAGGGGAACCGGGTGTTTACCTCAGCGCGAAGAACAATGCCGGCGCTCGATTACGTGTCGATCATCCGATCGGTCTATGGCGACCGGCGGGCGATGCTGGCTGGCTCCTTTGCCAGCGCGTTGACAGCCGCACTGACGGCCTACCGTTCTCAATCCATACCGCTCTATCTGATCGCCGTCGCCTTCGTGGTCATTGGCCTCGTGCGCTACCTCAATATGCGCGCATTCTGGCGTATGGCCATTGACAGCGATGATGCTGAAGCGGCCGAAACCTGGGAAAATCGCGCTGTTGCCAGCGGCAGCGCCCTGGCACTGGTTTATGGCTTGTGGTGCCTGTGTGCCATGCTCCTGGTCAACGATCCATTCGCCGAGCTGGCCAGCGTATCGCTCTCCATCGCCGTCATGGTGGGCATCTGCGCGCGAAATTTCGGGCTCGACCGGCTGGTGGCCCTGCAGATGCTGGGTGTCATCGTGCCGATGTCGGTGGGCCTTTTCCTCCATGGCGACGTCTATCATCCGGTGCTCGCAGCACTGCTCCTGGTCATGCTCGTCAGCTTCCGCAAGCTGGCCGGCGACATTCGCTCTCTCCTGCTGAGCGCGGTGCATGGGCGCATCGAGGCGTCACGGCTCGCTGGCGAACTCGACATGGCCATGACGACGCTCGAACATGGTCTGTGCATGCTGGACGAGCATGGGGTGATTTCCGTGGCAAATGAGCGCGCGGTGCGCCTCTTCAGTCAAATGGGCATGTCCGAACTGCTGGGCCAGCCCATGAGCGCGGTATTGGGTACGTTGGGCGATACCGGCGCTTTGCCCCGCACGGCCGTCGACAGGCTGCTCGATGTCATTGGCAAGCGCAGCTCGGGCAAGGTCGTGCTCCGTTCGCCTGCCGGGCACTATTACGAGGTTTCGGTCAGCTCGCGCCGCGAAAGCACGGTGCTGCTGCTTGAGGACATCAGCGAGCGCATCGCTGCGGAAGAACGCATCAATTTCATGGCGCGCAACGACACGCTGACCTCGCTGCCCAACCGGACCTATTTTGGCGAACTGGCCACCGAGGACATGGAAGCGCGCCGCTTTGCCGGGGCAGAACCACGGCTGGTGTCGCTGATGATCATCGATATCGATGACTTCAAGCATGTGAACGATACGTTCGGTCACATCATAGGCGACGAATTACTGATGCAGGTGTCGCAACGGCTGCGCAAGGCGCTGCCGGCGGAGGCCGTGCTGGCGCGGCTGGGCGGGGACGAGTTTGTCATCTATCGCGGTGCGGTGGGCGATGTCGCTCAGGCCGAGGCGGATGCCGAAGCGATACTCGAGGCCTTCACCGCCCCGTTCAAACTCGAGGGCCTGATTCTGTCGGTGACCGTCAGCCTGGGGCTGGCGACCAGCTCGGTCGCCAGCGAGATTCTCGACGATCTCATGACCAAGGCCGATCTGGCGCTTTACTCGGCCAAGGGCGACGGCAAGGCGCGCAGCCAGCTGTTCCACACCCAGATGGATATCGACTACCACTATCGCCAGCGCCTCAAGAACGACCTGCGGGAGGCCGTCCACGCTGGCGTTCTGTCCCTGGCCTTCCAGCCGTTGCTCGATATTGCCACCCGCAAGGTGGTGACCTGCGAAGCGCTGGCGCGCTGGGACCATCCCGAACTCGGCCCGATCCCGCCCTCTACCTTCATTCCTCTGGCCGAGGAGATGGGTCTGATCTCCGATATCACCGCCTGGGTGATCGGTCACGCGGCGCAGCAATGCAGCCTGTGGCCAGGCGATGTCGGCGTGGCAGTCAACATTTCGGCCCGCGATTTTCGTGGCACCGATCTCGGCGCGCTGGTGGACAAGGCCCTGGCCAGCTCCGGCCTCGTTCCCGCGCGCTTCGAGATCGAGGTCACCGAGACAGCTGTCATCGAGGAACGCGACAGCGCCCACCGTGTGCTGAGCGACCTGGCTGCCAAGGGCATTGCCATTGCGCTTGACGATTTCGGCACGGGCTATTCGTCATTGAGCTACCTCAATGCGCTGCCTTTCACCAAGCTCAAGATCGACCGCTCCTTCGTTGCCGAAATCGCCAATAATCCGCGCTCGCTGCGGCTCCTGGCCAACGTGGCCCGGCTGGGTCGCGACCTCGACCTCACCGTGATCGCCGAAGGCGTCGAGACCGAGGAGCAGCTTGAGACCATGCTGGCGCATACCGAGATCCAGCAGGTGCAGGGCTATTTCTTCAGTCGCCCCCTGCCCGAGCGCGACATCGGCGAACTGATCGGTCGGCTCAATGCGGCCCAGGCCGCGCCCAAGGCAAATCTCCGGCATGGTTAACTCGGTTAACACATTGTAAACCATAATCAATCCATCCGCTTGCCCACACGGAGGCGGGATATGGACGATTTTTTCCGCTGCTGAAATGGATAACAAAGCGTTAATGTCCCCGGGCTAGGGGACTTTGGTAATGAGTGCGGCAACCCAGGCGAACGGCACGACCTCCCGGTTCGCGACGACCTTGATCGATCTGCTCGATCGCGTGCAGTATCGCCGGGTCTCGGTCGATGAGCAGTTCGATCCGGTCTATCGGCTGCGCTACGAGGCGTATCGGCGCGAGGAATTCATCCCGGTCAATTCGCAGCAGATCACCCGCGACGTCTATGACGACGCCGGCAATTGCTACTGCTTTGGGGTCTATATCGACGACCGCCTGGTGAGTTCGATCCGCCTGCATATTGCCACGGCCGACGATCCCACTTCCCCAAGCCGCAAGATCTGGCCAGACGTGCTGGGCGGCATCATCGATCAGGGCGGCAGCTATGTTGATCCCAGCCGCTTCACGGCCGACCATGATGCCTCGCTCGAATTTCCCGCGCTGCCCTATCTGACGCTGCGCATGGCCGTCATGGCCTGCGAGTATTTCGCCACGACATACTGTATTTCTTCGGTCCGGCCGGAGCATGGGCCCTTCTACCGGCGGGTCTTTGGCCTCGAGCAGATGGCGGGCGTCGGCTACTGGGGCGAGCTGACCTTCCCGGTCTGTCTGTTCGGGGCGCGCGTGCCGGTGATCTACGATCGCATTATGGATCGGTTCCCCTTTTTCATGTCGACACCGGGGGAACGCGAGGTTTTGTTCGGCAGCGCCGCCGGAATCCGGGCGATCACCCCGACGGCGCGGCAAGCCCACAGGCTGCGCCTGGTCGGGGCGACCGAAGAGTCTTAGCTGCCGGGGAAATGGTGCCGCTTAGGTGACTCGAACACCTGACCCCATCATTACGAATGATGTGCTCTACCAACTGAGCTAAAGCGGCAACGGCTGGCCTTTTACGTTGGGTTGGCGGCCGGTGCAAGAGGCAAGGAAACTTCGGACGGCAATTGCGGCACCAGTTCGCTGGGTGCACGCGCCGTGATGGTCATGGGCACCTTCCACTCGAAGGCGTCCAGCTTGCCTGACACAGGGGACATCGGCTCCCATTCGTCGCTGACCAGGCCGTCGGCGGTCCAGGCGGGATCGCGGGGGGCGCGCACGGCGCGAGCCAGCCATTCGCGGGCCTTGCCCTGGTCGCCGCTCTGGCCTTCCTCGATTTCCGCCATCAGGCTGGCCACGCCCTGGGTGGCCTCGGGGCCGATGAAGGGCGCCAGCGCCTGGCGGGCCAGCGGCCAGTCATAGGCGTCGATGGCGGCCCTCGCCAGGGCCATGCCGGCGGCACGGTGTGGTGGTGGCGTCTCGATGATCTCGCCCAGGCGCTTGAGCCGCTCGACGGCCGAAGCGCCGGGCTGGGCATGGGCATAGAGCGCGGCAATATCAGGATGGCCGGTGGCGCGCCAGATGCGGCGGAGGAGGCTCATCGCCTTGCGTGTGTCGCCCCGGTTGATGTGGATGCGGGCGGCGATCAGCGCGGCGGGCACAAAATCGGGCAACAGCTTGAGTGCGGTCAAGGCGTGGTCGAGCGCCGCCAGCGGATTGCCGGTCTCGGCCTCACGGGCCCGGGCCGTTTCGATCACCGCCTGGCGCCGGCGTTTCCGGGCGCGCTCCTCGCGGCTCGTGGCCTGTTCGGCATTGACCATGGCGACGGCATCGGCCCATTGGCCGCGCCGGGTCAGGTCGTCAAAAACCGCATCGGCGGCCCAGCCGCTTTGTGGCGCCAGCGCCAAGGCCTTACGCGCAAAGGTCAGGGCGGCTTCCGGCCGGTGCTGGGCGCGTGCCTGGTCGTAAAGCCCCGTCAATGCGGCGACCGCTGTCTTCTCGCTGGCGATAAGGGCGCGGTAATGCTCGCGCGCCGCCGGCATGTCGCCCAGAGCCAGGTCGGCGCGGGCCTCGAGCAGGCGGGCGGCGGCATTGGCCGGCAGGCGGGCCTGCGCCTCGCGGGCCAGCATCCGGGCCCGGGCCGGGTCGCCGGCTTGCAGCGCGACGATGGCATCGGACAGGGCCTCGACGCCCTGCTCGCGCCGGCGTTCGCGGCTGCGGCGCGCCATGTTGCGCGGTGCCGACAGGATGCGCCGGACAATGGCCCAGAGCCCGATCACCACGATGGCGACGATGATGAACATGAAGATCGCCGCGCCCAGCCGGGGCTGCATGCGATAGCCGGCCGCCTCCAGCGTCAGTGTGCCGGGCAGGGAAATCAGCCAGGCGGCGAGCCCGGCGATGACAAGGCTGCCAACGATCCAGGAGGCGAGGCGGATCATTGGGCGACCTCGCCTGATAGGGCGCTGGCGCGCAAGGCATCAAGGAAGCGGGCGGCCTCTGCCTGTTCGGCAATGAGCGCCGGTACATCCTCGCCGGCGGCGAGCATGGGGGCCGGCAGGTCCGCCAGGAGCGTTTCGGCGGTGACGAAGTCGCGTCGGGCAATGGCGCCCTCCAGCCGGGACATCAGCGCTTCGGGCGTATCGCCCTCGATTTCGCCTGTCGGTCGCAGGGCGATGGCCGAGCGGAACCAGTCGAGCGCGCCGTCCTGCCACTGCGCTTCGGCATCGGCCGGGCGACCGGCCAGCATGGACGGCAGGACAGCGGCGAAGCGGCTGGCGATGACATCGGGTCTCACAAGGCCGGTTTCCGCCTTGTTGGCGATGGCGGTGGGGACGTCCGCGTCGGGGACGGCGGAGCGCAGGGCGCCCAGTTCTGTGGCAAAGGGGCGACCGGTGGCAAAGGCCGTCTCAAAGCCACTGAGGATCAGCGGCAGCTGCAGTACCGCGCCGATGTCGCTGGGCTGGTTGGCCAGCGTGGCGGTGGTTTGGGTCATGGTGGTGTCGAGCGTGCGCAGGCCCGCTTCGGCGGTGCCGAGGCGCGCTGCCAACTCGTCCAGCCGCGTGGCCAGCCCGGCCAGCTCGGTGCGCAACGCGTCGGTGGCGCCCGTATCGGCCACAGGCGCGGGGGTCGCGGCCAGGGCGTCGATGCGGGCGGTCAGCGCTGATATGTCGGCCTCGACGCCGCTGAGGTCGGCCGGCTCGGCGGTGGCAGTCGGGCTCGCGGGAGCGGCGGGTTCCGCTGTCTCCAGGGCGCCGATGCGCTGGTTGAGTGCTGCCAGCTCAGTCTGGGTGGTCTGGGTAACCGTCTCAAGTTCGGGAATGGCGGCAGCGAACTGCGCGAGACGCGGATCGGCAGCCGGAGCCGGTGCTGGCGTTGTCGGCCACAGTCCGAACCAGGCCAGACCATAGGCGGCAGCCAGTCCCAGCGCGCCGCCGGCAATGGCGGCAGCATAGCCGAAGCCGCCCGATGCCGGCGCGACTTCGACCGGTCTGGGACGCGCTGGCGGTTCCTTGGCAGTGGCGGGCTTGATCTCCGGCTTGGGCTCTGGCTTGTCGGCGCCGGTCTCACGTGCCTTGAGATCGAGCACCGGCGGCTTCACCGGCCCGGTCCTGGTCTCGCCTGGCTTGGTCTCGGTAGGCTTGGAATCACCGCCCTTGGTATCCGCCATTGCAGGGTGTCCTCTTCTTGGGTGCCAATCATGGCCCAGTTTGCTCGCGGGCAAAAGCCAGCGCGAGCGACATCATGGCGTCTTCGTCCGGCCGGTCCGCCAGGCTGATGCGGTTGAACCGCGCCTCCAGCAGCGGCTCGGCCACGGTTTCGGAAAGGCACAGCATGGCGAGGCCATTCCGTTTTTCGCGCGGCAGACCGGCAGCCAGCGTGGCAAAAATCTCGGCCGAGCGGCGCGAATAGGCCAGCACCGCGCCGATATGGCCACCAAGCTCGGCCAGCACCTGAGCGGGCAGGGCGTCGATGGCCACCATGTCGTAAATCTTTGCTGTCGCCACCATGACGCCCAGCGGTGCCAGCGCCTTGGCGAGATCCGCGCTCTGGTGCTTGCCCGTTGGATAGAAGATCGGGCCCGGCACGCGGGCGATGGTCATGGCGTTGATCAGATCCTGCAGGGCGCCGGCAGCGCTGCTGACCCGCTCGAAACCGGCATCAGCTGCCTCGCGCGCGGTGCGATCGCCCACGGCGAAGACCGGCAGGTGGCGGTATTGATCGAGCATGCCGCGATCCTGCAGCGAGCGGATGGTGTTGGCTGACGTCAGCACCATGGCGGTAAAGCCGTTGGCCGGAGGCAGACTGGCGTCGAGCGTCTGGCGGACCATAACCGGCGCGGCGATGGCCTCGATGCCCAGCGCGTCGAGACGGGCCAGCGTCGCCTGCGCGTCGGGCTCGGCGCGCGTCACCAGCATCTTCACGACGTGGCGGCCCATTGTGCCAGCCAGTCTGTCCCGGCTTGCGCGATCAGGTCCTCGCCTACCTGGCGGCCGAGTTGTTCGGGGTCGGCACCAGTGGCAGCGCTGTCGAAGGCGGTCTTGCCGTCGAGGCTCAGGATCTGCCCCTTGAGCACAAGCGTCTGGCCGTCGAGGCGGCTCAGGGCGCCCACCGGGGTGCGGCAGGAACCATCCAGCACCGCGAGCATGGCACGTTCGGCGGTGACCGCTACGCTGGTGGGCGCATGGTCGAGCCGCGCCACGACGGCGGCCATGTGGCTATCGTCGCTCCGCACAGCGATGCCGATGGCGCCCTGCGCAGGAGCCGGCATGAAAATTTCGGGGTCGAGCAAGGCGGTGGCGCGGTGGCCTTCGCCCAGCCGGTTGAGCCCGGCCATGGCCAGGAGGGTCGCGTCGGCCACCCCGTCGAGCAGCTTCTGCAGGCGGGTGCCGACATTGCCGCGGAAGGGGACGATTTCAAGGTCCGGCCGCACCCGCAGCACCTGCGCCGCACGGCGGATGGAGGAGGTGCCGAACCTGGCGCGCTCGGCCAGATGGTCAAGGCTTTGTACCTTCACCGAGATGAAGGCGTCGCGCACATCCTCGCGCTCGAGAAAGGCCGCGAGCCGGATGCCGTCGGGCAGACGCGTGGCCACGTCCTTGCTCGAATGCACGCCGATATCGACGCGCCCTGACAGCATGGCCTCGTCGATTTCCTTGGTGAACAGGCCCTTGCCGCCGATCTCGACCAGGCTGGCATTGCTGGCCTGCGAACGATCGCCGCCGGTGGAAATCACCTCGATGGCGATGTCATCCTCGGCCACCCCATGGGCCTCAGATAGCAGGCGTCGCACCAGCCGCGCCTGGGCCAGCGCCAGCGGGCTGCCACGCGTTCCGATCCGGGCGAAGGGTGTCTGCGATTGCAATCTGTTTTCGTCCTATAGTAGGCAGTGCGGGCTACCACCGTGGAGTAACCAGTTCGTCGTGACCGGGCAAGCGCCAGCCATAATCCTCGGCATAGAGACCAGCTGCGACGAAACCGCGGCAGCGGTGGTCCTGCGCGACGAATTCGGCAGGGGCACCATTCGTTCCAATGTGGTGCGCAGCCAGCTCGACGAACATGCGGCATTTGGCGGCGTGGTGCCGGAACTGGCGGCCCGCGCCCATGTGACCTATCTCGACCACATCATTGCCCAGGCCTGCCGCGAGGCAGGCGTTTCGCTCGCCGATGTCGACGCTATCGCAGCCACTGCGGGTCCGGGACTGATCGGCGGTGTGCTGGTGGGGCTAACCACCGCCAAGGCGCTGGCTGCGGCTCTCGGCAAGCCGCTGATCGCGGTCAATCACCTCGAGGCCCATGCACTGACGGCCCGGCTCACCGATGGCGTGCAGTTTCCCTATCTGATGCTGCTGGTCTCGGGTGGCCACAGCCAGTTCGTCCTGGTGCGCGGGGTCGGCGACTACCAGCGCTGGGGCAGCACGATCGACGACGCGCTGGGCGAGGCCTTCGACAAGGTGGCAAAGCTCCTCACCCTGGGGCATCCCGGCGGCCCAGCCGTCGAGCAGGTGGCCCGGTCGGGCGATCCGAAACGCTTCAAGTTTCCCCGCCCGCTGCTGCGCGAAGCGCGTCTGGACTTTTCATTTTCGGGCCTCAAGACCGCGGTGCGGCTGCAAGCCGAGGCGCTGGCGCCGCTCAGCGATCTCGATGTGGCCGATATCGCTGCCAGCTTCCAGGCGGCGGTGGCGGAGATCGTCGCGGTGCGGTCGCGGCAGGCGCTGGAGAAGTTCGCGGCGGAGTTTCCCGGGCAGGAGATGCGGCTGGTGGTGGCCGGTGGCGTTGCCGCCAACCAGACCATCGGTTCGGCGCTGCGCATGGTCTGCGCTGAATCCGGCGCTACGCTTATCGTGCCGCCCATCGCCCTCTGCACCGACAATGGCGCCATGGTGGCTTGGGCAGGGGCCGAGCGCTTCGCTCTGGGCGGTCATGACGGGCTCGAATTCACGGCCCGGCCGCGCTGGCCGCTCGATCTCGATGACATGAAAGTTGTGCCCGATGCTGCTTGAGCGTGTCAGCGTCATCGGTGGCGGGGCGTGGGGCACGGCGCTGGCGCAGGCGGCAGCCATGGCGGGTCGCCAGGTGTCGCTCGTGGCGCGCGATCCGATGCAGGTCGACGAGGTCAATACTCGACATACAAACAGCCGGTATCTTGGGGTGCAGGTGCTGCATGCCGGCATTCTTGCGACCGTCCAGGCAGCAGAGGCCGATATCGTCATACTGGCCGTGCCGGCTCAATCCAGCCGCTCCGCGCTGGCGGCGCTCGATCCGGCGCTGCTTGCCGGCAAGCCGGTGGTGCTATCGGCCAAGGGACTTGAGACCGGCACACTGGACCGGCAGAGCGAGATTCTGCTCGACATGGCGCCGGAGGCCATTCCCTTCGTGTTGTCCGGCCCCAGCTTTGCTGCCGATGTGGCGGCTGGCCGTCCAACCGCGGTGACGCTGGCGGGCGACGATGCCAACCAGACTTCGGCACTGGCCGCGGCCTTGGCGGGCCCCAGCTTCCGTCCTTATGCCGCCGATGACCGCATCGGCGTCGAGATCGCCGGGGCGCTCAAGAATGTCTATGCGCTGGCTGCGGGCGCTATCGAAGGCGCCGGGCTCGGGGCTTCGGCCCGCTCGGCGCTGATTGCCCGCGCCTTTGCCGAAATGGCGCGCATGGTCTCGGCGATGGGCGGCTCGGCGGCGACGCTGACCGGCCTTGCCGGCCTCGGCGATCTGACGCTCACCTGCACCTCGGTGCAGTCGCGCAATTACCAGTTCGGCATGGCGCTGGGTCGCGGCCAGTCGGTCGAAGACATAATTGCCGGTGGCGCCGGACTGGCCGAGGGTGTGGCCACGACGCCGGTCGCCGAGGCGCTGGCCAAAAGCCTCGATGTCGAGGCGCCGCTGATACAGGCCGTGCATGCCGTGTTGAGTGGCCAAGCCGATATCACAACGGTGGTTGCGGGACTGATGTCCCGTCCGCTGAAACGGGAGGACTGATCCAGTGCCGCTATTTGCCATGATCGCCAGGGACAAGCCGGGAACCGGCGAGCAGCGCACCGCCACAAGGCCGGTGCATCTGGAGCATCTGAAAGCCATGGGCGACAAGCTCGTGCTGGCAGGCGCGCTGATGGGGGAGGACGGCAATCCCGAGGGCTCGCTACTGGTGCTCGAGGCGGACAGTCTCGACGCCGCCAAGGCAACCCTGTTGGCCGACCCCTTCATCGCCCAAGGTATTTTCGGCTCGGTCGAGGTCAAGCCCTGGCGCGTGGCCTTCAATCACACGGGACGGGAGTTTTGAGCCATGGCCTACTGGTTGATGAAGTCGGAGCCCGATGTCTTCTCATTCGACGACCTGGTGGCCAAGACCAAGCGCGGCGAAGTCGAGCAATGGCACGGGGTGCGCAATTACACGGCGCGCAACAACATGGTCGCCATGCAACTGGGTGATCTGGCCTTCTTCTACCACTCCAACATCGGCAAGGAGATTGTGGGCATCATGAAAGTGGTTGCCCTGGCCCATCCCGATACGACGGCCGAGCCCAATGACAACGGCAAGATCGTCTGGCAGTGCGTCGACGTCCAGGCGGTCAAGCCCTTGCCCAAGCCGGTGACGCTGGCCACGGTCAAGGCGACCCCCGAACTGGCCGAGCTCGAACTGGTCAAGTATTCGCGGCTGTCGGTATCCAGGGTCGGCGAAGACGAGTGGAACCTCATCTGCAAGATGGGTGAACTCTAGGCGTGATTCAGCGATCGCGCTAAGCTCCCCGGGGGGACAAACCTCGGGGGAGATCAACATGTCGTATTTCGCCGTCAACTGGCTGGCCGTCATCCTGGCCACCGTCGTGAGTTGGGGCTTTGGCGCCGGCTGGTACATGGTGCTGGCCAAGCAATGGATTGCGGCCATCGGCAAGAAGCCCGAAGACATCAACAGGGCCGACTACACGCCCTATCTCTGGTCGGTGCTGTGCCTGCTGGTCATGGCCTATTTCATCGCCCTGCTGACGCCGCTGCTGCTGGGGTCGCTCAGCGTCGCCAACGGACTGATCGTGGGCGCCCATATGTGGCTGGGCTTTGTCATCACCGCCATGGTGCTCAACCATCGCTACGAAGGCGCGCCGTGGTCGCGCACCTTCATCGATGGTGGCTATCTGCTGGCAGTGCTGCTGATCGACGGGGCGATTGTCGGGGTGTTTGGGTAGATATCGCCACGCCGGCCGGTCCACCGCGCGTCACCCTCGGGCTTGACCCGGGGGCACTTCATTTGGTCGGCGTTCCACAAGTACAGAAACCCTCGGGTCAGGCCCGGGGGTGACGAGCTGTGGCGGGGTGGCAATCGGGCATGCCTCAGCTCTCGACCACGATCGGCGGCACGTGCTTGGGCTCGGCGGGCGGGGCATATTTGTTGAGCAGGCTGACTTGGCTGATCGAGAAGATCACCGTCAGCGGCATGACGCCCCAGACCTTGAAGGCGACCCAGATATCGGTCGAAAAATTGCGCCACAGCACTTCGTTGATGACCGCCAGCACGACGAAGAACACGCCCCAGTTGAGCGTCAGCTTGCTCCAGCCCTCGGGGCGGAGCTTGTAGACGTCGCCGAACACATATTTCAGCAACGAGTGACCGAATAGCAGGCCACCCAACAGCACCGAGGCGAACAGCGTATTGGTGATGGTCGGCTTGATCTTGATGAAGGTATCGTCCTGCAGCCACAGCGTCAGGCCGCCAAAGACCAGCACGACGACGCCGGTGACCAGCGGCATGACGGCGATCTTCCTGAGGATGGCCCAGGACAGGGCCAGCGAGATCGCCATGGCGCCCATGAACCAGGCCGTGGCGACGAAGATGTCGGCCCGGGCATTGGCGATGAAGAAGATCACCAGCGGACCCAGTTCGAGTGCCATCTTGATGAGCTGCGGGCGCAGTTCATCCCAGTTGATCTCAGGCTCGGCGGTTTTCTCGGTCATGGCAATCTCTGAGCGGCAATGCCGCAATGTGAGGGCAAGCGCCCCCGCATGCAAGGGCGGGATAGGCCGCAACCATGGTAACATTGGGGCTAGTCGGTCCCGGCGATGGCCCGGGCGAACTCGCTGGCGGTGAATGGCTCGAGGTCGCCGACGCCTTCGCCGACGCCGATGAAGTGCACCGGCAGGCCGAAGCGCCTGGCGATGGCGACGAGAATGCCGCCGCGCGCCGTGCCGTCGAGCTTGGTCATGACCAGGCCGGTCACGCCGGCGCGCTGGCCGAAGATTTCGACCTGCTTGAGCGCATTTTGTCCTGTCGTGGCATCGAGCGTCAGCAGCGTGGCATGGGGCGCCGACGGGTCGACCTTCTTGATGACGCGGATGACCTTTTCGAGCTCGTTCATCAGCTCGTCGCGATTCTGCAGGCGTCCGGCCGTGTCGATGATCAATACATCGCGACCCTCGGCCCTGGCCTCGGTCACCGCATCGAAGGCGAGACCCGAGGCGTCCGAACCGGCCGGACGGCTCACGACCTTGGCATTGGTGCGCTGGCCCCAGATCTGCAGCTGTTCGATCGCGGCCGCCCGGAACGTGTCGCCTGCCGCCAGCATCACCGAGCGGCCCTCGGCGGCGAACTTCTGCGCCAGCTTGCCGATGGTCGTGGTCTTGCCCGAGCCATTGACCCCGATCATCAGGATGACGAAGGGCTTTTGCGTGCTGTCGACGACCAGCGGCCGCGCCACGGGGCCGAGCACTTTCTCGACTTCGGCGGCCAGCACGGCGCGCACGTCCTCGCCGGTCACGTCGCGGTCGAAGCGGTCGCGGCGCAGCGTTTCAGTGATAGCCATGGCCGTTTCGAGGCCGAGATCGGCCTGGATCAGCACGTCTTCAAGCTCATCGAGCGTCGCGGCGTCCAGCTTGCGCTTGGTGAAGACCGAGGTGATCGAACCGGTGAGCTGGTCCGACGAGCGCTTGAGGCCGGAGGCCAGGCGCGTGAACCAGCTCTGGCGCGGCGCCTCGATGGCGACTTCGACAACAGCAGGCGGATCGAGGGGGACGAAGGCGGTGGGCTCTTCAACCGGCTCGACGGCGGCCTCGTCCGCAATATCCTCGATATAGTCCGGTGTCGTCTCCGGCGGGCCGGGCAGGGGGACGTCTTCGGGGACCGGCACGTCGTCCGGCGGCGGGGCAGGGGTAGGCTTTACGGGTTCGGGCGCCGGGACCGGCGTTTCCGGCCTTGTCTCGGGTGGCGCTGGTGACTGCGCGGGCACCTCGCCGCCAAACAGGCGCTTGAAAAATCCCGGCTTCTTGTCGGTCATGAAAGTCTTTCAGTTAGGCCGCTTCGCGCAGCGCTTCGCCCACGAGGCCATCGGCGGCGGTGCCGGTGATGCGAACGGCCAACAGCTCGCCTGGTTGCGAACCGGGCACTGCGACCGGCACGAACTGCTCGGTCCGGCCCAGCCCATTACGCTCCACCAGTACGTTTTCGACGGCTCCAACCCGGCTGGCGCAGAGCTTGGCAAACTGCCTGTCGCCCTCGGTCCGCAGCAGCGTGGCGCGGTCGCGCGCCACCCGCTTGCTGACCTGCGGCATGCGGGCGGCGGGCGTGCCTTCGCGCGGCGAATAGGGGAAGACGTGGAGGTAGGTCAGGTCTGCCTCGGCAACGATCGCAAGCGTATTGGCGAACATTGCCTCGGTTTCGGTAGGGAAGCCGGCGATGATATCGGCGCCAAACACCATATCGGGGCGCAAGGAGCGCAGCTTGGCGACGATGGCGAGCGCATCGTCACGGCTATGCCGACGCTTCATGCGCTTCAAGATCATATCGTCGCCCGACTGCAGCGACAGATGCAGATGCGGCATCAGCCTGCGGTCGGATGCGACAGCGTCATAGAGCGCCTCGTCGGCCTCAATGGAATCGATCGACGAAATACGCAGCCGCGGCAGGTCGGGTACGTGACGCAGAATGGATTGCGTCAGCTTGCCCAAAGTCGGGGCCCCGGGCAGGTCAGGGCCATAGGAGGTGATATCCACCCCAGTGAGAACCACTTCGCGATAGCCGTTGGCGACGAGTTTTTTGACCTGTTCGACCACCATGCCCATCGGCACCGAGCGCGACGGGCCGCGGCCGAAGGGGATGATGCAGAAAGTGCAGCGGTGGTCGCAGCCATTCTGCACCTGCACGAAGGCGCGAGCGCGGCCGTCCATGCCCTCGATCAGATGGCCGGCGGTTTCCCGCACGCTCATGATATCGTTGACCTGCACCTTGTCGTTGAGTGGCAACCCAAACACCATCGGGGTGTAGCTCGCTGCCTTCATCTTGTCGGCATTGCCGATGACGAGGTCGACTTCGGCCATGTCGCCAAAGGTCCTGCCCTCGGTCTGGGCGGCGCAGCCGGTGACGATGATGCGCGCTTCGGGATTGTCGCGGCGCGCCTTGCGCACGGCCTGCTTGGCCTGCTTGACCGCCTCTGATGTCACGGCGCAGGTATTGATGATGATGGCATTGTCGAGCCCTGCCTTCTCGGCCTCGGCTTTCATCACCTCGGCTTCATAGGCGTTGAGCCGACAGCCGAATGTCAGGGTTTCGACGGCCATCAGGCCGCCACCTCGTTGCGGGCCCAGAGGCCGCTTGCGGGGTCGAGCGTGCCGGTCCATTCCAGTTCCGCCGGGCCGGTCAGCACGACATGGTCATTGTCGCGCCATTCGACGAAGAGGTCGCCGCCGGGCAGGGTCACGGTTGCCGCCCGCGCGGTGCGGCGGGTGCGGGCGCCGTTGACCACGGCGGCGCAGGCGGCTGTGCCGCAGGCCTCGGTCAGGCCGGCGCCGCGCTCCCAGGTGCGCAGGATGATCTTGTCCGGCGCAATCACCTGGGCGATCGAGATATTGGCGCGCTCGGGAAAGATCGGATGATTTTCGAGCATCGGCCCGAAGCGGTCCAAGGCGTAATTCCACACGTCGTCGTGGACCCAGAAGGTGGCGTGGGGATTGCCCATCGAGCAGACGGAAGGCGAATGCAGCACCGGGGCATCGATCGGCCCGATCTGCAGCTCGATCTTGCGCGTATCGGCAAACTCTTCGGCCAGCGGAATGTCGAACCAGGCAAATTTGGGTGTGCCCATATCGACGGTGATCAGTCCGTCGTCGCGTTCCTCGCCGAACAGGATCCCTGCCACGGTTTCGAAGGTGAAGCTCTGGCGGCCCTGCTCAGCGGTCAGCGTCTGCACCACGCAGCGCATGCCGTTGCCGCAGGCCTGGGCCAGCGAGCCGTCGGAATTGATGATCTCGATATAGTTGGCAGTGCCAGGCGTACGCGGATCATGGATGGCCATGATCTGGTCGAACCTGGTGCCAGCAGTGGCGTTGATGGCGATGGCAGCAGCAGGCGTCACGCGATCGGCGCGGCCACGCATGTCGGCCACGATGATCTGGTTGCCCAGCCCGTTCATCTTGAGAAACGGCACGCCGCTCACAATCTGCCTCGCCATTCCATCTTGTTCGCGCCCTATATGGCGGAAGTGACGCAAAAATGCCAGTAGCGGGTATTGCTGGCAGCCATGAGGTCAATAATGGCCATTGCCCCAAGACACACCGCCGCTGTCGCGGCGCTTGCCCTGCGTGGCGATGAAGCGGTGCTGGAAATCGGCTGCGGTCACGGCGTCGCCGTGCGGCTGGTGCTCGATCAGCTGACAACAGGCTCGATCACCGCGCTCGACAGGTCGCAGAAGATGATCGACATGGTCGCGGCGGGTGCTCCGGAAGCGCTGACCGCCGGCACCTTGCGCATCCGCGCCGAAGCGCTGGAGGACGTCGACTTCGGCGGCGAGACGTTCGATGCGATCTTCGCCGTCAACGTCGATCTCAACCTGCGGCTGGGCACACGCTGGCCCGCCATGCTCAAGGCACTGCTCAAACCCGGTGGCCGTGTGGTCCTCGCCTTCGATCCGCCGCCCGACAGCAGCAAGGGCCACGTTTTCATCGGCAAATCGCTGGACCGGCTCACGGAGGCGGGCTTTGCCGCCGCACTGTTGCCGGCCCATGGCAAGGTCACCGTGATCCGCGCCCAACTCGCCTAGCGCGGCGCGGCTCCACGATACTTGTCCATCACCGCGTCGAGCCGGGCATTGTCGATGTCAGGATTGATGGCCTGCAGGCAGGGCAGGAGGACCGCCTTGTTGTCCCGCTCGCGCTGGCCGGTGAGTTCCAATGCCGTCCGGGCCGGCGTTACCCCGGCAAAGCAGGTGGCAAACTGCAGCGGCGTGATCCCCAGTTCGGCGGCCACCGCTGTCACAGGTCGATTGGGGTCGTTGAGCACGCCCTCAGTCGAGGCAGCGAAGGCCGTGCCGGACAAGCTCACTAGCGGCAGGGTCAAGGCGAGGGTTAGCAGGCGGTTCATGAAAGTTCTCCTCTGATGGTCCGAGGATCGCTGCAGGCCGGGCACCAGACAAGTTAGGGTTTGGTCATTGATTTGCCGGTTCGGCAATGTTGCCGCGTCGGTCGTATCTGCAACCGACACGGCCGCAAATGCGCCTTTCCTTGACTCCGCCAAGCGTTTCGCCTAAACGCAGCCCATTCATCAGGCCTTGTTCCTGACCAGCCGACCGGGACCCCATTGAGGGTATAAACCGATCCCGGAGGCCACCATCCGCCAGCGCGTTGCGCCCGCGGGTGGGTTTGGCGTTTGGACTGATGGATCCTATGTCTCGCGGGTAAACCGCAGAGAAGGACCAAAAATGTTCGAGAGCCTTTCCGACCGGCTTGGCAAAATCTTCGAAGGCCTGCGTGGCCGTGGCGCCCTTAACGCCGCGGACGTCGACAATGCCATGCGCGAGATTCGCCGCGCACTGATCGAGGCCGACGTGTCGCTCGAAGTGGTCCGCGCCTTCGTGGAGCAGGTCAAGGAGCGTGCCGTCGGCGCCGAGGTCACCCGTTCGGTGACGCCGGGCCAGCAAGTGGTCAAGATCGTCCATGACGAGCTGGTGGCCGTGCTGGGCGATACCGCTTCGCCCATCGACCTCAATGCCAAGGCGCCGGTGACGCTGCTGATGGTGGGCCTGCAAGGCTCGGGCAAGACTACCACCACCGCCAAGATCGCCAAGCGCCTCACCGAGCGCAACAAGAAGAAGGTTCTCCTCGCCTCGCTCGATACGCGCCGTCCGGCTGCGATGGAGCAGCTGCGCGTGCTGGGCGAGCAGGTCGGCGTCGATACGCTGCCGATCGTTACGTCCGAAACGCCCGTGCAGATCGCCCGCCGCGCCGAGCGCGAAGGCCGTCTGGGCGGCTATGACGTGCTCATCCTCGATACGGCTGGCCGCACCCATATCGACGAAGAGCTGATGGCCGAGACGGCCGAGATCAAGGCCATCGCCAACCCGCACGAAATCCTGCTGGTCGTCGATGCGCTGACCGGCCAGGACGCGATCAACGTCGCCCGCAGCTTTGACAGCCGCCTCGATATCACCGGCATCGTGCTGACCCGCGTCGATGGCGACGGCCGCGGCGGTGCGGCGCTCTCGATGCGTGCCGCCACCGGCAAGCCGATCAAGTTGATCGGCGTCGGCGAAAAGATGGATGCACTGGAGGATTTCCATCCCTCCCGCATTGCCGACCGTATCCTGGGCATGGGCGATATCGTCTCGCTCGTCGAAAAGGCCGCCGAGCACGTCTCTGCCGAAGATGCGCAGAAGATGGCCAGGAAGCTCAAGAAGGGCTCCTTCGACCTCGAGGACCTGCGCAGCCAGCTGATCCAGATGAAGAAGATGGGCGGCATGGGCGGGCTGATGGGCATGATGCCCGGCATGGGCCAGATCAAGAAGGCCATGGCCAATTCCAACGTCGACGAGAAGGTGTTCGATCGCCAGATCGCCATCATCAATTCGATGACCAAGAAAGAGCGGGCCGAGCCCGACCTGCTCAATGCCAGCAGGCGCAAGCGCATCGCCGCAGGCGCCGGTGTCGAGGTCAGCGAGATCAACAAGCTGGCCAAGCAGCACCGCCAGATGGCCGACATGATGAAAAAGGTCGGCAAGGGCGGCATGGGTGCGCTGGGCGGCATGTTCGGCGGCAAGATGGGCAACATGCTCGGCGGCATGCCCGATCTTTCCAAGATGGATCCGGCGCAGCTCGAGCAGATGGCCCGTCAGGCCGGCATCGACCCATCAGCCCTCAAGGGCCTGCCTTCGGCAGACCTGCCCGCGCCCAAGGCGCTGCCGTCAGATGTTGGCGCGCTGCTCAAGTCATCCGGTTCTCCGCTGCTGCCCGGCCTGGGCGGCGGTGGCGCCCCCCGTTTCCCCGGCCTTCCCGGCCTGGGCAAGAAGAAATAACGCAACTCAACTTCACTCAAGGATACCAAAATGGCCCTCAAGCTCCGTCTCGCCCGCGCTGGCACCAAGAAGCGCCCGTTCTACCACATCGTCGTTGCCGACGCCCGTTCGCCGCGCGATGGCCGCTTCATCGAGAAGCTCGGCACGTTCAACCCGCTGCTGGCCAAGGACAATGAAGGCCGCGTCGTGCTCGACACCGAACGCGCCAAGCATTGGGTCTCGGTTGGCGCCCAGCCGACCGACCGCGTGCTGCGTTTCCTCGACGCCGCAGGCCTCGTAAAGCGCGAGGCGCGCAGCAACCCGGAAAAGGCAAAGCCAGGCGAGAAGGCCGTGGCCCGTGCCGATGAGCGCGCTGCCAAGGCCGCCGCTATCGAAGAAGCCAAGAATGCACCGAAGGAAGCTCCGCCCGCTGAAGAAGCCGCTGCCGAGTAATCGGTTGGCATCTGCCAATGAAAAGCCCCGGTGCGCAAGCACCGGGGCTTTTGTTTGCCGATCGTTTGAGGCCGCCGCGCCCACTGCGCGGCACCATCCTCCTTGATGGGGGGAGGCTTGGGGGGGCGGTTGACCCGCCTGTATCGGGCCAAACTACCCCCGCCCTTGCTCCCCTACCCACAAGGGGGAGGGTGTCGACTGCAGGCGTTGTGGGTTAAGCCTTGAGCTTCTCCAGGATCGCCGCGCCCATCTCTTCCGTCCCAACCGTCTTGCGATTGTCCTGCGCGATATCGCCGGTCCGCAAACCATCGCTGAGCACGGCCGAAATGGCGTTCTCGATCTTGGTCGCCAGCTCGATCATGCCGAAGCTGTAGCGCAGCGCCATGGCCACCGAGGCGATCATGGCGATCGGGTTGGCGATGCCCTTGCCGGCAATATCCGGCGCCGAGCCGTGGACGGGTTCGTAGAACGCCTTGCGCTTGCCAGTGACCGGGTCGGGCGCGCCGAGCGAAGCCGAAGGCAGCATGCCGAGCGAGCCGGTGAGCATGGCCGCAACGTCGGACAGGATGTCGCCGAACAGGTTATCGGTCACCATCACGTCGAACTGCTTGGGATTGCGCACCAGCTGCATGGCCGCGTTGTCGGCCAGGATGTGGTGCAACTCGACATCCGAATAGTCCTTGGCGACGCCCTTGACCACTTCGTCCCACAGCACACCCGACTTCATGACATTCTTCTTGTCGGCCGAGTGCACCTTGTTGTTGCGGGTGCGGGCAAGATCAAACGCGACACGAGCGATGCGGTCGATTTCATAGGTCTCGTAGACCTGGGTATCGATGGCGCGCTTCTGACCGTCACCGAGATCGGTGATGGTCTTGGGTTCGCCGAAATAGACGCCGCCGGTGAGCTCGCGCACGATCAGGATATCGAGCCCTTCCACCAGCTCGCGCTTGAGCGAGGAGGCATCGGCCAAAGCCGGATAGCAGATGGCCGGGCGCAGGTTGGCAAACACGGCCATTTCCTTGCGCAGGCGCAGGAGGGCCGCTTCCGGGCGGTGCTCATAGGGGACATTGTCCCACTTGGGACCACCCACGGCGCCGAAGATCACGGCATCGGCCGCCTTGGCCTTGGCGACGTCCTCGTCGGTGATGGCGACCTGATGGGCATCATAGGCCGAACCGCCGGCGAGGCCCCGGTCGGTGGAGAAGTCGGTGAGCTGCTCGGCATTGGTCCAGGCGATCAGCTTTTCCACCTCGACCATGATCTCGGTGCCGATGCCGTCGCCCGGCAGCAGGAATAGGGAATGGGTGGCCATGACAGGTCCTCGCCGTACTGATGGTTACGCTTGGCGGGCACATAGCGTCATTTGCGGCTCTGGCGCAAGGCCGCCCATGGGCTGAACGGGTTCTGAATGCACGGATCAGAAGGTGTTCAAGCCGGTCCCGGCAAAAGGTCCCCATCAGCCGGCGAGGAGCCGGCCCCAAACGAGGAGACCAGAATGAACAGGATGATCCGCATCGCTGCCCTTGCCACCATGACGTTGGTTGGGGTCGTCCAGGCTCATGCCGGCGTCAGCACCCTGGCCGAGTGTTACGACCTGGTGATCGCCGACTGCAACAAGGGCGATCACGCCCAGAGCTGCGCCGGCAACGGCATGGACCAGTGCGACAAGGTGTTCCCGACCCCAATGGTGCGTCAGCCGGGTCTGGTGTTCGGCATCGGCGATGCGCCGCGGCCTGTTGCCGCCAACAATCTCAAACAGCTCGGCCTCGCCGTCCGCTGATGCGCCTTGCGTGAGGCGGTGGCAGCCACCCCGCCGCTACCACCTCACGCAAAGCCGTTGGCGTCGAAAAATGCCTGGGCGCAGAGGCGCGCCGGCCCGGAAGCTAGATGAAGCCGCTGCGTTCGAACAGGACCCAGAAGGCGGCGACATTGGTCAGCGCGTGAGCGAGGCCCACCCAGAAGACCGATCCGGTGCGCCAGGCGATCCAGTTCCACAGCAGACCCAGCACGGCCGCGCTGGCCACCAGACCCACACCGCCGCCGTCGAAGGTGACGCCGTGGCTCAGCGTGAGCGGAATGTGCCAAGCGCTGAAGAGCAGCCAGCCAAGCCAGAAGCCGAGTCTGGGCCGGTCGGCAAAGCGCGTCATGAAGCCACCGCGCCAGGCGATTTCCTCAAGCGGACCATTGATCATGGCAAAGACGGCCGCCAGCAGAAAGCCGGACGTGGTCAAGAGCGAGGTATTGGGTGCCAATGCCGCCGCGGCGATGAGGGCGACCTGCGCCAGCAAGAGCAGCGGCACGAACCAGTCGCGGCGGGCGAGCTTTTCGGAGAACAAGCCTGGGCCGCGGTGCGGCAGGACATGGATAACGATGACCGGCACGCAGAAGGCGAGCCAGTAGAACGCGAAGACCAGGAGATAGCCATTGGTGCCGAACGAGCTGGTCAGGATCGGGACCAGCACCAGAAGGATGGCGATCAGCGCCAGGGCATGAGCGACGAGTGCGATCTGGGGTCGGCTCAGCATGGCGCGTGATACCTTATGGCAGCGGTTCGAGCATGAACACGCGTACCACAGGAAAATCCCCCGTGTCGCTAGGGCTACGGGGGTTTTTCCTCGGGAATCATCAGGACCGCAAGGCCGATGATTTCGCAGTCCGGAGACCGCGCTGAATCCTCAGTCGACACCCTCCCCCAGTGGGGAGGGATCAGGGCGCTGGATGTTTGGTCTGGATGTCGGGCTTGCCGCATCCCACCTCGTCAAGAGCGAAGTGCCGCTCTACTCGTGCCGACTCAGTTGGCCTCGCGGCGCTCGACCAGTTCGAAATCGTCCGCCATCGGATCGACCTTGAGCGCCAATTGCTGGCGGTCGAGCTCGGCCAGCCAGGCCGTCCACGAGCATGGGCTCATGCCGTCATCCTGGCTTTCGATCTGTCGCTTGGCGCGTTTCTGGAAGCTCAGCTTGAGCTGCGCACGTTCCTCCCCGAACTGGTTGCGCACCCTCGATATCGCCGGAATTCCATGTCTGTCGTTCACCCAATTCTGGATGTCGCGATGGCGTGTAAGCGTATGTAGCTGGGTCATGTGGCCTCCCCTCCAATTTATGATTTTTCTAACCTCATAGAACGGTCCGGTCCTCCACCGGTTCCCCGCCTATGGATCAACTGTCTGCTAGTTGGGTGACAAGCTTGAGACGCGTCATCTCCTCTGGGTTGAAGTAATAGAGCCGGTCTGGCGGGGTTTCGAGGGCATGCAGCCACAGCGCCGGGTCTACGCCCGTCTTGGTCAGGTGGCCGATGATCTGCGCAGTGGTCGATTGGGCGTCGCTCATGGCCGTTCCGGCCACGCGCAGGGCACTTTGCGGATCGCCTGAAAGCGCGGCCGCATAGATCTGATGCACACCGATAGCGGCCTCGGGGCTGGCAATGCGCTCGGCGCCCGAGGCGAAGATAATGGGGCAGGACGAGGCACAGAGCGAGCCCGCAGCGACCTTGGTATCAAGGCCCTTTTCATGGATCAGACTGCCTATGGCCAGTGCATCCACGACCGATCCTCCGGGCGAGTCGAGAACCACAGTCTCTACGTATTCGCCCCGCGCTTCAATCTCGGCGGCGAACCGCTCGGCCGAACCGAGGTCAATCGAGCCGGTCAGGCGGAGTTCTCCACCGGTTCCAAGGGCGATTTCGAGCGGCTGTTCAAGCACTTGCGGGCTGGTTGTTATATTTGGCACGATTCCGTCGGCCGGACCCTCGGGATCGAAGGGCGGCAGGATGGGCCGCACGGGCATGGCCAGGTCAGCGCCCTCATTGGCGGTCAGTTCACGAAAATCGACATAGAGCACCGAGGCCGTGCCGATCAGCAGGGCGAAAAATGCGACGCGCAGGATATTGCCGTCTTCGATGGCGGCAATGCGCTGGATCAGTCCGCGATAGAACGGCCCTTCTTCGGTGTCGGCGCGGGCATTGGCCTGGGTCTTCATGCCGGGCGCGGACCGTCGGTACGTTTGCGCTGCGCCGCGTCGATGGGGGTGACCGTGGCATCATCGGTCGGCCCCTCGGCCACCAGTGGAGCATCAATGGGCTCCGGCTCGGCGGGTGCCGCCTGCGGCCGGCCGGTGCTTACATCGATACCGGCCGCCTCCATCTGCCGGAACAGGGCCATAGCCCGCAGCATTTCGGCTGCGGTGATGTTCTCGGCCTCTTCCAGGGATTCGGAATCCTTGCGCATGGCGTCGTTGACGATCATCAGCACGAGCACCAGCACCACCGGCAGCAGGTCGATGGAAATGGCGCCGGCCCAGCTGGGGATGAAGTCCTGCCAGTAGCGCAACACGGCCTCGGCGCTGCTGAGCGGCACGAAGCGGCGCTGTTCGACCGCAGGGGTGGCGAGGATTTCGTCGGCGGCCGCGGTCAGGGCTGCCGACTGCGCGGCCACCGAGGCGCGGACGGTTTCCATCACCTGGTCCTGCCTGCTGGCCAGATCGGCCGAGCTGCCGTCGGCCACCGGGGCGATGAAGCCGGCGGAAAGATCGGCCGAAGCGCGCTTCACCGAAGGCGCGACGCCGGTCTGCTGCAACGCCGCGATGACCGCCGAAAGCTGTACCGCCTCGGTCTGGAAGCTGTCGGCGCGCGGTTCGATCTGGCCCGGGGTCGAGACCAGTTCGCGCATGGTGGCAAGGCGGGCCGAGCCCTGGTCGAACAGCAGCGCGACCTCTTCGCGGCTGCCGGTAATGGTGGTGGCGAGCTGGTTCATCTGCGTGCCCATCTGGGTCAGCAATTGCACCACGCTGCCCGAGCCGGTGGTGCCGGTCAGGGCACCCGATTCACGCTCATCGGCGGCCAGGCCGGTAAAGCGCTCGGCGGCGCGCTGCACGTCGGGCAGCAGGCTCTGGCTGGCCAGTGCATTGGCATGGGCCTGGTCGAGGTCCTCGGCATAGCCCTGCAGGGTGATCGCCATATGCTGTTCGGTGGCGGCGGAGCCGGCCAGGGCCGCGGCATTGAGCCAGGAGCTCATGGCCATGATCATGGCGCAGCCGATGGCCATGGTGATGAACAGGGCGATGCGCTGCACGCCCGAGGTCACCAGCGGCACGAAGCGGAGCATGAAGCTCCAGAAGGCGTAGATGGCGACCGAGACCGCGGCCGAATAGATGATGGCGGCAAAGAACACGAAGCTGGCCGAACCATCGAGAATGCCGCGCACGCCCAGATAGGTATAGACGCCCGAAGCCAGGGCCAGCACGGCCAGGGCAAAGCGGGTCATCGTCTCGACGCCCTTGACGGTCTCGTTGAGGCGATAGGCGTTCGGCTTGAGCTGCATGTGTTGGTGCCCCGGATGTTGAGCGGAGCTTAGCACGGCGATCCCGGCGGAAAATGGGCGGATTTGGCAGCCGCGGATGACACGCACGTGAGGTGGGACCCAACGTCCGGTGCGGGCTTGGTGGATTATTAGGATTGGCGTGGTGAAACAGTACGATCCCGGTAGGACAAGATGATCGAGCGCCCGGCCTTCATCGACAATGTTCAGGTGCTGCGAGGCATAGCCGCCCTCATGGTGGTGGCGGTGCATTCGATCGATATTGCCCACAACCATCCCGGATCGACCTTCAGGGTCATACCAAGCCTCGAAAATTTTGGTGCCGCCGGAGTCGACCTGTTCTTCGTCATCAGCGGCTTCATCATTGCTCATACCGCCTTTGGTGGCAGCCGCCGGCGGCCCATGGATTTTGCCAAATCCCGCCTGTGGCGCGTGGTGCCGCTGTATCTGCTGCTCAGCCTGCCCTACGCCTGGTCAGCCGACATCACGTTCGAGATGGTGGTGGCGACCTTATTGTTCTGGCCTGCCGCCGACCCCTACATGCTCTCGACGCCGCTGATGCTCATCGGCTGGACGCTGTGCTTTGAGATGCTGTTTTATGCCGCGGCGACTGTCGTCCTGCTGCGACCGGGCCGCCGGCTGTTGATCGGGGTGCTGCTGGCCTATGCTGCCTGCTGGATACTGGCCGAGATCACCAATCTGGCGGCCTTCCGGTTTCTCGGTAATCCGTTGATCCTCGAATTCCTGCTGGGCGTGATGGTGGCCCGGCTGGCGCCGCGCCTGCCGGCCCGTTTGGGTCCGCTGGCCATGCTGGCCGGGATCGGCTGGTTCGTCGTCATGATCGTGCTGGGTCTTGAAGGTCGGGGGTTCAACGATCCGGACGTCTGGTCGCGCGTGCCGGTCTGGGGCATGCCTTCAGCCTTGATCGTGCTCGGCGCGGTGCTGATGGCGCCGTGGCGCTCGGCCGCCATCATGCCACCCCTGCTGCTGGTCGGCGCCGCGTCCTATTCGATCTATCTGACCCATCCCCTTGCCCTGTGGGTGCTGCAGGACGCGTTGCGTGTGCTTGGCCAGCAGTGGCACGGGGTGTTCGTCCTCGTCGTCAGCCTGGTCGTGTCGGTCCTGGCGGGCATACTGGTCTATCGCTGCATCGAGCAGCCAATTCTGGCGGTCCGCCGACCCGTCAAGCCTCGGCTCCTCCGGATGGCCCATTAGGCCAGGGCTCACCCGTTCAGCTTGGCCATCACCTTCTCCACGCGCTTGCGCTTGCTGTCCTGGCTGATCTTGCCCAGCCGCTCCTTCAGCACCGCCAGGAAGCCCGGCCGGGCCGCCGGCGTCAGCACGGGCGCGATGGCCTCGGCATAGGTGGGAAACTGGTTGGGCGCCGCATGCTTGAGCCGCTCCACCAGAATGGGCACCGCCTTGTCGCCATAGCCGGCCCGAGCCAGCTTGACCAGGATCGAGTTGCAATGGTCCTTGGCGATGACCGAACCCTTGTCGGCGGCGGCGATGATGGCGGGCAGTTCCGCCACCAGGGCATCGGCGCGGCGCTCGGCCACGGTGTCGATCGCGGTCATGGCGCCCCAGACCTGGCGATTGTTGCTGCTGTGCAGGGCCTCGAGGAAAACCGGGCATTGTGCCGCGATCAGTTCGGGATCGCGGGCGCCTACCTCGTAGAGCACCTTGATGGCATCATTGGCCTGCCGCGCCGGACCGGAGCGCACGGCTCGAGCAAGCTCGGCTATGGCGGCCATGTCGCGGCGCGCCGCGATGTCCTCGGCCAGCGCCACATTGGGCGCTTCGTCGCGGCGATCGAGGGCACCGGAAAGTCTGTCGAGTACGGTCATGTGTGGCCTCTGCTGTGAGACCTCATGGTGAGCCCGTCGAACCACGAGGTCGGGCTCACCCATATTGCCACGACCGCGCCCTTCGACAAGCTCAGGATGAGGTCCATGGAGGTTTCGGGTTCGCCTAAGCGTCCACCGCCACGTCGAGCGCCAGGCTCACCATTTCCTTGAGCGAGGTCTGGCGCTCGTTGGCGTCGATCTCTTCCTTGGTGATCAGGCAATCGGTCATGGTGCAGATGGTCAGCGCGCGCACGCCGAAGCGCGCGGCCAGCGTATAGAGCGCCGCCGCTTCCATCTCGACGCCGATGACGCCGTGCTCGGGCAGCTTGTCGTAGCCGGCCATGCCATCGGCATGGTAGAAAATGTCGGAGCTCAGCATGTTGCCGGCGTGAAAGCGCATGCCCGCAGCCTCGGCCTTTTCGGCGGCTGACCGCAGCAGACCGAAATCGGCAAGCGGCGCGAAATTGAAGGCGCCGAAGCGGTCGCGCACGATGGAGCTATCGGTCGAGGCGCCCTGGGCGAGGATAAGGTCGCGAACCTTCACCTTGGCATTGAGCCCGCCGCAGGTGCCCACGCGGATCAGGGTCTTGAGCCCGTAGACATTGATCAGCTCATGCACATAGATGGCCAGCGAGGGCTGGCCCATGCCCGTGGCCTGCACCGAAACGGGCTTGCCCTTCCAGGTGCCGGTATAGCCCAGGCAATTGCGCACCGAATTGACCAGGCTGGCATCGTCGAGAAAGGTCTCGGCGATCCACTTGGCGCGCAACGGATCGCCCGGCAGCAGCACGGCCTCGGCATAGTCGCCAGCTTTGGCGTGGTTATGGGGGGTCATCGCTCTCTTCCCTCGATTTTTGTCCAGTTGGTCAAACCAATGCCATCCACGCGGCGGAACGGCAAGCGTTCCACGCCGTTTCATTCCAAACGGCAGGAGCGTCAAATGCCAGACAAAATCGAAGCCAAGGTCACCCATCGTTTCAAGGCCAGTCCCGAGCGTGTCTACGACGCCTATCTCGATCCGCAGCGGGTGCGCCTCTGGCAGCAGGCCTGGCTGCAACAATCAGGGCTCAAGGGCGAGCTGACGCAATGCGAAATCGATCCGGTGGAGGGCGGCAGTTTCCTCTTTGCCGACAGGCGCGAGGGCGGTGAGGCCCGGCACTGGGGCACGTTCCAGGCGCTGCACCGGCCGAGCAAGATCGCCTTCACCTGGATCACCGACCCCAGCGAGGAAGCCGATCCATCGCTGGTCACCATCATCATCGAGCCCGAGCCGGACGGGCCGGGCGCCGTGGTTACGCTCTATCACGAGATGGATGCGCAATGGGCCGATGCGATGCCGCAGACCGAGCGCGGCTGGATCGCCATGCTCATGGGCATCGATGCCATGCTGATTGCTGAAGGGTGATGTCTTGACCTTGCCATGAGCGAGGTCCATTTACGCTGCCGCATCTGGAGAAACGCCAATGGTCGCCAAGATTTTTATCGACGGGGAAGCCGGAACTACGGGTCTGCAGATCCGCGAGCGCCTGGCTGGCCGGCGTGACCTCGAGGTCCTCTCCATCGCGGCCGACAAGCGCAAGGACCAGGATGAGCGCAAGCGGTTGCTCAACGCTGCCGATGTCGCCATTTTGTGCCTGCCCGACGATGCGGCCAAGGAAAGCGTCAGCCTGATCGACAATGACACCACCCGTGTCATCGATGCCTCGACTGCGTTCCGGGTCGACCCCGATTGGGCCTATGGCTTTGCCGAAATGGACAAGGGGCAGAGCGAAGCGATCGCCAATGCCCGTTTCGTGGCCAATCCCGGCTGCTGGCCGCAGGGGTTGATTGCCACCGTGCGCCCGCTGATCGAGGCCGGGCTGCTGCCATCAAGCTATCCTGTCAGCTATAACGGCATTTCCGGCTATACCGGCGGCGGCAAGCAGATGATCGCCGAATATGAGGCGGAAGGCGATGCCGCCAGCCATTTCATGCCCTATGGCCTGACCTTCCAGCACAAGCATGTGCCGGAGATGACGCTCTACACCAAGCTCGCCAGCGCGCCGCTCTTCGTGCCCACGGTGGGCGATTTCGCCCAGGGCATGACGACTTTCGTGCCGCTGCAGCTGGGTCAGCTTGGCACGGTGCCGTCAGGCAAGGCGCTGCATGCGGCCATTGCCGACCACTATGCCGGTATCAAGGACAGCTTCGTCACCGTGGCGCCCTATGCGGAAATCGCCAAGACGCCTGATCTGGATCCCGAGGCGCATAACGATACCAACACGATGGTGCTGCATGTGTTCGCCAATGACGCACGCGCGCAGGCCGTGCTGGTCGCGGTCTATGATAATCTGGGCAAGGGCGCCTCGGGCGCCGCGGTGCAGAATTTGAACCTGATGCTGGGCGTCAGTGCGAAAGAAAGCCTGGCCGCCTGATAAAATCGGCCGAAGCGTACCCAACGGTACGCTTCTGGCTTGACCGGAACTCCGCTTTGCGCGAAGACCCATGCCAAAGCGAGGTTTCCTCATGGACAAGTTCACCACCCTGACCGGTGTCGCGGCGCCCCTGCCGATCATCAATATCGACACCGACATGATCATCCCCAAGCAGTATCTCAAGACCATCAAGCGGACGGGTCTGGGCACCGCCCTGTTCAGCGAGATGCGCTACAACGAGGATGGCACCGAAAACCCCGATTTCGTGCTGAACAAGCCGGGCTATCGCAAGGCGACCATCATCGTCGCGGGTGACAATTTCGGTTGCGGGTCGTCGCGCGAACACGCGCCATGGGCGCTGCTCGACTTCGGCATTCGCTGCGTCATCTCCACCAGCTTTGCCGACATCTTCTACAATAACTGTTTCAAGAACGGCATTCTGCCGCTGGTGGTGACGCCCGAGCAGCTCAAGCTGCTGCTCGATGATGCCGAGCGTGGCTCCAACGCCACGCTGACCGTCGATCTCGAAAGCCAGACCATCAAGGGTCCTGATGGCGGGACGCTGCATTTCGACATCGATCCCAGCCGCAAGCAGATCCTGCTCGAGGGCCTCGACGATATCGCCGGCACGCTCAAATCCGATCCGTCCATCACCAGCTTTGAAAGCAAGATGGCGGCTGACCGCCCCTGGCTCTGAGCCGTGGTGGACATCGTCTACGAGCCCGAGCTCAAGCCGGAGAGCCGCCAGGCGGTGGTTGATGGCCTGGTTGCCTTCAACCGCGCCCAGACGCCCGACTTCAAGGGCGAGTTCGGCACCATCGGGCTTTTGCTGAAAAACCCCGAGACCGGGGCCACCGATGGTGGGCTCACCGCGCGCTTTGGCTTTGGCTGGATGTTTGTCGAACTGCTGTTCGTGCCCGAACGGCTGCGTGGCCAGGGCATTGGGCGCCAGCTGATGGCGCAGGCCGAAGCCGTGGCGCGCGACAAGGGCTGCATCGGCGTCCATCTGGACACGTTCAGCTTCCAGGCGCCGGGCTTCTACCAAAAGCTCGGCTATGCCGTATTCGGCGAGATCGCCAACTATCCGCCCGGCTCAAGCCGGTTCTACCTCTCCAAACACCTGAGTTAACAATGGTCCAGCGCGTCTCCACCGGCTCCCCATTCGAAGCCACCTTCGGCTATTCCCGTGCCGTCAGGCACGACGATACCGTCTATGTCTCGGGCACCACCGGCTATGACTATGCCACCATGACCATGCCCGACGATGTCGGCCAGCAGGCGGCCAACGCCCTGGCTACGATCGACAAGGCCCTCAAGGAAGCCGGATCGTCGATCCAGGACACAGTCCGGGTGGTCTATTATGTCGGCGACCGCAATGACGTGAATGCCGTCGTGGCTGCGGTCGGCCCGGTGTTCAAAGACATTCGCCCCGCCGCATCCATGCTGATCGTGCAGATGATCGAGGCCGGCATGAAGATCGAGATCGAAGTCACCGCCCGGATCGGCGCGGCGAATTCCTGATCACTCCGCGACGCGCGACCCACGACGGCGTTCGCCGGGCGGCAGTGTTGCCATAAGTGGCACAGGATCGGGTCCCGTCGTGCAGACGCGGTCGCGCCCGCCCCGCTTGGCCTCGTAAAGCGCCGCATCAGCCCGGCGCAGCAGGTCCGACAGGCTATCGCCGGCCATGAGCTGGGTGACACCGAAGCTGGCGCTGATCCGCTGATCCCGGCTCAGTCCCGATATGGCGAGGTTTGCAAACGCCATGCGTACGCCCTCGGCATAGAGCCGGCCCGTCGCCAGGTCGGCGCCCGGAATGAACACGGCGAATTCTTCGCCGCCCAGCCGCCCAGTCACGGCGCGGGCGTCGGCCGCCGCTCCAAGCACATCGGCAAAGACCCTGATGACCCGGTCACCGGCCTCGTGCCCATGGCTGTCATTGATCGCCTTGAAGTGGTCGAGGTCGGCCACCACCATGGTGGCAGGTACTCCGGCCCGCAGCGCCGTCGCCAGGAGCCGGTCGACGCGATCCTCGAAGCCGCGCCGATTGAACAGACCCGACAGCGTGTCGGTCTCCGACCGCGCGGTAATTTCGGCCATGCTGTCGCGCACGATGATGAGCAGCATCAACAGGCCATTGGCGATCAGCAGCATGGCACCGACACTCTGTGAGATCGCCGCATAGGTAGAGCCGATATAGTCCCGGGCGCTGGCGCCCGATCCGAGCCATGCGGCCAAAGCCGGCTTGGAGAGGAACTGCAGCCCGCCGGCCACGAACAGCACCAACAGCGCCAGATCGAGCGCCTTGCGCTGCCGATAGCGCAGGATCACCGCCACCCCCACCACCTGCACGATGAAATAGGGCGACTGGTAGAGTATCCCCCGCAGCAGCGAACTGCGCGGCATATCGACGATCAGTATGTTGACGACGAGCGAGGCGATGACGATCACGCCCAGCAGGCGCCAGGGCGGGGCCAGCCGGTAATGCCGCGACAGGCCGATCACCGACAGGCTGAGGGCGAACAGGAACACGGCAAAGATCGCCACCTGCACCGGGCGCGGATCGAGCTGGCCGGGCAGCATGAATTCGAGGATCGGATTGACGATGCCCAGGGCATAGGCCAGCGCCAGCCAGCGGGCGCCCACGGCCGAGCGGGCATAGGCAGCCACCACGCCAAAGGCGGTCGCGAAGATGGCGGCGATGAACAGATTGATCGCCAGAACGAAAGCTGCAGCGCTCATGGCCCGATCCGAAGCGTCAACTGTGCGCATGCTAGCGGCCGAGCTGCAACGGATGGTTAACGAGAGTGAAATTTGGGGGGTGGAGACGTCTCAGTCGTCACCTTCCCCCTTGTGGGGAGGGATCAAGGGTGGGGCGGATTTGGCCCGGATATCGGGCTCCCACACCTCCTCCCGGCCTCCCCCCAATCAAGGGGCGATGCCGTCCCACGCATGCGGGGACTATGTGCCTAGTCTCTCGGCTCCACTCCAAACGCCTCGGCGATCAACTGGTAGCTCCGCCGCCGCAGCGCGTAGCTGTGCACGGTGGTGGTGATCATCACCTCGTCGGCGGCGCAGCTTTCGGCCTTCTCGGCAATGGCGTCGCGCACCGTTTGCGGCGATCCGACAATCCACAGCGTCGACTGGTGGTCGATGACGCTCTGCTGCTGCGGCGTCAGCACGCGGGCATGGGCCTCTTCGGGCGCCATCAGCTTGCGCTGCTCGCCCGATGTGAACAAAGCCCAGCTTACCGCCTGCGAGCGCGACAGATATTGCGCCTCCTCGTCAGTCGGGGCGCAGATGGCCGAGACGCAGAGCATGGTCTTGGGCTTGGGGAAGGCCTCAGTCGCCTTGAAGGCATAGCGATAGGCTTCGAAAGCCGGGGCAGGGGGCGTGTGGCTGAAATGAGCGGCGAAGGCATAGCCGATGCCCAACTGCCCCGCCGCCTGGGCACTGGCGCCGGACGAACCCAGCAGCCACATCGGCGGCAGCCTGATTCCGCCAGGCGAGACCGGCACACGCGAAAACGGATGCTCGGGCGGGAAGCTGTCCTCGTCGAAGGCCATCAGCTCGGCGAGATAGGTGGAAAATTCCTCGCCGCCGCCGCTGCGCAGGGCCCGCATGGCATAACCATCGCCACCGGGGGCGCGGCCGATGCCCAGATCGATGCGGCCGGGGAACAGGCCTTCGAGCGTCCGATAGGCCTCGGCGATGCGGAGCGGTGCATGGTTGAGCAGCATGACGCCACCGGAGCCGACACGGAGATTCTTGGTATGGGCCGCGGCGCTGCCGATGAGAATTTCAGGCACCGACGAGGCGATGGACGGCATGCCGTGGTGCTCGGCATACCACAGGCGCTCATAACCAAGCCGGTCGGCCTCCTGCGCCAGGCGGATGGTTTCGGCCATCGCCTCGACGGTACTGGTGCCCTCGGCAATGGGGGCGAGATCCTGCAGCGAGAGGGCAAAAGGGGCGGCCATGGCAATATTCCTTTCCGGCAATTTGCCCGCCTTCTATCGGCAAATTGCGATGAAAGCGAGATGCCAGATATCGCGTTAGCGGTTCGTTCATCGCAATTTTAGTCAAATCTTGCGCATCTCCCCGCGGGACCCCTCAATCGAAGATTGATGGCCCGGAGCAGTCCCATGCGCAGTTTCCTTTCCCGCCTTGCTCTCATCGTTGGGCTCCTGCTGCTGGCCGCCCCGGCGCAGGCGCAGTTCAACGTGCTGCCCGAAATCCGCGGTGGCTTCAGCGCGCGCGGGGTCGATGGCGGCGGGAACCTGTTCGATCCGAACCGTATCGGCGATGCCAATGTCGAGCTGCTCTTCGCCATGCCCGATCTCAACGCCTGGTCTGTCATCGGCGAGCTGCGACCGCATCTGGGCGCCACGATGAGCTTTCGCGGCCAGGACAGCTATGGCTATGCCGGCCTGAGCTGGACCTTGCAGGCTCCGGTGTTGCCGGTTTTTGTCGAAGCCAGCGCCGGCGGTGTGCTGCGGTCGGCCATGTTCAGCGCCCCGCAGAACGATCCCTCGCGCAATTTCGGCTGCGGCGTCGGATTGCGGGTCGCCGGCAGCGTCGGCGTCAACCTGCCGCTGGGCGCCTCGGTGATCGGTACGGTGGAACACATGCCCGATTTCGGCACCTGCGCCGCGCCGCGCGCCAACACCAATGTCGGCATCAGGCTGGGGTTCCGGTTTTAGGCGACCTGGCCAGCCGCCCAGCCCGAGGCCCAGGCCCACTGGAAATTGTAGCCGCCCAGCCAGCCAGTGACATCGACCACCTCGCCGATGAAATAGAGTCCCGGCACATCGCGGGCCGCCATGGTCTTGGCATCAAGGTCGCGGGTATCGACGCCGCCCAGCGTCACTTCGGCCGTACGGTAGCCTTCCGAGCCAACGGGCTTGAGCGTCCAGGCCTTGAGCATGGCTTCCACCGCGGCGAGCTTCTTGTCGGAGAAATCGCCGATCATGCCAGGCAGGTCGAGTTCGTCCCCCAGCAGCTGCGCCAGCTTCTTGGGCAAGAGGCCCGCCAGCACGGTCTGCACGTGCAATCTGGGAGAAGTTCGCCGGCTTTCTTGCAGCAAGTTCCCGGCATGCTGGTGCGGCAGCAGGTCAACCGTGATGGTGTCGCCCTCGCGCCAATAGGACGAAATCTGCAGGATCGCCGGTCCAGAGAGTCCGCGATGGGTGAAGAGCAAAGCTTCCTCGAACGCCGTCTTGCCGTGGCTGACAATGGCATCAGTGGCGATGCCAGACAGCTCCTTGAGCTTGTCCAGCGCCCCGGTTTCGAAGGTCAGCGGCACCAGAGCCGGACGCGTATCGGTGAGCCGCAGGCCGAACTGCGTGGCCAGCTGATAGCCAAGGCCGGTCGCACCCATCTTGGGAATGGATTTGCCACCGGTGGCGACGACCAGGCTGTCACAGGTGATGGATGACGTGCTGAGCTGCACGGCAAAGCCACTCTCGTTGCGGCTGACGCTCTCGACCGATGTTTCCAGCACCAGCGTCACGCCAACCTGGCGCATCTCGCCCAGCAGCATGGTGTTGATCTGGGTCGCCGGCCCGTCGCAGAACAGCTGGCCCAAGGTCTTTTCGTGGAAGGTGATGCCATGCTCGCGCAACAAGGCGATGAACATTTCGGGCGTGTAGCGGGATAGAGCGGACAGCGCGAAGCGCGGATTCTGGCTCAAAAACCGGTCACGGCCCTTGTCCGTGGTGGCGTTGATATTGGTGAAGTTGCAGCGCCCGCCGCCCGAGATACGGATCTTCTCGCCAGCATATTTGGCGTGGTCGACCACCAGCACGCTGCGCCCGCGCTTGCCGGCTTCGATGGCCGCCATCATGCCGGCGGCACCGGCGCCAAGGATCACGACATCATAATGGGGCATGGCAACTCACCGCGTCATTCCCGCAACGGCAGGAAGGGAAGGGTGGCTCTTAGTCGAAGTGCCACACCGTGCCAATGGTAACCTTGGAGCTCGAGGGCCCAGTGACCCCGGTCAGGCCCGGCGCGCCATCCATGCGGCCCAGGATCAGCGCCTCGCCACGCAGGGAGGCCTGGCCCCACAGGGCATATTCGACGCCGCCGCCAAAGGCATAGGCGCCCTGGCCCTCGACGAGACCCAGCCCGCCCGCGGCATAGGCATGGATGCCCTCGGTCGGCACGACGCCGAGGCGGGCGAGAGCCAGGGCATCAAAGCCCGCATCGCCGGAGGTGTCGTAGTTCACCCCGAGCTGGACTTCGACACCGGCGCGGAACATGTCTGACAGCGCATGGGTGTAGCCGGCGAAGCCGCCCATCTCGAAGCGGCTCAGATGCCAGCCCCAGCCATAGTCGTCAAAGAAGTTGAACTGTGGGTCGGTCAGCCCGCCGATATTGATGCCAGCATGGAAGCCGGTGAAATCGGTCACCGGACCGGAATTGAACGTGGTCGCTGCCGGTCCGCCATCGAGCTGCCAGATCGCGCCCGAGGTGATCCGCATGGCCGAGACGGCGGGAATGTTGTTGCCATTGGGCACTGGTCCGAGCTGGCCGATGCCGGCGGCTTCGAGCCGCAGGGCCATGTTCGATGTCACCATCACCTCGGCGCCGATGCCGGCCTCGAAGGCCCAGCTTTCGCCCATGCGCCCGGCGCCGCCCAGGACATAGACCAGCGTATTGTCGCCGGCGGCAAAACCGAGGCGGGCCAGCGCCATCAGGCGCAGATAGGCCGAGCCGAAGTCGGTGGCGACCGTGCCCTGCAGTTCGCCGCCGATGATCACGCCCGGCGCCACCGGCTGGTTCCAGCCGACCACGCCGCCGAACTCGCCGCGAATATCGGCACCCACGGTATTGAAGTTGTTCTTGCGGGCCGAGATCGGGCCGAGCAGTACACCGGCATAAAGCCCCTCGAAGGCGCTGGGTGCGGTGAATTCGGCCATCAGGTCCGGGCTGAAATAGAGGGCATTGTCCCGGGCCGTGGCCTGTCCTGCCCCCAGCGCCACCGCTAGCAACGCCGCCGCAACTGCCTCAATACGCATTACCCACTCCCCCGAGCCCATCCGCAATTGCGCGCGTCAGGTGTTCACGCCGCTATAATTTAGACCGTTAACGGCGTCTTAACATAGTCCTTGTTGCAGCGCTGCATCACTGATGGCGCTGCGCGGCAATTTCATTGACTATTTCCTATTTGGGAGTATGACTTCGCCTGCTTTCAACCAAGCAGTCATCAGATGCGCAGCTTTTTCGACATTGCGGGTCTCGCAACCACTCTGGCTCCGGCCGGTGGCGTCGCTGCATCAATGACTAAAACCACCAAAACCGCCTGACGCTTTTCCCCGGGTCGTCTCCCGACGGGGAGAGGCTCAAAGCACTGGCCGCGATGGCAAGTCCATCGCGCGGGGGCGGAAACTGGTAAGGGACTGGAGTTCCAAAAAATGGGTTATCGCGTCGCTGTCGTCGGTGCCACGGGCAATGTGGGCCGTGAAGTTCTCAATATTCTGGCGGAACGCAAGTTCCCCGCCGACGAGGTGATCGCGCTCGCCTCCTCGCGCTCGATCGGTCGCGAAATTTCCTTTGGCGACAAGATCCTCAAGGCCAAGAACCTCGACGACTTCGACTTCAAGGGCGTCGATTTTGCCATCATGTCGGCGGGCGGGGCTATCTCGAAGGACTGGGCGCCGCGCATTGCTGCCAGCGGCTGCATCGTCATCGATAATTCGAGCGCCTGGCGCTACGATTCCAACGTGCCGCTGATCGTGCCGGAAGTGAACGGCCACGTACTCGATGCCTGGCTGGCCAATCCGACCCGCCTCAACATCATCGCCAATCCCAATTGCTCGACGGCCCAGCTGGTGGTGGCGCTCAAGCCCCTGCATGACTTCGCCAAGATCAGGCGCATCGTCGTTTCGACCTATCAGTCGGTTTCGGGTGCCGGCAAGGAAGGCGTCGACGAGCTGTGGAACCAGACCAAGGGCATTTTCGTCAATGACAGCCCGGGCCCGGGCAACAAGTTCCCCAAGCAGATCGCTTTCAATGTCATTCCCCATATCGACGTCTTCATGGAAGACGGATCGACCAAGGAAGAGTGGAAGGTGATGGCCGAGACCAAGAAGATCCTCGATCCCAAGATCAAGGTGACCTGCACCGCCGTGCGCGTACCGGTTTTCGTCGGCCATTCGGAAGCGGTCAATATCGAGTTCGAAAATCCGATCACGCCCGACGAGGCGCGCGACATCCTGCGCGAGGCGCCCGGCATTTCGGTCATCGACAAGCGTGAGCCGGGTGGCTACGCGACCCCCGTCGAGGCGGTGGGAGAGTATGACACGTTCGTGAGCCGCATCCGCGAGGACGCTACCATCGAAAACGGCCTCAATATCTGGGTCGTCTCGGACAATCTGCGCAAGGGCGCCGCGCTCAACACGATCCAGATCGCCGAAGAGCTCATCGCCCGCGGGCTGACCGCACGCAAGGCGGCATGAGGCCCGGCGGGTGATGCCGACCGATAACATCACCCTCCGAACCGCAACTGCCGATGACGTGGTTGGCGTGGCCGGGCTGTTCGCCCGGTCGCGTGCGCTGGCCCTGCCCTTCCTGCCGGTGCTGCACACTGCCGCGGAAAATGTCGCGTTCTTTGCCGAAAGCCGCGTGCGTGGGCTGATGACACTAGCGGAGCGGGAAGGTCATCTGCTGGGTTTCATGGTCGAGGTATCAGGCTGGATCGAGCATCTCTATCTCGAACCCGACCAACGTGGACGGGGCATCGGCAGCCAGCTTGTCAACGCTGCCAAACAGCGGCAGGACCGGCTGATGCTCTGGTGTTTTGCCGACAATCGCGCCGGCCTGGCTTTCTATATCAGGCAGGGCTTCGCCGAAATCGGCCATACCGATGGCGACAACGAAGAAGGGCAGCCAGACATCCTGCTCGCCTGGCAGCGCCCGAACTAAACATACGGAATCCATCGTGCCCCTCCGCGACATTGCCCTGGCTCTCGGCGTCGTCCTCATCTGGGGACTCAATTTCGTCGCCATCAAATGGGGCGTCGCCGAAGTTCCGCCATTTCTGCTGACGGCCTTGCGCTATCTCGGCTGCGCCCTGCCGGCAGTGTTCTTCATCAGGAAGCCCCAGGTGGGCTGGCCAATCCTTATCGCCTACGGACTGACCGTCGGTGTGCTGCAATTCAGCTTTCTGTTCACCGCCATGCGCCTGGGCATGCCCGCAGGCCTTGCCAGTCTGGTCATGCAGATGCAGGTGTTCTTCACCATGGCCCTGGCCGTGGCGCTGCTCGGCGACCGGCCGACGCCGGTACAGCTGGGCGGGGCGGCCATTGCCCTGGTGGGTCTGGGCACGATTGGCGCCGAGCATCTGGGCGGCGCCGTCCTCATGCCGCTGCTGCTGACCCTGGTTGCCGCCGCCTTCTGGGCTATCTCCAATATCGTCACCAAGCGGGCCGGCAAGATCGACATGTTCGCCTTCGTCGTGTGGGGGAGCCTGGTGCCACCCTTGCCCATGCTGGCATTGTCCCTGCTGTTCGAGGGGCCGCAGGCGCTGGCGGGTCTCGCGTCCATCAGCCCGCAGGCGATCCTTTCGGTGCTGTTCATCGCCTATGGCTCGACCCTGTTGGGCTATGGGGCCTGGGCGGTGTTGCTGGGGCGGCATCCGGCCAGCCTCATTGCGCCATTCTCGCTACTGGTCCCGGTGGTGGGTTTTGCGGCGGCCTTCGTCTTCCTCGGCGAGCAGATGACAGCGCTCGAGGTGGCGGGAAGCCTGCTGATCTTTGCTGGCCTGCTGCTCAACGTGTTCGGGCCGCGGCTGGTGGCCCGGCTGCGCCTCGCCTGATGCCGCTCCGCCACGTCCTCCTGGCCCTGCTCGTCGTCGCGATCTGGGGCTTTAATTTCGTCATCATCAAGCTCAGCGTAGAAGCGCTGCCGCCGATCCTGGCTGCCGGCCTGCGTTTCGTCGCCGCTGCCCTGCCGGCGGTGTTCTTCATTCGGCCGCCCAAGGCGCCATGGTGGGTGGTGGTGGCGTTCGGACTCAGCTTCGGCTTCGCGCTCTATGGTTTTCTCAATCTCGCCATTGCCTGGGGCATGTCGGCCGGGCTGAGCTCGCTGGTGCTGCAGACGCAAGCCTTCTTCACCATGGCCCTGGCCTTCGTGCTCCTGGGTGAGCGGCCCAACCGGTTCCAGATCATCGGCGCGCTGATTGCCTTCGCCGGCATCGGCGTCATCGCGGTTGAGCGCCTCGCCGCCACGGCCCTGCTGCCGCTGGGCATGACCCTTCTGGCCGCGCTGAGCTGGGGTTTGGCCAACGTGCTGACCAAGAAAGCCGGGCGCGTCAACGCCCTGGCCTTTACCGTCTGGGGTTCACTCGCCGCGCCCTTGCCATTGATCGGCCTGTCGCTGCTGGTCGAGGGGCCACGGGTGGTGCTTGGAGCCTTGACGAGTTTCGGCTGGCAGGAGGCCGGGCTCATCGCCTTCCTCGCCTATCCGGCGACGTTGCTGGGCGGCGGCATCTGGAGCTGGCTGCTTGGGCGTCACCCGGCCTCAACAGTGGCGCCGTTCACCCTGCTGGTGCCGATCACGGGGCTGTTGTCGGGCTATCTGGTGCTGGGCGAAACCATCACGCCAATAGAGATCGGCGGCGCGGTGCTGGTCATTGCGGGTCTGGTGGTCACGGTCTGGCGCGGACGGCCGGTCGAACCGGCCATCCACTGAGAGAACAGGCTACTGCGCCGGTGCCTCGGGCGTTTCCGGCGTGGCCGGCAGGGCGGCGGGCTGCAGCGTATTGAGTTCATCTGCGCTCAGGCCGCCGCTGGCATCGGCGTCGGCGGCATCGAATTCGCTTTGCTGCAGGTCAGTCCAGACCAGCTGCAATTCGGCAAAGCTCAGTTCGCCATTGGCGTCGGTATCGACATCGGCGAAGCTCGTCGGGGTCTGGGCGAAGGCGGCGCCAGCCGACAGGCCAAGGACGGCAAGGCTCAGGGCAAGTTTATGCATCAGATACTCCGATTATCGGGCCGCGGGTGCGGCTGAACAAGAAAAGCCACCCCAGGAGGTATGGGGTGGCTTCATTGACGCCCAGAGAGGGCGCCGGGCCTTAGCTGGCCGGGACAGCCGCAGTGGCGGTCAGTGTCGCAAATTCTTCTGCCGACAGCTCGCCATTGGCGTCGAGATCGGCTGCCGTGAAGGCCTCTTCGGTCAGGTCAGGCAGGGCAACCTGCGCTTCGGCAAGCGACACGCCACCGCTGGCATCGGCATCGATGGTCGCGAAATCGGGCGCAGCAGCCTGGGCGAACGCAGCGGTCGAAAGGCCGAGGACGACGAGGGACGACAGGATAATCTTCTTCATGGGAGGGTAGCTCCAATGTTGGGGAGAAAAACGGCGACCGGTTAGCCAGTCCCCGACGAGCCACTCTCCTGCGGCCCGTGGGACAGACAATGGTTTGGCAATGTGTCTCGTCCGGGCCCGAAAATCGGCGCGCGCTGGGAGATTGTTGGGCGAAATCCGGGCAGTATGATTGCTGTCGCAGATCAATGTATCCAGCAAGACTTAGGCGATATTAACTGTCATCAACTGTAGACAATCTTGCCTGAAAAACTACGCATGGCTGCGACATTCAGTGCCCCGGCAAGTCAGCAGCCATATATTGTAGGTCAATTCGAAGGTAACGCGGTCGTGAGCGCGGCCGCGAGCACTTCACGGCCGTGTTATCGCAAGTGGATCAGCCGAAAAGATCAGAAGTCGGGTCGGACGAAATCGCCGCTTTCGCCGTCCATCACCCAGAGTTCGCCGGTCGAAATGTCGAACCAGGCCCCATGCACCGCCAATTTGCCCGCCGCTTCGAGGTCGGCGACATAGGGAAAGGTGCGCAGGTTGTTGATGGAGTTGCGAATCGAGATGCGCTCAAGGGCGGTCTGGCGTTCGCCCGTGGTCAGAAGGCTGTTCTGTCCGAGCTGGTTGGGCAGGTCGCCCAGCATGCTCATCCACTTGCCGATGAAGTCGCCCGTATCGAGCGGGCTCTGGTCCGGCGCCAAGGCAGCCTTGATGCCGCCGCAGCGGCCGTGGCCCATGATCACGATATTGGTAATGCCCAGCGCCTTGACGGCGAATTCGATGCCTGCCGAGGTGCCGTGCTGGCCGCCATCGGGCTGGTAAGTCGGCACCAGGTTGGCGACGTTGCGCAGGACGAACAGTTCGCCCGGGCCGGCATCAAAGATCATCTCGGGTGCCGCGCGGCTGTCGCAGCAGGCGATGATCATCGTGGAGGGATTCTGGCCCTCGCTGGCGAGGTCCCGAATCCGGTCCTTCTCGCGGGCATAGCGGCCGGCCATGAAATTGGCGTGGCCCTTCAGCAGATGGTCAGGAAACCGATGCATGGCCACTCGATTAGCGATAAGCTCGGCCAAGATCAACTGCGGCCGCACACGCGCCGCGCATTGGGGCTATGCATGCTTATCTACCGTTTCCTCACCGGCGAGGACGATGCCAGCTTTTGTCACAAGGTCACCAAGGCGCTCAGCGAGGGCTGGCAGCTCTACGGGTCGCCCACCTATGCCTATGACGCGGTGGCCAAGAAAATGAAGGCCGGACAGGCGGTGACCCGCGTGGCCAAGGACCAGCCCTATGACCCCGACAAGAAGCTGGTGGATTTCTGAGGCGCGAGCCTAGATCGTCTCGCCGGCGGCCAGCCGCAAGGCCAGCGCCTGCAGCAGCAGCATCGTCTTGGCGTCCATGATGACGCCTGATGCGATCATGGCCAGCGCGTCATCCAGCCCCAGTTCGAACACCTCGATATCCTCGCCTTCGGCGCTGAGGCCACCGCCGTCGGCCTGGCGCTGGCCGGGTGAATACCGTGCCAGGTAGCAGGCGCATTTCTCGGTCAGCGAGCCGGCGCTCATATAGGCGTTGAAGAGGAAGACCATGGCTTCCGGCTCGTAGCCGGTTTCCTCGAGCGCCTCGCGCCGCGCCGCGGCGTCGGGCGCTTCGCCGGCGTCGAGCAGCCCGGCCGGCGCCTCGACCATCCAGGCGGCATCGCCGTTGAGGTGGGGCGGCAGGCGAAACTGCCGCGTCAGGATGACCGTGCGCTGGGCCGGTGCGAACATCAGCACGGCGGCAGCGCTGCCATGATCATAGACTTCGCGCAGCACGGTCTGGCGGGTGCCGTCCTGGCGGATGTGATCGACCTCGTAGCGGTCCAGCCGCCCCCAGCCGCGGGCCAGCGGGGTGATGCTCTTGACGGTCACGAGTTCGCTCATGGGGGCTCCTTGTCGAGCCCGTCTTCTGCCCCAAAGCCGTCGCGCCAGCCATCCGTTTTTTTGAATGCCAGCTAGGCGTCATTGCCCAGATGGATTGCCCGCAGTGCCGCCATTTGCGCCTCGACGGCGGCCGGGCCGGCACGATCGCGCGCCTCGCCGGTTGCCGCCAATGCGGGGTCGACCGGCATATGGGTCCGGCTCCAGCGGCTGATCTGGGCAATGATGGGCAGGAGGTCGATGCCCTTTTGCGTCAGTGAATAGATGGCCTTGAGCTTGTGACCAGGGTCCTCGGCCCGGGTCAGGATGCCCCTTTCCACCAGCATGGCCAGGCGATCGGCCAGGATATTGCTGGAGATACCCTCGTCGGAGGCGAGGAACTCGCGATAGTGGCGTTTGCCGGCGAACATGATGTCGCGGATGACCAGCAGGGTCCATTTGTCCCCGAACACTTCGAGACCAAGATTGATGGGGCAGCCGGAACGGAAGTCGGTTGGAGTCATGACTTGACTCTAACGCCTATGCTTGTAAAAAGCAATCACTTGCATTTTACAAGCATGGAGGAGGATGCAATGACGACGTTCGTGATTGTGCATGGAGCGTGGGCCGGCGCATGGGGTTGGGACAAGGTGGCCCAGCGGCTGCGGGAAGCTGGCCATCGCGTGCATGTGCCGACGCTGAGCGGGTTGGGCGAACGCGCGCATCTGGCCGCATTTCCTATCACCCTCACCACCCACATAGAGGACATTGTCCACGAGATGGCGTGGCATGAACTCACCGATGTGGTGCTGGTCGCCCATTCCTATGGCGGGTTCGTCGCCACCGGCGTCGTCGAGCGCGCCCGCGAGCGCATCGCGTCCATCGTCTATCTCGATGCCTTCATTCCCGATGATGGCCAGTCTTTCGCCGACATCATGGGCGAAATGCCCGCAGGCCTCACGGTGCCGGTGCCCGAGATCGGCGATAACGAATATGCCACCGAGGCCGAGAGCCAGCGGGTCGCCGCCCTCGCCACGCCCCAGCCCACGGGCACCTTTACCGAACCACTGAAACATACCGGCGCCTATCTCGGCATCGCGCGCAAGACCTATATCCTGGCTACCGGCTGGGATGGCTTTGGCTCCATCGCCGCCCCCTTGCGCGACGATCCAGCGTGGACGGTCCACGAACTGCCCTGCGGCCACGATGTGCCGCTGCTGATGCCGGATGAACTCGCGGACCTGCTGGAGACGGCGTGAGCGTCGGCGCCCTTGCAACCACAGCAGCGACGCACTCGTTAGGAGAGGGCCGCATCGGCAGCTCGCGCCGATCCTTGAAAAGGGGCAGTCGCATGACCCGCAATGGGCAGATAACAGATCCCGGCCCGGCCTGGCTCTTGAGCCGGCGCCTCTTCATCGGCACCGGAGTGGCGAGTCTAGTCGCGGCAGCGAGCGGGCGCTCGGCGCTGGCGCAGGAGATGGAAATGACACACGGCACGGTCACATCAAAGGACGGCACCAGCATCGCCTTCGATCGGATGGGCACAGGCCCGGCGCTGATCCTGGTTGGCGGCGCGCTGAGCGAGCGCTCGGCCTGGGCGCCCGTGGCCAAGCTCCTTGCACCACACTTCACCGTCGTGGCCTATGATCGCCGCGGCCGGGGCGATAGCGGCGATACCGCGCCCTATGCCGTCGAGCGCGAAATCGAGGATATCGAGGCGCTGATCGATGATGTCGGCGGCACGGCCTTCGTGCATGGCCAATCCTCTGGCGCGGTGCTGTCGCTCGAAGCTGCGGCCCGCTTGCCCGACAAGGTGCAGAAGCTCTCGCTGTACGAGCCGCCCTTCATCATCGATGACAGCCGCCCGCCGCCGCCCGCGGGCTTTGCCGAACATATTGCAGAACTGATCGCGTCCGATTCCCGCGGCGAGGCAGTGGAATACTGGATGACCGACGTGGTGGGCGCCCCGCCAGAAATAGTCACCCAGATGAAGGCCGCACCGATGTGGCCGGCGCTGGAGGCCGTGGCGCATACCTTGCCCTATGATATCGCGGTGCTGGGCGAGAACATGTCAGGCAGGCCGCTCCCGGCGGAGCGCTGGGCCGCGATGACCGCACCGGTGCTGGTGATGGATGGCGGAGCCAGCCCGGCCTGGATCCGCCATACCGCCGAGACGCTGGCCGATGTCCTGCCCTATGCCGAGCATCGTAGCCTGCCCGGCCAGACCCACTCGGCTGCGCCTGCCGTCCTCGCGCCAGAGCTTGAGCAGTTCTTCGCGGAATGAGGGCCGGCGCCCGGCTATTTCAGCGGTAGAAACAGCTCCACGACCACTTCTTGCGCCGGAAGGCCGGGAATCTGCGCGAGCTGGCGCCGGCAATAGATCGGGAAGTCACGGGCTTCCTCGCCGCTGGCTGGCAGCCAGTCGCGATAGAGGTAGAGCGCGGCGGGCTCGAGATTGTTGGTATTGCCGGGATAGCGCAGCACGGCGCAGCGGCCGCCGGGGATCGTGCCGGCAATGACCTGCTGCTCGTTGGGGCCGACCGGCTGCTCGGTCTCCACGCACAGGTCCATGGCATAGTCGGCCGCGATGGCGGGCTGCCGTTCGGACCGGAAGACCATGTAGCTGGGGCTGGTCTCGGGTCCCTGGCCGGCCGCCTGGCGCCAGGCCATGAAGCGCTGCCGCGTATCGGGGATGGCCGATCGGTCGCCGCGATGTTCGATCATTGCCACCGGCGTCGGGGGCACATCGCGGATTGTCACGTCACTGGGTTCAAAGATTATCTGCATCAATCTGCTCCTGGCTTTGTCGAGTGGCCCGAAGGCCATGAGCCACGCCGCCCAATCGGGCGATTTCCGAAACGAAGACGGCGATTGCCCCACCCGTTGCCGGAAGGCACGGGCGAAGGCATCGGGCGCGTCGTAACCGGCCTCCATCGCTATGTCGGTGACGCTCATGGCGTCCGACGCGGTCAGCCGCTCCGCAGCACGCTTGAGGCGCGCCAGTTGGACATAGCGATGCACGGACAATTCGAACGTCGCTGCGAACTGCCGGTGGAAATGAAATTTCGAGAAGGCGGCAACCCCGCTTGTCGTGTCGAGGTCCAGATCGCCGTCGAGATGCTGGCCGATATAGTCCAGCACCCGCTGCATCCGGGCCTGATAGTTTTCAAGTGCCGCCGTCATCGTTCCTTCCTTGTGGTGGCATCATCTAGCCGCCCGGCCCCGTCATGCGCTCGACCGATCTTGCGGTTTGGATCGCAGCGAGGCGCGAAGGTGTCGGCACGACTTCGCGCCGCGACCTTGGAAGTCCGCCGATCCGTCGCCCCGCGCACACCGGGTGCGATATACGAACAAAGTGCGGAATGCGCCAAAAGTCTCACGCCACCGCTTTGATTTTGTAACCTTTGGGCGCTAGAAGTCTCGAACCATTCCAAACTGCCAGCGGCAAAGCCGCGCCCAGCGAGGCTTCATGACGGTTCGCTCCCGCCCCCTTTCTCCGCATCTGCAGATCTACCGCTGGACCATCACGATGGCCATGTCGATCGCCCATCGTGTCACCGGCATCGCCAATTATTGCGGCACAGTACTTTTGGTCCTCTGGCTCGGCGCCGCCGCCTGGGGGCAGGAACCGCTCAATGCGGTCAATGCCGTCTATGGCAGCTGGTTTGGCCAAGTGGTGCTGTTCGGGTTTTCCTGGTCACTGATCCATCACATGCTGGGCGGGCTTCGCCACTTCGTCTGGGATTTCATCATCGGCATGGAGCCCGGGCAGCGCGAGGCGCTGGCCTGGGCCAATCTTGTTGGTTCCATCGTCCTGACCCTCCTGGTCTGGACCGTTTTTGTCTGGATGGCATGATGCGCGAAACCGTCATTACCCGCGACATGATCGCCAATCCCAAGACCAAGTATGGTCGGGCCAAGGCCTCGACCCGCCATTTCCTCACCCAACGGCTGACCGGGGCGAGCAACATCGTCTTCCTCGGCTTCCTGCTGTTCATCGTGGTGCGGCTGGCCGGGCAGGATCGGCCGGACATGGTGGCGGTACTGGGCAATGCCTTTGTCGGCCTGCCGCTGGCGGCTTTGCTGGTGGTGGTCACCATCCACATGCGCAACGGCATGCGTGACACGATGGAAGACTATTTCCACGGCAGCCTCTATCGCCTGTTGATGCTGCTCAACACGCTGTTCTGCATTCTCATCGCGGTGACCGGGGTCGCCGCGCTTCTCAAGCTCGTCTTCTGGGGTTAGCTGATATGGCCGCTTACGAACTCATCGACCACGAATTCGACGTGGTGGTGGTCGGCGCCGGCGGCGCGGGCCTGCGCGCCACGCTCGGCATGGCCGAACAGGGCTTCAACACCGCCTGCATCACCAAGGTTTTCCCGACGCGCTCGCATACCGTTGCGGCGCAGGGCGGCATCGCAGCGTCACTGCAGAATATGGGCCCTGATAGCTGGCAGTGGCACATGTACGACACGGTCAAGGGGTCGGACTGGCTGGGCGACAACGACGCCATGGAGTATCTCGCCCGCGAAGCGCCGGCGGCGATCTATGAACTCGAGCATTACGGCGTGCCGTTCTCGCGCACGCAGGATGGCAAGATCTACCAGAGGCCGTTCGGCGGCCACATGACCGAATTCGGCGAAGGCCCGCCGGTGCAGCGCACCTGCGCCGCCGCCGACCGCACCGGCCACGCCATTCTCCACACGCTCTATGGTCAGTCGCTGCGCCACAATGCGCAGTTTTACATCGAATATTTCGCGCTCGACCTGATCATGGGCGAGAATGGCGAGTGCCAGGGCATCATCGCCTGGAAGCTCGACGACGGCACGCTGCACCGCTTCCGCGCCAAGCTGGTGGTGCTCGCCACCGGCGGCTATGGCCGCTCCTATTTCTCGGCGACCTCGGCCCATACCTGCACCGGCGACGGCAATGGCATGGTGGCGCGCGCCGGCCTGCCGCTGCAGGACATGGAATTCGTGCAGTTCCACCCCACCGGCATCTATGGCGCCGGCGTCCTCATCACCGAGGGCGCGCGCGGCGAGGGCGGGTATCTCACCAATTCGGAGGGCGAGCGCTTCATGGAGCGCTATGCCCCCAATGCCAAGGACCTAGCCTCGCGCGACGTGGTCAGCCGCTGCATGACGCTCGAAATCCGCGAGGGCAGGGGCGTCGGTCCCAAGAAGGACCACATCTACCTCCACCTCGATCATCTCGATCCCAAGGTGCTGCATGAACGCCTGCCTGGTATCACCGAATCGGCAAAAATCTTCGCCGGCGTCGACCTGACGCGCGAGCCGATCCCGGTGCTGCCGACGGTGCATTACAATATGGGCGGCATTCCCGCGAACTATCATGGCGAAGTGCTGGACCCTACGCCTGACAATCCCGATCGTGTCGTGCCCGGCCTGATGGCCGTGGGCGAAGCCGCCTGCGCCTCGGTGCATGGCGCCAACCGGCTAGGTTCCAATTCGCTGACCGATCTCGTGGTTTTCGGCCGCGCCGCCGCCATCCGCGCCGGCAAGGTCATCGACAAGGCCGCCCCGATCCCCGGCATCAATGCCGCCCAGGACGCGAAAATCCTCGCCCGCCTCGATCGCCTCCGCAATGCGTCGGGCTCAAAGCCAACGGCGGAACTGCGCGACGCCATGCAGCATACGATGCAGGAAGACGCTGCGGTGTTCCGCACCTCGGAATCGCTGCAATCGGGCGTGCGCCGCATGACCGATATCTATGGTCAGCTGAAGGATATCAGCGTTACCGACCGCAGCTTGATCTGGAACTCGGACCTCGTCGAAACGCTGGAACTCGAAAACCTCATGGCCAATGCCATGGTGACCGTGGTGTCGGCCGAGGCTCGCCACGAAAGCCGCGGCGCCCATGCCCGCGAGGATTTCCCGAGCCGCGACGACGAAAACTGGCGCAAGCACACGCTGAGCTGGATCGATACCGATACCGGTGCGGTGCGCCTCGGTTATCGGCCGGTGCATGTGGACCCGCTGACGCCGGAGAGTGAGGGCGGGATCAACCTCAAGAAGATCGCGCCGAAAGCGCGCGTATATTGATGAAACTCGGCCTCGGCAGTTTCGCGGTCCTTCTGGCGCTGGCGTTGCCCGCGCATGGCCAGCCTGCGCCGCAGACCGATGCTGAATATGTCGAAGCCCTCCATGGCTGCTGGGCCCGTGTGAGCTGGCCCGCCGATATCGAGGCCAAGCGGGCTGATCCAAATTTCTTCGTATCGGGGCAGATGTGCCTCGAGAGCTCTACGGGCGCGATGGATTTCTTCAACTGCGCTGGCGTCGGCATGGACTGCTGGGCGATCGTCGCGAAATACGAAATCCGCGACACCAAGTTCTGGCGCGACCACGGCGACAATACGTCGGGCGGGCGCGTGGACAAATGCGATATGGCGCTGGAAGGCGGGCGCTGGCTGACGCTGTCCAATTGCCAATGGGTCGACGCGGATGCGGGCGTCGAGCCGATCGAGGACATCCGCTACGAGAGGATCATCGATCTGTGAGCGATCCGGCCGGCTATTCGGGCACGCCCCTGGCGCAAAAACTCGGCCTCAAGGACGGGCAGCGCGTGCTGTTCGTGAACCTGCCGCAGAGCCTCTACGACCTGCGCGTGTCCCGCCACTTCATCGAGATGGCGCAGGCGGGCTGGCAGACGTTTACCGATGGCGATCCCGGCTATGACGTGATCCACGGCTTTACCGCCGAGCGGGCGGAGCTCGAGCGGGCGGCCAAGCCGCTGATGGACAGCATCGACCGCGATGGCGCCATCTGGATTTCCTGGCCCAAGAAAGCCAGCAAGGTCGCGACCGACATCACCGAGGACGTCATCCGCGATGTCGTACTGCCGATCGGGCTGGTGGATGTGAAAGTCTGTGCCGTGGATGAAACCTGGTCGGGCCTCAAGCTCGTGATCCGGAAGGAATTGAGATGAAATTGTTTGCCGGTCTGACCCTCGTGGCCCTGATGACCGCCTCCGCCTTCGCCGCCCCCAGTGAGGCGCAAAAGACCGAATTTTACGCCGTATGCATGGGCATCGCCCAGGACGAGGCTTTGTGCTCGTGCAAGGCCGATGCGGCGATGACGCTGATCGACGAGAGCTTCATGGCCATGGTGATCGCGGCGATGCAGGGCGGGTCGGTGCCGCAGGACGAGTATGCGGCCTACAATGCCTACGTCGCCAAGAGCAACCAGATCTGCAAGCCGAATTACTAGGTTTTTCGCGCCGGGTTGAGCGGCGCGCGTTGAGAAGGAATGCGACCCATGGTCGAACTGATGCTCCCCAAGGCCGATCGTCCCACCAAGGGCAAGACATGGCCCAAGCCTGCCAACGCCAAGCGGCTGCGCGAGTATCACGTCTATCGCTATGATCCGGACCAGAGCGCCAATCCGCGCATCGATACCTACTTCGTCGATCTCGACGACTGCGGACCGATGATTCTCGATGGCCTGCTGTGGATCAAGAACAAGGTCGATGCGACCCTGACGCTGCGCCGCTCCTGTCGCGAGGGCATCTGCGGCTCGTGCTCGATGAATATCAACGGCCTCAATACGCTGGCCTGCACCAAGGGCATGGATGACAGCTCGGGCCCGATCAAGATCTACCCGCTGCCGCATATGCCCGTGGTCAAGGACCTGGTGCCGGACCTGAGCACCTTCTACGCCCAGCACCGCGCCATCGAGCCATGGCTCAAGACCACGTCGCCGACCCCGGCCAAGGAATGGACGCAGTCCGTTCCCCAGCGGGCCAAGCTCGACGGGCTCTATGAGTGCATCCTCTGCGCCTGCTGCTCGACTTCGTGCCCGAGCTATTGGTGGAACGGCGAAAAGTATCTGGGCCCGGCCGCTTTGCTGCAGGCCTACCGCTGGCTGATCGATTCACGCGACGAGACCACGCAGGAGCGCCTCGACGACCTCGAGGACCCGTTCAAGCTCTATCGCTGCCACACCATCATGAACTGCGCCAAGGTCTGCCCCAAGGGCCTGAACCCGGCCAAGGCCATTGCCGAAATCAAGAAGATGATGGTGGAACGCCAGGCGGCCTAGGGCGGGCATTCCGGCGTTATCGCGTCGCACCACCGGACCTACCCTCCCCTTGTGAGGAGGGAAGCGAGACAGGGCTTGGCGTTTGGCAAGTCCGTCATCGACAAGGGTGGGAAGATCTCTCCGCGAGACCGGCGCCTGCGGTCATCCCCCCTTGATCCCTCCCCACAAGGGGGAGGGTATCGACGGCGCAGTCGGTGGAAAACAAAACGGCGGAGCTTTCGCCCCGCCGCCTGAATTCACAGCTCCCGCCGATACCTCAGCTCTCGCTGATCAGGATGATCTGGCCGGCCTCATAGGCCGCCTTGCAGTCAGCGCTGTCGTGCAGCTCGTCGCCTTCCAGCAGCACCGATGCGGCGCCCGGGCCTTCGAAGCGCGGGTCGTCGCAGCGCTCGTCATTGGCATAGTCCGAGGTGTTGTCGCCGAAATCGACATGACTGCTGTCATAGGGCGCGCCGGCGATATAGGCCGGCGAATAGACCTTGCGGATGGTTACCTTGCCTTCGGCTTCCAGCGTCTGGCAGTCGGTGGCGTCGCCATAGAGATCATCGGTCAACAGCTTCTTGTCGGTGCCCTCGCCGGTAAAGCGCAGATCATCGCACTCGCCGTCATTGGCCCACTTGCTCCAGTCCGAACCATAATCGAACGCGGCAACCGGGGTGGTGGTGGCCCCGCCGTTGAAGGTGGCGGTGCCGGCGTCCACCGCAGCGCGGCAGTCGGTGGCGTCATGGGCGATGTCGGCATCGAGCAGTTCGCCGGCGACACCTGACCCCGAGAAACGCGGGTCGTCGCATTCGCCGTCCTTGGCCCACTGGCTGGTGTCATCGCCATAGTCGATATCGGCCACATCAGTGTCGCCGCCGACAAAGCTCACCGTACCGGCGTCATAGGCCGTCTTGCAGTCGGCCGCGTCCTTGAGGATGTCGGCTGCAAGCGTCTCCTCGGCAGAGCCGGAACCGGAGAAACGCGGATCGTCGCATTCGCCGTCATTGGCCCATTCGCTGGAATTGTCGCCGAAGTCGATGGCCGGCGCGGTCGTTGCTACGGGTCCGTCGGTGCCGTCGAACGTCACGGTGCCGGCGTCATAGGCGGCCTTGCAGTCGGCGGCATCCTTGAGGATGTCGGCATCCAGCGTCTCGGCGGCGGAGCCCGTGCCGGAAAAGCGCGGGTCGTCGCACTCGCCATCATTGGCCCATTCACTGGAATTGTCGCCGAAGTCGATAGCCGCGGTCGTGGTGGTTGCGGGGGCGGCGTCCTTGAGCGTCACCGTGCCGGCCTGGTAGGCGGCCTTGCAGTCGGTCGCATCCTTGCGGATATCGGCATCGAGGGTCTCGGCGGCCGAACCGGTGCCCTCAAAGCGCGGATCGTCGCATTCGCCATCCTTGGCCCACTCGCTACTGTCGTCGCCGAAGTCGATGGCGTCGATGGGCGAGGCAATGGCGACGTCGGCAGGCGTGGCGCCGCCCGTGAGCGTCACGGTGCCGGCTTCATAGGCGGCCCGGCAGTCGGTCGCGTCCTTGAGGATATCGTCGTCGACAACTTCGGCGGCCGAACCGGCGCCCTCAAAACGCGGATCGTCGCATTCGCCATCCTTGGACCACTGGCTGGAATCATCGCCGAAGTCGATGTCTGCGGTGCCGCTGACGGTGGCTGTCGGCCCGTTCTTCTTGTTGTCGAGCTTCTGCGCCATGGCTGGCGCGGCCAGGCCGGCGGCCAGTACCAGAGCCAGCGCGGCCCCTCCAAGAAGCTTTTGGAATGCGTTCATCGGTTGTCCCTTCCCAGATGTATGCCGCAAGTCATCGCCCGACATTACAGCGGGTTTGCGGCAGTCAAAAGCCATTTAGAGAGAATCATTTGAATGCATTCCGGGCGCGCCGTTCAGCCCGGGTAAATAGTATGGAGCCCAACAGGACCAGTCCGGTCCCGATGGCGTGGTAGATCGTGAAGGGCTCGCCCAGCACGATCACGGCGATGATGATTGTCACCACCGGCCCGAAGGCGGCGGTGGAGGAGGTGGCCCGCGCACCGATGCGTGCCATGCCGGCATTCATCAAAAAGCTGGGCAGCACCGTGCCGAGCACGCCCAGCGCCAGCCCGCAGGCCCAGATTTCCGGCGTCAGTGCCAGATAGCTGGCCGGTCCCGAGATGACGAGATTCTGCACAATCGCGCAGACCGCGGCCGTCGACATGCCGATGCAGGTAAACAGGCCCGCCCCGAGGACAAGCATCTGCCGCTTGGCCAGGTGCTGGTAGAGCGCGAAGGTGAGGGCCGAACCCAGCACCAGGACGGTTCCCAGCACCAGCCCGTCCGGATCGGTGGCCAGGTTCCAGCCAAAGATCACCAGCAGGCCGCTATAGCTCACCAGCATCGCCGGTACCACGCCCCAGACCATGCGGTCGCCAAAGAAGGTGATGCCGAGCAGCAGCACGAAGAAGGGATAGGTGAACAGCACCAGCCGCTCATATTGCGCGGTGACGAAGTTGAGCCCGAGGAAATCGAGATAGCTCGACAGGTAATAGCCCAGGATGCCGATGGCCATGCTTGACAGGACCAGCTTGGGGCTGAGTGCCGCCACCAGCTTGTCGCCGCGCCATAGCATGGTGAGCAGGATGACCAGGTAGATCGGCAGGGCCACCAGCATGCGCAGGCTGAGCAGCATCTCGACGGACGCGCCCATGCCATAGGCCAGCTTGATGAAGATGCCCTTGGTGGAAAACAGGATGGCGCCCATGACGGCATAGCCATAGCCGAGCGGGTCGTTGGAAGAGGGGGCCGGACTGGACATGGGCCCTTGATAGGGCTGCCAGCGCGACCCGCACAAGGCGCGCCTGGCCCTATCCGACCAGTGCGCGAGCCAAGAGGGTCAGGTGTTGTTCCGGAGCACGGCGAAGACGTTGTTCTCGGCCTTGAGGAAGCCAGCCGGATTGCGCGCATAGGACTTGAAGCCGACGGTCTGGCTGTTATTGCCGCCCAGCGCCCGCACGCCGGCGCCGTCGATCTCGACCACAACGTCGCAATGGCTGAAGAAGGCGTCATGTGTCCTGGCAAAATCGTAGGTCACCGGATTGGTCCGCCACTGGCAGATCAAATCACCCAGCTGGACCGGATGCTCGTTGAGCCGGTAGCCCCAGAACGGCGCCACGGCGCCTTCGCCCTTGGCCTTGATCGCCTGGTTGACATAGCGCGCATGCGCCGCCGCAAAGTGGAACCCGGTATAGTCCGGGCCACCCTTGCGGACGATCCAGGAGATGAAGGCGGCCGACCACGGCACGTCGCGGTCACGGCCGTCGAGCCCCATGCCGATGGCCTGCCACATCTCGCCGACATAGCGGAAATACGGCGCCTTGTGCTCCTCGCCCTGGCCCTTGTTGAAGCGGAACCACTCGGTGATCGCGGCGGCCATCAGCGCCTCGCGGGCCGGCGAGACCGGGTCGCGCAGCAGGCTCGCCTTGACGAAGCCCGTCTGCGCACCGGCCGTTACCTTGATCCAGCCATTGGCGTCGCCGCCGCCGCCGGTGGTGACCCGTTGCCCCTTGCGCAGCGTGGCGACGATGTTGTTACCCAGTTCGGCTTTCGACCTCAGGTTCAGTTCATCCGCGCTGACATGCTTGATCGCCATTTTGCCGCTCCCCACGTCAGGGCAGCGTGTCACGGGCCCAGGCGCGGCAGAATTGGGACCTGTACGAGCTAGGTTTTCTACGCATCAGCGGCCGCTAAGCCGGTCAGCCGCGCGGATGTGCCTTGCGGTAGCTCTCCAGCAGCCGGTCGGTATCGACCGCGGTATAGATCTGGGTGGTGGAGAGGCTGGCATGGCCCAGCAGTTCCTGGATGGCGCGCAGGTCGCCGCCGCGGCCCAGGAGATGCGTGGCGAAGGAATGGCGCAGAGCGTGCGGCGTTGCCGACGGCGGCAGGCCGAGCGCACTGCGCAAATTCACCATCCGCAACTGGATCAGCCGCGGCGACAGCACCCCGCCCTTGACGCCGCGGAACAGCGGTTCCTCCGGCCAGGACTTGAACGGGCAGAGCTCCATATAGAGGTCGATGCTCTTTCGAACCGCCTCGATCAGCGGCACCATCCTCACCTTGCCGCCTTTGCCGGTAACCCGGATGACCTGGCTTTCGAGGTCGCCCCTGGTCACCGCCAGCGCCTCCGAGATGCGGAGCCCTGCTCCGTAGCAAAGCGACAGCACGGCCATGTCGCGCGCCGCCACCCAGGGCTCCTCGCCTTGTTCCAGGACTTCGGACGTCGTTCTTCGCGCCTCGATCACCGTCAGCGCCTTGGGGAGTGACTTGGGCAGCTTGGGGGTGCGGATGACGTTGAGCGCTTCTGATGCCACCACGCCCTCGCGTTCGAGAAAGCGGAAGAAGCTCTTGAGCGCCGACAACACCCGGGCCAGCGAGCGCGAGCCCAGGCTCTCGCTGCGGCGCTGGGCCATGAAGGCGCGGATGTCGGCGCCGCGCAACTCCCTGAGTGTCGATAGCGTCACCGGCCCGCCGGCATGACCGGCTAGAAAGCTCAGGAACTGGTCGACGTCGCGGCCATAGGCCTCCAGCGTATTGGTCGCCAACCGGCGCACCGAGCCCAGCTCGCGCTGCCAGGCGGCGAGTTGGTCACGCACGAATTCGTCAGTGGCAAAGGCGGAATCAACCATGAACGCAGTCTCAACCGGTGTGGTAAACCCATCCTTAACCTCAAACGACGATGGTTTTAATCAAGGAGGCAAGGCTATGGGTCGATCATTGGTTCCGCACCGCCTTGCCCTGAGCGGATTGCTGCTCGCCGCCTGCGGCGGGGCTCATGCTCAATCCCCCAATTTCTGGCAGCAGGAAAGCTTCTGGGGTGGCCCGGCCGAGTTCAGCCAGCCGCCTTCGGTCAGCTATACCAGCCCTGACGATACCGTCCGCATCAATGCCAGCATTGGCGCCATGTTTCTGCAGGGCGACGAGAAGGTCGTCGTTGGCAATTATACGCTCAGCCATTTGATCTGGCAGACCACGACGCCGGTGCTGCGCGGTAGCGTGGCGGTGGATTTCGGCGGTGGGCTCAGCGCCAGCCTCGAGGCCAGCACGGCGGGCTTTGGCGACAGCTATATGGAAGACTACGACTGGACGAAGGGCGACGACACCTTTGCCAACTGGTCCCATCGCAGCCAGCATCCACAGACCGATCTCGATCACTATTTCACCGGTGCCGCTTCGCTGGGCTATGAACTGGTCAATCACGACAATGCCGTGGTCCGCGCCCATGCTGGCTTGAAATATACAGACGTGCAGTGGACCGCTTATGGCGGCAGCTTCGTCTATTCCAGCGCCGGCGGCTTTCGCGACCAGTCCTTTACCTATCCGGACAGCGTGGCCGGCGCCACTTATCGCCAGCAGTTACCCGAGCTGTTCCTGGGCGTTGACGGCGAAGAGCGCTATGGCAATTTCCGCGTCGGCGGCCTGCTGCGGGGCGGCGTGACCTTCCTGTCGGTCACGACAGACGATCACTGGCTGACCAATGTGCGCTTCGTTGACAATCTCTATGTCGCCCCGACTTTCACAGCGGGCGTCGATGTCGGATACGCCATCGGCCCCAATGCCGAGATCACACTGGCCGCGCGCTACGACCACATCTTCGAGCAACGCGGCGACACGAAATACTACAATATCGCCACTGGCGCCCAAACCAGCGGGCTGCCGAATGTCGCGGCCGGGGCGCTGCGCAGCGCAGAGGTCACCGCCGGTCTCAAGGGGTCGTTCTAGGCCGGCCTCATCAGCGTCCGAGCGGGCCGAAATTGGGCCGCTGGCTCGGGGGCAGGCCGAGATCGTCATATAGGCGGCCCGGCAGTTCCTGCGGCCGCTTCTGATGGTCGAGTGCCTGCTGCAACAGCGCAAACAGGCTGGCGCGTTCCACCATGTCGAGCAGCGAACGGCTGCCGGGCGAATGTTCGATCATCTGGGTCATCTTGTCCTCCTGTGCTTGGGAAGACACTCTGCGCCCACCCGCTGACAGCCTCTGTCAGCAGTCAGCGCCTTTGGCAGAATCACTTGCGCTCCCTATGTTCCGATGCGAACAGAACGGGCACAAATGCAAGACCGTCCAGATATCGTCGCCGTCATGGTGGGGGTCGCCGTCGAGGGGCCCTACAGCTATCGCATTCCTCCGGGCATGGAGGTTTCGCGCGGCTCCATCGTGGCTGTGCCGCTGGGGCCGCGGCTGACGCTAGGCGTGGTCTGGGGACCGCCCAAGGACATGGTGGCGCATAACCGGCTGCGCGACATCGCCCAGGCCTTCGACATCCCGCCGCTCAGCGAGGAGCTGCTCAAGCTGGTGGACTGGGTGGCGCGCTATACATTGGCTACGCCCGGCCAGGTGCTGCGCGCTGTGCTGCGTTCGACCGAGGCGCTCGACACGCCCAAGCCGGTGGTGGCCTTCCGCCGCACCGGCCACGAACCGGAAAAGCTGACGCCGGCGCGGCTGCGCGTGCTCGATGCACTGATGGATGACATGGCCTGGCCCAAGGCGGCGCTGATCGGCGCGACCGGAGTGTCGCCCTCGGTCATCGAAGGGCTGGAGCGGGCAGGGGCAGTGGAACGCCTCGAAATGCCGGCCCCGCCAGTGGTGCTGCCGCCTGATCCGGATGGCGCCATCGCCACCCTGTCTCCCGACCAGCAGAAAGCGCTGGACGAGATCACTGCCCTCGACCCGCACAAGTTTGGCGTCGCGCTACTCGATGGCGTCACCGGCGGCGGCAAGACCGAAGTGTTCTTCGAGGCGGTGGCCGACACGTTGCGCGCGGGTCGGCAGGCCCTGATCCTTTTGCCCGAGATCGCGCTCACCAATACCTTCATTTCCCGCTTCACCAAGCGCTTCGGTACGCGCCCCGCCGAATGGCATTCCGACATGACGCCGGCGCAGCGCGCCAAGGTGTGGCGCGGGGTGCTCGATGGCACGGTGCGCGCCGTAGTCGGTGCCCGCTCGGCCCTATTCCTGCCGTTCCGCGAACTGGGCATGCTGGTGCTCGATGAAGAGCATGACGGCGCCTATACACAGTCCGACGGCGTCAATTCCCACGCCCGCGACCTGGCCGTGGTGCGGGCGCATCTGGCCGACGCCCGCG
>JAKFDU010000104.1:0-18181 GCA_036675975.1 Devosia sp. | reverse complement strand
GCCGCCCATCACGATCTGGAGTTTCCTCACCGGGTCCGGTATCAAGCACGCTGTATTGCAAGCGTGGTTGCCGACTTTCTGCCCAGGCCAAACGGGCGCCCCCGTCTCCAGTCTCCCCGCCCGGCCCTGCGTCGGGGCCGCGTGTTGGCGGGAATGGGTGGAGTATGCCGGAGGGCGCGAGGGGCGGGGATAAGTCTTTTCGAGGCGGGTTCGCGCCGGCTGGTGCAAGTGGCTCCACCCCCTCCTTCCTCCCCCATCAAGGGGGAGGTTTTTCTCCACCTCGTGGGCATGATCGCGTTTAACCCACAAGGCGGCACTCGCGCGCAGGGTCCATGCTGTTGGGTGTCACGCGTCCCGCGACAAGACCTCCATCAGCATCCCCCGCGTCGGCGACGGCTCCAGCTGTCGCGGGCCCCAGACTTGCGTCTCCAGGAAATGCCCCGTCAGTCGCAGAGCATCGGCGATGTCGTGGGGGCTGGCATTGCCGCGGCTGGTGAGGAAGCTGGGGAGCGGCAGGAGGCGATCGAGATAGGGCTGGGCGGCGGCGCGGGAAACGGCGCGGCCGGTCTTGGGGGAGACGTGGGTGAGATCGACCGTGCTGCCTGACACGGCGCAGGAGGTCAGGTCGAGGCCGAAACCGAGGTCTTCGAGGACGGCGAGTTCGAAGCGGACCAGCTCGGCGCCGTCGGGCGGGCTGTCGATGAGGCGGAGGGCCATGCCGAGGAGGCGATCGTGGGGGTCGCGTTCGGGTAGCAGGCGGAGGTGATCGCAGATCAGCTGGCTGAGGTAGAGGCGCGTCCGGTCGTCGATGAGGGCAGCGGCGCGGGCCGTCAGCAGTTCGACGGTGAACATGCCGAGCTGGTCTTCGAGGCGAGCGCGCCAGGTGAGCTGGATGGTGTTGCCGGGCTGGAGTACGGCGGCGAGGCGGCGGGTGCGGCCGCCGCGAACGAGGCCGAGATGGCGGCCGCGGCCGGCGACCATGGCCTCGGCGATGACTGACGTCTCGCCGTGACGACGGACGCCGATCAGCAGGGCTTCACCGGTCCATTCCATGGCTAGACGATATCGGTGAGCGCCGCAGCAAGCCATGCGGCAACGAGGAGCCAAAACAGAACGATGACTGCAAGCCCTGCCCGGCTGACCGGCCTGGCCGCGATCACGCTGGCAGCTTGCCGATATTCGGACATCAGAGGGGGCGGAATGAGCCTCACGACCGCAAGAATGCCCAGTGGCACGATCAGCAGATCATCGACATAGCCCAGCACGGGCACAAAATCCGGAATGAGGTCGATCGGGGAGAGCGCGTAGGCGGCAACACAAGCAGCGAGGATGCGTGCGGCCCAGGGCGTCCGAGGGTCCCTGGCAGCTAACCAGATGGCGATCACGTCACGCTTGATGGCACGGGCCCAGTACCTGGCCCTGTCGAGCCACGCGGACATGTCGGTCAGCCCTTCCCATGCGGGTATTCCAGGCCCATTTCGCGGTAGCGCTCGGGGTCGTCGCCCCATTTTTCGCGGACTTTGACGAAGAGGAAGAGGTGGATGGGCACCTCGTACATTTCCATCAGTTCCTTGCGGGCTTCCTGGCCGATGGCCTTGATGGTCTGGCCGCCGGCGCCGAGCACGATCTTCTTGTGGCTGTCGCGGGTGACGTAGACCACCTGGTCGATCTTGTAGGAGCCGTCCTTCTGGATCTTGAAGGACTCGGTCTCGACCGTGGAATTGTAAGGGATCTCGTCGTGGACGCGCAGGAACAGCTTTTCGCGCGTGATCTCGGCGGCGGTGATGGCCATGGTGAGATCGGTGAGGTGATCTTCGGGGAAATGCCAGGGGCCGGGCGGAATGTGCTTGATGCACCAATCCATGAAATCGCTGACGCCGTAACCCTTTAGAGCCGAGATCATGAAGGTGGCCTCGAAGCGCAGCTTGGCGTTGATGGCCTCGGAAAGCTTGAGCAGTTCCTCGTTCTTGATCGTGTCGATCTTGTTGAGGATCAGGATGCGCGGATGATTGATGTTCTCGAGGCCCTCGATGAGCTTTTCGAGTTCGGGGGTCACGCCGCGATCGACGTCAACGATCAGGGCGACGATGTCGGCATCCCCTGCCCCGCCCCAGGCGCTATCGACCATGGCGCGGTCGAGCCGGCGCTTGGGGGCGAAGATGCCTGGCGTGTCGATGAAGACCAGCTGCGCCTTGTCCGTGGTGACGACGCCGCGCACCTGGCTGCGGGTGGTCTGCGCCTTGTGGGTGACGATGGAGACCTTGGTGCCGACCAGCGCGTTCAAGAGAGTCGACTTGCCGGCATTGGGGGCGCCGACAAGGGCGATGAAGCCGCAGGCGGTGTCGATGGGGGTGATATCGGTCATTTGCTTGGGTCTTTTGCTTCTTGCCACACCTTCTGGGCGATCAGGAACAGCTCGGCGGCCTTGTGCTCGGCGATCTTCTTGGAAGGGCCGGTGGCGCTCAGACTATCATAATTGCCTAATGTGACTGTGATGGTGAATTCGGGGGCGTGATCGGGACCGCTGCGGTCGGTCTGGGTGTAGGTGGGGGGCTCGAGGCCGCGGGCCTGGGCCCATTCCTGGAGGGTCGTCTTGGCATCGGCCTTGTTGGCCTGGCCATCGGCGAGGAATTCCTCGAACATGCGCTCGACAAAGGCATAGGCCTTGCCCAGGCCGCCATCGCAGTAGATGGCGCCGATGACGGCTTCGGTGATGTCGCCGAGAATGGCCTCCTTTTCGGCGCCGCCCGTGCGCGCCTCGCTGTCACCCAAGATCATCTCGCTGCCCAGATCGAGGGTGCGGGCGATGACGGCGCAGGTTTCCTTGCGCACCAGCGTATTGAGCGTGCGGCTCAGTTCGCCCTCATTGGCCCTGGGATAGCGGCGATAGAGCATGTCGGCGACGACCAGGCCAAGCACGCGATCGCCGAGGAATTCGAGGCGCTGATAGGAGCGCTCGATGCGCTTGGCCGGCGAGACCGCACTGGAATGGGTCAGCGCGCGGTTGAGCAGATCCGGATCGGCGAATTTGTAGCCGAGCCGGAACTGCAGCTTGTCATGATTGCGCGCGGCACGGCTCATAGAGGCTGATGGTCGACGGACTGGAACATGCGGTCCCAGCGCACATTGGCCGGCCACTGCCACAGCTGCCAGGGCGGAATGTTGTTAGTGATGGAGAAGAAGCGGGCCTCGGCCTTGGCGATGAGGTTCACAGCCGGCACGTAGCCGACCTGGCTCAGCACCCGGCTATCGGCGGAGCGATCGCGGTTGTCGCCCATCATGAAATAGTGGCCGGCTGGCACGACATATTCGCTCGTGTTGTCGAGCGGACCATCATCGGAGATTTCCTGGATGATATGGGTCGTGCCTTCGGGGAAAGTCTCGCGATAAAGCGTGACCTCGCGGGTGTCGCCGTTGCTGTCGGTATCCTGCGCGGTGCCGATCGCCTCGCGCTCGACCATGGTGCCGTTGATGTAGAGACGGCCAGCCTTGACCTGGATGGTATCGCCCGGCAGGCCGACGACGCGCTTGATGTATTCGATATTCTGCGGCACCGGGCGGAACACGGCGATGTCCCCACGATTGGGCTCGCGGCCGAAGATGCGATTGGCGATGGGCAGCTCGAAATCGAGCAGGGTGAAGTCGCCGTAGCGACCCAGCGAGAAGGAGTGCTTGCCGTAGCCCCAGACGAACTTGTTGGCGACGAAGTAGTCGCCGATCATCATGGTCTGCTGCATAGAAGCGGTCGGGATGGAGAAGGGCTGGTAGAGGAACGAGCGCAGCACGATGGCGATCAGCAAGGCCTCGGCCACGACCACGATGGTTTCAACCCATTCGTTGGTCGCGGACTTCTTGATGGATTTGTCGGCGGGCTGGCTCATTGATATCCCCGGAAAGGTAGCGCGGCAGCGTTAGGCGTTTGTACCCAGCGGGTCAATAAAGTTGGCGCCGATGGCCCAATCGGAAAAGTCTACGACTTTTCCGTGGCGTCCTGCGGCAGCGCCTCGATGACGACGAAAGCCTGGGCAAGGCCGGCATCGTCGGTGATGGTGATGTGGATGTGGGGAACGTGGCCCGGCGGCACAAGGCGGGCCAGGGCTTTTGCCGCACCATTGGTCAGATGCATGGTCGGCTTGCCCGATGGCAGGTTCACCACGCCCATGTCGCGCCAGTAGACGCCCCAGCTGATGCCGGTGCCCAGGGCCTTGGAGCAGGCCTCCTTGGCGGCGAAACGCTTGGCATAGGAGGCGGCGCGCTGGGCGCGGCGATCGGACTTGCGGCGCTCGGTTTCGGTGAAGCAGCGGTTGGTGAAGCGGTCGCCATATTTGGCGAGGGTCTGTTCGACGCGGTGGATCTGGATGAGGTCGGAGCCGAGGCCGATGATCATTTCACCCCCTGGATGCCGCGGCTTCCAGGCTTGACGGCCGGGATGGCGGCAAGCTCTGGCGGGAGCTGGTCGGCGGGATAGGCGGGGACCTTGAATTCGATCAGCGATACCAGTGGCACTCCGACATCGGCTTCGCCGCCGGAACGATCGATGAGGCAGGCTGCGGCGACGACATTGGCGCCGATGCCACGCAGGGCCTCGACGCATTCGCGGATGGAAAGGCCAGTGGAGACAATGTCCTCGACGACGATCACCTGATCATCGGCGCTGATTTCGAAGCCGCGGCGCAGCTCGAACTTGCCTTCGACGCGCTCGGTATAAAGCGCGGGAACGCGGAGGTGGCGCGAGGTTTCGTAGCCGGGGATGATGCCGCCGATGGCCGGAGAGACGACCTTGGTGACGCCGGGGAATTCGGCGCGGATGCGCTCGGCCAGCGCCTTGCAGAGCATTTCAGTCTGCTGGGCATATTGAAACACCTTGGCCTTCTGCAGGAAGACCGGCGAGCGGAGGCCGGACGAGAGGATGAAGTGACCTTCGAGCATGGCCCCGCATTCGCGGAAAATGTTCAGCACTTCATCTTTCGTCATCAACAAATCTCCGGTCGACCTTGCCATCCCATTCTAGGGTGGAAATCATGCCCGCTTCGCGGATGCCGGCGCGCTGGACGGCTGATAGCCCCGGACTGCGCTTGAGCGTTGCCAGAACATCGGTCAGTTGCGCAAGGTCGCGCACTTCGATTTCGAAGATCATCTGGTGAAAGTCGGGTGAAATCATCCGCATCACCAGATTGTTGATATTGGCGTCGCAGGCGGCGATAGCCGCGGAGATCTGCGCCAACGAGCCGGGCTTGTTGACGCTCTCCATGGTGATGACAGTCGGATAGAGCTTGTCCTCGCCGCCCTTGAGGCTCCAGCGGACATCCACCCAGGCGACGTCGCTGTCGTGCTTGTCGATAAGCGCCTCGGAATGGATGGGGTAGACCAGCATGGGTGCATCGGGCTGGAGAATACCGACCAGCCGGTCTCCAGGCACGACACCCTCGGCCGACACAATCACCGGCATATGGAAATCGAGCTGGGCCAAGGCCGCTTTGGCCCGGGGGCCGGAGCGCTGGCCGCCGGGCACGCGGAAGCGGAAGAGGTCGGTGGCGCGCAAAGCAAACCAGCCATCCGCCGTGTCGGCAACCGGCAGATCGAGCTTGCGGCGGCGCTTGCGCAGGCCCTTGAGCTTGGCCAGCTCGACGCCGAGCGGCTCGGAACCGATCTTGCCCTCCCCCACCGCAATCAGCAGGTCGCGCCGGTTGGGCAAGCCAAGAGCTTCGGCCAGCGCCTTGGCCTCGCTATCGTCGAGCATAACGCCTTCGCGCTCGAGCAGCATGTTGAGGACATGCTCGCCCAGTGCAAAGGCGCGCTGGGTGGCGGCGTGACGCACGGCGCGCCTGATTGCGGCGCGGGCCTTGCCGGTGGCGGCGATACCCAGCCAGTTCATCGGCGGCAGGTGGTTCTGGTCGCGGATGATCTCGACTTCATCGCCCGAGCGCAGCTGGGTCACCAGCGGCAGGATGGAGCCATTGATCTTGGCGCCAACGGTGGTGTCCCCGATGTCGGTATGCAACGCGTACGCAAAGTCGATGGGCGTGGCGCCGCGGGGCAAGGCGATCAGCCGGCCGCGCGGGGTGAAGCAGAAGACCTGGTCCTGGAACAGTTCCAGCTTGGTATATTCTAGGAAGTCCTCGGTGGAGGAATTGCCCGTGGTCAGGTGGCCGATGGTCTGGCGCAGCGAGCCATAGGCCTGTGATTCATGCTCGATGCGGCTGAGATCGGCCGAGGCGCCATCCTTGTAGAGCGCATGAGCTGCGATGCCGAATTCGGCGACGCGATCCATCTCCTCGGTGCGGATCTGCAGTTCGGCGCGCTGGCGACCAGGGCCGACAATGGTGGTGTGAATGGATTGATAGTCGTTGTGCTTGGGGACCGAGATGTAGTCCTTGAACCGGCCGGGCACGACCTTCCACTTGGTATGGACGACGCCAACGGTGCGATAGCATTCCTCGATCGAACCGACGATGACGCGGAAGCCGATCATGTCGGAGAGCTGTTCCAGCGCGATCGACTTGCGCTCGATCTTGTTGAAGATCGAGAAGGGCGACTTCACCCGCGCCTTGACGCGAGCGGTGATACCCTCGGCGGCGAGGCGCTCGCTGAGTTCGGCTGAAATGGTCGAGATGGTCTCGCGATATTCTTCCTGCATCTCGTCGAGACGGGCGACGATGGCCTGGTAATGTTCGGGCTGGAGAATCTTGAACGAGATGTTTTCCAGCTCGTTGCGCATGTCCTGCATACCCATGCGGCCGGCGAGCGGCGCATAGATATCCATGGTCTCCTGGGCGATGCGCGCCTGCTTGTCGGCCGGCATGTATTGCAGGGTGCGCATGTTGTGCAGGCGATCGGCAAGCTTGACCAGAAGCACGCGCACATCCTGGCTGATGGCCAGCAAGAGCTTGCGCAGGTTCTCGGCCTGCGCCTCCTCGCGCGACACCAGGTTCAGGCGGTCGATCTTGGTCAGGCCATCGACGATGGTGGCGATTTCGGCGCCAAAGAGCTGGTCGATCTCAGCGCGCGTGGCGTCGGTGTCCTCGATGGTGTCATGCAGGAGACCGACGGCAATGGAGGCGTCGTCGAGCTTGAGCTCGGTCAGGATGGCCGCGACTTCGAGCGGATGGTTGAAATACGGATCACCCGAGGCACGCTTCTGCGAGCCATGCTTTTGCATGGCGTACACATAGGCCTTGTTCAACAACTGCTCGTCGACGTTCGGGTTATAGGCCTGAACGCGTTCGACAAGCTCATACTGACGCATCATGGAGGAATGTCGCCGCTCGCTCGAAGAATTGAGCTTAGCGCTTTGAAAGAAAATGGGAAGGGTGCGGGTGAGGTATCTGAGTTGGGGCGGGATGGGAAGGGTTGCGTTGATGGTCATAGTTCATTCGCGGTGTCATCCCGGCGAAGGCCAGGATCCCTGCGGTGAACCATCCCTATCGCCGGGCGATGCGGCGAGGCGCGGACATGGATTCCGGCCTTCGCCGGAATGACACGGTGGCCGCGCATCGCGCAAAGCAAAACACCCCCGGCTTGTGCCGAGGGTGCTGAAACTTGAAACAAGCGACTAAATCAGTCGTCGCGGCGTTCCGGCGGAGCCAGGCTTTCGATGCCGCGCAGCAGTTCTTCTTCGCTGATGGTGTCGAAGTTGATCGAATCATCGCCATTGGCGCTTTCGATCAGCGGAGCTGCGTGCTCTTCGGGCTCGTCGACCTCGACATATTTCTGCAGCGAGTGGATCAGATCCTCGCGCAGATCGTCCGGCGAAATCGCCCCGTCGCCGATTTCACGCAGCGCCACAACGGGGTTCTTGTCGTTGTCGCGGGAAACGGTGATCTGGGCGCCGGACGAGATCATGCGCGCACGATGCGCGGCCATGAGAACGAGATCGAAGCGGTTTTCGATCTTTTCGATGCAGTCTTCAACGGTGACGCGTGCCACAAACGTCTCCAAAACTTATGGAATGAACGCTTCCCATACACGAGTGACTCAGTGGGCACAAGGATTGCCTGCCCTCCACCACGCGCATGTGACATTCAGATGTCTTGTCGCGTGCCGGAAAACGTGCGAATAGCGAAATTAACATAATGTTCTCGGCGGAATTTAAGTCGTGATTTTCAGCCGCGGGGCGCGGCACAGGCTTTGGGCGGTCAAGACCGCCAATCTGGAGATTTGCCATGCCGATCGATCCGCGAGAAAAGATCGTACTGTTCATTGACGGCGCCAATCTTTACGCCACGTCCAAGGCAATCGGGGTCGATATCGACTACCGGCGGCTGCTGGCTGATTTTAATGCCCGCGCCTATCTGCTGCGCGCCAACTATTACACGGCTCTGATCGAGGATCAGGAGTACTCCTCCATCCGCCCCCTGATCGACTGGCTGGACTACAATGGCTTCACCGTGGTGACCAAGCCGGCCAAAGAGTTCACCGATGCCACCGGGCGCCGGAAGATCAAGGGCAATATGGATATCGAGCTGTGCGTGGACGCGCTCGAGCTGGCCCCGTTCTATGATCACATGGTGCTGTTTTCGGGCGATGGCGACTTCACCGCGCTGGTGGCCGCCTTGCAACGCAAGGGCAAGCGGGTGACGGTGGTTTCGACCCTGACCACGTCAACGCCGATGATCTCGGACGACCTGCGCCGGCAGGCGGATTTCTTTATCGACGTGGCGGATCTGGCCAAGACGGTGGGACGGCCACCGAGCACGCGGCCGCCAATGACGGCACCTGTCGTGGCGGCCGAGACGGAATAAGAGGGGCTGCCTCACATTCCCCAAAGGGAGGGGTGAAGTGAGCCCTCCTAGCCCCGGCCGCCTTCCTTCATGATGCGGGATTTGTCGCGGTTCCAGTCGCGGTCGCGCTCGGTGGCGCGCTTGTCATAGTTCTTCTTGCCCTTGCCGACGCCGATGAGAACCTTGGCGCGGCCCTGGTCGTTGAAGAACAGCTTGAGCGGCACGATGGTATTGCCGGCGCGGGCCACTTCCTGGTCGAGATGGGCCAGTTGCTTCTTGGACACCAGCAGTTTGCGCGGGCGCCGTTCCTCGTGGTTGAAGCGGTTGGCCTGCAGGTATTCGGGGATATGGGCGTTGATCAGCCACAGCTCGCCTCGTTCAGGCGAGGCGTAGGATTCGGTGATCTGCGCCTTGCCCAGGCGCAGCGACTTGACCTCGGTGCCGGTCAGCACAAGGCCGGCCTCCATGGTCTCGCCGATTTCGTAGTCGTAGCGCGAGCGGCGGTTTTCAGCCACGAGACCGTGGCTGATGATGCCGTTCTTTGCCTTGTCGTTCTTTGGGGCCATGGGCTTTAGATAAGACCTGCATGGCGCATTGCAAAGTCCACGGCCTCTTCGGTTGCCCTGGCGACGGGGACCAGCGGCAGGCGCAGTTCGTTGGCGCAGCGATTGAGGCGGCTGGCGGCGTATTTCACGGCCGTCGGATTGGGCTCGAGGAACAGGTTCTTGTGCAGATGCACCAGCTTGTCCTGCACCAGCAAGGCGCCCTTGAAATCACCAGCCAGCGAGAGCTCCTGCATCTGGGCGCATAAACGCGGCGCGATGTTGGAGGTGACGGAAATGCAGCCGTGGCCCCCATGGGCGTTGAAGGCGAGCGCGGTAATGTCCTCGCCCGAGAGCAGGACGAAATCCTTGCCCAGCTTGTCGCGCTGCAGGCTCGCCCGGCCGAGATCGGCGGTCGCGTCCTTGACGCCGATGATATTGGCATGGGCTTCGTGCAGGCGCGCGATTGTGTCGACGGTGAGATCGACGACGGTGCGGCCGGGGACGCTGTAGAGGATGACGGGGATGCCCACAGCCTTGGCTACGGCCGAAAAGTGCTGGAACATGCCTTCCTGGTTGGGCTTGTTGTAATAGGGCACGATTGACAGCACGGCGTCGGCGCCGGCCTGCTCTGCGAACCTGGCCAGTTCCACCGCTTCCGCCGTCGAGTTCGAACCGGCGCCGGCGATGACCGGGACGCGCTTGTTGGCGACCTCGATGGCGATTTCGACGACGCGGCGATGCTCTTCGTGGCTGACGGTGGGGCTTTCGCCCGTGGTGCCAACCGGCACCAGGCCGTGCGTGCCCTCTGATATCTGCCAATCGACAAAGCTGGCGAAGGCTTTCTCATCGACGTTCCCATTGAGCATGGGAGTGATGAGCGCCGTAATCGATCCTCGCAGCATTTGTCTAGATATCCTCGGTTGGATTGCCACAGTTCGGTCGTGGCTGGGTGTCATAGACGCCTGTAGCGCCGTTTTTACGCGGCGCACCATAGTTTTTATCGGGCAGCATCACAACGCTTTGTTGCCCCGGCCAGCACGGATCATCAGCGGCAACTCAGTGTTTACCCAGCGAGGGTAACGTCGGGTTAACCGCAAGGATGGGGGCTCCTTGCTGGATCAGTAGAAGGCGTCTGCTTGCAGACGCTGCGTACCAGCAGGACAGCAGATGAAGCAGCGCTTTCGGGCCGGCCTCATCGCAGCGGTTTTGGGTCTGGCGAGTCTTGCCCCCTTCTCGCATGCGACGGCGAATGACGCGATCGATACAGTGACTACCGGCTCGGTAACTGATGGTGCCAGCACTGTTGCGGCCGATCCGCGGGGGTCGGCAGACTTTCGTGAGGCGTTGGCGGTGCTGATGGCAGGCGATCCGGTGGCGGCCTATACGCAGGCGCGGTCGCTGGAGGATGACGTCGAACGCCGCACCATCCAATGGGCGGCCATCTATTTTCATGCCGGCAAGATCGACGCCGCGTCGATACGCCGTTTTGCCGCCGACGCCCCTGATTTTGCAACTGGCAGCGTCTTCCAGACCCGCATCGAGCAGGCTCTGGTCAAGGCGGAACCGGCTCCGGCAGCGGTCATCGAAGCGTTGGGTGACGCCATGCCCAAGACGATCGACGGCCAGATCATGCTGGCATCGGCCCACCTGGCGCAGGGTGAGACGGACCGGGCGACCAGCATCGCCAAAAGCATCTGGATCGACAATTTCCTGACGGTGCAGCAGGAAACGGTCGTCATGGAAAAGCTCGGCGGCCTGCTCGACCGCGAGGCGCATTGGGCGCGGGCCATGCATTTGATGATGCATGATCGGGCGCGTGGCAGCGAGCGCCTGATCCCCCATCTCAGCGCGGCACAGAAGTCGCTGGTGGTGGCGCGGGCGGCAGTGTCGCGCAACGATGCCAATGCCAAGGCGCTGCTCGACGGCGTTGACGCAAGTATGCAGGGCAATCCGGTTTTCATCTTCTCACGGGCGCAGCGGGCGCGGCAGTTCGAACTGTGGCAGAGTGCTGTCGACTGGCTGGCCAAAGCGCCGGACGTGGTGCCGGACGCCGAGGAGTGGTGGTATGAACGGCGCACGCTAACGCGTCAGTTGCTCGATATCGGCCAGCCCGGCCTCGCCTATCGCGCTGCGGCCGATTACGACAAGGGACCGGAGGGACGGCTGGTCGAGGCGCATTTTCATGCCGGCTGGATTGCGCTGTCCTTTCTCGACGATGCGGCCGGCGCAAAGACCCATTTCGCCGCCATGGCTGGTCTGGCCACCCTGCCCGACAGCGTTACCCAGGCCAATTACTGGCTGGCGCGCGCCAATGTGGCGCTCGGCGACACCGAAGCCGCCCGCATCGCGCTGGACACGGCGGCGGGTTATGGCACCGTTTATTATGGCCAGCTGGCGCGGGACGAGCTCGGTCACGCTGGAGTCGAAATCCGCCCCCTGCCCCAGGGGCCGCGGGATGAAACGCTGTTTGGTGGCAATGCTATCGTGCGCGCCGTGAGGCTGCTGGCGGCCAATGGGCAGGCAAGCAAGGCGGCGCCGTTGCTGCGCGGCCTTGGCAATGGCCTCACGGAAGGCGGCGACCTACTGCTGGCGGCGCGGTTGGCCCAGGAAATCGGCGCGCACCACCTGGCGATATCAATCGCCAATAGTGCGGACCAGCGGGGCACCCCGCTCGACCTTTACAGCTTCCCCAAGGGTGGCCTGCCGGCCGATCTGCAGCTGGCTGCCGATCGGGCCGCGGTCTACGCGATTACGCGGCAGGAATCGATGTTCCAGATCGATGCCGTGTCATCGGCGGGTGCGCGCGGGCTGATGCAACTGATGCCCGGCACGGCTCGCGACGTGGCGCGCAAGGTGGGCGTGGACTATTCGGCCAGCCGGCTGGTGAGCGATGCGGCCTATAATACGCTGCTGGGCTCGACCTACCTCGGCACCCAATTGGACCGTTATGACGGTTCGCTGGTCTTGGCGGCTGCCGCGTATAATGCCGGGCCTGGCAATGCTGACAAGTGGATCAAGGCCTATGGGGACCCGCGGGCGGCCAATGTCGATCCGGTGATCTGGGTGGAACTGATCCCGTTCCAGGAAACACGGACCTATGTGAAACGGGTATTGGGCAACTATCTGGTCTATCGCGAGCGCCTCGGGCACAGTCCGGTGACGCTGCAGCAGGCGTTGCGCACGATCCGATAGCGGGTCACCAGCAAAAGCGCTTGAGCCAGGGCGGCGGTTCCTCCTAAATGGCGCCATCATGCCTAGCCCCAGAACCGTTCCCTCCGACCATGCGCCTTTTACGCCCCTGCCGGTCACCCATGTGACGCTCGCAGCGGGATTGCGGGCCGCGGTGCATGTGGCGGGTACGCTGTCGAGCCGCCGTCTGCCGGTGGTTTGTATTGCTGGCTATCAGCGCAACATGAGCGACTTCACCGAGTTTGCCGGCTATTTCCGCCGCATGGGCAGAGGGGAGTGGCCGGTCGTGCTGCTCGATCTGCCGGGCCGAGGGCGAGCCGACGACCGATCCAAGGACAGCGGCTACAGCTCGCTGACCGATGCGCGCGATGTCGCCTCGATCATGACCGCACTCGGGATCGGCAAGGCGGTGGTGCTGGGCCAGGGGCATGGCGGGCAAGTGGCGATGGCACTGGCGGCGAGCCACCCGCTGCTGATTGCCGGCACGGTCCTGCTCGACGCAGGACCAGTGATCGATTCCCGTGGCATCGTGCGCCTGCGCAACAATCTGGCACATATCGAAGCACTGCGTGGCGCCAAGGCGGTTTCATCGGGCTTTCGCAAAATTCTGGGTGGCGATTATCCGGACCTGCCCGACGACCGGCTCGACGCATTGGCCGCCCGTAGCCACGTCGTCGACAAGCGCGGACGAGCCCGCCCATTGTTTGATCGGCGGCTGATCGAGGCGCTGGCCAGCATCAATTTCGACGATGTGCTGATGGCGCAGTGGCCGATGTTCGACGCGCTGACCTGCGCGCCGCTCATGCTGCTGCGGACGCAACTGACCGACCAGGTTCGCCGCGAGACCTTTGACGAAATGGTGCGACGGCGGCCGGACGCGGTGGCGCTGACCATTGCGGGACAAGGCTCGCCGGCGCTGTTCGATCAGCACGAGGAGATCGAGGCCGTGGCCGAATTCGTGACCCGGACCAGCACACAGCTGCTGGGCCGCGCGGCCTAGATTCGGCCCGACATCAACGCGGCTAGGCCTGCGCCCTGGCCGCGCTCAGCTCCAGCGCCTGTTCAACCCAGCGTTCGCGCCGGATGCGGCCCTTGAAGGAAAGCTGGGCATCGACCCAGGCGATATTGGCCTTGTTCCAGCTGGCGATCTGGTCGATATGGAAGATACCCAAATCATAAAGCGATGCTTCAATCTTCGGCCCGATTCCCTTGATCTGCTTGAGATTGTCCGGACCGCCATCACGCGGCTGAACCAATGCCGCAGGCTTGGAGTCGGACGACTTTTCTTTAGCAGGCCTGCCCGTGGTGGAAGGGTTTGGGGTGGCTTTTGCCACGACGGGAGCGGTCGTCTCTGTTGGCGGCGCTACGAGCGCAGGCGGAGCGGCAGTGGGGCCCGGCGGCAACGCCTCCTCGACGCTCGCCGCGAGGCGGGCGGCGGAACTCCGCGGCTTGCGCGGCTCGGACATTGGGGTAGCCGCGGCAGAGGGGGGTGCGACCCGTCTTGTGCCACGGCCTGCATGGAGGACCAGGCGGATGGCATAGCCAAGGACGCAGCCCAGCAGGTAGGCAGCCAATAGCAGCAGGGCCGTTTCGGTGATGTGGGCCAGGTTGGTCATGTCGTCACGACTTTGGCGGCGTGAAACTGCGCCAGCCGACGACGACGCCGATCAGCCCCGCCCCTGCCAGGTAGGGCCAGTAAGCCATCACCAGATAGGGTAGCGACGCCCAGTTCATCGCCATCGTCGGTCTGCCTCAATAATGCTGCGGCTTGATGATCACGACGATGCGCCGATTAAGGCGCTTGCCCTGGGCCGTTTCATTGTCGCCAATCGGTGCGGTCTCGCCATAGCCGACCGCATAAAGACGGGCTGGCGTGACCCCACGGGACACCAGTGCGTTGACCACAGCCTCGGCGCGCGCCACCGACAGCGCCATGTTGAGGCCCTCGTCACCATCGGCATCGGTATGGCCCTCGATGTGAACGATTGCATCGGGGCAAGCCGCCAAATCCAGCGCCAGCTCGTCCAGCGCCGCCTCGGACTCGGCAGCAATCAGCGCAGCTCCCGATTGGAACAGGATGGAATTGCGGGCGGAGAACTCTGAAACGGGGGCAGCGCAGGCGCTGGTATCGACCGGGATGGGCGCGGCCGGTTGAGCCAGCGGCGCCACGGGCTCCGGCTCCGGTGGGGGCGGCAGCAAATCGACCTGGGCGGTCCAATCCGCGGCATAGGGTGCACCCGAAATCGCCGCCAACGCGGCGTCGCGCGCATCTTCATTGGACGCGATGCCGCGCAGGGACCAGGCGCCGGCGGCAAAGTCGAGCTGGCCTTCGGCCAGATGCAGCAAGGCGCGGAGGCCGGCTTCGGCGCTCGGCAGGAAAGAGTCCGGCGCGCCTTCGGCGATGGTTACGGCAGCGATGTCGCCATCGCTAATGGCGGCGAAGTAGCGCATGGCCGGATCGGACGGCATTTGCCCGCTGATGACCACGGAAGCATCTGCAGCGCGGCGGGCCGAGAACGCGTATTCCGGATTGACCGCAACCGGAGCGACGGGTTCGGGCTCGAGTGCCGGTTCGACAATGGCGGGCTCAGGCTCGGCAACTGCCTCCGGTTTGGGTTCAGGCTCGGCTATAGCCGGCAGCGTGGCGGGCTCAGGTTCAAGCTCGTCGACCGCGGGCTCGACGACCGGTTCGGGCTGCGGCGGCCTGGTCAGAGCCAGTACCCAGTTCGCAGCCGGAGTTGTGGCCGTCGCCAGCGCGTTGTCGACCGAGGCATCGGCAGCCGCCAGCTTGCCGCTGATGGTCCAGATAGTCCCATCAAAGCGCACGCTACCTTCAGATAGAGCCGAAAGCGCATCTATGGCGGCGAGTTGATCGGCGGCGAAACCTTCGGGAGCGGTGGGGTCGACTGTGGACTGATCGGTGACCTTGTCCCCTGCCCGCACGGCCAGGAAGCGCTGCAGCGGCTCGGCCGGAACAAGACCTTCGAGCGTCACGGTGCCGTCGACCGTCTTGGTGGCCGACCAGAGGTAAGGCACGGTGGCAACAGGCTCGGGTGGCGGCGCCACGATGTCGATGGACCAGGTCGATGTGTCAGTTACGGCTGCAAGGGTTGCAAGCAGGGAATCGCGTTGCGCTTCCGAAGTGGCGCGGCCGCCCAATGTCCAGCGGGAGCCATCGAAGCTGACTTCGCCCTCTTCGAGCGCCATAACCGCATCAAGGCCGGCAGTCGCGCCAGCCACGAAGTCCTGGGGAGCACCCAGGCCAATTTCGGTGGAGTCGACGACCGCGTCTCCCGCATGGACCGCGAGATAGTTCTTGAGGCTCTGGGTGGGCACGTGGCCCATCAGCGTCACGCCATCGGCCGCCCTGGTGGCCGACCAGGCATAGGGCGAAATCTCAGGAATGACCGGTGGCGGCTGGGCCACAGCCATGGACCATCCTGATGATGCGAGTTGCCTCGTGACGAAATCGGCGTCGATCGCGGCCTTGTCGATGGCCGAATTGGCTGTTCCGGTTATCGTCCAACCGATGCCATCATAGACCACACGGCCCTCGCTCAACCACTGCAACAGACCGATAGCGGTCGCCGCCGACGCGACAAAGCCCTCGGGCTCGCCCGACGCGTAAGTCATTGTTTCGGTTGCCGATTGCCCTGCGGCAGCAAGCAACTGTGCCTCGTCTGCGGCATCGGGAACCTGGCCCGCAAGCGCGATGGCGCCCGTCCTGTCCTTGGTCGCCGTCCATGAATAAGTATCGGCGCGCGGAGCAAGAATCTCGGCACGCGCCAGCACCAGGCCCTGGGGGGCTTGCTGGCCCATTATGGTGACAAGGGCATCGTAGTCTGTGCCGGAGCGCGCGGTGCCTGATATGGTCAGCACGTTGTCACGCAGCGCGATGCGGCCCTCGCTCATCAATTCGAGCGCATCGAGCCCGAAATCAGCGCCCGATTGGTAGCGCTCTGGGGCGCCGCGGCCGAGCTTAAGGTAGCTGGTGTCGGCGCCTTCGCGCAGACTGAACGCCTCGCGGGTGGCCTCGTCGGGCACATAACCGTCGAACACCACGACGCCACCGACCTGGCGGGTGGCGCTCATCCAATAGTCGGCGATGCGCGGCGGCTCGAGCGTGACAATGGTTCCGGATGGTTCGAGCGTCTCGACAATGCCCTGCGCGATTTCGAGCGTTGCCGGAGCGCCACTGAGCGTGCTCTGGCCATCAGTTATGCTGGCGGCACCATATTCCAGACGCGCCAACTGTTCGATCAGCCGCTCGGAAAGGTCCGCAAAACCAGAGGGTTCACCAGATCCAAGCGCCAGACCGGTGGCTAGCTGTGCTCCCGAAACCTCGGCGGTGCGGAAGCGTTCGACGATAGCATCGTCAGGCACGTAGCCGGAAACATCGATCCGCTTGCCGTCGAACTTGGCATTCCATTGATAGGGGGAAACGAGCGCGGGGGTGATGCTGACCTGGCCCAGCGAAAGACCGGCCGGCGCCCCGGCCCGCAGCACGATCAGCAGGTCGCGGAAGGCACGCTCCGATTTGGCGCGGCCGTTGAGGGTCACCGTCAGGTCTGAAATCACCGCCTCGCCCTGGTCGAAATACTGCAGCTGATGGATGGCGTACTCGGCGCCGGTGATCCACGAGCGGCGGTCCGGCACGCCGGACCGGAGTTCGAGCGCTCCCTGCTCTAAACCGGCCAGCGTCATCAGATGCTGCCGGGCCGTTTCGTTGGGCACGCCGCCCGAAAGGCTGATGGCGCCCTGGTCGATGCTCGCCTGCAGGATATAGGGAGCAGCCATGGGTGCGAGGGTGACGTCCGGCGTGACCGAGCGAACGCCATCAAGACTGGACAGCCGGGCAATGGCGGCGTCCAGCAGGGCCTCATCAGTTGTGGTACCGGTCAAGGTCACATCACGGGCGTCAAGCGAGAGTTCGGCCCAATCGTAGCCGCCAGCGGCCATGGCCGCAGCGCCGCGCGATGCGAGGTCGTCGACGATGTCGGTCGACGTCATCGCCAGGCACAAGGTCGTGCCGCCCAGGACAGTGGCAAGTCCCGGTGCGACCCACCTGATAAGATCCCTGATCATTCCCGTTCCAGTGAATGTCCGCAATTGCGGCAAAGCTAGAGCATTTCGCGACGCGGGGAAACGAAAATGCCAGGGGTAAGTGTCTGTTTCAGCGTGATTATTTCGTGGGGCGACAGAGCATGGCGCGCCGGGTGGCCGGAAATCACAGAATCAATGTCGCCGGGCGGCAATCCTGTCGATAGAGCCACCGGGTCATTCCGGCGAAGACCGGAAACCATTCTGAGATGGCTGGGCCTGTTATGGGTGGAAGGACCGGAGGATGGATCCCGGCCTATGTCGGGATGACATCGTGGTTGATTGAGGGCCAAGGATGAGCCCCGAAAAGCAGAAAGGCCCGGCGTGAGCCGGGCCTTTCCGTAAGCCAGAGTAATCCGAGGATTACTGGAAGGCCTTGGCAGCCTTGAAGGTGACCTTGTAAGCGCCGTTCTGCTGAACGGTGGCGCCAACCGACGACGAGAAGCCGCCGCCTGGGGTCCAGGCCAGTTCGGCCTTGCCGTAGAAGTCGGAGTAGGCAGCGCCAGCATTGCGGATGACCGGAGCGGCCGCGCCGTCGGCAGCATGGCCATAGACGCCGATTTCACCGGTGAGCTTGATCGTTTCGGTCAGAGCAGCGACCAACTGGGCAGCAACCTGGTAGCCATC
>JAKFDU010000103.1:0-1812 GCA_036675975.1 Devosia sp. | reverse complement strand
CTCGGTCTCGGGGTGATACACCTCGTCGCGGTAAACGAACATGATGATGTCGGCGTCCTGCTCGATCGCCCCGGATTCGCGCAGGTCGGAGTTGATCGGGCGCTTGTTGGGGCGCTGTTCGAGCCCGCGGTTGAGCTGTGACAGGGCGATCACCGGGCAGTTGAACTCCTTGGCCAGGCCCTTGAGCGAGCGCGAGATCTCGGAAATCTCGTTGACCCGGCTGTCGCCGCTGGAGCCGGGGATCTGCATCAGCTGCAGGTAGTCGACCATGATCAGGCCGATCTCGCCGTGCTCGCGGGCCAGGCGGCGGGTACGCGCACGCATCTCGGACGGCGAGATGCCGGCGGTATCGTCGATGAACAGCTTGCGGTCGTTGAGCAGGTTGACCGCGGAGGTCAGGCGCGGCCAGTCGTCGTCGTCCAGGCGACCGGCACGCACCTTGGTCTGGTCGATGCGGCCGAGCGAGGCGAGCATACGAATGACGATGGATTCCGAAGGCATTTCCAGCGAGTAGACCAGGATCGCCTTGTCGCTGCGCATCAGGGCGTTTTCCACCAGGTTCATGGCGAAGGTGGTCTTACCCATGGAGGGACGACCGGCGACGATGATCATGTCGGCCGGCTGCAGGCCGCTGGTCAGGTCATCCAGGTCGGTGAAGCCGGTGGACAGGCCGGTGATCGCGTCGCCGGCATTGAACAGCGAGTCGATGCGGTCGATGGCCTTGACCAGGATGTCGTTGATGCCCACCGGGCCACCGGTCTTCGGCCGCGCCTCGGCGATCTGGAAGATCAGCCGCTCGGCCTCGTCGAGGATCTCCTCGCCGGTACGCCCCTGTGGCGCATAGGCGCTGTCGGCGATCTCCGAGCTGATGCCGATCAGCTGGCGCAGGGTGGCACGCTCGCGGATGATCTGCGCATAGGCCTTGATGTTGGCCACCGAGGGGGTGTTCTTCGCCAGCTCGCCGAGGTAGGCCAGGCCGCCGACCTGGGACAGTTGGCCTTCCTTGTCCAGCTGCTCGGACAGGGTCACCACGTCGAAGGGGTGGTTGCGCTCGGCCAGCTTGTAAATGGCGCGGAAGATCAGCCGATGGTCATGCCGGTAGAAGTCGCCGTCGGAGACCTGATCGAGCACCCGCTCCCAGGCATTGTTGTCCAGCATCAGGCCACCCAGCACCGCCTGCTCGGCCTCGATCGAGTGCGGCGGCACCTTCAGGGCGGAGGTTTGCAGGTCGTACTGTTCGGGAGTGCTGATGTCGTTCATAGGCTCTGGATAAAAATCAGGAGTTGAAAAACAAAAGGCACGGCACCGCTTGCGCGATGTCGTGCCCGATTGTCAGCAGCCTTGCACCTAAGTGCAAGACCACTTCGGCGGCTCGCTTAGGCGGCGACCACAACGACCCGGACGGTCGCTTCGACGTCGGTGTGCAGGTGCACGGCCACGTCGTATTCGCCGACCTGGCGAATGGTGCCGTTCGGCAGACGCACTTCGGCCTTGGCCACTTCCACGCCGGAGGCGGTCAGGGCATCGGCGATGTCGTGGGTGCCGATGGAACCGAACAGCTTGCCCTCATCGCCCGCGGTAGCGGTGATGGTGACTTCCAGCTCGGCCAGCTGGGCAGCGCGAGTTTCGGCGGAGGCCTTCTTCTCGGCAGCCAGTTTTTCCAGCTCGGCGCGACGCGCTTCGAACGTAGCAACGTTCGCGGCGGTAGCGGCGGTGGCCTTGCCTTGCGGCAGCAGGAAGTTACGGCCGTAACCAGCCTTAACGTTCACTTTGTCGCCCAGGTTGCCCAGATTGGCGATTTTTTCCAGCAGG
>JAKFDU010000102.1:0-1694 GCA_036675975.1 Devosia sp. | reverse complement strand
GGACACCTTTGTGGCGAGGGGATCCGTGGGAGCAAAGCTTGCTCGCGAAACAGGCACCTCGGTCTCCGAAAGACCGCATCGCCTTCATCGCGGGCAAGCCTTGCTCCCACAGGTCTGTATCGGCTCTCAGGTCACTGCGCCGGCGGCTCAGCCGGCTTCGGCGCGGCGTCGTCGAACAGGTTCAGCCGCTCGCGCAGTTCATGGGCCGGCACGGGTTGCTGGTCCGCCGGCAACGCGTTCGGATCGACCGCCGCGCCAGGTGTGGCGGGCGAAGCAGGCACTTCACCCGGCGCGCCCTCGCCCGGGGCAGGATCGGGCGCCGGATCGTCGGTTTGTGAGCCCTCGATCGCTTTCTGCGCCTTCTTGGTCAACACCACGATATCGATACGCCGATTGACCGGGTTGAGCGGATCCTTGCGGTCGAACAGCGCCGAAGACGCATAGCCGACCACCCGTGCCACCTGCTCGTCCGGATAACTACCGGCCACCAGGGCGCGACGGGCCGCGTTGGCGCGGTTGGCCGACAATTCCCAGTTACCGAAATCGCCTTTGCCAACGTAAGGCTTGGCATCGGTGTGACCGCTGATACTGATCTTGTTCGGCACCGCCTTGATGGTGTCGGCCATGGCCAGCAGGATGTCTTCGAAATACGGTTTCAGGCGCGCGCTGCCAGAGTCGAACATCGGCCGGTTATCAGCGTCCATGATCTGGATGCGCAGGCCATTCGGCGTGATCTCGAACAGGATCTGGTCCTTGAATTTCTGCAGTTGCGGATTTTCTTCAACTTTGTTCTGCAATTCCTGCAACAGCAACTCCAGGCGCTCGCGCTCGACCTGTTCGGCCATGCCTTCGACCTGCTCGGAATCCACCGTCACCTTGTCGGGCTGGGGCTGGGACTTGACCTCGGGGTTGAGGGTGTTTTCCGGCGCCAGGGTCGGCGAGCCGCCCAGGTCAATGATGTAGGGTGTGCCGCTTTCGGAAAAGCCGACCGGGTCCTTGAAGTAACCGGCGATGGCGATCTTCTGTTCCGGGGTTGCCGTGGACAGCAGCCACAGCACCAAGAAGAACGCCATCATCGCCGTCGCGAAGTCGGCGAAGGCAATTTTCCAAGCACCGCCATGGTGCCCGCCGGCTATGCGCTTGACGCGCTTGACGATGATCGGTTGATTATTTTCCATAACTTAACGACCGCGAACCGCTTGTTCCAATTCGGCGAAGCTTGGACGGTGCGCCGGGTACAGGACCTTGCGACCGAACTCCACCGCCAGCGATGGCGGCATGCCCGACGCCGAAGCCACCAGGGACGCCTTGATGGCTTCGTAGACGTTGAGTTCTTCCTTGGCATCATGGGCCAGGGAATGGGCCAGCGGACCGAAGAAACCGTACGCGGCCAAAATACCGAAGAAGGTACCCACCAGTGCCGCACCGACGTGCAGGCCGATGGATTTCTGGTCGCCATCGCCCAGGGAGGCCATGGTCACCACGATCCCCAATACTGCCGCGACGATACCGAAGCCAGGCATGCCGTCGGCGATGCCGTTGACCGCGTGGAACGGGTGCTCCAGGTCTTCCTTGAGGCTGTACAGCTCCATGTCGAACAGGCCTTCGAGCTCATGGGGCGCCATGTTGCCGGACGACATGATGCGCAGGTAATCACAGATGAACGCCGTCATGCGTTCATCCTTCAGCACCGA
>JAKFDU010000101.1:0-53941 GCA_036675975.1 Devosia sp. | reverse complement strand
ATGCCGAAGTGCTGACCGATGCGCGGGTGCGGGCCAAGTTTACCGATGCGCAGATCGCCAATGTATCGCTGATCGACGAAGCCGGCGGACGCCGCGTGCGCATGGGGCAGCTGGCCTTTGTAGGATCGCATTCGATCAACGGCGTTTCGGCGCTGCACACCGAGCTGATGAAGCAGACGGTGTTCTCGGACCTGCACAAGCTCTATCCGGATCGCATCAATAACAAGACCAACGGCATCACGCCGCGGCGCTGGCTGATGCAGTGCAACCCTGAGCTGACCAAGCTGATCAGCGACAGGATCGGGCCGGAATTCCTCGACGATATCGACCTGCTCAAAGGGCTCGACGCCCATGCGGACGATCCGACTTTCCAGGGGCAGTTCGCCGCCGTCAAGCAGGGCAACAAGGAGAAGCTGGCGAAGCTGATCAAGGACCGCATGGGTATCGTGGTGTCGCCCGATGCGATGTTCGACGTGCAGATCAAGCGCATCCATGAATACAAGCGGCAGTTGCTGAACATCATCCAAGCTGTTGCAGCGTATGACGAAATTCGCGCCCATCCGGAACGGGACTGGGTGCCGCGCGTTAAGATCTTCGCGGGCAAGGCGGCGCCGGGATACTGGAACGCCAAACTCATCATCAAGCTGATCAACGATGTCGCTAAGGTCATCAACAATGATCCGGCGGTGCGCGGACTGCTCAAGGTGGTGTTCCTGCCGAACTATAACGTGAGCTTGGCCGAAGTGATCGTTCCCGCAGCAGACCTCAGCGAACAGATTTCGACGGCCGGCATGGAAGCTTCGGGCACCGGCAACATGAAGTTCATGGCCAATGGCGCCATCACCATCGGCACGATGGATGGCGCCAATGTCGAGATGCACAAGGAAGTGGGGGCGGACAATATCGTGATTTTCGGCCTTACGACCGAAGAGGTGAACGACAAGCGCGCCAGGAGCGAAGTTCCGCGCACGGCGATCGACGCTTCGCCGCGGCTCAAGGAAGCGCTGGAGTCCATTTCGTCGGGCGTGTTCTCGCCTGATGATCCGCACCGCTATCGCGATCTGATCGGCGGGCTCTATGACCACGACTGGTTCATGGTGGCGCGGGATTTTGACGCCTATGTCGCGGCGCAGGCCGCGGTGGATGCGATCTGGACCGACAAGCGGCGCTGGAACGCCATGGCGATCCGCAACACCGCGCGTGTGGGCTTCTTTTCATCGGATCGGACGATCCGGCAATACGCAGAGGAAATCTGGGGTGTTCCGGTAGCGTCGACATGAAGGCTTGCGGCGGTCGGGAACTGGCTGACAAGACCGGGCCGGCTGCTGTTTTATGGTTCAGAAGACGCCGCCGAGAGGCGGGCGTTTTCGTCGGGGGAGCGTGCGTGTGACCAAGGAAGACTGGCAAGCCGATGCACGGGAAGTGGAAGCGATCGTCGCCGGTCGCCACCACAATCCGTTCGCGTTTCTGGGGCTGCATGAGATCAACGGGCAGTGGGTGCTGCGGGCGTTCATCCCGCATGCCGAAATGGTGTCGGCCTATTCGCTGGAGGGGGTGGCGCTTGGCCACCTGATCCCGCGCCACGCCGGCGGCTTCTTCGAGGGCAAGGTGTCCATCGAAAAGCGCCAGCCCGTCCGCTACCGCGCCAAAAATGCCGGCGGGGAATGGGACGTCTATGATCCCTATTCTTTCGGTCCGGTGCTCGGGCCGATGGACGACTACTATATCGGCGAGGGCAATCATCTGCGGCTGTTCGACAAGCTCGGCGCCCATGAAATGGAATTCGAAGGTATTCACGGCACCCATTTTGCCGTGTGGGCGCCCAACGCGCAGCGCGTGAGCGTAGTCGGGCCGTTCAACGACTGGGACGGACGACGCAATCCGATGCGGAAGCGCTTCGAGAACGGCATCTGGGAAGTATTCATCCCGGTTCTCGGCACGGGGACGCTCTATAAATACGAGATCGTCGGCCCCGATGGCGTGGTGCAGCCGCTCAAGGCCGACCCGTTTGCGCGCCAATCCGAATTGCGGCCGAAGACGGCTTCGGTGGTGCCGGATCCGACCGAGTTCACCTGGACGGACAGCAGGTATATCGAGGAGCGCGCGACGCGCGATTGGCGGCGCACGCCAATGTCGATCTACGAGGTGCATCTGGGCAGCTGGCGACGCCGTCCGGATGGGGGCTTCCTGTCCTATGACCAGTTGGCCGAGCAGTTGGTGCCCTATGTGGCCGACATGGGCTACACTCATATCGAGCTGCTGCCGATCACCGAGCATCCGTTCGACCCGAGCTGGGGCTACCAGCCGACTGGGCTCTATGCGCCGACGGCGCGCCATGGTGACCCGGCAGCCTTTGCCCGCTTCGTCGATGCGGCGCACGAGGCAGGCCTGGGCGTCATTCTCGACTGGGTGCCGGCGCATTTTCCGACGGACGCGCACGGCCTGGCGCATTTCGATGGCACCTCGCTCTATGAGCATGCCGATCCACGCCAGGGCTACCACCCGGACTGGAACACCGCGATCTACAACTTCGGCCGGCGTGAGGTGGTGAGTTTCCTCGTCAACAATGCGCTCTACTGGCTGGAGAAGTTCCACCTGGACGGGTTGCGCGTGGATGCCGTGGCGTCGATGCTTTATCTGGACTATTCGCGCCAGCAGGGGCAGTGGGTGCCCAACAAGTTCGGCGGCAACCAGAATCTGGAGGCCGTGGAATTCCTGCGTCGGGTCAATTCGGAGGCCTACCGACTGCACCCCGGCACGTTCATGATTGCCGAGGAATCCACGTCGTGGCCCGGCGTCAGCCACCCCGTTCATTCGGGGGGGCTGGGCTTTGGCTTCAAGTGGAATATGGGCTTCATGAACGACACTTTGCGCTTCATGAGCCGCGAGGCGGTGCATCGCAAGTATCACCACAGCGACATGACGTTCGGCACGGTCTATGCCTTCAGCGAGAACTTCGTGCTGCCGCTTAGCCATGACGAAGTGGTCCATGGCAAGGGTTCCCTGCTGGAAAAGATGCCGGGCGACGACTGGCAGAAGTTCGCCAACCTGCGCGCCTACTACGCTTTCATGTGGGGCTTCCCGGGCAAGAAGCTGCTGTTCATGGGGCAGGAATTCGCGCAGCGCGACGAATGGGCGGAGGCCAAGTCGCTCGATTGGTACCTGCTGGATGCGGGCATGCATGAGGGCATGCGGCGGCTGATTGCCGACCTCAACCTGGCCTATCGGCAATTGCCTGCATTGCATGAGCGCGATTGCGAGCCGGACGGTTTTGAATGGGTGATCGGCAACGACCACGCCAATTCCGTGTTCGCCTGGCTGCGCAAGGCGCCGGGCAGCGATCCGGTGCTGGTGGTCAGCAACTTCACGCCAGTGCCACGTGCCGGCTACAAGATACCCATGCCGCTGGCCGGCAATTGGGTCGAGCGCATCAATACCGATGCGGGCTGGTATTCCGGTTCGAACACCGGAAACCAGGGGGTGGTGAAAGCCTATGCCGTCGAGGGCCAGCACTGGCCGGCGGAGGCGGAGATTTATCTGCCGCCGCTATCGACGCTGTTCCTGAAATACGAGCCGGCTTGATCCGGCGAAGTTAGATACGTCCCGGCAAACGGGCATAGTGGAGGGTTAGAAGAATGGCAGACTACAGAGTACCATCGCCGCTGGCCCGCGAGGCCATGGCCTATGTGCTGGCCGGTGGGCGCGGCACGCGCCTGATGGAACTGACCGACCGGCGCGCCAAGCCCGCCGTCTACTTCGGCGGCAAGTCGCGCATCATCGATTTCGCGTTGTCCAATGCCATCAATTCCGGCATTCGCCGCATCTCGGTGGCGACGCAATACCAGGCGCACAGCCTGATCCGCCACCTGTCGCGCGGCTGGAACTTCCTGCGCCCCGAGCGCAACGAGAGCTTCGACGTGCTGCCGGCCAGCCAGCGCGTGGCCGAGGACATGTGGTATGCCGGCACCGCCGACGCGGTGTACCAGAACATGGACATTATCGAGGATTACGGCGCCCGTTATATCGTGATCCTCGCCGGTGACCACATCTACAAGATGGACTATGAAATCATGCTCCGGCAGCATGTCGATACGGGCGCCGACGTGACCATCGGGTGCCTCGAAGTGCCGCGCATGGAAGCCACCGGCTTCGGCGTGATGCATGTCGACGGGCGCGATCGGGTCGTCGATTTCATCGAGAAGCCCAAGGATCCGCCCTCAATCCCCGACCGGCCGGATACGGCTCTGGCATCGATGGGCATCTATGTGTTCGAGACGCGGTTCCTGATGGAACAGCTGCGCCGCGATGCGGCTACCGAAGGCTCGAGCCGCGATTTCGGCAAGGACATCATTCCCTACATCGTCAAGAACGGCACGGCCTGGGCGCACCGGTTCACGCGGTCCTGCGTGCGCTCGTCCAAGGAAGACGTGGCCTATTGGCGCGACGTGGGCACGATCGACGCCTATTGGAAGGCCTCGATCGACCTGACCGACATCGAGCCGCAGCTCGACCTCTATGACCGCGACTGGCCGATCTGGACCTATGCCGAGATCACACCGCCGGCCAAATTCGTGCACGATTTCGACGGCCGGCGCGGCTCCGCCGTCAACTCGCTGGTGTCGGGCGACTGCATCATTTCGGGCGGGCACCTGCAAAGGACGTTGCTGTCGACAGGGTCGCGCGTGCATTCCTATTCGGTGCTCGAAGAGGCGGTGGTGCTGCCCTATTGCGATATCGGCCGCAATGCGCGCCTCAAGAAGGTGGTGATCGACCGCGGGGTCAACATTCCCGAGGGGCTGGTGGTTGGCGAGGACCCTGAGTTTGACGCCAAGTGGTTCCGCCGGACCGACGAAGGCGTGACGCTGATCACCCAGCACATGATCAACAAGTATCTGGCGGGCCGATGATCGAAGTTCTCTCGGTTGCCTCCGAGGTTTATCCGCTGATCAAGACGGGAGGACTGGCCGACGTGGCCGGCGCCCTGCCGGGGGCGCTTGGCAGCCGTGGCGTCACCATGCGCACGCTGGTGCCCGGCTATCCCTCGGTCATGAGCAAGCTCAGCGGCGGACGAGTGGTCAAGGAACTGGACGACCTGTTTGGGGTGCCCGCCAAGCTGATCGCCGCGCGCGTCAGCGGGCTCGATGTTATCGTCATCGACGCGCCGGCGCTCTATGACCGGCCGGGCAATCCCTATGTCAGCCCCGACGGCTGGGACTGGCCGGACAACTGGAAGCGCTTTGCCGCCCTGAGCTGGGTGGCAGCCGAACTGGGCATGGGAATGGTCGAGGGCTATCACCCTCAGGTCCTGCATTGCCATGACTGGCAGGCTGGCCTGGCGCCAGCCTATATCAAGTATGGGCCATCAGGCACGGTCAAGACCGTGATGACCATCCACAATATGGCGTTCAAGGGCTTCTTTGGCCCTGAGATATTCGGCCAGTTGCGTCTGCCGCCCCATGCCTTCGGCGTGGGGGGCGTGGAGTATTACGGCGGCATTTCCTACCTGAAATCGGGCATGGAATGCGCGGACTATGTCACCACGGTCAGCCCCAACTATGCCGACGAAATCCGCACGCCGGAATTCGGGCTTGGCCTTGAGGGGCTGCTGAATGGCCGGGCAGATACGGTCGTCGGCATTCTCAACGGCATCGACACCGATGCGTGGGATCCGAGCAAGGACGCGGCGCTGGCGCAGACCTATTCGGCCAACACGATCCATATGCGGCAGGTCAACAAGAAGGCCGTGGCGGAGAAGTTCGGGCTGGATGGAGCGGATGGACCGCTGTTCTGCGTCATCAGCCGGCTCACCGACCAGAAGGGCATGGACCTGCTGCTGCAGGCGACCGACGGGCTGGTCGATCTCGGCGGACGGCTTGTGGTGTTGGGCTCGGGAGAGGCCTATCTCGAGGACGGATTCCGCCACATGACGGCCCGCCACCCCGGCAAGGTCGCCATTGCCAATGGCTACAACGAGGCACTGAGCCACCTGATGCAGGGCGGCTGCGACGCCATCGTCATTCCCTCGCGCTTCGAGCCTTGCGGACTGACGCAGCTCTATGGCTTGCGGTATGGCTGCGTGCCTGTGGTGAGCCGCATCGGTGGGCTCGCCGACACGGTGATCGACGCCAACCCAGCGGCTATTGCCGCCGAGGTGGCGACAGGCGTGGTGTTCGATCCCGGCAGCGCCCATGCGCTCTACGAGGCGCTGCGCAAGACGGTGCGGCTCTACCACGATGAAAAACTCTGGAAGAAAATCCAACGGCGAGGAATGAAGTCGGACGTGTCCTGGGATGCCAGCGCCGCGCGCTATGCCGACCTCTACGCCACCATTACCGGACTGATGACCAATGACGATCCAGACCATTAAGACCACGCCTTACGGCGACCAGAAGCCGGGTACGTCGGGCCTGCGCAAGCGGGTGACGGTCTACCAGCAGCCCAACTATGTCGAGAACTACATCCAGGCGATCTTCGACAGCCTCGAGGGCTTCGAGGGCAAGACGCTGGTGATCGGCGGCGACGGGCGCTTCTACAACGATGTCGCCATCCAGAAGGCGATCCGGATTGCTGCGGCCAATGGTTTCGGCAAGGTGCTGGTGGGGCAGGGCGGCATATTGTCGACCCCTGCCGCCAGCCATGTCATTCGGCACTACAAGGCGTTTGGCGGACTGGTGCTGTCGGCCAGCCATAATCCGGGCGGGCCGGATGGCGATTTCGGCATCAAGTACAATATCGGCAATGGCGGTCCGGCCCCCGAGAAGATCACGGACGCGGTCTATGATCGGACCAAGGTGATCGACAGCTACAGAATCGTCGACGCTGCCGATATCGACCTGGCTGCCATCGGCACGCAGACGGTTGGCGGCATGGTTGTGGACGTGATCGACCCGGTCGCCGACTATGCCGACCTGATGGAGACGCTGTTCGACTTCGGCGCCATCAGGGCCATGTTCGCCTCGGGTTTCCGCATGACGTTCGATGCGATGAGCGCAGTGACCGGGCCTTATGCTCATAAAATACTTGAAGAGATTCTGGGCGCGCCCAAGGGCACGGTCATCAATGGCACGCCCTCGCCATCGTTCAATGACGGGCATCCCGATCCTAACCTGGTCTATTGCAAGGACATGCATGACCTGTTGATGACGCCGGAGGGACCCGACTTCGGCGCGGCGTCGGATGGCGATGGCGATCGCAACCTGATCATCGGCAAGAACCGGTTCGTGACGCCGTCAGACTCGCTGGCACTGCTGGCGGCCAATGCCCATCTGGCGCCCGGCTACAAGGCGGGCATAGCCGGGATTGCGCGGTCGATGCCGACGAGTGCGGCGGCCGACCGGGTGGCCGAGAAGCTCGGCATAGAAATGCATGAAACGCCAACGGGTTGGAAGTTTTTCGGCAACCTGCTCGATGCGGGCCGGGTGACCATCTGCGGCGAGGAAAGTGCGGGCACCGGTTCGAACCACGTGCGCGAGAAGGATGGGCTGTGGGCCGTGCTGCTGTGGCTCAACATCGTCGCGGTGCGCAAGCAGAGCGTGGACGAGATCGTGCGCGAGCACTGGGCGACCTATGGGCGCAACTATTATACGCGGCACGATTACGAGGAGGTCGATGCCGCTATTGCCAACAAGCTGGTGGACGATCTGCGCGCGGAATTGCCCAAGCTTGCTGGCAGAATTCTTGGCGATGACCTGCAGGTTGCCTACGCGGATGACTTTACCTACCACGATCCGGTAGACGGCTCGACCAGCGCCAAGCAGGGGATCAGGATCGGCTTTACCGACGGCTCGCGCATCGTTGTCCGGCTGAGCGGAACCGGCACGGTCGGCGCCACGTTGCGGCTCTATCTTGAGCGCTACGAGGCCGCCGATGGACGACATGATCTTGAAACCCAACTCGCCCTTGAGCCACTCATCGGACTGGCCGACCAGCTCACCGGGATCAAGCAGCGTACCGGGCGCCAAGAGCCCAGCGTCATCACCTAGCATCGGAAGACCAATGAAACCCATGCTGGTCCCCAATGGGGGCAGTATTACCCATCTCGGCGCCACGGTGACCGAGGTGGGCGTCAACTTTGCTGTCTATTCAGAGAGCGCCACCCATATCTGGGTGTCAATCTACGACGAGCAGGACCAGGAGACGGACCGGTTCGAGCTGGACGTGTTCAAGGACAATATCCGCGCCGGGCTGATTGCCGGGCTGACGGCGGGTACGCGCTATGGTTTGCGGGCCGACGGGCCCTACGATCCGGACCAGGGCTATTTCTTCGATCCGATGAAGCTGTTGGTTGATCCCTATGCCAAGCGGCTTGACCGCGTCTTCGTGCGCTCGCCGCGGCTGCGGCTCGATCGCGCCGATGCGGTGGATACGGCGCCGCTGGTGCCCAAGGCGATCGTGGGTGAACTGGGCAACGAGAACATCCTGCCGCGCAAGAAGGCGCCGGGCCTGTTCTACGAGATGAATGTGCGTGGCTATACGATGCGCCACCCCAGCGTGCAGGGGCCGCTGCGCGGCACTATCGCGGCGCTGACGACGCAGCGGGTTATCGACCATCTCAAATATATCGGCGTCGATACGCTGCAACTGATGCCGACCGCGGCCTGGATCGACGAGGGGCATCTGCCGGTGCTGGGGCTGACGAATGCCTGGGGCTACAACCCGGTGACCTATTCGGCCATCGACCCGCGCCTGGCGCCGCGCGGGCCGCAGGAACTGCGGAATATGACCGATCTTTACCGCAAGAACGGCATCTCGGTGATCCTCGACGTGGTCTATAACCACACCGGCGAAGGCGACGCCAACGGGCCGATGCTGAGCCTGATGGGGCTCGACGCCAAGACCTATTATCGGTTCGTCGAGGTCGACGGCAAACAGCATCTGGTGAACGATACGGGCACGGGCAACACGCTGCGCTGCGACCATCCGGCGACGCAGCGACTGGTGATCGACAGCCTACGCTACTGGGTCGAGGAAATGGGCATTTCGGGTTTCCGCTTCGACCTGGCGACCGTGCTGGGGCGTGATCCGGGGTTCAATCCCAACGCCGAAATGCTGCAGAAGATCAAGGCCGACCCGGTGCTCAAGCAATGCATCCTGGTCGCGGAGCCGTGGGATCCGGGTCCGGGCGGCTATGCGCTGGGGCAGTTCGGCAAGGAATTTAAAGAACACAACGACACTTATCGCGATGATATCCGCGAGTTCTGGCGCGGCGAGAACGGCAAGATCGGTGCGCTGGCGGGCAAGGTGGCGGGTTCGGCGGAGATCTTCAACTTCGCTGGCCGCAAGCCGAGCCATGGGGTGAACCTCCTGGCCGTGCATGACGGGTTCACGCTGCGCGATCTGGTGAGCTACCAGGACAAGCACAACGAGGCCAATGGCGAGAACAACCGCGACGGGCACAACCACAATGCATCATGGAATTGCGGCGCCGAGGGCGAGACGGACGATCCCGCGATCAATGCGGCGCGCAAGCGCGACGTGCGGGCCATGCTGGCGACGCTGTTCCTGTCACGGGGCGTGCCGCTGCTGCAGCAGGGTGATGAGATGTTCCGCACCCAGCAGGGCAACAACAATGCCTACGCCCAGGACAACGAAATTACCTGGCTCGACTGGGAAGCGGCCGACGGGGAAATGGTTGATTTCGTCGCCGCCATTTACAAGTTCCGCAAGGCACACGTGGCGCTGACGCATGACCATTTCCTCACTGGCCAGGAGAAGAACGGCATCCGCGACGTGGTGTGGTTGCATCCGGATGGGCGCGAGATGAACGAGGGTGACTGGGGTTATTCCGGTGCCTCAACGCTCGGCATGCACCTGCGGCACAAGGACGACGAAGTGCTGGTCTGGTTCAACCGGCGCACCGAACCGGTGGTAGCGCGGCTGCCCGAGGGCGGCTGGCAGGTTGGCGTTCTCTCTGACAACACCACCACCGTTCCGGTTTCCGACGGTACGGCGACACTGTCGCCGCGCTCGGTTGTTGCGCTCATTCGCGCATGATCATTGCCCAACTCAGCGATATCCATGCGGACGGTTCGGGCGATCGGCTCGACCGACTCGATCGGGTGCTGCGCTGGTTGCGGCCGATGCGACCCGACGCGATCATTGTCAGCGGCGACCTGGCGGAAAACGAGCACAGAAGCAGCTACAAGGCAGTCCACGATCGGCTCGATGCGACAGGTGCACCATTTTACGTGGTACCCGGCAATGTGGACGAGCATGGCGAGATGCGGCGGGAGTTCGGGCAGCGGTTCGACTGGCCCGAGGAGGGGCGGACGCTCAATTGCAGCGGGCGTGCAGGCGGGAGACTACGGATCATCGGGCTCGATGTGACCGTCGCAGCGGCCCATCACGGCGACGCCGCGCCAGTGCTGGAATGGCTGGCGGTGGAACTCAATGCCGGCGGGCCACCGGCGCTGATCTTCCAGCATCAGCACCCATTCAAATGCGGCATCGAGGGCAAGGACAAGAATATGTGCCGCAATGCCGAGGCGTTGGCACGGGTCATCAACGAGGCGCATGACCCGGTGGTGGGGTTGACCTGCGGGCACGTACACCGCCCGATGTTTACCCGCTTCGCCGGACGGCCGGCCACCATGTGTCCATCAGTGACGCGTGCCAACCGGCTGCGGCTGGATGGCAGGGAGCCGGAGATTTCGGACCCACCTGGGTTGTTGCTGCACCACTTCGAGGACGACCGGCTGGTCAGCCATGTGGTGATGGTGAGCTAGAGCGGCGCCTCGACCATGCCAACACGACGGTAGAGGCCAATGGCGGGGGCATTGGCGGCTCCAACCTTGAGGTCAACCTGAGGCAGCCCCCGCTTGCGGAAGGCCGCAAAGGCTTCTTGCAGCAAAGCGTCGCCAATTCCCTTGCCGCGCCACGTCTCGACCACGGCAAGATCCTTGATGAAACCGGACGTCCAGCACAGCGCGAGGCCTATCGGCGACCCGGCGTCGTCGACTGCCACAAAGAGTAGAGCAGGATCGAATTCCTCATCGGTTTCGACCGAGGCCCACCACTCGGCGAAGGCGGCTACGGCGCCGAAGCCATTGGCATATGCGTCGGTAAGGATCGCGTGGAGGGTTCGGGGATCGATATCGGGAAGGGCGGCGAGCCGTGCTCCGTCAGGCCAGGTGGCCGCCGACAGGGCGTAGCCATCCAGGTGCCGGCGCATACGCAGGGTATCGACCATGCTACTCTGCCGCTTGAATGTCGACGAAGCCGCCCGATCGTTCGATGAAGGCGATAATCTGGTCGAGGCTTTCGCGACGCAGCAGGTCGGTGAAGATGTAGGGCCGGCCCTCGCGCACCTTGCGGGTGTCGCTTTCCATAACCTCGAGGCTGGCGCCGACATAGGGGGCGAGGTCGGTATGGGTGATGACCAGCAGGTCCGAGCGGGAGATGGCGGGTCCGCCCTTGCGCGGTATCTTTTCGCCCTGAGCGACGGAGATCACGTAGATGGTCAGATCGGCCAGATCGGGTGAGAAGGTGGCCGCCAGGTTGTCGCCGCCGCTTTCGATCAGGATGATATCGAGATCGGGAAATTTTCTGACGAGATCATCGATGGCGGCAAGGTTGAGCGAGGCATCCTCGCGGATTGCGGTATGCGGGCAGCCACCGGTCTCGACGCCGACGATGCGGTCTTCGGAGATGGCTTGGACACGGGCCAGGATCAGCGCGTCCTCGCGGGTGTAGATGTCGTTGGTGACGACGGCCATCGAGTAACGGTCACGCATTGCCTTGAGCAGCATTTCGCAGAGCGTCGTCTTGCCCGAGCCGACGGGGCCGCCAATGCCGATGCGCAGAGGGCCGTTCGCAGATTTCATAGCAACCTCAGGAGAACGAGTGCGGCAAAGCCCAGACCCAGGAACAGGCAGAGCGGGGAATAGACCCTGACGTCATTGAGCCGGAAATTGGGTTCAGGTGTCATTTTGGCCCACCAGGGCGTGTAGCCGATGATGCCGCGCGCCAGGAACACCGCGGCGAGGGGCAGGCCGAGCAGGCTCAGTGCCAGGCCGCCGCCCTCGTGATCGGCAAGGGCCAGGGCAATGATGCCGGCCGCCAAAGTCGCCACGGACACAGCGAACGAGGCGAGGCGGGGTGGCATGCGCTCTATGCCCTCGAAGCCGACCACCGTCTGGGCGAGCAGCTTTTCGCTGCGGATGGGCCAGGTGCGGCCGATGGACCAGAGGAAGTGCGCCGTCGAGACCGCCAGCAGGATGATGAACATGAAGGCGGCGATGAGCATGCTCATGAGCGGAAGATTCTCGTGGTCAGAGTTTCATGGGACATCTGAGCAATATCCGCCGCGTAGGCCACCGCGCCAATATCATCGAGTGCGGCATGCTGGCACAGCTCGGCCGATGACGCTATGGCCGGCTCCAGCGTGGCCATGATGGCCAGCCCATCGGACTGGCCGATGGGCACCAGCCGGACGGCCACCGAAACCTGGCTGTGGACGCTTGCGGTGAGCCAGGCCAGTAGCGCCGCGTCAAGCGCAATGCTGTGGCCCGCGGCGATGGCGCCGACGGCGATAGGGTAAGGGCAGGGGACGGGCAGGTTGGCGAGGACCTGATTGGGCCACGCCCCGACAGCCGTCGCAAAAGCCGCGCCGGTGATGGTGGTTTCCTCGTGTCGTTCGCGAGCCGGAGTTAAGGCAAGGCAGAGATCGGCGAGCTCGCGCAGGGCGGACGCATCGTGGGCAGCGGCGTAAGCGTGGGCGAAGAGGATCGCGTCCGTGCGCAGGCTGCCATGGGTGAGGACGCCCTCGATCCAAGCCTGGGTCGAAGCGCGATCATGCACGGTGCCGGCGACAATGGCGGATTCGAGTCCGGCCGACCAGGCAAAGGCACCCACCGGGAAAGCGGGGGACAGCCAGGTCATGAGCTTTTGCAGATCGCCGGCGTGGGTCATCGGGCCAGCAGCGCGTGGCCGCCTTGGTCGGTGTGGCTGTGATAGGCGCCATGCTCGGCGAAGAATGGTTCGGCGACATCGGTCACGGTGGCGCCCAGGCCCACCAGCATGGTCTTGAGCACATGGTCGCGCTTGATGAGGATGCGGCCGTCTTCGAGCTGTGCCGAGGTGTGGCGATTGCCGATATGCCAGGCGAGGCGCACCAGATGGGCGGCGTCGCGACCGCGGATCTCGTAGAGCAATTCCTCGGCGGCGATGACCTCGACCAGCCGCCCATCTTCGAGTTGCAGGGCGCTGCCGTGTTCGAGGGTGATAGTCTGGGGGAAATCCACCAGTATCTCATCGCCATGCACCAGGCGAAGCAGCTTGCGGCGCAGGCGGCGCTCATCGTGTTCGAGGGTGACCAGGTCGAATGGAATGCCTTGCCCGTGGTGGGGCGGAAGAAGGGAAACGACGCGCAGCATTGGGCTTGGACAGGTCCGTGATCGGTGTCAGGTCACCGTATAGAAGAACCTGGTAATCCAATAGGCCTGATAGGCGATATGCAGCAGCGCGGCCGTGATGTGGACGCGCCGGTCGACCGACCGGATGGCTATGGCACAGAGGACCAGGCCAAGCGGCACCTGGATGAAATATTCGAATCCGAAACGGTTCCAATAGGCCTCGCCCTTGATGAGCGTATCGACGGTATCGAGGACGAAGGTGGCGGCGAACAGCCCGAAGAACCAGCCGCGGCGCTTGAGGAAGAAATCCTCGTAGCCATCATATTCGGCAACGCTGTCGGGCGAGAGCAGGGCCGCAAGGAGGAACAGGGTGACCGCGTAGAGGATGAGGAACAGCGTGATCCCGAAGGTCCAGTATTCGAGCCGGAACAGCGCGAATTGCCACCACCAGAACAGCACGAGCTCGACCAGGATGGAGCCCATCCACAGCAGGTGAATGACCGACACGCGCGAGCGGTGCGGGTGCTGGATCAACCCGGCCACGGTCATCAGCAGCCGGGTGATACCCAGGCCGACAATCATGCCCATGACGATGCGGACATGGGGGAAGAGTTCGTGCACGTCGGAAACGTCCATGGCGATCCTAGGGTGTGTTGTTCATTTCCGAACAGGTAAGCACCGGCTCGGCGTCGTCGCCCAGCGTGACGTCCTGGAGGCTGGCATCGGCGCCCTTGGTCCACCATACCCACTGACCGGCAGCGTAGCGGACGCCGGAAGCGGCGACGACTGCGGCGAAAACCAGCGGCTCGGGCTCACCCTCTATGGGGACCAGCGCGAGAAAATTGGGCGCGGCGTTGATGTAGGTGACGCTGAACGGCTCGCCGGCCGAGCAGTCGTAAAGTGTGGCGCGACGCTCGAAATCGGAAGCGGTCCCCAGCTCAATCTGTAGCGCGGCTTCGACGGCTTGCGCTGCTGTCGGTGCAAGCAGGCTGGCGGCGAGCAGCGCTGCGAGGGTGAATTTGATCATCGTGGCCTCCATTCGGGTTTGCGCCATGCTGCTGGTGGCGCGCGGCGGAATTGGGTCAGAGCGTGTCGATGTGTTCGGGTTGGATGATCTCGACCCTGGATGACAGCACGAAGTCTGCGGTGGCGCCGACAAAGGCGGCGACATAGGGAGAGGCGTAATGCAGGTCGAAAGCCGCGCGGTCGCTCCACTGCTCGTAGCACAGCATCCGGTCTGGATCGGTGAGGCTGGCATGCAGGTCGTAGTAAAGGCAGCCGAGCTCCCGTCGCGCGACATCGATCAGCCCATAGGCGGCTTCCACAAATGGCTCAAGCGCGCCCGGACGGATGCGGAAGGTGGCAACGACATAGATCACGCGGGGCTCCCTGATGCGGCGAGCCTAGCGCAATCGACGCCGCGCCACCATGCCGGTCAGGCGAGATAGACGACGACAAAGGCGAGGATGATGGCCGCCGCGTCCTCCACCAGCGCGGCCGGCAGATCGCGACCGAACGCCCTGGCGAGGCGGGCGCGAAGCTCGGCGCCGCCCAGCGTACCGAGCACGGCACCGACCGCACCGAGAATGGCGCCAATGATCCAGCTTGCCGGCATGAGCAGGGCGCCGGCGAGCGCGCCGAGCACGATGCGAGTGCCGAACTGCACCGGCACCTTGCGGCTGGGCGTGTTCGGCAACTGGTCGCTGACCAGTTCGGCAATGGCCAACAGGGTGATGATGATGACGGCTATGATATTGCCGAGGAAGGCCAGGGGCGTGGCGCTGAGATCGATCCAGCCGAGATAGGCGCCCCAGGAGATGGCGGCGATGGGCGTGACGGCGCGCAGACCGGCGGCGACGCCGATGAGGATGGCAAGAACGTAGATCATGATGGGCCTCGTTGACGCTAGAAGCGGCAGCCTGCTCCCGACAAGGACCGCTGTCCAGAGCTAGAGCGCCAGCGGAATGGGCCGTTTGCCGTCGATATCGGCGATGTCATATTCCTGCGCGAGGGCAGCGGCGACATGGACCCGGCCGGATTTGTCCATCAGGCCGGCATCGCGCCAGAGCCCTGAAATCACGCGGCCGATGAACTGGGGCGATTCGGAATTGCTCATGTCGAAATACTCGGCGTTGCGCAGGACGGCTTCGGTGCGCACGAGGCCGGGATAGAGCGCGACGGCGGCCACACCATGCGGGCGCAGGTCGTGCGCGAAGTCGGCGGCCATCTTGTCGGCTGCGGCCTTGGCGATGCCGTAGATGGCGTTGCCGTCGTAGCGCTGGGCGGCCCAGAAGGAAATGTTGACGATGAGGCCGGATTGGTGCGCGACCATGCTCGGGGCGGCGGCGCGGGCGGAGACGAAGGCGGCGCGCACGGCGACGTCGATCATGCTCTCCCACCGCCACATCGGCTGCTCCCAGAAGGGCCGTATCCAGGTGAAATCGTCGCCCTCCGCCATGTTTTCGTAGCCGGGCCAGGCATTGTTGACGAGGATGTCGATGCGGCCCTCCGCGGCGATCGTTTCGGCCACGGCGCGCTCGGTTTGGGAGTCGTCGGCATGGTCGCAGACATGGGTAGTCAGGACGCCGGGCAGGGCCCTGGCTTCGGCGACAAGGCTATCCAGCGAACCCTCGAGTTGGGGATGTGCCGCGGCCTGGGCGTCAGTGACCGTGCGTGCAGTGACGTGCACGCGGGCGCCTTCGGCCACCAGCGCCAGTGCGATACCGCGACCAATGCCGCGGCTGGCGCCGGTGACGAGGCAGACTGCATTGTGGTTGTTGCGCATGATTGGTCCCTCCCGACTCGGGAGGAACGTACCATGAACATCGGCCTCAGAACAGGAAGTAGCGCTGGGCCATTGGCAGGACGGTGGCGGGCTCGCAGGTGAGCAGTTCGCCATCGGCGTGGACTTCGTATGTTTCGGGATCGACGTCGATGTCGGGCGTGGCCGAATTGTGGATCATCGAATGCTTGCCGATGCCGCCGCGGGTATTGGTGACGGGCAGCATCTGCTTGGCGACGCCGAGCTTGTTGCGCAGGCCATCATCGTAGGCGGCCTGCGAGACGAAGGTGACCGACGAATTGGTCAGCAGCTTTCCGAAGCTGGCGAACATGGGCCGGTAGTGCATGGGCTGCGGGGTCGGGATGGAGGCGTTGGGATCGCCCATCGGTGCAGCGGCGATGGACCCGCCGAGCAGCACCATTTCGGGCTTCACGCCGAAAAATGCGGGGTTCCACAATACCAGATCGGCGCGCTTGCCGACCGCGATGGAGCCGATGTGCTGGCTCATGCCGTGGGCGATGGCGGGGTTGATGGTGTATTTGGCGATGTAGCGCTTGACCCGGAAATTGTCATTGTCGCCGGTTTCCTGGGCGAGCTTGCCGCGCTGGCGCTTCATCTTGTCGGCGGTTTGCCAGCAGCGGATCAGCACTTCGCCGACGCGGCCCATGGCCTGGCTGTCGGACGAGATCACCGAGAGGGCGCCCATATCGTGGAGGATATCCTCGGCGGCGATGGTTTCCTTGCGAATGCGGCTCTCGGCGAAGGCCACATCCTCGGGAATGGAGGGCGACAGGTGGTGGCAGACCATGAGCATGTCGAGATGCTCGGCGATGGTGTTGACCGTGTAGGGGCGGGTCGGATTGGTCGAGGACGGAATGACGTTGGGCAGGCCCGCGACCTTGAGAATATCGGGGGCGTGGCCGCCGCCGGCGCCTTCGGTGTGGAAGGCGTGGATGGTGCGACCCTTGAAGGCGCCGATGGTGTCCTCGACGAAGCCACTTTCGTTGAGGGTATCGGTATGGATCATCACCTGCACGTCGTAGTCGTCGGCGACGGCGAGGCAATTGTCGATGGCAGCGGGCGTGGTGCCCCAGTCCTCATGCAGCTTGAGGCAGGAGGCACCGGCCAGGATCATCTCGACCAGAGGGGCCGGGCGGGAGGCATTGCCCTTGCCGGCCAGCGCCAGATTCATCGGGAAGCCGTCGAAGCTCTCGATCATGCGTTGGATGTGCCAGGCGCCGGTGCAGGTGGTGGCGAGCGTGCCATGGGCCGGACCGGTGCCGCCGCCGAGCATGGTGGTGACGCCACTCATCAGCGCTTCCTCGATCTGCTGGGGCGCGATGAAGTGGATATGGGCGTCCATGCCGCCGGCCGTTAGGATGCGGCCTTCACCGGCAATGATTTCAGTCGACGGGCCGATGATGATGGTGACGCCGGGCTGGGTGTCCGGGTTGCCCGCCTTGCCGATGGCGGCGATCTTGCCGTCCTTGAGGCCGACATCGGCCTTGTAGATGCCTGATACGTCGACCACGAGCGCGTTGGTGATGACGGTGTCGACAGCGCCTTCAGCCCGTGTACGCTGGGACTGGCCCATGCCGTCGCGGATGACCTTGCCACCGCCGAACTTCACCTCTTCGCCGTAGATGGTGAAGTCCTGCTCGACCTCGATGAAGAGTTCGGTATCGGCCAGCCGGACGCGGTCGCCGGTGGTGGGGCCGTACATGTCGGCATAGGTGGCGCGGGAAATGCGGGCGGGCATGACGCCTCCGGTTAGTTGAGTGGAGCTGCCCCCTTGGAGGCATGCTTGCGATAATTGCCGAGGGCTGTGGCGATAAGGTCGTCCATCAGGCGGGTGGCGGTTCGGATTTCCTGGCTTTGTGCGCCAATGGCTGCGACCGACAGGCCCAGGATCTGCAATGCATAGGCATGCTTGACCTGACCCTTGGCGACAGCGGCCTGGCCTTCGGCATCGATCTGGGTCAGCAGACCGATTGTCTCGGTGCCGCTCAGTTTGGATTTCAGTGCTGTCCACGTGGTTGCTTGCCCGGTCGTGCAGACATAGTCGGCCCCGGCACCAAGCATGAACATGGCTTCCCCGTCATCGGCACCCTGCTCATGCAGGTCGCGCATTACCTGGGTGATCTTGTTGAGCAGGATGGTTTCGGCTTCAGGAGTCATGTTCGTTCCAATGCGGGAGAATTTCCGTTGCCCCCCGTTTGCACTTTTAGCGGGTCGTTAGTCCAGAGCGCCCATGATCTGCTGGCGGAAGCCGAAGACCACGCGATTGCCGCCGAGCGGGATCAGCCGGACTTCACGCGCCTGGCCCGGCTCGAAGCGAACGGCGGTGCCGGCGGCGATATCGAGCCGCCTGCCGCGGGCCTGTTCGCGATCGAAGCTCAGGCCCGCATTGGCCTCGAAGAAATGGTAGTGCGAGCCAACCTGGATCGGGCGATCACCGGTATTGGCGACCTCAAGCACGATCTGCGGGGCGCCGGCATTGAGCTCGATCTCGCCGGACCTGGGAATGATTTCGCCTGGGATCATGGTGGCTGCTACCGGATGGGTTGGTGGACGGTGACGAGCTTGGTGCCGTCGGGGAAGGTGGCTTCGACCTGCACATCGTGGATCATCTCGGCGATGCCGTCCATGACCTGGGCACGGGTGATGACATGGGCGCCGGCTTCCATCAGTTCCGCCACCGGGCGTCCGTCCCGGGCACCCTCGACGACGAAATCGGTAATCAGCGCAATGGCCTCGGGATGGTTGAGCTTGACGCCGCGCTCGAGGCGCTTGCGGGCGACGACGGCCGCCATCGATATCAGCAGTTTGTCTTTTTCGCGCGGCGTGAGGTTCATGGTCGGGTCCTAGAGATGCCAGAGGCGGGGCAACGAACCGGCCCCTGATAGTTCAGATAGAATTGGAACGATGAGCCGCCGCAAGGCAAGCCCGGTCTGCGCCAGAGCGCGGATAACCAGACGCTCGCCATTGGCGCTCGCCGCGATACGCCCATCCTGAGGCAGGAGGGCACGCAAACGGACCAGGGTAGCTGCACATTGGTCGGCGGACGGGGCGACATGCAGCACGGATGCAAAGGCACGGCGCCCCGACAACAGCGACAGGCCGCTGCGTTCCTCGGCTGTACCGCCCAGCCGTGTGGCTTCGGCATGGAGCAGGCGGCCAGCGCGGCGGACTCGCCAATTGTCGCGCAAGCGGGCATCCAGCGCCGTCTCGCCCATGGCATCTCGACCTAACAGGATGGCCTCTATAGCGGTGAGGCTGGCACCCTCGGCGAGGTCGATCTCGATGCGGCGGTCGAGTTGGCTGGAGGCGAACAGGATGGTTTCCTGGGGTAGCCAATCCAGATGCGCCCCGGCGCCAACGCTGAGGCGCGTTTCGACAGTGGCGGCGCCGCCGATGGAGCGATAGACGCGCTCGCAGGCCTGGGTGGTCAGCACCAAATGGCCGCCCGGGGCCAGGTCGGCCGACCATTGCATGTGGTCACCGCCAGTCAGGCCGCCCGCGGTGTTGATGAGCACGGCTTCGAGGGCCCGGGAATGGGTATTGGGTAGGCGAATCCTGGCGCAGCCATCCTGATAAAGCGTGGATAGCCGGGTCGCGCCGTCCCGTTGCTGAGTGCCAATCCGGCCAATTCCACGGGCACGCTGCAGCACCTGCTCGGGCGCGCGATGGGCCGTCCTGGCGAGATTTTGGGCAACTATTGTCAAGGGACAGCGTTTCCTAGGCGAGCAAGTGCTCATTTGATTGAGACATTACAGAAGGCTATTAAAATGCACATCAAGACCATTGTTTCTGCCACCGCGCTGGCCGTGGCCCTCGGTTTCGGCACCGCCGCTTACGCCCAGACCATGATCGGCAACCAGACGGTTTCCGAAGCGGACATGGAGCGCGTGAAAGTATACTGCGAAGATCTGCAGAACGCCGAAAACCAGGCGGCCGGTGCGACCGACGCTGAAACCGAACTTAACGAGGAAGATGACAATTCGGGCACCGATGATACCGCGGGACCCACGGACGACGGTTCTAACGACAGCGCCGCTGTCGGCTCGATCGACATGGATATCATCACCCTCGAGAACTGCGTCGAAGCGGGCTTTGTTACTGCCCCGTAAGACTGGACTTGGAAGTTGTGTGAACGCCCGGCATTTGCCGGGCGTTTTGCTGTCTAGACCATGAGATGGCGCCGGACCTCCGGTAGATCGAGGTCGCTGGCAGGGCCGGCATGGCGGATTTCGCCGCGGTCCATGACGTAGATGTCGTCGGCGATCTCGCGGCAGAAATCGAGAAACTGCTCGACCAGCAGAATGGTCATGCCCTTTTCGTCGCGCAGGAACTGCAGCGCCCGGCCGATATCCTTGATGATGGACGGCTGGATGCCCTCGGTGGGCTCATCGAGCACGAGGACCTTGGGCCGGGTGACCAGCGCACGTCCGATGGCGAGCTGCTGCTGCTGGCCGCCTGAGAGGTCGCCGCCGCGCCGCCCCAGCATGGATTTAAGCACGGGGAACAGTTCGAAAATATAGGGCGGAATGGTCTTGTCGGCGCGCGGCAAGCCAGCGAATCCGGTTTCCAGGTTTTCCCGAACGGATAGCAGCGGAAAAATTTCGCGACCCTGTGGCACGTAGCCGATGCCCATGCGGGCGCGTCTGTAGGGCGGCGACTTCTTCAGTGCTTCGTCGCCGAACTTGATCTCGCCTGCCGTGATGTTGTTGACGCCTGTAATTGCCCGCAGCGTCGAGGACTTGCCGACGCCATTGCGGCCGAGTACGGCGGTGATGCGGCCTGGTTTGCATTCGATGGAGACCGACTTGAGCGCCTGGGCGGCGCCATAATGCAGGTCGATGGCGTTGACGGAGAGGGCGGTGCTCATCGTCCGAGATACCTTTCGATGACCACGGGGTTGGAGCTGACCTGGTCGAGGGTGCCCTCCGCCAGCACCGAGCCTTCGGCGAGGCAGGTGACGCGGGAGCCGAGTTCGCGGACGAAGCTCATGTCGTGTTCGACGACCACCACCGACCGGGTTTTGGCGATGTCCTTGAGCAGCTTGGCGGTTTCGACGGTTTCGGCATCGGTCATGCCGGCGACGGGCTCGTCAACCAGCAGAAGCTTGGGGTCCTGCGCCAGCAGCATGCCGATTTCGAGCCACTGTTTCTGGCCGTGGCTGAGATCGGCGGCGTAGTCGTCCTTGCGGGCGATGAGGCGCACGGTTTCAAGGATTTCGGTGATGCGGGCGATGTCCGCCGCGTCAGCGACGTAGAACAGGGCAGAGAAGACGCCGCGGGGCTTCTTGAGCGCCATCTCGATATTGTCCCAGACGGTGTGGGACTCGAACACGGTGGGCTTCTGGAACTTGCGGCCGATGCCAAGATTGGCAATGGCGGCTTCGTCGAGCTTGGTGAGGTCGGTACGGCCGTCGAACAGCACCTGGCCGTCATCGGGGCGGGTCTTGCCGGTGATGATGTCCATCATGGTGGTCTTGCCCGCGCCATTGGGTCCGATGATGGCCAGCATTTCGGCCGGGTGGACGATGATGGAGAGATTGTTGATGGCCTTGAACCCATCGAAGGCGACCGAGACGCCGTCGAGGTAGAGCATGGTGCCGAGCTTGTCTGATGCTTCGGACATGGCTTACTCCGCCGGATTGGGTTGGGGATCGACGCCGGCCTCGACCTGCTTGGGGGTCGGGGTGCCGCGATCATGCTGCTCCCGCTTGGTCGTCGCGGCCCGGTATTGGCCGATAAGGCCGACAATACCCTTGGGCAGGAACAGGGTGGTGACGACGAAGAGGGCGCCGAGGGCGAAGAGCCAGTATTCGGGGAAGGCGCCGGTGAAGTAGGACTTGCCCACATTGACCAGGATGCCGCCGATGATGGGCCCGATGATGGTGCCGCGGCCGCCGACGGCGGTCCAGATGACCACTTCGATGGAATTGGCGGGGTCGAATTCGCTGGGATTGATGATGCCGACCTGCGGCACGTAGAGCGCCCCGGCTATGCCCGCGATGATCGCCGAGACGACGAAGGCGAACAGCTTCACATACTCGACGCGATAGCCGAGGAAGCGGGTGCGGCTTTCGGCGTCGCGCACGGCGACCATGACCTTGCCGAGCTTGGAATTGACGATCATCGAGCAGGCGAGGACGGCCAGCGCCAGGGCGATGGCCGAGGCCGCGAAAAGGGCGGCTCGGGTTGAGCCGGCCTGCACGGGGGCGCCGAGAATATCCTTGAAGTCGGTCAGGCCGTTATTGCCACCAAAGCCCATGTCGTTGCGGAAGAAGGCCAACAGCAGGGCGTAGGTCATCGCCTGGGTGATGATGGAGAGATAGACGCCAGTCACACGGCTGCGGAAGGCGAGGAAGCCGAAGACGAAGGCGAGGAGGCCCGGGACCAGGACCACCATCAGCATGGCGATCCAGAAATTGTCCATGCCGTACCAGTACCAGGGCAGTTCCTTCCAGTTCAGGAACACCATGAAGTCGGGCAGGATGGGGTTGGCATAGACGCCGCGGGTGCCGATCTGGCGCATGAGATACATGCCCATGGCATAGCCGCCGATGGCGAAGAAGGCGCCGTGGCCGAGCGAGAGAATGCCGCAATAGCCCCAGACCAGGTCGAGGGCGAGGGCGAGCATGGCGTAGGTGAGGTACTTGCCGAAGAGCGGGATGACATAGTTGGGCAGGCGCAGCGGGTGGCCTGATGGCAGAAGGAGGTTGGACATCGGCACGGCGATGGCAACGAGCAGCAGGATCGCCACGATCCAGATGGCCTTCCGGTCGAGGGCGCGGAAAAGGGCTTGCGTAATCATGCTTCGATCGAGCGTCCCTTGAGCGCGAAGAGGCCGCGGGGACGGCGCTGGATGAACAGGATGATGAGGACGAGGATGATGATCTTGCCCAGCACGGCGCCGGCATAGGGCTCGATGAACTTGTTGGCGATGCCCAGGGTCAGAGCGCCAACCAGGGTGCCCCAGAGGTTGCCCACGCCTCCGAAGACCACGACCATGAAGCTGTCGATGATGTAGCCCTGGCCCAGATTGGGGGAGACGTTGCCGATCTGGCTGAGGGCGACACCGGCAAGGCCGGCAATTCCGGAGCCGAGGCCGAAGGTCATGGCATCGACCAGCGGGGTGCGGATGCCCATGGCCGAGGCCATGCGGCGGTTCTGGGTGACGGCGCGCATGTGGAGGCCGATGGCGGTGTATTTGAGCACCATCAACAGGGCGACGAACACCATCAGGGCGAAGATGACGATGTAGAAGCGGTTCCAGGTGATGGCCAGGCCGCCAAGCTCGAAGGAACCGGACATCCAGCTTGGATTGCCCACCTCGCGGATATTGGCGGTGAAGATGCGCTGCACGCCCTGCTGGATGATGAGCGACAGGCCCCAAGTGGCGAGCAGGGTTTCGAGCGGCCGGCCATAGAGGAAGCGGATAACGCCGCGTTCGATGGCGACGCCGACGAGGCCGGTGACGAGGAAGGCCAGAGGCAGGGCAATGGCAATGGACCAGTCGAAGAGGCCCGGATAATTCTGGCGGATGATCTCCTGCACCACGAAGGTGGTATAGGCGCCCAGCATCACCATTTCGCCGTGGGCCATGTTGATGACGCCCATCACGCCGAAGGTGATGGCCAGGCCGATGGCGGCGAGGAGCAGGACCGAGCCGAGCGAAACGCCGAACCAGATGTTCTGCGCCACGTCCCAGACGGCGCGATCACGCGCCAGGCCGTCGATGGCGGATTGGATGAGGGGTTTGACCTCTTCGGGTGCGGTATTGAGCGCGGTGGTTAGCGTGTTGAGGGCGTCGCGGCCGCCGATGGCCTGGACCACGGGAATGGCGGCCTGCCAGTCTTCGATCGAGGCGTCCGGCGTTTTGAGGATGATCGCAGCGCGGGCCTGTTCCATGACGCGCCTGATGCTCGCATCGGTTTCGGCTGATATGGCGCTGTCGAGGAGCTCCAGCTGAGCCGGATCGGCATCGCGCAGGATGGATTGGGCGGCGAACAGGCGCACGCCGGCGTCCTCGCTGAGCAGCGTCATCTGGCCGATGGCGGTGCGCAGCACCCGGCGCAGGCCGTTGTTGACCTTGACCTTTTCGAGGCCGTCTTCGGTGAGGCTGCTCAGTTCACTGCCGGTGACAGGATCGGTAATGGTGCCTTTGCCTCCGGAAGCCGAGGTGAAGACAACCTTGCCGGTCGCGTCATCGAAGTAGAGCTCGCCCTCGAGCAGCGTTTCGAGCACGGGGACGACGCGCTGATCGCCGGTGGCGGCCAGTATGCCGATGGCGGCTTCGCGATCCTTGAAGTTGCCGGGTGCGAGCGCATCAACCAGCGGGGAGAGATCGGCATCGGCGATCTGGGCGTGAGCGGGGACCGCGCCGAGTAACGCGCCAAGGACGACTATCAGAGTGGTGATCATTCTGAGAAACGTCATGGGTGCCCCGATCTAGTCAGAAATTCGGTGTTATCCCGGGTTGGGAGACCTCGGTAGCGAGGGCGGCTGGCGCCGTCCTCGCCGGATTTGTGGTGGCGCGACTTACATCGCGGTGCCACCGCAAGCCTTGGTTTCGGTATTGTAGTTGCCGCAGGAGATCGGGGCGGTCCAATCGGCCTCGATCATCTTGGATTCTGGCAGGAAGTCGGACCAGGCGTCGCCGGGGACGAGGTCAGACTCGGACACGACTTCGAACTGACCATCGGCCTGGATTTCGCCGATCAGGACCGGCTTGGTCAGGTGGTGGTTCGGGAGCATCTTGGCGATGCCGCCGGTCAGGTTCGGCGTCTCGAGGCCGATGATGGCGTCGAGCACGGCGTCGGTATCGGTGGTGCCAGCCTTTTCGACGGCCTGAACCCAGAGGTTGAAGCCGATGACGGTGGCTTCCATGGGGTCGTTGGTGACCTTTTCCGGGTCGTTCATGAACGTCTGCCAGGCAGAGATGAACGCTTCATTTTCCGGCACATCGACGGACTGGAAGTAGTTCCAGGCGGCGAGGTGACCGACGAGCGGAGTGGTGTCGAAACCGGCGAGTTCTTCTTCGCCGACCGAGAAGGCCACGACCGGGATGTCCTCGGCCTTGATGCCCTGGTTGGCGAGTTCCTTGTAGAACGGCACGTTGGCGTCGCCATTGATGGTCGAGACCACGGCGGTCTTCTTGCCGGTCGAGCCGAAGGTCTTGATGTCGGAGACGATGGTCTGCCAATCGGAATGACCGAAGGGCGTGTAGTTGATCATGATGTCTTCTTTGGCCACGCCCTTGTCCATGAGGTATTGCTCAAGGATCTTGTTGGTGGTCTGGGGATAGACATAGTCGGTGCCGGCGAGAACCCAGCGCTCGACGCCTTCGTTTTCCATCAGGTAGTCGACGGCAGGGATAGCCTGCTGGTTGGGAGCGGCGCCGGTGTAGAACACATTGCGCTGGCTCTCTTCACCCTCGTATTGCACGGGGTAGAACAGGATCGAGTTCAGTTCCTCGAACACCGGCAGAACCGACTTGCGCGAGGAGGAGGTCCAGCAGCCGAACACGGCGGCGACGCCGTTGACTTCGATCAGCTCGCGAGCCTTTTCGGCAAACAGCGGCCAGTCGGAGGCGGGATCGACCACGACGGCTTCGAGCTGCTTGCCCAGAAGGCCGCCCTTCTTGTTCTGCTCGTCGATCAGGAACAGCATCGTGTCCTTGAGCGTCGTTTCGGAAATGGCCATCGTGCCCGACAGCGAATGCAGCACGCCGACCTTGATGGTCTCGTCCTGGGCGACTGCCGGAACGGCAACCGCGCTCATAGTCATAGCCACGCCCAGCCCCAGCCCCGCAATCGCGCGGTTTACTACTGTCATGTTTACCTCCGACAGATGTGTGTTTGCACCGTCGGGATAATTGCAAAGGCCGTGCCAGCACTTGCCACCCGACACTAACGCTTTGATTCAACTGGGATATGAATGAGTCGCGCCGGGTGAGCTGGCGTTACATTGCATACAAGGATGCCGGTGCCTGCCTTTTCGGTAGGCGTTGACTTTAGTCGTTGCTTAATATTTGGGCATACGAGCCGAACGTCGCAAACCTGCCTGCACGAAAATCGGGCGGCGGGGTGACCGGCGCGCCGGCTTGGGGTAATGTCCGGTCACCGAAGATTGCTTCGGCAGAGGTCGTTTGCACCAACTACCTCGGCCCCGCGCCCTCGGGCGTGGGGCTTACCGGTTCTGGCTAGCTGGCGGGCGCCAGTTGGGCAAGCACGGTGCCATTTCCCAGCAAATGCAGGTTGCCCTCGACCAGGGCGAAGGAGTCTGCCGCCTCAAGGGCGGCGAAGAAGGCCTGCTCCTGCTCCAGCCCTTCGCAAGCCATCATGGTCGAAAAGACCTCGCTGATGTCGATGCCGTTGGGCGTATCCTCCAGCTTGCCGCCATAGGTATTGCAGCCGCCATTGCCGCCAATGCTGTCGGCGGAAATGACCAGCGTCGAGGCCACGTTGGGCGCAACCGTAGCGCTGTCGAGCTGGGTAAGTCGCCAACTGGTGCCGATCAGCGCGGCGACGCCGTCGCCGTCAGCAAAGGCAGGAAGCGACAGTGTTGTCACAGCAGCGAGGGCCAACATGGTTCGGGACAGCATCGTCGCATCTCCTCATTTCCCCAGCAGGCTGCCGGGTGAATGTGGCGGTTTTCGACGGCGCCGATCACAGTTCTCGATCGGGGGAACTCTTGCCGCCCAGCCCCGTTGATCGAGCGAACCCGGCCACCGCGACGGTTGGGCGAGTTTGGCTCCTGTTGTTCAGGGCCAGCGATCGGCGGACTGCTGCAGAGGCTGACGCTCCTTTGTGGTGTCTCCGGTGGGGGCGCGAAACTTCGGTTTCGCGCCCTTTTTCGTGCCCTATTCCGCCAAAGCGGCCTCTGGCGCGAGGAATTCGTAGCCTTGAGCCTGGGCTACCGGAGCGCAGGTCACCTTGCCATTCCAGATATTGAGGCCGGCGCGCAGATGTGGGTCGGCGCGCAGTGCTTCCTTCCAGCCCAGATTGGCCAGTCGCGTCACATGGGGCAGGGTGGCGTTGTTGAGCGCATAGGTCGAGGTGCGGGCGACGCCGCCGGGCATATTGGCCACGCAGTAATGCACGATGCCATCGACCACATAGGTGGGTTCGGCATGGGTGGTGGCGTGCGAGGTTTCGAAGCAGCCGCCCTGGTCGATGGCGACGTCAACCAGCACGGCGCCCGCTTTCATCGTGCCCAGCATGGCACGTGTCACCAGCTTGGGGGCAGACGCTCCAGGGACCAGCACCGCGCCGATCACCAGATCCGCACTGGCGACATGTTCGGCGATGGACGCCTTGTTGGAATAGAGCACGCGCGCCCGGGCGCCGAAATGGCTGGATAAGCGCTCGAGCGCCAGTGGGCTCTTGTCGAGAATGGTCACGTCGGCCTGGAGGCCCACCGCATTTTCAGCGGCGTGGAAGCCGACGACGCCGCCACCCAGGATGACCACCTTGCCGGGCTGCACACCCGGCACGCCGCCGAGAAGTACGCCACGCCCGCCATGGGCCTTTTCCAGCGCCGTGGCGCCAGCCTGGATCGCCATGCGGCCGGCCACCTGGCTCATTGGTTTGAGCAGCGGCAGCGCGCCGGTGGCGTCGGTAACGGTTTCATAGGCGATGCAGGTAGCGCCGGAGGCCAACAGATCCCGGGTCTGGTCCGGGTCGGGTGCCAGGTGGAGGTAGGTGAACAGCACCTGGCCCTTGCGCAGCATGGCGCGCTCGGCGGCTTGCGGCTCCTTGACCTTGACGATCATCTCCGCGGCGTCGAACACAACCCGCGCGTCATTGGCGATTTCAGCGCCGGCGTCGCGATAGTCGTTGTCGCTGTCGCCGATGCCCGATCCAGCCTGCGTCTCGACCATCACGCGATGGCCCAGATGGGTCAGCTCTGCCACGCTTTCAGGCGTCAGGCCGACCCGGTATTCATGGTTTTTGATTTCTCTTGGTACGCCGATCAGCATTTCCGTCTCTCCCAATGCCAGTGTGATGGTCAGCAGATCAAATGCGGTGCGAAAAGTGCTTGCGTTCTCGGTGCTAATACCGCTGAAATTCGAATGGAATTCGATTGACGGGTGAAAGTACGCAATGACGTTGCAGGTTGACGCAGTGGATCGCAAACTGCTGCGGGTTTTGCAGGCGGATAGCCGCAAGAGTGTGCAGGAGCTTGGAGAGGTCGTGGGGCTATCGGCTTCGGCCTGTCACCGGCGGCTCAAGGCGCTGGAGGAGCGGGGGCTGATCGAGGGCTATCGCGCCGTGCTCAGCGCCGAGCGGCTGGGCTATTCGATGCAGTTCTTCATCGAGGTCGGGCTGATCAGCCAGAGCGAAACGGCTTTGGAGGCGTTCGAAGATGCAGTGCAGGATATTCCCGAGGTTCTTGAATGCCACCTGATGGCCGGTCAGTCGGACTATATCCTGCGGGTGATCTGCCAGGACCACGAGGACTTCGAGCGGCTGCATCGTCGGCTCAGCGCGCGACTGCCGGGGGTGGCGCGCATCCATTCCAACATGAGCATACGCACGGTGAAGGTGCGGACTGGATTGCCGATCTAGAGGCCGGCCGTCAGGTTCAGCCGGTCCAGCACTGCGCGGTCGGCGGGATCAACCATGCCGACCAGGAAGTGGGTGACGATGCGGCGCGAGTCTGGCGGCAGGGCGGCAATGGCTGATGTGATGCGGCTGGCCTGGCTGGCTGACAGCGTGGCGAAGAACTGCCGGCCCTTGTCGGTAGCGTGCAGCAGGCGCTGCCGGCGGTCGGCGTGGCCGGTCTTCTGCTCGACATAGCCGTTGTCGATCAACTGGCGCAGCACCCGGGCCAGGCTCTGCTTGGTGATCTTGAGAATGTCGAGCAGGTCGGCGACCGGCATGCCGGGCCGCAGATTGACGAAATAGAGCACGCGGTGATGGGCGCGACCGAAGCCCTGGCGTTCGAGCAGCGCATCGGCGTCGCCGGTGAAATCGCGATAGGCAAAGAAGAACAGGCCCATGATGTCGAGGGGCAGCGCCTCGCCGCCGGGCGGGGCGGAATTTATGTCAGCTATGTTGACATTTTTTAGGTTCGCTGCCATTGTTTTCCCATCAGGACGCCGTTCCGTCTTATCCCCCAGCCTTTGTGGTTTGCCAAGGCCCAGGGCCTGGGGCATGATCGGCGCAAACCGCGACCGCAAGCAGCGGCAACGCACAGAAATACTCGGGAGAGGGATCATGGCAGGCGTGCCCATGGACCAGCGCGAAGGCTGGATCTGGTTTGATGGCGAATTCAAACCCTGGAAAGACGCGAAAATCCACGTACTGACGCATGGGCTGCATTATGCCAGCTCGGTGTTCGAGGGCGAGCGCGCCTATGGCGGCGAAATCTTCAAGTCGCGCGAGCATACCGAACGGCTGATCCGTTCGGGCAAGACGCTGGATTTCACGATTCCGTGGTCGGTTGAGCAGATCGAGGAAGCCAAGCGCGAAGTGCTGGCCAAGAATGGCCTGGTCGATGCCTATGTGCGTCCCGTGGCCTGGCGCGGCTCGGAAGAGCTGAGCGTGCCGGCGCGCAACAATACGGTGCATCTGGCGATCGCCGCCTGGGTGTGGCCGAGCTATTTCTCGGTCGAGGAGAAGCTCAGGGGTATCCGGCTCGAATGGAGCAAGTGGAAGCGCCCGTCGCCGGAAACCATCCCATCTTCGGCCAAGGCTGCGGGTCTCTACATGATCTGCACGCTGTCCAAGGATGCGGCGATGGCCAATGGCTATGCCGATTCCATGATGCTGGACTATCGCGGCTATGTGGCCGAGGCGACCGGCGCCAATGTGTTCTTCATCAAGGGCAAGGACATCACCACGCCCAAGCCGGATTGTTTCCTCAATGGCATTACCCGGCAGACGCTGATCGAGTTGGCCAAGCGCAATGGCTACACGGTCACAGAGCGGCACATGATGCCCGAGGAACTGGCTGACTTCGACGAGTGCTTCCTGACGGGGACAGCCGCGGAAGTCACGCCGGTGAGCGAGATCGGCGAGTACAAGTTCAAGCCCGCTGAAGGCTGCCGCACCCTGATCGACGCCTATGCGGCGGAAGTGCAGCCCAAGCGAGTGGCGGCGGAATAAGCGGAATCAATATGTGAAAAAGCCGGGCCAAGTGCCCGGCTTTTTTGTTGGTTCCGCTACTCCCATCGCGCCTTGGCGTGGTCATCCCCGGCCTTGGCCTCGACCCAGCGGGTACCGTTCGGCCCCGTCTCCTGCTTCCAGAACGGCGCGTCGGTCTTGAGGTAGTCCATCAGGAATTCGGCGCCCTGGAAGGCGGCTTCGCGGTGCGAGGAAAGGGTCATGACCTGCACGATGGGCTCGCCGGGGACGAGGGTGCCGTAGCGGTGGATGACAGTGGCGGCGAGGAGGCCGAAGCGGGCGGTGGCCTGGCCGACGATTGATGTGAGCTGATTGATTGCCAGCTCGGGATAGCATTCCAGCGTTAGCGTGGTGATCGGATCGTCGGGCCTGCTACGGACGACGCCGGTGAAGGTCGCGGCGGCGCCGGCGCCGGCGCCGGCGGCGAGGAAGGCGTTGAGTTCGGCGCCGGGATCGAAGCTGGCGGTCTGGACGCGGACGGTCATTTTCAGCCGCCGGTCATAGGCGGGAAGAGGGCGATGACGCGGGCGCCGGTGATGGAGGCGCTATGGGGGACGAGTTTCGCGTCAACGGCAGCCCTGATCAGCGCGCGCTTCTCGACAGCATGGGCGAAGGCCTCGTCGCGATTGGCGAGCCAGTCGATGAGATCGGCGACGGTGGTGACCTCGGGAGGGGGCGACACCTCTTCCTCGCCGCGATTGAGGCGTTCGCGGAGCCAGGCGAAATAGAGGATCTTCATTTGTGGTCTTCGACGAGATGCGGCCAGCTGGCGCGCAGATATTGAAAGCCGGTCCAGAGCGTCAGAATGCCGGCGGCCCAGAGCAGGATGTCGCTGGCGAGGCCGAAGCCGGGGACGATGCGCTCGAAGAGCACGACGGCCAAAGCAACCAACTGGATGGTGGTCTTCCATTTGGCGAGCCAGCTCACCGGCAGCACGATCTGGGTATTGCCGAGAAATTCGCGCAGGCCGGGAATGAAGAACTCGCGGAACAGGATGGCGCAGGCCGGGATCATGTCCCAGCCGGAAAAACTGCCGTCCCAGGCCAGGGCGGCGATGAGGATGCCAACGAGCAGCTTGTCGGCGATGGGGTCGAGCATGCGGCCGAGTGGGGAATACTGGTTCCAGGCGCGGGCGAGATAGCCGTCGAGCCAATCGCTGGCTGCGGCGATGACGTAGATGATGAGGGCGACCAGGCGCAGGACGATATCGCCGTTCATCACCAGGGCGACGATGGGAATGATCGCGGCAATGCGCGCGATGGTGATGAGGTTGGGGACGAGGAGAACGGGATTTCTGGCCATGCTGGGACAGAACAGGAATGGGGCTGGGGGGTCAAGGGTGACCGCTGCGCCATCAGCTCATGCGCCTCCCTCCCCTTGTGGGGAGGGAATGAGGGTGGGGGTGAGTCACACGCACCGAGTTTGCGGCGAGAACCCCCACCCGACCCCTTCCGGGCGACCCTCCCCACAAGGGGGAGGGAGAGTACAGACAGCCGGCTTCGGTTTACGCTACAGCCTGGTTCGTTGCCGCGCGGCGCTGGGTCACGGCGTCGGCCAGGGCCTCCAGCGCCACCACCGTCGTATCCCAATCAATGCAGCCATCGGTGATGGACTGGCCGTAGACCAGCTCGCGACCCTCGACCAGATCCTGCCGGCCGGCGACGAGGTTGGATTCAACCATGACGCCGATGATGCGGCGGTCGCCAGAAGCCACCTGGGCGCCGATGTCGGCGAGGACGAGTGGTTGGTTTTCCGGGTTCTTGGAGGAATTGGCGTGGCTGGCGTCGATCATGATTGATGGCGGCAGACCGGCCTTTTCGGCGGCAGAAGCGGCGGCATCAACGCTCTGGGCGTCATAGTTGGTGGTTTTGCCGCCGCGCAGGATGATGTGGCAGTCCTCGTTGCCCGTGGTGGCGGCGATGGCGGAGCGGCCATCCTTGGTGACCGCCAGGAAATGGTGCGGCTGGCTGGCCGAGCTCACGGCATCGAGGGCGATCTTGACGTTGCCGTCGGTGCCGTTCTTGAAGCCGACCGGGCACGAGAGGCCCGAGGCCAGTTCGCGGTGGATCTGGCTCTCGGTGGTGCGGGCGCCGATGGCGGCCCAACTGACCAGATCGGCGATGTATTGCGGGGTCGTCATGTCGAGGAATTCGCAGGCGGCGGGCAGGCCGAGATTGGCGATGTCGAGCAGCAGCGCGCGGGCCGTGTGAAGCCCGGTATCGATGTCGAAGCTGCCGTCGAGATTGGGATCGTTGATGAGGCCCTTCCAGCCGACCGTGGTGCGGGGCTTCTCGAAATAGACGCGCATGATGATCTCGAGCCGGTCGCCCAGGGCATCGCGCAGCGCGACGAGGCGCCTGGCATAGTCCAGCGCCGCGGCGGGATCGTGAATGGAGCAGGGCCCGACGACGACGGCGAGACGGTCGTCACTGCCGGCGAGGATGTTGTGGAAGGCGTGGCGGGCGCTGAGAACGGTGCGGGTGGCCGCGTCGGTGCGCGGATGCTGGCGCATGACCTCGATGGGGGTGGTCAGCGGCTTTATCGCGGTGATGCGAAGGTCGTCGGTGGACTTGAGCACTTGGTGGTCTCCTCGGAATTCTGAATTCGGGTGAGGCGGCCAACAAAAAAGCCGCCTCGGATGGGGGCGGCTGGCTTCGGGTTTGGTCGTATCTTGTGAGATCAGATCAAGCGCGCGGTAGCCTCCGCCGGGAGCGGATAGCTAAACCAAAACGAATAAGCGGCGGCGGAACGGATCATGGCGGCGTTTGTAGCGCGCGGTTTCGGGGTTTGTCGAGTCCGACTTTTGGAGCGGCGACAACCGAGGTTTTGCGTCTCGTATCGAGGTCACAAACTCGATTGTCACCTCGGCCTCAACCCGAGGGTGCGGCCGGACCGGGGATTCTACTCAACCCGGTTGAAGTGATCGTAGACCAGTTGCGCCATGGCGCGGGAAATGGTCGGCACGGACTGGAGATCGGCCAGGCTGGCGCGACCGACGGCCTTGGCGGAGCCGAAATGGTTGAGCAAAGCACGCTTGCGGGTCGGGCCGATGCCTTCGATCTCGTCGAGAGGGTTCTTGACCTGCTCCTTCTTGCGCTTGGCGCGGTGGGTGCCGATGGCGAAGCGGTGGGCCTCGTCGCGCAGGCGCTGGACATAGTAGAGGACCGGATCGCGGTGGGGCAGCATGAAGGGCTCGCGGCCTTCCATGTGGAATTTCTCGCGACCGGCATCGCGCTCCTCGCCCTTGGCTATGCCGATGAAGGTGACTTCCTTGGGCAGGTTCAGCTCCGCGATGACTTCCCTGACGGCGTTTAGTTGACCGGCGCCGCCGTCGATGAAGACAACATCTGGCCAGTCGGGCATGCCGCTGGTTTCGTCCTCGGCGTCATTGTCGCTTTCATTGGCGAGGCGGGTGAAACGGCGCGTCAGCACTTCTCGCATCATGCCGAAGTCGTCGCCGGCGACGATGTCGGATTTGATGTTGAAGGTGCGGTAGTGCTTTTTCGAGAAGCCTTCCTCGCCGGCCACCACCATGGCGCCAACCATGTTGGTGCCTGAGATGTGCGAGTTATCATAGGTCTCGATGCGGCGCGGTACATCGTCTAGGCCGAAGGTTTCGGCGACGCCTTCGAGCAGGGCGCGGTTAGTGGCGCCTTCGGCCAGTTGGCGGCCAAGTGCCTCGCGGGCATTGTTGAGCGCGTGATTGACCAGGTCGCGCTTCTCGCCGCGCCTGGGTTGCTCGATATAGACGCGGCGGCCGGCGCGGGTGGAGAGTGCTTCCTCCATCAGCGCGTGTTCGGACAGCTCGTGGCTGATCAGCACTGTTCGGGCCGGGGTGCGGTTTTCGTAGAACTGGCCGATGAAGGCTTCGAGCACTTCGGCGTCGGAAAGGCTGGCATCGGCGCGCGGGCGGTAGGGGTAGTTGCCCCAGTTCTGGAAGGCGCGGAAGAAGAAGACCTGCACGCAGAACTGGCCACCCTCGTGGTGGATGGCGAAGACATCGGCCTCCTCCACGGTCTTGGCGGTGGCGTCGCCTTGCGACTGGATCAGGGCCAGCGCCGAGAGGCGGTCGCGCAGCAAGGCGGCGCGCTCGAAATCGAGCTGTTCGGCGGCCTGGTTCATGTCGGCCTGCAGGTGGCCTCGCACGGCGCTGGACTTGCCGGACAAGAATTGGCGGGCGTCTTCGACGAGTTCACCATAGCCCTCGAGGCTGATCTCGCGGGTGCAGGGCGCAGCGCAGCGTTTGATCTGGTGCTGCAGGCAGGGGCGGGTGCGGGCGGCGTAGAAGCTGTCCGAGCAATTGCGGAGCAGGAAGGCCTTCTGCAGGCTGGCAATGGTGCGGCCAACGGCAGTGGCTGAAGCGAAGGGGCCGAAATAGTGACCCTGGCGGCGGCGGGTGCCGCGATGCTTGGTGAGTTCGGGCGCCTCGTGATCGGTGGCGATCAGAATATAGGGGAAGCTCTTGTCATCGCGCAGCAGCACGTTGAAGCGCGGCTTAAGGCGCTTGATCATGTTGGCTTCGAGCAGGAGCGCCTCGGACTCGGTCTCGGTGCGCACGAATTCCATGCTGACCGTGGCAGCGATCATGCGCTGCAGGCGGACCTCGAGGCCGTCGGGGCGGGTATAGTTGGTGACACGGGCCTTGAGGTTGCGGGCCTTGCCCACATACATGACCTCGCCTTCCGCATCGAGCATGCGGTAGACGCCGGGGGCCGATGGCAGGGTGCGGACGAAGGCGCGGATGACCTCGTGGCCGGCGGGTGGCGGAGTGTCAGTCATTTCCGTCTCGGGGTCGGCTTGCGGCGGGCCGACCATTCCAGATGTGCTCCGCCATCGAGGGTGATCATCTGGCCGGTCATGGCTGACAGCGACAGAATGGTGGCCACGCCGTCGGCAATGCCCTCGGGATCGGCGCTGTGACCCAGAGGCAGTTCACTGATGCGGCGGGCGTAATCATCTGGCGAGGTATAGGGCGGCGGCACGGTCGGGCCCGGCGCCACCGCATTGACGCGAATACGGGGTGCCAGCGACTGGGCCAGGGTGCGTGTCATGGTCCAGAGCACGGCCTTGCTGAGCGTGTAGCTGAAAAAGGCGGGCGAGAGGTCAAGCACACGCTCGTCGATAATGTTGATGATATTGCCGGGCACATTTTCGGGAAGCTGCATGGCAAAATCGCGGGCGAGGAATGCAGGGGCTTCAGCATGAATCGCGAAATGGGCATCCCACAGCGCTTCATCAAGGTCGGCGGCGGAGTCCCGCTCGAACAGAGAGGCGTTGTTGACCAGGAGGGTCAACGGACCAAAGACGGCGCGCGCGCCGGCGATGAGGCCGCTGCGCTGGGTACGGTCAGCGAGGTCGGCCTGGATGGTCATTGCCTGCCCGCCGGCGGCCCGGATGTCGGCCACGACGGCGTCGGCCTTGTCCGCCGAGCTGCGATAATGAACGAGGACGGCCCAGCCGTCGCGCGCCAGGCGCCGCGCAATGGCGGCACCGATGCGATCGGCAGCGCCGGTAACGAGCGCTATGGCATTGGGCTGGGATGAGCTGGAGCGATTCGACATGATGGACGTGTGGGACCTTTGGGCGGACCATAGGCCGCTTTGGCGGCTCAGTTCAATGTTCGGCAATGCCGGATCTACGGGCTGCTGCTGACAGGTTCGGACAGGAGCCTTGTCCTTTTGTTACCGCGGCTTCGGGCGTAGGCTCCTGATGTCACCGCGGGGCAGGGTGGCCTTGCGGGACGTTCCAAGAGGGGGGAATAAATGGAAGTCATCGTGCCTATTCTCGTTCAATTGGTCGCCGGTGGCATTGGCGGCAATGTGATCGGGCAGATCGTCAAATCGCTCAATCTCGGGCCGGCCGGGAATTCGGTCGTCGGCGCCATTGGCGGCGTCGCCGGCACGTGGCTGGCGGGGATGATTCCAGGTCTCGATGGCCTGGTCGCTGGTGCAGCGGCGACCGGTACGGCGGGCGGGCTCGACCTGACCGCTCTGGCGGGCCAGGGCGCAACCGGCCTGGTCAGCGGCGGCATTCTCACCGCCATTGCCGGACTCATCAAGTCGTCTATGGCCAAGGCGTAGGCTTTGCGATAGCGCTTCGGACGCTCCGGCACACGCGCGCCGGGGCGTTTTCATTGCCCATTTGTATCTTTGATTGTTGTCCACCCCATGTCCTCCACTGCCGCTGACAGCCGCACCGACAATGTCGGCCGCGCCATCGTCCTCACCCTCATCACCATCGGCGTGTTCGGCGTACAGGACGCGATATCCAAGGTGCTGGTGCAGACTTATTCGCCATTCCAGATCACCATGATGCGGTACTGGGGCTTCGCCGCCTTCTCGCTGCTGCTGGTGATGCGGCAGGCGCCGTTGCGCCAGGCGCTGAATTCGAAGGTGCCGGTCTGGCAGGTGCTGCGTGGCGTGCTGCTGATGGCAGATATCTGGTTCTTCGCGCTGGCGCTACGCACGGTGCCGCTGGGTGAATTGCAGGCGATCACCGTGGTCTATCCGCTGCTGGTGACGATGTTTGCCATTCCCATCCTCGGCGAGAAGGTTGGAATATTTCGTTTCGTGGCAGTGGCGGTGGGGTTCGCCGGCGCGTTGGTCATCGTGCGTCCGGGCGGATTGCCGCTCGATTGGGGCGTGGGGTTCGCGCTGAGTTCGGCCACGCTCTACGCGGTCTATATCGTCATCACCCGCAAGGTCAGCCAGTATGACAGCGCGGCGACCAGCATGACCTATACGGCTATCATCGGCCTGATCATGTCGGGCGTGGTGGGCGTGTTCTTCTGGCAGCCGATGGGATGGGCTGACTTCGCCCTCGTCGTCGTCGTCATGGGAACGACCTGCGCCGGTCACGGCCTGATGGTCTATGCCCTCAGCATGGCGCCGGCCAGCGTGGTGCAGCCGTTCAACTATTTCTCACTGCCATGGGCGATCGGGCTCAGCGCCGTGGTGTTCGGCCACTGGATCGATCCCATCTCGCTCATTGGCGCCGCCATCATCGTTGCCGCGGGGCTGGTGGTGATGGCGCGCGAACGCATCAAGCGTGTACCGGTTGTGGCCGATCCGACACTGGCCGGCCGGGAATAGGCGTCGGGAGAGGCGTTGGTGCCTCCCCCAAATGCCGGGATCAGAGCACGACCTTGGCGTTTTCGCCGATCTTGGGCGAACGGCCGGTCACGGCAGCGGCGAGCATTGAGATGGTGGTAACGATGCGGCCGGGGCTGTCCCACAGTTCAGCATCCTGCGGTACCACCTTGATGACGCGGATGGCCGGATCCTCCGCGCTGTCCCACCATGCCTTGGCGAAGGGGGTCCATAGCGCCTTGATCTTGGCGCGGTCATTGGAGATCGTCGCGCGACCCGACAGAGCGACATATTTGCTGTGCTTGTGGTCGGCGAAACTCACGCTGACATGGGGGAATTCGGTGACCTGTTCGTCCTTCTCCCCATTGATGTCGGTGAGGAAATAGATGGCGCCCTCGTCCTTCTCGACGGTCGCGGCAAGCGGCCGGGCGCGCTGTTCCTTGCCGTCCCAGGTGACAAACATGGCAATGCCGATGCGCTTGGCCAGCTCCCAGATGCGCGCGACGTGATCGTCGTGCTCCTTGCCCGTCATGCTGGAGTCGCGGGACTGCCGGGTGGCAGGCGTTGTGGCGCGATCGGCGACCTTGGTGGCGGTGGCCTTCTTGGCGGGTTTGGCCGATGCAGGTTTGGCCGTGGCTTTGGCCTTTAGCGCCTCGCTCGCGCCAGCATTGGCGACGGGCTTGGCCGAGGCAGGTTTGGCAGCGGATGACTTCGGGGAGGCCTTGGCGGAGGCGGCCTTGCTGCTGGATGCCGACTTCGTCGCCGGGCGGGCGGGCTTCTTGTCTTCAGTGGTTGCTGCGGTGGCCATGGGGCAACTCCTTTTCGCGTTGGTGGCACAACGAACCAGACGCCAGGGGGTTGCCTCATCGGAAGGCAGAACGCCGCCCCGAAGGGCGGCGTTGGGATTGGCTAGTTGCCGATGCAGAAGTAGCCGTTGGGGCCGTTGAAGCAGACGCTGCCGCCATTGTTGCCTGGGTAGCCATGGCCAGGCCAAGGCTGGGGCTGCGGCCACGGACGCGGCGGATTCCAGTGCGGGGGACGCGGCGGACGCGGATTCCAGTGGGGCGGGCGATCCCAGCCCCAATCATCGTCGTCATCCCAACCGGGATGGCCGCCGCGGCTCAGATAATTGGCCGAGACCCAGCCGTCAGGGCCGCGCTTTTCGACGAAGCACCAGCTGCCGCGGCATTCGACCACGTCGACCTGCTCGCCGCGGCGCAGCGTGTCGACGCGGCTGTAGCCCGTGCCCGGACCCGAGCGCACATTGACGTTGCCGGTAGCAAATGCCGGGGCGGCGAAGGCGGTCGCAGTCGTCGCCAGAAGCGCCAGTGCCGCGAGGCCGCCAGCCATGAGTTTCTTGCTCAGAGCCATTGTCGATCTCCTTGGTTCAAGTGGCATCTAAATGCCCGTGACCCAGAGAAAACGCCTTTGCGCCTGAACCGAAGCTGAATGGAGTTGTCAGATTGGGATCACAGACGCAGCAGCTCGACAAAGCGCTTGAGGCGGTCGCCTAGCTTCTTGCGCTGCTTGGGCTTGAGCTCGCCCATCAGGGCTTCCTCAAGCTGGCTCCAGTGATCGACGAGGCCATTGCGGATACGGACGCCGCGCTCGGTCAGGGCAACGCCAGGCGCCAGCTCGGGACCGACCGCCTGGCGGGTCACCAGCTCCCGGTCGAGCAGGCGCGACAGGCGCGTGGTCAGCGCCACCTCCGTGAGGCCGAGTTCTGCCGCCAGTTCGGCCTCGGTGGTGCCGGAGCGGCCCAGCTCGAACAGGATCGCGTCGTCGCCGGGCTCCAGCCCGCGCTCCACGAGCGGAAGCAGCAAGGCCTTGTGCGCAAGCTGCCCGGCTTCGATGAGCCGGTAGAGCGTGGAACGGGATGAAGGTCTGGACATGGGCGGGAAAATAGTCCGAACTCCTCGGGCGCGTCGATTGGCGTTTCCATCCTATCGTTAATCGTGGAACGGCCAAGGCGGCTTATTGTTCGCTCCATGCAGATGAGTTATGCGTTCATTACGTCGCTAGCGTGAACGGAGTGCCATGACGCAGGATCTCGCCCGCATCCGTGCTTTCGTTCAGGTCTTTGATTCTGGTGGCTTTTCTGCTGCTGCGCGCCAGCATGGACGCTCCAAGGCGCTGCTCAGCAAATATGTCACCGACCTCGAGGACTATCTTGGCGTGCGGCTGATGAACCGGACGACGCGCAAGCTGAGCCTGACCGAGGCCGGCGAGGCCTATTACCGCGAGGCCAGCGCGCTGCTGCAGCAACTGGACGATCTCGACGCCACCATTACCGACCAGACGGCGGAGCCGCGGGGGCTGCTGCGCGTGTCGGCGGCGCGCAATTTCGGCGAGTCGACACTGGCGCCGGCGATCTACGAATACCTCAAGAAGTATCCGAAGGTGTCGCTCGATCTGCGTCTCGAGGATCGCTATGTCGACCTCGTCGATGAGGGTATCGACGTGGCTTTGCGTATATCGACGCTGGCGGATTCTTCGCTCATTGCGCGCAAGATTGCCGACATGCATGTGGTTGTGGGCGCCGCGCCGGAACTGCTGAAACAGCATGGTACGCCAAAGCATCCCGAAGACCTGCGGCATCTGCCCTGCATCATCGACATCAACCTGCAGGGGCAGTCGAACTGGCGCTTCGTCGAGGACGGCAAGACCATCTCGGTGCCGGTCAACGGGCCGCTGCGCGTCAATTCTCCCCTGGCAGCGCGCAAAGCGGCGGTCATGGGTCTCGGATTTGTCGTATTGCCCTCGTACCTGGCTGACCCGGCGGTGGCCAGTGGCGAGCTCGTGCCGGTGCTGGCCAGCTATCTGCCGACCGGCCAGACGTTGCAGGCGGTTTACCCGCACCGCAGGCATCTGGCAGGCAAGGTGCGGGCGCTGATCGATCACCTGGTCGACTGGTTCGTGACGCATCCGATTAGTTAGGGGCATAACGTGAGTTTCAGAACTCTTGCCGGTGGAGCTGCGATGGCGCTGGCCTTGGCCGCACCGGCAATGGCGCATCCGCATATCCTGATCGACGCCAAAGCAAGTGTGATCTTTGACGCCAGCGGTGCCATTACCGGACTGCGGCATGCCTGGACGTTCGACACGGCCTTCTCGGCCTGGATGATCCAGGGGCTCGACACCAATGGCGACCGCGAAACCAGCCCCGATGAACTGCAGGGCCTGGCTGACGAGAACATGGTCGGCCTGGCTGACTATGGCTTTTACACCTATGCCGGCATCGGCGATGCGCCGATGGCGTTCACGCCAGCCGGCGACCAGCGCATGGTCTATGAGGACGGGCGGGTGACGCTCAGCTATTCCGTGAGTGCAACCGCGCCGTTGCCCGTCACCGGGCGGTTCGAGCTGGCGGTCTACGATCCCGAATACTACGTCGCCATCAGCTTTGCCGACGTGTCGGACGTGACACTGGAAAATGCACCCGCCAGTTGCGCTGCCGTGCTGGAGCCACCCAAGCCGATGGCGCCGGAGGTGGAGGCCAGGCTCTATTCGTTGGGGCCGGAAGTGCTGGAGCTGCCGCCCGATCTTGCCGCGGCGATGCGCGGTACGCAGGGCTTGATCGCCGTGACTTGTGGCGACGTGCCCGTCGCAGCGGCGTCGACGGCGATCGAGGCGGCGACGCAGGTGGCGGAGGCAAAGCCTGCAATGCCGTTTGGCGGCCCGCCGCCCGAGCCGGGGTTGAACCTCCCGCGCAGCGGCTTTTTTGGGTGGCTGCAGGATCAGCAGCGCAGCTTCTATGGTGCGATGACCGCCTCGCTGGATGCGCTGCGCAGTGACTGGACCGCATTTTGGGTGCTGGGCGGGCTGAGCTTCCTTTACGGCGTGTTCCACGCTGCCGGCCCTGGGCATGGCAAGGTGGTGATCTCGTCCTATGTGCTGGCGAACGAGACGCAGTTGCGGCGCGGCGTGTTGCTCAGCGTGCTGTCGGCGATGCTGCAATCGGTGGTGGCCGTGGTGTTCGTGCTGATCGCCGCCGGGCTGCTCGGAATGACCAGCATCGCCATGGGCGACGCGGCAAACTTGATCGGCATTGCCTCCTACGCGATGGTGGCGCTGCTCGGCCTTTGGCTGGTGTTGCGCAAGGTGTTTGGCTGGGGGCATGGGCACCAGCATGCGGACATGGCGCGCAAGGCACGCGAGCATCTGCACGGACAGGAGAGGCACGGACATGAGGGGCATGACCATGACCACCATGGCCATAGTCATCACGACCACGAACACCATGATCACGCCGATCACGCGCATATCGTGGCACCGGAGGCGACCACCGGCAGCCTGCGTGAGCAGTTGAGCGTGGTTCTGGCGGTGGGATTGCGACCGTGTTCGGGAGCGCTGGTGGTGCTGGTGTTCGCGCTGTCGCAGGGTTTGCTGCCGGCGGGGATCGCCGCGGTGTTCCTGATGGGTGCGGGGACGGCAATCACCGTGGCGCTGCTTGCGACGCTGGCGGTAACGGCCAAGGGGTTGGCGCGGCGGATCGGCGGGGTGGACAATCCGGTGACCGCAGCTGTGGTCTGGTGGCTGGAACTGGCCGGGGCGGCAGCGGTGCTGGCATTCGGCGTGCTGCTGCTGATCGCCAGCCTCTAGGTCCGTGCGTGTGGCCCACCCACTCCCGACCTCCCCCATCGTGGGGGAGGTGACGAAAGAGCGCGACCCATCGCCGCCTTGCGGATAGCGGGGGAGCGCTTATGGTGCGGGCAGCCTAGAACCCACCAAACTGGCGCTTCATGTCCGACCACCTGCCTGCCGATCACCCATTCGTCCAGAAGCCGAAGATCGGCGTCCTGCTGCTCAATCTGGGTACGCCAGACGCGACCGACTATTGGAGCGTGCGGCGCTACCTCAAGGAATTCCTCAGCGATCCGCGCGTCATCGAGACGCCGAAATGGCTGTGGTGGCCGCTCCTCAACCTCGTCATCCTGAGCTTCCGGCCGCAGAAAAGCGGCCATGCCTATGCGCAAATCTGGGACAAGGAAAAGAACGAGAGCCCGCTGCGGGTGATCACGCGGAACCAGACCGAGGCCCTGGCGGCCCGGCTGGCGGGACATGACAATATCGTGGTCGACTTCGCCATGCGATACGGCAATCCGTCGACCAGGAGCGTGCTCGAGAAGATGCAGGCGGCCGGATGCCAGAAAATTCTGCTGGTGCCGCTCTACCCGCAATATTCGGCGACGACGACGGCCACCGCGAACGACAAGGCCTTTGAGGCGCTGGGCGAGATGCGCTGGCAGCCGGCGGTGCGCACCGCGCCAGCCTATTTCGACGACCCGAAATATGTCGAGACACTCGGCAATTCGATCCGCGAGGGCGTTGCGGCATTGGATTTCGAGCCGGATCTGGTGATCACCAGCTATCACGGCATGCCGGTGGAGTATCTGGAGCGCGGCGACCCCTACCATTGCCAGTGCTTCAAGACGACGCGCCTGGTGCGGGAATATCTGGGCTGGGACAAATCCAGGATCATGGTGACGTTCCAGAGCCGGTTCGGGCCCACCAAGTGGCTGGAGCCCTATACGGACGTGACGTTGGCCGCGCTGCCAGGCAAGGGCGTCAAGAAGGTGGCTATCCTGGCGCCGGCATTCTCGGCGGATTGCATCGAGACGCTGGAAGAGATCGCCATGCAGGGCAAGGAAACGTTCATGGAGGCGGGGGGTGAGCGCTTTGCCTATATCCCGTGCCTCAATGACAGTCCCGGCGGCATGGACATGATCGAGGCTATGGTGCGTCGGGAATTGCAGGGTTGGGTTTAGTCCCCTAGACTCGATCCATCACACCCACTGGCGTTCCTTCGGGCTTTGATCTCAGGGGGTCACTCTCAGGTCGGCATAAGTGGCGAAAGGCCCTCGGATCAAGTCCGAGGGAACGCCCATGATTGGGCTGGACAATGCCCGCAAGAAGGCTCAGCTCGGCTTGCCGCCGTCGATGATAGCCTTGACCTCGACTTCCACCGTGTCGAGCAGGCGATTGATGGTCGCGACGGCTTGTTCGACGTCGGCGGCGAGGATGGCATCGGCCAGGTCGCGGTGCAGCGGGAACGAGGCGAGGCCGAAATTGTCGGCAGCGAAGGGCGAGGAGCCGCCGCGCTCCAGCGCGTGGTCGAGATTGACCAGCAGCTGGCCGTACATAGGATTGCCGGTCGCATCATAGATGGCACCGTGAAAGGCGTGGTCGGCCTTGCGCCATGGACGGCCGGCATTCACTTCGGTCAGCAGGATATCGCAGAGGTCGCTGATCTGCCGGCGCTGGGCGGCGGTGGCATTGATGGTCGCCTTGCGTACGACGTCGTTTTCCAGCGTGCGGCGGATTTCCATGAGGCGGAGCAGGGCTTCGCCTTCGAGGCGAACCATTGTGGGCACGAGGCCGCGCGAGGTCTGGACACGGGCGGAGAGATAGGTGCCGTCGCCGCGGCGGCGGCGGATAATGCCGAGGCCTTCCCAGCGGTTGAGGGCTTCGCGGATGGTGGAGCGGCCGACGCCGAGCGTCGCGGCAAGCGAGACCTCGGGCGGCAGGCGGTCGCCGATCTTGAGGCCGGAGCGCTCGACCATGTCGGCCAGCGCATCGAGCACCGCAACGCCTCGTGTGCGGGTTTCGAGCGGCTCGAGATAGCTCAACGCCCCTGGTCTCACTGCGCCATTCCTCCTGGCCTGCATCGCAGGCCACACACACCACAGTTCGGGCCGTTTGTCAGCCTCGCGATGCAACGTGCCGCGCCGCACCGGTGTCGAGACCGAGAAGATCGGTTAGCGCCTCGATCAGCAGATCCATCTGCGGCTTGGAATTATAGCCCTGCACCGACAGGCGGACGATGCAGGTGTCCTGCCATTTGAACACGGGAATTTCGATACGGTATTTGTCGTAAAGCGCGATCTTGATGGCATCCACGTCGCATTCCGGGATCGGCATGGCAACCATCTGCGGGGCGCAGAATTCCGGCGTGCTGAGCGGCGGCAGACCCGTGCGTTCGGCCAGACGGCGCGCGGTGTCCTGCGCCAGCGCCTGGCAATGGGCCTGCACAGAGTCCCAGTCATTGTCGTGGCGGTATTCGAGCGCGGCGGGGACGGTGAGCCAGGGGGCAGGGTCGCGGGTGCCCTGCATTTCGAGTTCGTCGATGAAGGGTGAATTGCCGAAGGCGCCTTTGGCGCCAGGGGCCTTGGAGTTCTCCGTCCAGCCATGGCTGATGACCAGTGGATCAATCAGGCCCTGGACGTCTGGGCGGGCATGCAGGAAAGCCGAGCCCTTGGGCGCCATCATCCACTTGTGGCAGTTGCCCGCGTAGAAATCGGCGCCGAGCCTGTCGAGTTCGAGCCTGATGTGGCCGGGCGTATGAGCGCCATCGATGACGCTCCAGATGCCGCGCTTGCGCGCCTCGGCAATGGAACGCTCGATGGGGAAGAGCAGGGCGGTGGGTGAAGTGATGTGGCTGAGAAACAGGACGCGAGTGCGGTCTGTCATGCCGCCAAGGATCGTGTCGGTAAACTGTGCTTCTGACGTCAGCGGCAAGGGCACCTTGACCACCACGACCTCAGCGCCGGTCTTGCGGCAGACATAGGCCCAGGTTTTCTCCAGTGCCGAGTATTCGTGGTCGGTGGTGAGGATCTGGTCGCCTGGCTTGAGCGGGAGGGACTGGGCGACGATGTTGAGGCCAAGGGTGGCGTTGGTCAGGCCGACGATATTGTCCTCTGATGTGCCGAGTTCCTTGGCCAGGGCAATGCGGGGCACGCGCATGGTTTCGGTCAGGTTGCGGCCGAGAAACTCGACCGGTTGCCGCTCGAGCTCGAGCTGCCAGCTCTGATAGGTCCGGAACACCGGACGCGGGCAGGCGCCGAACGAACCGTGGTTGAGGAAAACGACGTCCTCGCGAATGAGGAACTGCCGGGCGAGATTTTCGGACACTTCAACGGCCTTTCAAAGTCGGGTCGAGGGCATCGCGCAGGCCATCGCCGAACAGCGTCGTCGCCAGTACGGTGATGGCGAGGGCAGCGGTTGGGAAGACGGCGAGATGCCAATAGAAAAACATGAAATCGATGCCTTCATTGATCATCTGGCCCCAGGTCGGCGTGGGCGGCGGGACGCCGATGCCGAGGAAGCTGAGGCTGGCTTCGAGCATCATCGCCAGGGGAATGGCGAGGACGAAGCCGACAATGATCGGGGAAATCGAATTGGGGATGAGATGGCGGCGGATGATGTACCAGGGCGAGGCGCCCAGGGCTTTTGCGGCGCGGACGAACTCCTTCTCGCGGAAGGCTTTGACCTGGGCACGCACCAGCAGGCAGACCTGTACCCAACCAAAGAGGGCCGCGATCAGGATGATGGTGAAATAACCGCCGCGGGTGAGGGCGCCAAGCAGCATGGCGGCGAGCAGCGGTGGGACCACTGAGAACAGCTCGATGATGCGCATGATGAACCAGTCGGTCTTGCCGCCGAAATAGCCGGCAAGGGCGCCGAGCGGAATGCCGATGACGACGCTGAACAGGGCGGCGGTGAAGCCGATGGTGAGCGAGACACGCGAGCCGTAGATGATGCGCGTGTAGAAGTCGCGGCCCAGATTGTCGACGCCGAACCAGTGCTGCGCGGAGGGGAAGGCCAGGGCTTGGGTGAGGAAGTCCTGTGCGTCAGGATGGCTGGGGGTGATCAGCGGCGCGAAGATGGCCATCAGGATCAGGATGGCCAGCACGATCCCCGCGACAATTGCGGCCTTGTTGCCGGTGAAACGGCGCCAGGCAAACCACAGTGGATTGCGCTGGCGGTAGGCGGGCGGAATGGCGGGCGCGGTCTCTGTCGTCATGGCTCGCCCCCGATCCGGATCCGGGGGTTGATGAGGGCATAGACGATGTCACTCAGCAGATAGGCGATGCAGTACATGAAGGTGATCATCAGCATCAGCGCCATTTCGAGCGGGTAGTCGCGGCCTTCGATGGAGGAGACGAAATAGGCGCCGAGACCCGGTACGCGGAACATGGCTTCGACGAAGATCGAGCCGGTGGCGGTGCCGATGAACATGGGCAGGAAGACTGTCACCAGCGGGATCGCCGAATTGCGCAGCACATGCTGGAAGACGATGCGGTTTTCGCTGAGACCCTTGGCGCGCAGTACCGTAACGAAGGGGCGGTTGAGCGTATCGAGCATGGCCGAGCGGGTGTAGCGGGCATAGGTGGCAAGCGGGATCAGCGCATAGGCGATAATGGGCAGGATCCAGCGCTCGGGCTTGCCCCAGCCGCTGGCGGGGAGCCAGTTGAGCCAGACGGCGAAAACCAGGATCAGCAGCATCGAGGTGACGAAGACCGGGATAGTGAGGCCGAGGGTGGCCAGGGTCGAGGCAAAATAATCGATCCAGGTGTTGCGGTTGAGCGCGGCGGCCATGCCGAGCAGGATGCCGAGCGGCGCGCCGATGAGCACGCCCAGACCGCCGAGCACCAGACTGGGGACCCAGGCGCGCGAGAGCAGCTGGGTGACGGTTTCGCCGGGGCTCTGGTAGGGGACGCCGAAGTCGAAATGCAGCACGCCCCACATGTAGCGGAGGTATTGCACATGGAGGGGCTGGTCGAGGCCGAGCTGGGCCATCAGCTTGGCGCGGACGGACTCGGAGACCGGCATGTCGTTGGCGTCGAAAGGGCCGCCGGGAATGGCGTGCATCATGAAGAAGATGATGAGCGAGACGACGATGAAGGTGACGGCGACGGAGACGAGGCGGCGGAGGATGTAGAGGGTCATGGTATTTGCCCCGCTATTCCGCGTGTGTGGCTCCACCCCGTCCTGGCCTCCCCCATCAAGGGGGAGGTACAGGCCGGTAGGTTTGGCAAGATGGTGCCCCGGTCACAAAGCGGCACCTCCCCCCTTGTGGGGGAGGTTGGGAGGGGGGATGGCGAGGCGAGTTGCTGCAAGGTGACCTCCCTCATGTCGTCACGATCGCTTCGACGCGGTGACCCGGCGCGATGGTCACCAGTTGTGGCGACGCGTTGGGGGCCATGCCGGTCTGGATGACGGTGTAGCGCGGTGTCTGCGCTTCGAGGTCGTCGGCGGTCAGGAAGCTGCGCTCGCGCTTGTCGCGGGGGTTGGCGGCCGGGATCGCGTCGAGCAGGGCGCGGGTGTAGGGGTGCTGCGGGGCGGCGAAGATGCGAGCCGTCGGCGCCTCCTCAACGACGCGGCCGCGATACATGACGACGACGCTGTCGGTGAGCGATTTGACCGTCGACAGGTCGTGGCTGATGAACAGCATGGAGAGGCCCATTTCGGCCTGCAGTTCCTTGAGCAGGCCGATGATCTGCGCCTTGACGGTGACGTCCAGCGCCGAGGTGGGTTCGTCGGCGACCAGGACCGACGGCCCGAGGATCAGCGCGCGGGCGATGGCGACGCGCTGGCGCTGGCCGCCGGACAATTCATGGGAATAGCGAGAGCCGAAATTGCGGGGCAGGCCGACGCGTTCGAGCCAGTCGAGGGCTGTTTCGGTCTGCTCGCGGCTGCTGCCGACGCCGTGGATATGCAGCGGCTCGGCGACGATCTGGGCCAGGGTCATCATCGGATCGAGCGCGGAATAGCTGTCCTGGAACACGATCTGCATGCGGCGGCGGAACGATTTGAGTTCGGCCGGGCCGAGTGTAGAGATGTCCGCGCCGTCGACCAGGATCTGGCCGCTTGATGGTTCGGTGAGGCGCATGGCCATCATGCCGGTAGTGGTCTTGCCCGAGCCGGATTCCCCGACGAGGCCGACGATCCGGTTGCGCGGCAGGACGATGTCGAGCGGGCGTACCGCATGGAAATCGGCGTAGGTGGAGAAGAGGCCGGAGCGCCGGCGAATGCGGTAGGCCTTGGCGAGACTGCGCAGTTCTAGCGCGGGGGCGGCTGCCGTATCTGCATCGCCTGAGGGATCGAACGTGCTGTTGAGGCTGGCGAGCAGGGCCTTGGTGTAGCTGTGCTTCGGTGCGTCGAAGATTTGCTGCACCGGGCCTTCTTCCATCACCTCGCCGCCATACATGACCAGCACGCGATCAACCGTTTCGGCGATGACGCCGAGATCGTGGGTGATCATGATCAGCGCCATGCCGAACTCGGCCTGCACCTTCTTGATAAGCTGAAGGATCTGCGCCTGGATGGTGACGTCCAGCGCCGTAGTCGGTTCGTCGGCGATGAGAATTTTGGGGCGGCAGGAGAGGGCCATGGCGATCATCGCACGCTGCAGCATGCCGCCGGAAAGCTGGTGGGGATAGTAGCTGAGCACGTCGCGCGCGTTCTTGATCTCGACGCGGAGCAGGAGTTGTTCGGCTTCGCCCAGAGCCTCGCGCTTGCTCACCTTGCGGTGGGCCGTGATGGTTTCGGCGATCTGGTGGCCGATGGTGAAAACGGGGTCGAAGGCCGTCATCGGGTCCTGAAAAATCATCGCGGCAGTACGGCCGCGCAGACGGGCAAGATCTTCCTTGTTGGCCTTGAGGACGTCGATGCCGTCGAGCCGGATGGTGGTGGCGCTGACTTCGGCGGTTGCGGGCAGCAGGCGCATCAGGGCGCTGCAGCTGACGGATTTGCCGGAACCCGATTCGCCGACAATGCCGAGGCTTTCGCCTTCGCTGACCTCGAAGCTCACGCCGCGGACCGCATCGACCTTGCCGCCGTGCTGGCGGAAGCTAACCTTAAGATCCTGGATTTCGACAAGAGGCATTGGTGGCCTGATCCTGGAGTGGAGGGCGCTTCCCGGTGGGAGGAACCGGGAAGCGCGAGCGCGATCGAGATTACTGCTTCGTCAGGTGCGTGAAGAAGTAATGGCCAAGGCGATCGAGCGAGGTGAAGCCCAGCGAATTGGGCGTCGAGCCATCGCCGCCGAGCTGATCGGAAATAACGGCGATAGTGACCGGGTGAACGAGCGGGACGATAAGGCCCTGATCGATCATGATCTGCTCGGCTTGGGCGTAGAGTTCGACGCGCTTGTCCCAGTCGCTTTCGGAGTCGGCTTGCGCGATGATGGCGTCGTATTCCGGGATGAAATAGCCGTGACGGCCGCCATTGTAGAAGATGCCGTAGAAGTTGGACGGATCGAGGTAGTCGTACTCATAAGGCGCGATGAAGATGTTGTTCTTCTTGGTGCGCAGGCCGTCCATCCACTCGGCGCCAGGGAGGACGCGGATGTTCATGGTGACGCCCAGAACTTCCTTGAACTCGGCTTGGAGGTACTGCGCCATGGCCGGAATGATGGCGCCGTTATAGCCGCCCTCTTCGCGATACCAGATCTCGATTTCCGGAAAACCTTCGCCATTGGCGAAGCCGGCATCGGCCATGAACTGCTTGGCCTTTTCCGGATCGAAGGTGGCCTGAGCGACCACTTCGGGATTGTAGCCAGGATAACCGGGCGGCAGGATCGAACCGGCGGGGATAGCGATATCCTTGAGCACGGTCGAGGTCAGCTCGGCCCGGTCTACCGCATAGTAGAAGGCGCGGCGGACGTTGACGTCGTTGAACGGGGCAGAGTCGAGATCGTAGGAAATATAGGACGTGGCGAAGACGGCGTTCTTGCGGATGCCATCGGGATAGCGCTGGGTCGCCACCGGCACCTGACCGGTATTGAGAAAGGAATAGTCGGCATCGCCGGCGAGGAAGGCGGGCAGCCCGACTTCCGGAGCGCCGAGGGTCGGGTCGACTTCGAGGCGATCGATCTGGGCCTGCCATGGACCGGTATAGGTCTCGGACTTGGTCAGCACGACCGAGTTGTTGGACTTCTCCCAGCTTTCGAGATCGAAGGGGCCGGAGGAGACGATGGTGTCGACATTTACGGCCCAGTCGTCACCGAGCTCGTCGACCTTGTGCTTGGGAACCGGGTACCAGAGGCTGGTGACCGATGGCAAATAGGGTTTTGGCGCGACGGTGGTGACCTCGATGGTCAGGTCATCCACGGCCTTGAGGCCGAGGGTCGAGACGTCGGCGGTGCCTTCGGTGACTTCCTTCCAGCCCTTGATGCCGCCGGCAAAATCCCAGTACCAGGCGAAATCGTAGCCTGAGGTGGCGGCGCGCTGCAGGGCGAAGACATAGTCTTCAGCGGTCAGCGGTTCGCCATCGGACCAGACGAGACCGGGGCGCAACTTGAAGGTCCAGGTGAGGCCATCCTCGGACTGGCTCCAGCTTTCAGCCGCCATCGGCGTCAGCTCGAATTCCTTGTCGAAGGTGGCGATCGGCACCTGCAGCAATTCGGCGAACGTGGCGCGGTCGTAGACCGTCTTCATGTAGTCCATGTAGGTGCCGGACGTGGATTGGCCGGGCGCAACGATGGTCGTCTGCGCCAGTGCCGGCACGGTCAAAGCCGTCGCGACGGCAAGTACCCCAGCGATTTTCAGCATTAGGTTCATGTAAGACTCCCTCCTTGTGCAGAGCCAGTTCTTGGACGTTTCCCATGTGCCGGCGCCTTGCTCGGAGCCGGTCATTCTTGCGGCAAGGCCGCTGTTCGGCAGATCGATTTCCCCTCAAAATCTGCCTAATGACATATGTCTGACAAATGCGGTCGGGCTTGGCAAGTCGATCTGTGGATAGGTTGCACATTTCCTATGCCGGGATGGTTGGGCGATGAGGAATTGGGCAAAGGCGAGTGATTGAGATGAGCTGACCGGCGCCTGGACCATGAGGTATCAGGGGGATGCTCATAGCCCCGGGCCGCCAATCATGCTGCGCGCCGCCGCTTCGATTGTCGCAGCGCCGATGCCGAAATGGGCATAAAGATCGTCGACCGTGCCCGTCTGGCCGAAGTGCTCGACGCCGAGAGTGATGCTGCGGTGACCGAGAACGCTGCCGAGCCAACCGAGCGTTGCCGGATGGGCGTCGATTGCTGTGACGAGGCCGGCTCGGTAGGGAATATCCGCCAGCAGAACCTCAATATGACTGCGGGCATCGTTGTCCCCATGCAGGCGGGCACGCTGGGCGGCGTGCCAGCCGGCGTTGAGGCGATCGGCGGAGGTGACGGCAAGGACCGCGACGTTGCGGCGATCGCCACCGATGGCGGCCGCAGCGGCGATGGCTTCACTGGCGAGGACGCCCTGGTAGGCAATGACGACTTCGCATTGTGGTGTGGGCGGCTTCAGCCAATAGGCGCCGCGGATGATGCCGTCGGACAGAGACTTGTCGATGGTGCGTGACGGCTGTTCGATACTGCGGGTCGATAGTCGCAGGTAGACCGAGCCGCCGGTGATATCGCGGGGCCAGTCGGCGAGGTCGGGGCGCGCATCGCCCGAACGTTGCATGTAGTCGAAAGCCCAATCCATGATGACCGACAGTTCGTCGGCGAAGGCTGGTTCGAAGCTGGCGAGGCCGTCCTGCGCCATGCCGATCAGCGGGGAAGCGATGGATTGGTGTGCGCCACCTTCGCCGGCCAGTGAGACGCCGGAGGGTGTGGCGACAAGCAGGAAGCGGGCGTCCTGGTAGCAGGCATAGTTGAGCGCATCGAGGCCGCGGGAGATGAACGGGTCGTAGAGCGTGCCGATGGGCAGCAGGCGCTCGCCGAAGAGGGAATGGCTGAGGCCAGCCGCGCCGAGCGCAAGAAACAGGTTCATTTCGGCGATGCCCAGCTCCAGATGTTGTCCTTCTGGCGTAAAGCGCCATTTCTGGGCACTGGGGATGGATTCTTTCTGGAAGACGTCGACCATCTCGCTGGCGGCGTAGAGGTTGCGGCGGTTTACCCAGGTGCCGAGATTGGTCGAGACTGTCACGTCGGGCGAGGTGGTGATGATGCGGCGGGCGAGGTCGCTGTCGGTCTTGGCGATGGCGTCGAGGATCTTGCCGAAGGCGGTCTGGGTCGAGGTGGCGCCGGTGCCGACGAATTGTGGGCCGATAGTGGCGACCGCGGGTGAGGTGTGACGGCGGGACGCTGTGGTGTTGAACGGCACCTGCGTGAGGAAATGCTCGATGGCGGCCGGATCGGTCATGCCCTCGTATTTGTCCCATTCGTGGCCTTCGCGGACGTTCATCGATTGGCGCAAGGTCTCGATCTGCGCCCCCGTCATCTGCCCGGCATGATTGTCCTTGTGGCCGGCCAGCGGCGTGGCCCAGCCTTTGACCGTATAGGCGATGAAGACTGTGGGTTTGTCGCTGCCGGCGGCCTCGAACTGTTCAAGCAGGCTGGGGGTGCAATGGCCGCCGAGATTGGCCATCAGTTCGGCGAGTTGTGCGTCGGAACGGCGGGCCAGAAGCGCGGTGACTTGGCCTTGATCGCCGATCTCGTCGAGCAGGCGCTCGCGCCACGCGGCGCCGCCGCGGAACATCAGCGCGGAATAGATGGCGTTGGGGGCGGCGTCGATCCAGGCCTTGAGCTTGTCGCCACCGGGTTCGGCGAAGGCGGCGCGTTGCAGGGCGCCATATTTGAGGGTGACCACGTTCCAGTCGAAGGCGCGAAAGATGGCCTCGATGCGATCGTAGAGGCCTTCGCGGACGACGCCGTCGAGGCTCTGCCTGTTATAGTCGATGATCCACCAGGTGTTGCGCAGGCCGTGTTTCCAGCCTTCGAGCAGGCATTCGTAGACATTGCCTTCGTCGAGTTCGGCGTCCCCGACCAGGGCGACCATGCGGCCTTCGGGGATGTCCTTGCGGGCCCAGGATTTGGCGCGGACATAGTCCTGGATCAGCGAGGCGAAGGCGGTGAAGGCGACGCCGAGGCCGACCGAGCCGGTGGAAATGTCGACGTCGTCGGTGTCCTTGGTGCGGCTGGGATAAGACTGGGCGCCGCCGAAGGCGCGGAAATTCTCCAGCTTTTCGAGGGTCTGCTTGCCGAAGAGGTACTGGATGGCGTGGAACACCGGGGCGGCGTGGGGCTTTACCGCGACGCGATCCTCCGGCTTCAGCACGCCGAAATAGAGGGCGGCCATGATGGCGGCCATGCTGGCGGAGCTGGCCTGGTGGCCGCCGACTTTGACGCCATCGGTGTTGGGGCGGATGTGGTTGGCGTGGTGGATCATCCAGTTGGAGAGCCACAGCGCCTTGCGCGTCAGTGCCTCGATGGTGGCGATCCGGTCCATGTCTTCCTCCAGCTGCAATTGTCTGACATTTGCGCCTTAGGAGACTTCAGTCAACCTACCAGCCCGCTCCTGCGAAATCGGGCGGGGTGACGTTGACGAGGCCGCGGCCGACGATCCAGTTGCGCTGGACCCAGCCTGTGCCGGGAATGCGGCACCATTGGGTGGCTGAATTGCCCCAGAGCGGGTAGCCGGCATCGCCCAGCGTGCCGTAACGCGAGTCCGAATCGACCTGGGTGCAGGCGTCGATGGGGATTTCGGTGCCGTCGGCGAGGCGGCCGACGATGGGGGTGCTGTCATGCGGGCCGGAATGGACGGCGATATTGCCGCCCGAGACGCGGGCGGTGACGGTCAGCGCCAGGGCGGGCGTGCTGGCCAGCAGCGCGATGGCGAGGGCGGTGGCGAGACGCATGCGGACCTCCGGGACTGTTCGGAGGGGTAATGCACCGGCTCGCAGGCGGTTTCAAGGCGACCGCAGACGCCGCCCAGCAACGCTGCCTGCGCAAGTGCGCCCGGAGGCGCAAGGGCGCCCCGGGGGTTCACGATGCGAAGCGGCTTTCGCCCCGACGGCTTGCGCCGCCTGTTTG
>JAKFDU010000100.1:0-82341 GCA_036675975.1 Devosia sp. | reverse complement strand
GACGTGATCGCCCAGCATACGGACGGTCCGGCCGCCCTGCAGGTTGCCGAGGAACGCGGCATTGTCGGTGGTTTCGGCCAGGGCGCTGACATGAGCGCCTTTGCGCCCAACGCCCAGCTCACCTCGATCATCGACCATTGGGGTCCGCATTATGTCGAAGCCGCGCAGGCGGTGATCGACGGCACCTGGACGTCGGGCGACCGCTGGCCGGGCATCAAGGAAGGCGAAGTGCAGATCGGGCCGTATAACAAGTCCATCCCTGCCGACATCGTCGCCGCCGCCGAAGCGATCAAGAACGGCCAGGCCGATGGCTCGTTCCACATCTTCACCGGCCCGATCAACGACCATACCGGCGCCGAGCGCGTCGCTGCCGGCGTGACCATGACCGATGGCGAACTGCTGAGCATGGATTGGTATGTCGAAGGCGTGAACCCGCCGGCTTGATCGGCTGGTCTGAATAGCGGAGGGGCGGGCCTCGGCCCGCCCTTCTTTGCCACCAGGGCTGGGGTGGTGCCCTTCTCCCCTTGCGGGAGAAGGTGCCCGAAGGGCGGATGAGGGGAAGGCGCAAACGGCCGAGGCATTGTGCCCACCCCCTCACCCGTCTCGGCCTATCGGCCGATCCACCTCTCCCGCTAGGGGGAAGGGAAAGGCCCCGGCGGTTGAGGACGAAAGCATGCCCGATTACGTGATTGCCTATGAATGGCTGATGTTTGCCGTGCGCTGGCTGCATGTCATCACGGCCATCGCCTGGATCGGCTCGTCCTTCTATTTCATCGCGCTCGACCTGGGCCTGCGCAAGACACCCAGCCTGCCGCCACTGGCGCATGGCGAGGAGTGGCAGGTGCATGGGGGCGGCTTCTACCACATCCAGAAATACCTGGTGGCGCCCGAATTCCTGCCCGAGCACCTGACCTGGTTCAAATGGGAGAGCTACTGGACCTGGTTCTCCGGCCTGGTGCTGATGGCGCTGGTCTATTATGTCGGCGCCGACATCTATCTCATCGATCGCAACGTGCTCGACGTGCCGGCCTGGCAGGCCATCAGTTTGTCGCTGGCGTCGATCGTGCTGGGCTGGGTGCTCTATGACAGCCTCTGCAAGTCGCCCATCGGCAATTCCACGTCAGGCTTGATGCTGGTGCTGTTCGCGATCCTGGTGGCCATGAGTTGGGGCTATACGCAGCTCTTCACCGGCCGCGCCGCGATGCTCCATATGGGCGCCTTCACGGCGACCATCATGGCGGCGAATGTGGCGATGATCATCATCCCCAACCAGAAGATCGTGGTGGGCGATCTCAAGGCCGGCAGGGTGCCTGATGCCAAGTACGGCAAAATCGCCAAGCAGCGGAGCCTGCATAACAACTACCTGACGCTCCCCGTCATCTTCTTCATGCTGTCGTCTCACTACCCGCTGGCCTTCGCCACGCAGTGGAACTGGATAATCGCCTCGCTGATCTTTCTCGTCGGCGTCGTGATCAGGCACTATTTCAACACGCGCCACGCCAGAAAGGGCAATCCGCACTGGACCTGGCTCGTTGCCGTGGTCCTGTTCATTGTCATTGCATGGCTGTCGACGGCGCCAAAACAGCTGGGCTCTGCTGGAGAGGAGGTGGCGTCTCGGGCGGCCGAACCGTTTCTGGCAGCAAGCCATTTCAATGCTGCCAGCTTGACCGTACAGACGCGTTGCGCCATGTGCCACACGGCGGAGCCGGCCTGGCCGGGTATCTATGAGGCGCCCAAGAACGTGATCCTCGACAATGACATCGCCGTCGCCAACCACGCCCGGGACATTGCCATGCAGGCCGGCTATGCCCATGCCATGCCCCCGGGGAACTTGAGCGAGATGACCGAGCAAGAGCGGGCCTTGATCGTCGAATGGTTCCGCGAGGGTTCCGGGCAATGAGCCGAACCATTCTGCGCGGCCGCGTGCTGACCTTTGTCAGCGAGCCTGGGGGGCCCGATGACACGGCGAGCTACCGCTATCTCGAGGACGGCGCCATTACGATCGAGGACGGCAAGATCGTTGCCGTGGGCGATTACGTGCCTGCCGCTGACGCGGAGGTGATCGACCATCGCCCGCATCTGATCCTGCCCGGCTTCATCGATACGCACCTGCATTATGTGCAGAGCCAGATCATTGCCTCCTATGCCGGCTCGCTGCTGGAATGGCTCAATACCTATACCTTCGTGGAGGAGCAGAAGTTCAGCCAGCAGGGCCATGCCGGCGCCATTGCCGCGGCCTTTTATGACGAGCTGATCCGCAACGGCACGACCACGGCCGTCGCCTATTGCTCCAGCCATCCGAGTTCGGTCGATGCCTATTTCGGCGAGGCCGAAAAGCGCAACATGCTCATGATCGGCGGCAAGGTGATGATGGATCGCAATGCCCCCGAGGCTTTGTGCGACACCGCTCAGTCCAGCTACGATGATAGCAAGACGCTGATCGAACGCTGGCATGGCCGGGGGCGCGCGCTCTATGCCATCTCGCCGCGCTTCGCCATCACCTCCACTCCGGCGCAGCTGCAAGCGTCGCGTGCGCTGGTGGCCGAATACCCTGATTGCTACGTGCAGACGCATCTCAGCGAGAACACCGTCGAGATCACTAACTCGATGGCGCTCTATCCGGATTCGCCGGACTATACCGGGATCTACGAAGATTATGGCCTACTGGGCCAGAAGACGCTGCTAGGTCATTGCATCCATCTCAACCACCGCGAGGCGCATGTGCTGGCGGAGACGGGATCGGTCGCGGTGTTCTGCCCCACGTCCAACCTGTTCCTCGGTTCGGGCCTGTTCGATCGCGATCGGCTGATGCAGGCCGGTGTGCGCATCGGGGTCGCCACCGATATCGGTGGCGGTACCAGTTATGGCATGCTCGAGACCATGGCCGAGGGCTATAAGGTATTGCAGCTGCGCGGGCAGCGGCTGACCCCTTTGAACTCGTTCTACATGATGACGCTGGGCAATGCCCGGGCGCTGTCGCTGGAAGGCAGTATCGGCGCCATCGCGCCCGGCAATGCCGCAGATCTGGTGGTGCTCGATGCCGCTGCCACGCCGGCAATGGCGCTGCGCATGGCCACGGTGACGTCGCTGGCGGAGGAATTGTTCGTGCTGCAGACGCTGGGCGACGACCGTGCGATAGCAGAGGTCTATGTGGCTGGCGCAAGGGCGAAGTCTACTTTAGGCGGGTTGGCAGCCTGAGGTGCATGACTTAAGTCTCGTCAGTCTGCACGAAAAGGAAGCAATAATGAGCGCGTACCTCACGAAGTCCGGCCTTTCGGTCCATCCGCTGCTGGTCGATTTCGTGGAGAAGGAAGCGCTGCCTGGGACGACCGTATCGGCCGAGCAGTTCTGGAATGGCTTTGCGGCTCTGGTTGCCGAGCACGCGCCAACCAATGCGCGGCTGCTGGCGCGGCGCGACGAATTGCAGGCTGGTATCGATGACTGGCATCGCAAATATGGCCCGGTCACCAACAATGCGCAGGGCTATGAGTTTTTCCTCCGGGATATCGGCTACCTCGTTCCCGAGCCTGACGATTTCACCATTGAGACCAGTGGTTTAGATCCTGAAATCACGGCGTTGTGCGGGCCGCAACTGGTCGTTCCTGTCTCCAATGCCCGCTATGCGCTCAACGCTGCCAATGCCCGCTGGGGCAGCCTGTACGACGCGCTCTATGGCACCGACGTCATCAGCCGCGAAGGCGAGCTGGCGCCGGGCAAGGGCTATAATCCGGCGCGTGGCGCAGCAGTGGTGGAGCATGCCGCAAGATTTCTTGATGATTTCTTGCCTTTGGCCGCAGGCAGCCATCGCGATGTCACCGGCTATCACGTGATCAAGGATGGCGAGGTGCGCCATCTCGAAGTGGACACTCCGGCCGGCCGCACCGGTCTGCGCGATCCCGGTGCCTTTGTCGGCTATGGCGGCACCGAAGCGAGTGGCGAGATCGTGCTGCGCCATCACGGCCTGCATGTGATCCTCGTCATCGAGCCGGGCAGCGTCATCGGCGGAACCCACAAAGCGGGCCTCAGCGATGTCATCGTCGAAGCGGCGCTGACCACGATCCAGGATTGCGAGGACTCTGTCGCGGCCGTCGATGCCGAGGACAAGGTCGGCGTCTATCGCAACTGGCTGGGCCTGATGAACGGCTCGCTGGAGGATACGTTCGACAAGGGCGGCAAGACGGTCACGCGCAAGCTCAATGACGACCGGACCTACAAGGATGCCAACGGCCAGCCGCTGGTGCTCAAGGGCCGCTCGCTGCTGCTGGTGCGCAATGTCGGGCACCTGATGACCACGGATGCCGTGCTGTGGAACGGCAAGCCCATTGGCGAGGGGCTGATGGATGCTGCGGTGACTGCGCTCTGCGCCATGCAGGACAAAGTCAACAGCACCACCGGCGCCATCTATGTCGTCAAGCCCAAGATGCATGGCCCCGAGGAAGTGGCCTTTGCCTGCGCGATCTTTGCGTCGGTGGAGCAGGTGCTGGGCCTGGCGCCCAACACCATCAAGATCGGCATTATGGATGAGGAGCGCCGCACCTCGGCCAACCTCAAGGCGGCCATCTACGAGGCGCGCCAACGCGTGTTCTTCATCAATACCGGCTTCCTCGACCGCACTGGCGATGAGATTCACACCTCGATGGAAGCAGGCGCGGTGCTGCGCAAGGACGAGATCAAGTCCGAGCGCTGGCTTGCGTCCTACGAAGACCGCAACGTGCTGATCGGCCTCGCCTGCGGCCTCAGCGGCCGGGCGCAGATCGGCAAGGGCATGTGGGCCCGGCCTGACGACATGGCCGCGATGATGGCCAGCAAGGCGGCTCACCCCAATGCCGGCGCCAATACAGCCTGGGTCCCGAGCCCGACGGCGGCGACTTTGCATGCGGTCCACTACCACCAAGTCGACGTGTTCGAGGCGCAACGCCGACGGCACAACCAGGCGGTGCCTGGGCTCGGCGAGTTGTTCTCGATGCCAGTGCAGGCGCCGTTCTCGCTTAGCCGCGAGGAGATCACTCGCGAGCTGGAGAACAATGCCCAGGGCATTCTCGGCTATGTGGTGCGCTGGGTGCAGCAGGGGGTGGGCTGTTCCAAGGTGCCCGATATCAACAATGTCGGGCTGATGGAGGATCGCGCCACCTGCCGGATTTCCTCACAGGCCGTGGCCAACTGGCTGCGGCATGGCCTGGTTTCGAGGGACGAGGTTACGTCCACCTTCGAGCGCATGGCGTCAGTGGTCGATGCACAGAATGCAGGCGACCCGCTCTATCGGCCGATGGCCGAGAACTTCCAGTCGGTCGCCTTCCAGGCGGCGCTCGACCTGGCGCTGCACGGCGCCGACCAGCCGAGCGGCTATACCGAACCATTGCTGCATGCGGCGCGGCGGAAGGTGAAGGCCAGGGAGGGGAGGTAGGGATACCCGTCCTCCCGTTAGGTCAGCGCGCTCCGCAAGGTCAGGGCGCACCCACCGGCCGTCACCCTCGGGCCTGACCCGAGGGGCCTGCACTTACCGCGCGCAGCAAGTATAGAGCCCGCGGGTCAAGCCCGAGGGTGGCGATCGAGTGTGTGGTTAGATCTCGTAAGTCGCCAGCGCCAATCCCGTGCCCTCGTGGAAAATCTCCACGTCATTGACCACCATCGTAGTCGCTGTCCCGACCGGCTCATCGGTCCCCAGATTCCGCGCGTATCTCGGATGCGCTCCGGATGACACCTGCAAGCGCAACCTGTGTCCCGCGCGAAAGCTGTGTGCCGCGGCATGCAGAGTAAATTCCAGCTTCCAGTTGCCGTCCGGCTCGCTTGGCGTGGCGGGGGTCACGCGGATGAGGCCATCACAGATGTTGATAGACACGCCGCTCGGCCCGACATCGCAGAGCCGCAGGAAGAAATCGACATGCGGCACGCTGGCATGGGCGTAGAGCGTCACCTTGGTCTGGCCGATGATGGTCAGGTCGGCGGCGAGGGGTTCGGACGTGTAGCACAGCACGTCGGCGCGGCTTTCGCGGGGCGCGTTGTCGACCGGACCGGCCCCGGTGAAGGCGAACATGTTGCCACCGATATTGGGAGTCGGGTTCGCGGGGTCGTAGCGATAATGGTCCGAGCCGGGTTCCGGGGCGACCGTCTGCGCCAGGCTGCCACCGGGCTGGATGAACCAGCTTTGCATTACTGGCGGACCGGGCGGATAGCGGTCGTATTCGCGCCATTCGTTCCGCCCGGAAATGTGGATGCGCACGGGTTTGTCACGCAGTCCGGTGGGATCGCCGAGCAGCTTGGCGCGCATCCAGATGAGCGTTGCGCGCATGCTTTCGGCTTGCAGGTCATTGGCGATGTGGGTCCAGGGACCGACCGTCAGGTAAGGCGTATGCCCTGATGCGACCAGCGACTGGTAATCGCGCAGCAGTTGGTCGAGCATGAAATCGTGCCAGCCGGATATGAAGTGGTTGGGCGGTGTCTTCGGTCCCAACCGGTGGCGGTGGTCGATGGCCTTCCAGAAATCGTCGTTGCCGATGGCGCTTTCGAACCAGCTTTGCCAGAACGGCACGTCATGGCCGACGGCGGCATTGTCGGCATGCAGCAGGGGCAGCGTCATGGCGGCCTTGGCGGTGCGTTTCTCGACGCCGCCTGAGAACATCGTGCCGCTCATCTTCAGCGGATTGCCGCGCAGCCCCTCGATCACCTGCAGCCAGCTCAGCCACAGGCCGAGATGGAAGGCGCCGGAGGGAAAGACTACGGACTGGAATTCGGCTGACGTGACCTTGGTGGCCATGGCCGAAATTTCAGGCAACTCGTCGCAGATCGCCCATTGCGCATAGCCGAGATAGGACGGGCCGGAGAGGCCGAGGCGACCGTCATACCAGTCCTGGGTCTCGATCCAGCGCAGGGTGGTCAGGCCATCGGCCCGTTCGTTGACCAGGGGCGCGAACTCGCCGCCGGATTTCTCGGTGCCGCGGCAGGCCTGCAGCACCACATGAAAGCCGCGCTCGGCATAGCACTCGGCGACGGTGCCGAAGCCACTGCGCCCATAGGGCAGGCGCATCAGGATGGTCGGGTGGGGGCCCTTGGCGCGGGGCGCATAGACGTCGGTCATCAGCGTCACGCCATCGTCCATTGGCAGGGCGATGTCGCGCCTGCGGGTGGAGCCATAAAGGCGCGGCGGCAGGCCGTAGAAGCGAGCGAGGGCGAGCGACGCGAGGCTCATGCCATGAAGCCTTCCCGATCAATCGACGAAATCGAATTTATCGACATCGAACAGGCCGCGATCGGTCATCTTGAGGTGCGGGATAACAGGCAGCGCCAGAAAGGCGACCTGCAGGAAGGGCTCGGGCAAGACGCAATCGAGCGCATGGGCCGCTTCGCGCAGGTGGTGCAGGTCGTGTGCCACCTCCTCGAACGATTTGGGGCTCATCAGGCCGGCAATCGGCAATGCCAACTCGGCCCTCACCTGACCGCCTTCGGCGACGACGAACCCCCCACGCAAATCGATCAGCCGGTTGACCGCTGCCGCCATGTCTTCGTCGGTTGCGCCGATGACAGTGATATTATGGCTGTCGTGACCCACCGAGGAAGCGATGGCGCCGCGCTTGAGGCCGAAGCCGCGTACGAACCCGCGGCCAATATTGCCGTTCTTGCCATGCCGCTCGATGACGGCGACCTTGAGCACGTCGGCGGTGAGATCGGGCTGCAGGCCGCCTTCCGTGACTTCAAGCGTTGCCTCGTCCCGGAAGGTCAGGATCAGGCCCGGTTTGACGCCGATGACCGGTGTGCTGTTGCGGCCAGGTTTGGGCTGGGTAATGAAGTCGTCGGGCGAAACGGGTTTGGCCTTCATCGAGGCCAGGCCGACCAATTCGACGGGTTTGCGCGCCGCGAACAGCTCGGGGACGACCAGCCGGCCGCCGGTGATGACATCGGAGACGCGGCAGTCTTGGAGACTATCGAGCAGGGCGACATCGGCGCGCCAGCCGGGTGCCAGCAGGCCGCGGTCGCGCAGGCCGAAGATGCGGGCAGCCGAGTGACTGGCGGCACGATAGACGTGGTGCAAGGGGCGGCCCATGGCGATCAGCCGACGGATGGAGCTGTCGAGGTGCCCTTCCTCGGCGATATCGAGCGGGTTGCGGTCATCGGTGCAGAGCGCGACGAAGCTCGAGGTGTCTTCGTCCAGCACCTCGGCGAGCGCCTTGAGATCCTTGGACACTGAACCCTCCCGAATGAGGATGGCCATGCCCTTGCTCAGTTTCTCGCGCGCTTCGGCGGCAGTTGTCGCTTCGTGATCGGTGCGGATGGCGGCGGCGAGGTAGCCGTTAAGCGCTGTGCCGCGCAGCAATGGCGCATGGCCATCGATATGGCCGCCCTGGAAGGCGGCGAGCTTGGCGATGATGCCAGGATCGGCATTGAGAACGCCGGGAAAGTTCATCATCTCGGCGAGGCCGATGACCTTGGGATGGCTCCGGAATGGCTCGAGATCGGCGATTTCGAGCGCGGCGCCCGAGGTCTCGAAGCCAGTGGCTGGGACGCAGGACGACAAGTTCACCCTGATATCCATCACTGTCTGCTCGGCGCAGTCGAGGAAATATCGGATGCCTTCTGCACCCAGGACGTTGGCGATCTCATGTGGATCGCAGATGACCGTGGTGACGCCATGCGGCAACACGCAGCGATCGAATTCGAGCGGGGTGACGAGTGAAGACTCAATGTGCAGATGCGTATCGATGAAGCCGGGGACGGCATAGCGCCCGCCGCCGTCGATAACCGTCTTGCCCTCATAGATGGCATGGGTGCCCACGATTCGGTCGCCGACAACGGCGATATCGGTTTCGGCCACCGCGCCGGTGATGACGTCGAGCAACCGCACATTTTTGATGACGAGGTCAGCTGGCGCCTTGCCCTGTCCGGCCATGATCATGCGGGTGAGGGTGGCGGCAGAGGTCATCGGGTAATCCTGGGTGCTGGTCATGGCCGAACGTCAGCTTCGGCGAAGGCGGCGTCAAGGGCCGGCGTCGCGATGTCGCGGAACCGGCGCGGCCTGCGCACCGTTGCATCTGCACTAGAAGGAGAGCGTCATGAAGACCTATGACCCCGACAAGACCACGACCGAAGTCCGGGGAGCGAGCCCGCGCAAGATGAATGCCCGCGTGCTGATAACGTCGTTAATCGGCGTCGTTGTGCTCTTTGCCATTATTTATATGGTCTACACGCTGACGCAGTCGAACCCGAACTGACCATGCGACTAGTGCGGACGGCGCGAGAAGAGCTGACCTTGACGCGCCAGCGCCGCGGCAGGGGATTTTGCTATCGGGATACCAGTGGTGCGCTGATTTCAGACGTGGCGACGCGCGATCGCATCAGTTCGCTGGGCATTCCTCCGGCATGGCGTGATGTGCGCATCGCCCCCAATCCCAGGGCCCATATTCAGGCGCTAGGCGTCGATGACGCGGGGCGCGACCAGTATATCTATCATCCCGAATGGGAGCTTCGGCGCGAAGGCAAAAAGCACAGGCGCCTGGCCTCGCTGACCGCGGTTTTGCCGCGCCTGCGACGCGGCGTGGCCGCGGCTCTCGGCGCTGAAACCGGGAGCAAGGAGCTGGCTCTGGCCATTGCCGTCGCCCTGATCGACAGGACCGCCATGCGCGTGGGACGGGAGAAATACCTCGAAACCAGCGGAACGCGTGGCGCCGGTACGCTCTTTTCCCGCGACATGCGGGTCAATGGCGACGAAGTCTGCATGACCTTCGACGCCAAGGGCGGCAAGCGGGCGGAATATTCACTCACGGACCCGCGGCTGGCCGATGCTGTCAGGCGCATCCTGACCTTGCCGGGCAAGCGGCTGCTGGTGTGGCGCGATGAGACCGGCAAGGTGCGTCCGATCAAGACCGGGGCGATCAACGCCTATCTGCGGGAACTGGCGGGCACCGAGATTTCGGCCAAGGATTTCCGCACCCTCCATGCCAGTGCCCTGGCGGCCGAGGCGCTGGCGCAGCTGGAGGTTGGCAAGTCGGATACGGCGCGCCGCCGGCAGATGGCCCAGGTGGCGCGCGAGGTCGCCGACGTGCTCCGCAACACGCCGGCCATTTCGCGCAAGTCCTATATTGCGCCATGCCTGTTCAAGCTGTTCGACGATGGCAAGCTCAAGCAGATGTGGGAGGTCGCCGGCAAAGGCCGGACGGGTCTGTTGCAACGGGAGAGGCGGCTGGGCGCTGTGCTGGCGGCAGTGACCTGAGGGAGCCGGCCGCCGAAGTTCACGCCGCCTTGGTGCGGCGTCGGCGTTCGGGGCTATTGACCTTGTCGGCGAAGATGGTGGTGATGCGGTCGTCGGAGACGCCGCCGGAGAACAGGAAGCCTTGCAGGATGTTGCAGCCGAGCCGGCCCAGGATGGTGGCCTGGGCCTCGGTCTCGACGCCCTCGGCGGTCACTTCGATATCCATGGCGTGTGCCAGGGTGACGATGGCCTGAGTGATGGCGACCGACACGTGGCCTTCTGACAGCTGCATGACGAAGGAGCGGTCGATCTTGATGCGGTCCACCGGATAGCGCTTGAGGTAGCTCAGCGAGGAGTAGCCGGTGCCGAAATCGTCCAGCGCGATGTGAATGCCCGCGGCGCGGAAGGTGCGCAGGTTTTGCGCCGAAACATGCTCGTCGTCGAGCAAGATGGATTCGGTGATCTCGAGCTCCAGGTCCAGCGGCCGCATGCCGGTTTCGCGCAGGATGTCAAAGACCTGCACCGAAAAATGCGGGTTGCGCAGTTGGGTGGGCGAGATGTTGACGGCGATGGTGCGGCCGTGGGCGCTGGCACCCAGCGTGCAGGCGCGGCGCAGCACGAACTCGCCCAGCGCCTCGATCAGGCCGGTAGTCTCGGCCACGGGTATGAAGCGGGCGGGTGAGATCTGACCGTATTTGGGATGGTTCCAGCGGGCCAGGGCCTCGGCACCGATGACCTTGCGGGTGCGCTGGTCGATCAGGGGCTGAAAGGCCACGGCCAACTGGTCGTCGCGCTGCAGCGCTTCGCGCAGCTCGCCCTCGATCGTGTGCTGCAGTTGCAGCAGCTCGTTCATGTGCTCTTCATAGACAATGGCGCGGTTGCGGCCGCCGGCCTTGGCCTCATAGAGAGCGATATCGGCCTTGCGCACCAGTTCACGTGGCTCGGTATTGCCGCCGGTGGCGTTGACGATGCCGATGCTGACCCCGACATGGGCCTTGAAATGGTTGAGGTCGAAGGCCCGGCCGATGGATTCGATGATGCCAGCCGCCAGGCGGTTCACATCCGGCGCCACGTCCCGCGAGACCATAAGGATGCCGAATTCATCGCCACCCAGGCGTGCGATCATCACGCCGGGACCGACCACGTCGCGGATGCGTTGGCCAACCGCGCAGATCAGTTCGTCGCCAGCCTGATGCCCGAGCGTGTCGTTGACCTGCTTGAACCGGTCGAGGTCCAGCATCAGCAATGAGAGCTGAGCCCCCATGCCCTGGCGGTCCGTCAGCACCCGGGCCAGGTGGACGTCGAAGCTCATGCGGTTGGGCAGACCGGTCAGGCGGTCATGGGCGGCCTGGTATTCGGCATTGCGGCGGCCGACTTCCAGCGCGGTCGACGAGCGGCGCAGCTGGCGCAGCAGCAGGAAGACCAGGATAGCGGCCACGGCAAAGGCGACAGCGAGGACCGGGCCGGTCTGGCGCAGCATCATCAGGCCCGGGCGGTCGCGTTCCCAGTCGAAGAAAGCCACGAAGCGTCCGGCACTGTTGAGGATGGACTGGGTGGCGCGGTCCGACGCATCGACGCGGACCAGGCTGAAGTTGCCGTCCTCGAACAGGTATTCGCTGTTGAACTGGTTGGCGGTGTTGCCGTCGAGGAACTGCACCGCGGCGATCAGGGGCTCGGACCCGGCAGCCTGCAGGATGGCGCCGGTATCGGACACGATGGTCATCACGCTGATGATCGCGGGCATGCCTTCGACCACGGCGAAGTCGGACACCGAAGCCGGTGCAGCCACGGCGCCCGGAAAGCTGCGTCCGGGGGCCTGCGCGCGCACGCGGTTGACCAGCTCTTGCACCGGACTGGCGATGCGCCGGTAGTTGTGTGGCTCGACCGAGACGCCGTCCTCCATCATGTAGAGCGGCTGGGCGATGGCGTCGAGAATGACGACCCGGTTGTGCCCGAAGAACTGGTACATCCACTGGCCGATATTGCGGTCGACCCAGTTGAAGTTGAACATCAGCCTGGTGTTGACCACCGTGTCGTCGCGCGCCGCGACACTGGCCAGCTCGTGCTCCAGTTGGGCGCGACGGGCCTCGATGACATGCTCGAACATGGTTGTTTGTCGCTCAAGCGCGCGCTCGTCGATGCTGGCAGTAGACCAGAAGACGAAGCCGAGTACACCGGCGGCGGTTATGCCCAGGGCCAAGACGACGGGCAGCAGAACGGCGGCAGAGAACTGCCAACGTTCGAGTGTCGAGCTCTTGGACTGCATCAGGTGACCGTTTTTTATGCCTTGCGCAAATCGATCATAGCTCAGGCGGCATTGCGGACTGGTTACCAGCAGGGTTTCGCGACCGTGCCAAAGTGGTTCAAGTCGTACCAAATCGCCGGTTCCGGCCTTCGCGCCGCCAGCCTTGTGGTCTAGAAATGTGCGCCACCTACTGAACACCGGAAACATGACATGACCAAAGTTCGCGCCCTTGTCCTCGAGCGCCAGCATGAGCTGGCTATGCGTGACATTGACCTGCCGCTGGAAACGGGGCCGGGAATGGTCAAGATTGCCATCCACACCGTGGGCGTGTGCGGCTCGGACGTCCACTATTACACCCATGGCAGGATCGGACCCTTCGTGGTCAACGCGCCCATGGTGCTGGGCCACGAGGCCGCGGGAACGATCACCGAGGTCGGCGCCGGCGTGACCCATCTCAAGGTCGGCGACCGCGTCTGCATGGAGCCGGGAATCCCCGACCCCAATTCGCGCGCCAGCCGGCTGGGCATGTACAATGTCGATCCGGCGGTCGCCTTCTGGGCGACGCCGCCGGTCCATGGCGTGCTGACGTCAGAAGTGGTGCACCCAGCCAATTACACCTTCAAGCTGCCTGACCATGTAAGCTTTGCCGAAGGCGCGATGGTGGAGCCGTTCGCCGTCGGCATGCAGGCGGCCAGCAAGGCGAAAATCGTGCCCGGCGACACCGCCCTGGTGCTCGGCGCCGGGCCCATCGGCACCATGGTGGCGCTGGCCGCGCTGGCGGGCGGCTGCGCGCGGGTCATCGTCGCCGACCTGGCGCAGCCCAAGCTGGACATCGCCGCGCAATATCAGGGCATCATCCCGGTCAATATTCGCGACAAGAGCATCGTCGACGAGGTGAAACGGCTGACCGACGACTGGGGTGTCGACGTGGTGTTCGAATGCTCGGGCTCCCCGCATGCCTGGAAGACCATCATGGACCTGCCGCGCCCGGGCGGCGCCATCGTCATTGTCGGCCTGCCGGTCGAGCCGGTGGCGGTCGATATCGCCAGCGCCTCGGTCAAGGAGCTGCGGATAGAGAGCGTGTTCCGCTATGCGCACCAGTATGACCGCGCCATCGCGCTGATTGCATCGGGCAAGGTGGATCTCAAGCCACTGATCTCGGAAACCTTCGCGTTCGAGGACTCCAAGGCAGCGTTCGATCGGGCCGTGGAGGCAAGGGCGACGGATGTGAAGCTGCAGATCAGGGTGGCAAATTAGCCTGCGGGCGAGGGGAACGACATGGACTTGAACCTGCGCGACAAGGTCGCCGTCATCACCGGCGGCACGGTGGGCATTGGCTTGGCGGTAGCGGAAGGGTTGGCGGCCGAGGGCGTCAATCTGGTGCTGGTCGGCCGCAACAAGGAGCGGGGCGAGGACGCGGCGGCGCGCATTGCTGACAAGTTCGGCATCATCGCCACGGCCATCGCGGCCGACGTTGCCACGGCCCCAGGCTGCGATGCGGTCGTCAAGGGCACGGTCAAGGCCTTCGGTGGTGCCGACATTCTCATCAACAATGCCGGGACCGGCTCCAACGAGACCATCGCCGAGGCCGACGACGCCAAGTGGCAGTATTACTGGGATCTGCATGTGATGGCCGCGGTGCGGCTGGCGCGGGGCCTCGTGCCCACGATGAAGCGGCGCGGTGGCGGCGTGGTGCTGCACAATGCCTCGATCTGTGCGGTGCAGCCGCTGTGGTACGAGCCGATCTACAACACCACCAAGGCGGCGCTGATGATGTTCTCCAAGACGCTCGCCAACGAGGTCGTCGGCGACAATATCCGCGTCAACACCGTCAATCCGGGCCTGGTGCTGACGCCCGACTGGATCAAGACGGCCAAACAGATTGCCGGCGAGGACGGCTGGGAGGCCCATCTGCAGGGTGTCGCCAATGAGGCCGGCGGCATGAAACGCTTCGCCACGCCGGAGGAGCTTGCGAATTTCTTCGTCTTCATGTGCTCGGACAAAGCCAGCTACTCGACTGGCAGCACCTATTTCGTCGATGGCGGCTGGCTCAAGACGGTGTGACGCGGAGGCGGGACGCCTGGCCAGAACTGGAACCAAGGCGGATTGTCAGGGTTGTCACGCTAGCGTCACAACTCCGGAACTCTCCCATGGATGTCGGCAACGAATTTGGTTTCGTCCAGACCTATCTGCCCCAGCACATCATCGCCATCCGCCTGCTGATCGCGGCAGTACTGGGCGCGATGATTGGCTTCGAGCGGGAATGGAACACCGCCGAGGCGGGGTTGCGTACCCATATTCTGGTAGCGGTCGCCGCGGCCCTGTTCACCATTCTCGCCTTCGAGATTTTCCACACGATCGAGCCGGGTGCCGACGGCTCCAAGGCGGACCCCATTCGTGCGGTGGAGGCCGTGACGGCCGGGATCGCGTTCCTGGGAGCCGGTGCGATCTTCAAAAGCGGAAACACCGTACAGGGACTGACCACGGGCGCTGGCATGTGGCTGGCAGGGGCGGTCGGGGTCGCGACAGCGCTGGGCTACTATCTCGTCGCACTGGGCGTGGCGCTGCTCGCCGTCGTCGTGCTGGCAGCGCTGCGGGCCCTGGCCCACAATGTCATTCGTGGCGATGAGGCGGAAGGCGAAAGGGTCATTCCCGCAGCGGGCCGCGGGGAGAAGCGTTAGTCCTCGGCCGCGGCGCTGAGGGACGAGCGCGCTGCCGAAAATGCTTCTCCCCCCGTGCGGACGCGACCGGGAGGTGTCGCGACCGCGCCCACGCGCCAGCCCCCTTGGAGTAGGGCCGACGCCCTCTCCAGCCGCTCTGCAGCGGCCGAAGAGGAATGAAGTGGCCGGAGGGACGCTTGGGAATGCAGGAACGGTTCGAAAACCGTCATGCAGCGCCCCGTCCGGCCGAGGCATGTAACCTGTGGACGCAGGAGTTACATGCCAACTGCATCCAGGCGCTGACTGCGCGCCCAGAAACTGACAATGCCAGCCGCCTCGCGCCGATAGGCGTCGCGGTCGGCATGGCGGAAAAACACCCCGGATGCGCCGGCCTCGTGCAGGGCCTCGCGATCCCTGCGGTCGAGCGGCGGTGCCATTACCACCACCGGCACACCGGTCTGGCCGGCAAGCGCGCGGATGGAGGAGACGAATTCCAGGTTGGCGCCGCTATGGGCCTTGAGATCGACGATAAGGAGGCCGGGCCAGTTGCCGGCCGGATTGGCGAGAAGCTCGCCCAATACCCGCCGGCCATCAGCGGCGCAGCCATAGCATTGGACCCGAGGCGAGCCATGGGCGAGCAGCATCCGCGTCAGCAGATGCGCTGAATGCTGGTCATCGTCCACCAGCGCCAGATATGGCATGCCGTCAATGTCGTCGTTCAATGCACACCCCGTTGTCCCGCCCGCCAGCGCGACAATGCGATAAGGAAACACGCGCCTTCATCCCGGTCGGGACCGACAGGCGATACTGTTCGAAACTAGGTGGTCAAATTGACTTCGGTCGGGGCCTAACCGGCTCGAAGCAGCGTCGGAAACTAATGCCGACGGCGGCCGTATGATGCAATCACGGGCCGCGAAATAGGCAAACTTAGGTAAAGTCGATGTAACACGGTCTTGCGTTTTACATGTAAATCGTCACAATCCCGATCTTCCGGGAGGTGCGGTTGACCGATCCTACGCCGCAGAGCGAAGCGATCCTGACTGCACTCGAGCGCCTGCTCGCGTGGCCGGAAATTGCGCGCTCTCCGCAGCTTGGCCGGTTCCTGGCCTATATCGTACAGCGGACGCTCGATGGTAACGAGCAGGCCATCAAGGCTTATTCCATCGCTGTCGACGTCTTTGGCCGTCCGCCGGATTTTGACCCCCAGGCCGATCCCATCGTGCGGGTCCAGGCGCGCCGGTTGCGCGCCCTGCTGGATGACTATTATCGCGGTCCGGGCGCCGGCGACGTGATGCAGATTCATCTGCCAGTGGGTCGCTATATCCCAGAGTTCACGGCGGTGCCCGATCCTGGCGGACCGGTTGCCGAGCCGAGTGAGCCCGTGGTGCAGGAGCGAGAGAGCGGTGGTTCGCGCAAGAGCGCCTGGTGGCTGGCACTGGCCGCCGCTGTCTTGGGCGGCGCAATGGCCGCATACGCGCTGGGCGTCTGGTGGCGCGATGCGGCACGCGTTACCGGGATCTTGCAACGCCCTACGGTCACGGTTGTCGAATTCCAGGACCTGGCCACATCAGACGTTTCGCCGGCCCAGGTGGCGGGTCTTGCCATCGAGCTGGTCACCGATCTCGAACAGTTCGGCAATATCGATGCAAGCTACAGCGCGGGTGGAGAGTCCGGCGGGGAGGGGGACGGCCAACCCACCAGCGATTACATGCTGACCGGTATTGCCCGGCCCGAAGGCGATGTCGTGCAGTACAGCGCTATTCTGACGGAGGGCCGGACCCGATCCGTGGTTTGGAACCATACGCTCGCCATGGCGATGGAGGAGGCCGCGAAACCGGGTGTCCTGGACGCCGTATCGCAATCGCTCGGTCTGGTGCTGGGCAGTCCGCGCGGGCCGTTGCACGTGGCGGCGCGGCAGTATGTAGCCTCGGCGGCACCCGATGCGATCGAGGTGAGCCCTTATCTCTGCCGTGTGCTGTTCGATCTCTATCGCGAAAGCGGTGGCGCCAGCGAGGCCGAACGGGCCAGCGCCTGTTTCCGCGCCTTGCCGGAGACCGACCGCGGCAGCGCTGTCGCCGTCGCAGCCGCGGCGATTCTCTTGGCCGAGCAGCCTGGAATGGCGGAAGCCGCCGGATCGACGATCGACCGGTACCGTCTGGCAGCGGCCGAACTCGCGCGTGCCATCGCGCTGGATCCGCTCAGCGGCTTCGTGTGGGAACAGCAGGCTCGCCTGCATGAGGCGGTTGGGGAACTGGCGCAGGCGCGCGCCGACTACAGCTCATCGCTGCAGCTCAATCCGGCCAGCGTCGATGCGCTGGCTGCCTATGCCCGGCTCCTGGCATTGGGCGGCAATCTGGCCGAGGCCGAGGCGATGGCGCGCGATGCGGTCGATGGCTCGCCCAATCCTCCGGCCTGGTATCAGGGCGTTCCGGCGCTCCTGGCGCTGCGCGACGGCGATTACGCCCGGGCCACCGCCGATGCCGAACTCTACGCCCAGGCCGACCCCGAACTGGGGCCGATCCTGGCGATCATGGCGGCACAAGGCTCGGGCGATAGTGCCGTCATCAGCCGCTACCTGCCCCAGGTGCTTGATGTGGCCACGTTCCGCTCCCAGGGGGTGCTAACGCAATTGCGGCGACGGATAGGCGATGGGGTATTGCTGGACCAGATTCGCGATGCGCTTGTCCGCGCCGGCGTGCCACCGCTGGCGCTGATCCGGGCCTTTTAGGTGCTAATGCGCTGATGACTGCGAAAACAGGTTGATGACCAGCACGCCCGCCAGGATCAGGCCGATGCCGACAAGCGCTGGCACATCCAGGGACTGGCCGTAGGCGAAGTAGGCGATGATCGAGACCAGGACAATGCCGACGCCCGACCAGATGGCGTAGCCGATGCCGACCGGAATGGTCTGCAGGGCGAGCGAGAAGAAGTAGAAGGTGACGCCGTAACCCACCACGACGACGACGGTGGGAACGAGCTGCGTGAACCCCGCCGAGGCGCGCAGGAACGACGTGGCGATGACTTCGCCGATGATGGCGATGGTGAGATAGACGAGGCCAGGCATGGTGTCTCCAGCGTTGGCATTCAGGCGACTGTAGCCCACGGAGCGGCTTTCTTGCCGCCCGGGAGGTGGTCTACGCCGCGCCGATAGCCTCGAACACTGTCATTTTTGACCCCCGGCTAACCAAAGATGGCTTGCGCGAGTTCGATAAATCGGAGCCCGCGCTCCTCGAAATTCTTGAACTGATTGTAGGACGGCGCGCCCGGTGACAGGATGACGGCGTCAAAATCGCGGCGGCGGGCGTGCAGTATCTGCAGGGCCGCTTCCAGGTTCGGCTCAGCAAAGACGACGATGTGGGGGGCGGCGGCACGGGTGGCCTCGGCAAGCCGCGCGCCGGTCACCGGCAGGCAGACCAGAGTGGTCACACCATAACCCGATAGCAGTGTGCTCAGTTCGTTATAGTCCTGCTGCCGCTCATGGCCGCCGGCGATCAGCGCCAGCCGATAGCCGCGATAGGCGGCGAGAGCGGCCTTGGTGGCTTCGGGGGTGGTCGAGATCGAGTCGTTGACGAAGATGGTGCCGCCAAACTGGTGTTCTTCCAGCCGGTGGGGCAGGGGCACGAAGGCGGCAATGCCGCGGACGATGCCGTCCAGCGTGCCGCCCGCCGCCAGGGCGATCTGCGCCGCAAGCCGGGCATTGTCGAGATTGTGCGCCCCCTTGAGGCGCGAGGCGGCAACGGCCTTGTCGACGACATTGGACTGCTCCGGCGTCAGCTCCGCGATCAGCCGCCGATGGTCGCGCACGGCCATGGCCACCAGGCTATTGCCCTTGGCGGCCGCCCCCAGCGCGACCGGGAAACCGCCATCGCGGTCGATCAGGTGCAGCTTGTCCTTGAAGTAGCGCTCCACCGAGCCGTGCCAATCGACGTGTTCGGGGTAGAGGTTGGTGATCGCGGCGATGTCGGGCAGGAAGCTCATATCTGATGTCTGGTAGCTGGAGAGTTCGAAGACCACCACCGGGTGGCGGTCAGCGATTTCCAGTGGGGCCAGACCGACATTGCCAGCGAGGCCCGCGTCGATGCCGGATTTGGTCAGCATCAGGTGAACCAGGGTGGCGGTGGTCGATTTGCCCTTGGTGCCGGATATGGCGATGACGGTTCGGCCGACGCGATAGGCCGAACCCCAGAGGTTGAGGTTGGACGTCACGGGGATGCCCGCGTCGCGGGCGATGTCGAATATGTCCTTGTAACGCGACACACCCGGGCTCTTGACGATCAGTCCGAAGCGATGGGCGCGGATCGCGGCGGGCAGATCGTCGGGGGCGATCACCTCGGTATCGGGAATGTCGGCGTCGCCGCTATCGACGGTGACGAAGACCTTCAGGTCGGGTTGGCGCGCCCTCAGGAAGGCGCGGGTCGAGCTGGCCTCGCGACCGGCGCCATAGAGCAGAACCGGCTCCTCAAACCGCATAGGCAGCTACCTTCGCAGCGAGTGCTGGCGGAATGTGGTGATCGTGACTGTCGGTCAGGCATTCGGCCATGGCCAGTTGCAGCTTGGGTTCGCCATACTGCGCCAGCAGGTCGGCCTTCACCGCGCGGACTACGGCATCCTCGTGCCAGTCGGCGTGGCGGGTCAGGGTATAGAGGCAGGCGGCCGCTTCGAGGATTTCGCCGACGCATTCCCAGGGTTTCTGCCCAGCCAGGCCGGCCAGCTCGCGGAACGAGCCTTCATTGGCCGCGATATCGAGCAGGTTCTTGCCGAAGATAGAGAGCAGGCGATCCTTGGCCATGAAGGGCGCAAAGATCAGGAAGACGAAGTGGCATTTCGGGCATTCGCCACACCAGAGCGGGCCGTCATGACCGGCCAGCCGGAAATTGCGGTTACAGCTCGAAAACACGCGGTCGAACTTGCTCTCATGGGTGAAGAGCGAGGCGATGCGCGCCTCCGAATAGGGTCGCAGCAGCGAGAAGTATTTGAGCGCACCACCGGTGGCATCGCTCAAGATCGAGGCGATCAGCAGCTCGAAGCCGAGGGACTTGGAATATTGGTGGTTGGTCTCGCGCCCGTCGAATTCGACATTGCCCTCGCTGGCGGACCGCTCGTTGCTGAGCACGATCTGGTTGTAGCCGTAGAGCAGGGCGCAGAGCGCCGCGATCATGGAATTGATGGCCGTCGAGGGCACATGGCCGTTGTAATAGCCCGGCTCCTTGCCCAGCCGGATCATTTCGGCATCGAGCGTCCTGGTAACATAGAGCGGCGCGGTGCCGATCTTGTCGACCGAGGTGAGGATCGGCCCCTTCGGGTTGACCGCAAAGGGGGTGAATTCGACACCGGCATGGGTGAGCAGATCGACGCTCACCAGCGAGTCCTTGCCGCCGCCGATCGGCAACAGCGTGCGATCGGGCAAAGCCGGGTAAGGGGCGGGCTTGGTTGCCTCGGCGTCATGGGGGGCATGGATGGCGAGCTTGCCGAAGCGCATCAGGTTGTTGCGGGCGTAGAATTCGCCGAGGCCGTTCTCGTAGATGTCGATGGCGAAGGCGCGTTCGGCCTCGGTCAGCGGAATGGTGGGCGCGGCAATAGTAAAGGGCGCCCGGAGCTTGAAGTAGCTCACGCCCAACACCACTGCCGTCAGGTCCAGCAGCTTGCGAAAGGCGGCGCCCCCGGCGGTGGCCGCATCGGCGCCAGCGGGGAAGCCCAGGGTCTCGACGAAATGCAATCCGTCCAGGCCGTAGCCGAAACTGGCTTTGCCCGTCGCGGGATCGAAGGTGGGGCGCTCGATGAGAAATTGTTCGGTCAAGGCTTGGATCACTCGCGGGGTTGGCTCACCATATAGGTGATTTGCCGCCGTGGCGGGAGTGGGGCACTTTGGACACCGATTGGAGGAGCAAGCGATGCGCGTAGTCGTCTTCGTCAAGGCAACCGAGGATAGCGAAGCAGGCACGATGGGGTCCAGCGAGCTGCTGGAGGCCATGGGCCGCTACAATGAGGAACTGGTCGATGCCGGGATCATGCTGGGCGGCGACGGGCTCAAGCCGTCGGCGCATGGCAAGCGTATTGGCTTTGACGGAACCAAACGCATCGTGATGGATGGGCCGTTTGCGGAAACCAAGGAACTGGTTGCCGGCTACTGGATCTGGGAAGTGCGCGACATGGACGAGGCTGTCGCCTGGGTCAAGCGCTGCCCCAATCCCATGTTCGGTTACAGCGAGATCGAAATCCGCCCGGTCTATGAAATGAGCGACTTCGCCGAGATCATGACGCCTGAGGCCGACGACATCCACAGCCGCGTCAAGGACAAGATTGAGGGGCGGTAGCCCCTCCCTCAGGGGCGAGGTAAGTAAGAAAGCCTCTCAGCAGATCCGCATCTGCAGGCGCATGACGATCTCGGTGCCCAGGCGCTGAAAGCCGTATTCGCGCATGGTGCAACTCCAGCCGCGATCGCCCGTGCGTTCGATGCGGAAGAGGTTGTAGCGCGCCGGGTCGTCCAGCGTGCCGCCCTGGGCGGCGCTGGCGGCGGCGACGCCCACGACAGGCACTTCCTTGCCCTTGCCGGGAATGGAATGGATCGAGGAGCGGTGGGTGTGGCCGTGCAGAATCAGCTCGGCGCCGTGTTCTGCGATGACCTGGCGGAACAGCTTGTGACCCTTCAGCCCGAATGAGGGGTGCTGCAGTTCCGGGTTGGGCGGATGGTGAATCAGCACAGCCCGGAACATGTCGGCATCGCCCATGAGCCGGAGAATGCGGGCCAGCCGGTCGGCCTGGCGCTCATCGAAGCGGCCGGTGGCGAGGAAAGGCCGGGTGGGCACGGCGCTGGAACAGGAGATGATGGCGAGTTCGCCGATGCGGCGCACGAAGGGAAAGGCCGCATCGTCGAGCGTTTCGCCCTGCATATATTCGCCCCAGGCGAGCTGGGCCGCCTCGAGTGCGCCCGCCACATAGGCGTCGTGATTGCCCGGGCAGGCGGCAACCCGGTCGGAGGCGCCAAGCGCCTTGAGCCATTGGCCGGCCCGCTCGATCTCAAGCGGCAGCGCCAGGTTCACCAGGTCGCCGGTCACGGCGACGAAGTCGGTATTCTGGGCCTGCAGGTGCGCGACCAGGCTCGCCAGCGTCTCGCTGTTGAGCTCGTCGTGGCGCTTGATCTTCCAGTTCAGGTAGCCTGTGACGCGCTTGCCCAGCAGGTCACGCCAGCCGATATCCGGCATGGGCGACAGGTGGATGTCGGAAATGTGGGCGAGAGTAACCATTACCCGCCTAATGCCAGAAGCAGGCGGGCAAGAAAACGGTCAATCGGGCAGAGTGTCAATTTTGTCGCCATCAAGTCTCTGCTACCGGTAACGTCGCAAGGAGTGTTTCGATGCAGATGAATCGCAGGCAGCGACTGACCGCCAAGGTGTTCCTGACCGTCAAGGGGCTCTGGCATCGCATGACGCTGGGCGCCCGCGTCATGGTCGTGGACGGCGACAAGGTCCTGCTCATCCGGCACACTTATGTCCCCGGCTGGCAGTTTCCCGGCGGCGGTGTCAGTCCGGGCGAGACGCTTGAGACCTGTGGCGCTCGAGAGACCCTGGAGGAGACCGGCTATCGGGTCATCGGACCGATGGAGCTGTTCGGCATTTATCACAATGCGAGCACCGTGACCGATCGCGACCATGTCGCTTTCTATGTCGCAACGTCGTTCGAGAAGGCATTCGAGCGCAAGCCCGACCGCGAGATTTCCGAAGTCGCCTGGTTCGACCGCCGCTCCTTGCCCGAAAAGGTCACCCCGGCCACCAGTCAGCGCATCGACGAATATTTCGACGGTGTTCCGAAGCGGGATGTGTGGGGGTATTAGCAGCTCTCTTCCCTCACCCTTCGTGGAGAGGTCCGCGCAGCCCGCCACTATGCCCAACCCGTCACCCACCCTCATTCCCTCCCCACAAGGGGAATGAGGTGGGGTGACGGGGAGCCATCCCTACTTCAAAAACGGCAGTTCCGGCCCGATGGGGATGATCCGCGTCGGGTTGATGGTGACGTGGCTCCAGTAATAATGCGTGCGGATATGGTCGAGATCGACCGTTTCCTTGACCCCGGGCACCTCGTAAAGCGCCTTGAGATAGTGCGAGATGTTCTTGTAGTCGGCGATGCGGCGGCGGTTGCACTTGAAGTGGCCGACATAGACGGCGTCGAAGCGCACCAGGGTGGTGAACAGGCGCCAGTCGGCCTCGGTGATGCTGTCGCCGGTGAGATAAGGGGTCTGGCCCAGCAGGCCTTCGACCCAGTCCAGCGCCTCGAATAACGACGTCACCGCGCCATCATAGGCTTCCTGCGTGGTGGCAAAGCCGGCCTTGTAGACGCCGTTGTTGATCTCGTCATAGACGCGGGTATTGATCGCATCGATCTTGCCACGCAGCGCCTCGGGATAGAAATCCTCGGTATTGCCGGTCAGCTCGTCGAAGGCCGAGTTGAACATGCGGATGATTTCCGAGCTTTCGTTGGAGACGATCTGCCCGGTTTTCTTGTCCCACAGCACCGGCACGGTGACGCGGCCGGTATAGTCGGGCACGGCCTGGGTGTAGACCTGCCACAGTGTGTCCTTGCCCAGCAGGGCATCGCCAGTCGAGCCGGTGGCCTTGTCGAAGCTCCAGCCGGTTTCGTCCGGCATCTTGGGCGACACGACCGAGACCGAAATCAGATCTTCGAGCTCCTTGAGCTTGCGGAAGATCAGGGTGCGGTGGGCCCAGGGGCAGGCGAGGGAGACATAAAGGTGGTACCGGCCGGCCTCAGCCTTGAAGCCGCCAGTGCCCGAGGGACCGGCACTGCCGTCAGCGGTCACCCAGTTGCGGAATCCAGCCTGGCTCCGCTTGAACTCGCCACCGGTTGCCTTGGTGTCATACCACTGGGTGGACCACTTACCGTCGATCAATTGTCCCAAGATCGAACCCTTTCCGTCATGTTATCGACTCGTTGTGGAGATCAAATCACCCACGTCGTTTGCGTTGCCTCTCACATAGTGGTGGACCACGCGAGCGATAAGGCGGTTCTGCCGCAACGAACCGTTGTGCATTTCGGACACAGAAGCCCTGCGCATCTTGTATTTTGGCGGGCAGACCATGATTTTCGTTTTACGCGAGGCCCCCATGGTGCTAATGCGATTTCAGGCGTGGAGGCGCCCAGGATGGTGAAGGTTTTGCTGGTGACACGACGACCGTAAGCGGTCTTTCGAAGCGGTGCTCTTTTGGGCGCCGGGTTTGTCCTACGCATCCCCATTCTGGATCATTGTCATGACCCTCTCGTCTGCGCCCTCGGCCGCAACTGCTGCTGTCTCCGCCGCTCCTGTCCGCATCCCCACCGTGCGCCCCGCAACATCGGCAGATGACGTGTTCATCGACGACCTGCAGGCCATTGCCTTTGGTCCCGGCCGGTTTGCCAAGACGGCCTATCGCATTCGCGAGCGCTTCAGGATCGACCCCAGCATGAGCCTCGTCGCCGAAGTCGACGGCACGGCCTGTGGCTCGGTGTGGATGACCCCGATCAGCATCGGTGGCATCAATGGCTGGATGCTTGGCCCGCTGGCCACCCATCCCAATTTCCGCAAGCTCGGCGCTGGCAAGCTGCTGGCTCGCGAGGTCACCCGGCGCGCGCTGGCCCGGGGCGACGGCAAGTTCGTCATGCTGGTGGGCGACCGCGACTATTACTGCCCGCTCGGCTGGGAACCGACCACGCTGGGCAATATCGAATTCCCCGGCCCGGTCGACCCCACCCGCGTGCTGGTCCATGCCGAGGACAAGACGCTGGCGGAAACGCTTAGCGGCCCGATTGCTGCCTGGCAGCAGGGATAGCACCAAGGGCGCCCTCAAACTCGATCGTACCCTCGGGCCTGACCCGAGGGCTCTGCACCTACCGTGGGTGCCGCAAGTATAGTCCCCTCGGCTCAAGCCCGAGGGAGACGCGCGGCGGGTATCAAACTTGGGTGGACCCGCAGCCGTTCACTGCACTATCCTCCCGCCTCCGAACAACAACCCGGTGCATCCTTGTCGTCAGACGACGCCATCATCGACCGTCTCGCCGCGCGCCTGCTGCGGTCGCCACCGCCCGTGCCGGCGGCCGATACGCTGGTGCCCGACTGGATGCCGGAAACCCCGTTCAACCGCCCGCCGGTACCAGCGGCAGTGCTGATCGCGCTGATTCGGCGGCCCGAGGGCCATACGGTGCTCTATACCGAGCGATCGCCGGACCTGCGGGCCCATTCGGGGCAAGTGGCCTTTCCCGGTGGGAAGGTCGACGCTGCCGATGCCGACGTCGCCGCCGCGGCCTTGCGCGAGGCGTTCGAGGAAGTGGGCATGGAGCGCGAGGACGCCACGGTCATCGGTTTCATGCCGACCTATTTCACCGGCACCAACTATCTGATCACGCCCGTCGTCGCGACGGTCGAACCCAGTGGCCCGTTCGTGCCCAATCCGGGCGAGGTGCATTCGGTGTTCGAGGTGCCGCTGCAGCGCATCCTGGCGCACGACGCCTATGGCCAGTTCCGCATCAAGCGGAACGGGGAGGAGCATCGCACCTGGCAGATCGACCACGATGGCCACCGCATCTGGGGGATTACGGCCAACCTCACGCGTCGTTTGCGGGATCTGGCGATGAGGGAGACCGTGTCGTGAGCGATCCATTGGCCACCGCCGATTGGCTTGATCGGGCCGAAACCCAGGCGATTTTTGCCGCGCTGGACGGCGCCAGGCGCCGCACCCGCGCGGTCGGTGGGGTGGTGCGCGATACCGTCATGGGCCGTACTCATGGCAATGACATCGACATGGCGACCGAGCTGCTGCCCGACGAGGTTATGGCACGTGCCAAGGCTGCTGGTATCGCCTGCTACCCCACCGGCATCGAGCATGGCACGGTGACGCTCAAGCTGGGGGCGACGCTGGCCGAAGTCACCACACTGCGCAGCGATGTCGAAACCGATGGTCGCCGCGCCGTCGTGGCCTTTGGCACCGACTGGGTCGAGGACGCGCGGCGCCGCGACTTCACGCTGAATGCGCTCTACTGCGCCGCCGATGGCACGCTGTATGATCCGCTTGGTGGCGCCGATGACGCCCGCGCCGGCATCGTCCGCTTCATCGGTGACCCCGCCGAGCGCATCGCCGAGGATGGTTTGCGCGTGTATCGGTTCTTCCGCCTGTCGGCCAGTCACGGCGAGCAACGGCTCGATCCGGATGGACTGACCGCCTGCGCCGCCACAGTCGGCAAGCTCGGGCACCTGTCGCGTGAGCGGGTGGGCAGCGAAGTGATGCGCATGCTGGCGCTGCCCAGGGTGGCGATGACGCTCGCGGTCATGTCCGAAATCGGCCTGCTGCCGCTTGAGGACGCGGCGCTCAGGGCGTTGGTCGCCTATGAGGGGTTTGGCGGCCATTTGGCCACGACCCGGCTGGCGCTGATCGGCGGAGACCGGCTCGATGCGTTGCAGGGGGAATGGCGCCTTGCCAATGATATCGTGAGCGCGGCGCACCACATTTCCCAGGCTGCGACGCTGCTGGCCGACGACAGGATTGCCGAAGCGGCCTATCGGCATGGCGAGGCTGCCGTCGAAGGATTGGCGGCGGCGGCGTCCAGGGGGCAATGGGGAATGGCGCGACTGTCCGAAGCGGCCCGCGCGCTGGGCGCTCTCGTCGTGCCGCCATTCCCGGTAACCGGACATGATCTTGCCGGCCTCGGCTTGGCGCCGGGACCGGCTCTTGGTCAGGAACTGGCCCGGCTTGAGCGGGCCTGGATCGAGAGCGGCTTTGCTCTCGGAAAAGGCGAGTTGCTGGCGCTCGTGCGCCTCTAGAGCAGTTGTGCCTCTAGTGCTTTTTCGCCTTTTTTGCATCGTCCGTATCAACGATGCGCTCCTTGATGCGCTCGATCATATCGGGCCGCACCTCGGTTTCACCGTGAAAGGTCCTGAGATTTTCGACCGCACGGCGAACCACTTCGGCTTCGCTTTCCGCCTCGGCATGCCAGGTGGCACCGGGGATCAGCGAGCCTGATTCAAATCGTTTCATGTCGTTTCCCTTTTCGGTGTGCCTAGGCACAACGCCTGCGGGCGGCGGGGGGTTCCGAGATTTGTGCCTGCATAAAGCAGCGTGCCCTTCTCCTTTCCCTCGCGGGAGAAGGTGCCCGAAGGACGGATGAGGGGGTGGGCTCCGCAAGCATTGAAGATGGGCCGACGCAGCACCTCTCACCCCGATCCTCCGCTGAACGCGTCGGATCGTTCCTTCCCCAAGAGGAGAGGGGGGAGCACTGGCAAACGCCTCACTCGTCCACAAACTCACCCAGGTTCCCCAACCCCTCGAGCCAAGTCCCACCATCATTCCGCACAACCTCGCGCGGCAGCGTGCCGCTTTCAGCGGCGATGGCGTCGGCCAGTTCGCGCGCGTGGGTGACCACCCAGATCTGGCTGCGTTCCGCCGCCTTGACGATCAGCCGCGCCAGCATCGGCAGCAGGTTGGGGTGGAGGCTGTTTTCGGGCTCGTTGAGCGCGATGAATGGGGGCAGGCGATAGGAGAGCAGGGCGCCGGCCAGCGCGAGAAACTGCAGGGTACCATCAGACAATTCATGCGGCTGGAACACCCGCTTGGGCATTTCGGCATAGCGCATGCCGAAGCTGGCGAATTCGCCGACCTCGGGAATGACCAGTTCCGCGCCGGGAAAGGCATCCTCGATGGCCCGGTCGAGGTCGATCCGGTCACCCCTGATGTGATGCAGCGTCGCCAGCACGGCGCCCAGATTGCTGCCGTCCGAAGCCAGCGACGGCGACGTCACTGCACGCGATGGCCGGCGCAGCGCGGAATCGGCATCGGTGCGAAAACCATGGAAGAACCGCCAGGCGATCAGGGAGTCCCGCACCAGGGCAATTTCCGAGCGTCCAGACAAGGCTGCCAAGGCTGTTTCGCTGGCGAGCATGTCATCATTGGCCACTTCGCGCCGGCCTGCCGCATCGCGTGCCCACGCCATGCCGCCCTTGCGGTCCATGAGGCTTACGGTCTTACCGCGCTGCTGCCACTCAAGGCTTTCGGTCTTGATCTGGGCTTCATTGGGGAAGGCTGCCACGGCCTCCTTGCTGGCAAAGCCCACTTCCAGCCGGTAGGTCGGATCGAAACTGCCGTCGCCGAGATCGGCGAAACTGGCCGCCAGCCGCAGGCTGTTCCCTTCGCCTTTGCGATAGCCGTCGGTGCGGTACATCGGATCGAAGCCGCCATCGGGACTGAGGTTCTTGCCGCCAGCCCAGAAGATCGAGCCCAGCCCGCCCTCGCGGGCGATCTCATCGGCCAGCGAACCGCGCGCCGCCGCCTGCAACAGTTCGAGCGAGCGATAGAGGTTGGTCTTGCCCACGCCATTGCCGCCGACCAGTACCGTCAACTGCCGCACCGGAAACCGGATTTTGCGGATCGAGCGATAGCCGGTGATTTCAACGGCAGAGAGCGTCATGTCACGGCCAGCGTACTTCCGGCGGCATGGATGACAAGATGGAATTCACGTTGCCCCCCGTCTTGAGCCCAAACATCGTGCCGCGGTCGTAGAGCAGGTTGAACTCGACATAGCGGCCGCGGCGGACGAGTTGCTCGTGCCGGTCGGCTTCGGTCCAGACCGTTTCGAAATTGCGGCGTACCAGCTCAGGGTAAATGCCAAGAAACGCCTCGCCGACGCCCTTGGTGAAGGCGAAATCGGCGTTCCAATCGCCCGAATTGTGGTGATCGTAGAAGATGCCGCCGGTGCCGCGGGGCTCATTGCGGTGCGGCAGGAAGAAATACTCGTCGCACCAGGCCTTGTAGCGGTCGTAGTCGACGCCGGGTCGGCCGTCGCAGGCCGCACGCATGGCGGCTTGGAAGTCGACGGTATCGCGATCCTCCTGCGTCCGGCGGCGGTCAAGCACCGGCGTCAGGTCGGCGCCGCCGCCGAACCACTGCTTGCCGGTGACGATCATGCGCGTGTTCATATGCACAGCCGGGACATGCGGGTTCCACGGATGCACGATCAGCGAAATGCCCGAGCTCCAGAATTTGGCACCTTCATCGGTGCCCGGCATCTGCTTGGCGAAATCGGCCGAGAACTCGCCATGCACGGTGGAGATATGCACGCCGGCCTTCTCGAATACGCGGCCGTGCAGCATGCCCATTTCGCCGCCACCGCCAGCGGCGCGATCCCATGGCGTGATCTCGAACTTGCCTGCCGGCATATGGGCGTTCGGCCCCTGCACCTCGGCCTCGATCTGCTCGAAAGCCGCAAAGATCCGGTCGCGCAGCGCGCGGAACCAGGCCTGGGCCGTGGCCTGCTTGGCCGCAATGTCATCTGGGAGTGTCATGGTGTCAGTGAAATGAACCGTCATGCGAGCCCTGTAAACCCGTCCGTCTGCCTTTTTGCTTCGCCCAGGATCAGCGTTGCGGCAAGCGCCACATTGATCGAGCGCAAACCATCTCGCATCGGGATGCGCACACGCAGGTCGCAGGCCTCGGCTACAGCATCGGGCACGCCGGCGCTTTCACGGCCGACCATGAGGATGTCGTCGGCGCCATAATCCACCGCATAGGCCGAGGTTTCGGCCTTGGTGGTCAGCAGCACCAGGCGCCGGCCGTGCTCGCGACGCCAGTCATCGAACGTTGTCCAGCTCACATGTTCCTGTACCGTGGCATGGTCCACGTAATCCAGACCGGCGCGGGCCAGCGCCTTGGGCGAAAACGGGAAGCCGGTGGGGTGAATGAGATGGATCGTGGTGCCCAGGCAAGCCCCCAGCCGGATCAGCGTGCCGGTATTGTTGGCGATGTCGGGCTGATAGAGGGCAAGATCGACCGGCATGGCGGGTTCCGTGGGTTGTCGGCGCATTTCCAGCGGCCCGTGCAGGCGGGCAGGGGCGGGTCGGGTATAGTGTCGCAGTTCCCGTGTGTCACCGGTGGGCGCACTGGACAAGCGCATGGGACAGTGCAAAAAGAACCGCGACTGACGGGCCGCTTGAGGGCGGACGGCTGCTGATTCCGCGTATGCGTGAATGGTTTGCCGCGCCGGCCGCGTCGGAAGTGATTGTACGGGGATACGGACCTTGGCCACGCAAGCTCATCATTCAACGACACGGCGGGATTTCATCTTTGTCGCAACCGGCGCCGTCGCGGGCGTTGGCGCCGCCGCCACGGTCTGGCCGCTGATCAACCAGATGAACCCCGATGCTTCGACCCTGGCGCTGGCCAGCATCGAATTCGATATTTCGGCCATCCCCGAAGGCCAGTCGGTCACCATCATGTGGCGCGGCCTGCCGGTGTTCGTGCGTCATCGCACCCCGGCCGAGATCGAAGAGGCCAAGGCGGTACCGCTGAGCGACCTCAAGGACCCCGAGACCGACGAGCAGCGCACCAAGGAAGGCCACGAACAGTGGCTCATCATGATCGCCAACTGCACCCATCTCGGCTGCGTGCCGGTGGGCGACTCGGGCGATTTCGACGGCTGGTTCTGCCCCTGCCATGGCTCGCACTACGATAGTGCCGGCCGTATCCGCAAAGGCCCGGCGCCCAAGAATCTGGTGCTGCCGCCTTATGAATTTCTCAGCGATACGCTGGTCCAGATCGGTTAGTGGGGGCTTTTCCGATGTCCGAACATTCGACTTACACGCCCGGGAACGCCGTCGAGAAGTGGCTCGATGACCGCCTGCCGATCATCCGGTTCTCCAAAGAGCACCTGATGGATTTCCCGACGCCGAAGAACCTCAACTACTGGTGGACCTTCGGCGCGATCCTGGTGATGTGCCTGGGCATCCAGATCGTCACCGGCATCATCCTGGCGATGCACTATACGCCGCATGTCTCGATGGCGTTCGACTCCGTCGAGCACATCCGTCGCGACGTCAATGGCGGCCGCATGATCCAGTCGTTCCACGCCGTGGGCGCCTCGATGTTCTTCGCCGCAGTCTATATCCACATCTTCCGTGGCATGTATTTTGGCTCCTACAAGGCGCCCCGCGAGATCCTGTGGATCCTGGGCGTGCTGATCTTCGTGCTGATGATGGCAACCGCCTTCATGGGTTACGTGCTGCCCTGGGGCCAGATGTCTGGCTGGGCCGCCACCGTGATCACCAATATCTTCGCGGCTATCCCGGTCATCGGTACGCCGCTGCTCGAGCTGCTGCGCGGCGGTTTCTCGGTCGGCAACCCGACGCTCAACCGCTTCTTCTCGCTGCACTACCTGCTGCCGTTCGTGATTGCGGCCGTCGTGGTGCTGCATATCTGGGCTCTGCATGTGCCCGGCAACAACAACCCCGTCGGCGTCGACGTCAAGGACAGCCGCGATACGCTTCCCTTCCATCCGTATTACACGATGAAAGACGCGTTCGGCATGGTGGTGTTCCTGATCCCGTTCGTCTGGTTCGCGTTCTTCGCGCCAGACATCCTGGGTCATCCGGATAACTACATCGAGTTCAGCAGCACCGTAACGCCGGCGCATATCGTGCCCGAATGGTACTTCCTGCCATTCTACGCCATCCTGCGCGCCATCGACTTCAACATCCTGTTCATCGACTCCAAGCTCGGTGGGGTGATCTTCTTCGGTGGCTCGATCCTGATCCTGTTCTTCCTGCCCTGGCTGGATACGTCCAAGGTTCGATCGGGCAATTTCCGCCCGATGTTCAAGTGGTTCTACTGGCTGTTCGTGGTCAACTTCGTGGCGCTGACCTATCTGGGTGCCGCGCCGGCCGAAGGCATCTACGTGGTCCTCGCCAAGATCTGCACCGCCTATTACTTCATCCACTTCCTCGTCATTCTGCCGCTCCTTGGCCGCATCGAGACGCCCCGGCCCTTGCCGACCAGCATCTCCGAGAGCGTCCTCGGCAAGTCGCACGCGTGACGGGAGGGGCAGGAACCATGTTCAACACCAAGACTATCCTCGTCGCCCTGGCGCTGGTTGCCGGTTTCGCACTTCCCGCCAACGCGCAGGAGGGGCATTCCAGCCCGGAAATCCACAAGCAGAGCTGGTCGTTTGCCGGCATCTTCGGCACCTATGACCAGAACCAGCTGCAGCGCGGCTTCCAGGTGTTCCGCGAAGTCTGCTCGAGCTGCCACAGCGCTCGTCTGATCGCCTTCCGCAACCTTTCGGAAGCCGGCGGTCCCAGCTTCTCGGAAGAGCAGGTCAAGGCGCTTGCTGCCGAATATGACGTGGCTGACGTTACCGCCGATGGTGGCGTTCGCAAGGGCGTCCCCGCCGATCGCTGGCCGTCGCCCTTTGCCACCGAGCAGGACGCTCGCGACGCCAATGGCGGCGCCCTGCCGCCGGACTTTTCGGTGCTGGCCAAGGCCCGTGGCGTCAAGGAACCTGGCCTGTGGTGGATCGCCAACTACTTCACTGGTTATTCGGAAGGCGGCCCGGACTACATCCACGCGCTGCTGACCGGCTACCATGAGGAAGTTCCGGAGACGGCGCCGCACAATTCCGACGGCACGCCGTTCCAACTGCCCGAGGGCAAGTATTACAACGACTTCTTCCCCGGCCACGCCATCGGCATGGCGCCTCCGCTCTCAGACGAGCAGATCAGCTACGAAGTGGCGGAGGGCGAAGCAGCGGTTCCGCTCACCGTCGACCAGTATGCCACTGACGTTGCTGCTTTCATGATGTGGATGGCCGAACCGCACCTGGCCGGCCGCAAGCAGACCGGCTTCGTCGTCCTGCTGTTCCTCGTGCTGTTCGCCGGCCTGATGTATGCCACCAAGCGCCGCATCTGGCAGGGCATCGAACACTAAGGCGGTTTGCCGCCATCGATTGGAAAGGGCCCTCGCGGGCCCTTTTTCTTTGATGGCCTCACACTCGCTTCAACCCCTTGCCATTCGTCTCGCGGACCGCAATATTCCGATGAGGCAAATCAGCTGACGAGGGAGCCGACATGTCCGCCATTCGCATTGCAGTGACTGTCGTCGGCGCCGCCATCACCATGAGCCGGCATCCGGTTGTCCGGGCCGGCATCAGCGCTGTTGCCGCCAATCCCAAGGCGCGCGAAACCGCGATCAGCGTAACCCGCACCGCCGCCTACAATGCGGGTGTGATTGCCCGCCATCTTGTCGGCCGCCGCCAGGGCTGACTGTCCGTCCCTCCTCCCTCTCTTCTCAAGGCTTGCCATGTCGCTCGACCTCAAGGCTCTCGTGCGCACGATTCCGGACTATCCCAAGCCGGGGATCCTGTTTCGCGACATCACCACGCTGATTGAGCATCCGGAGGGCTTCAAGGAGAGCATCGAGCGCATTGCCAGCCAGTATCGCGGCCAGGGAATCACCCATGTCGCCGGCATCGAGGCACGCGGCTTCATCTTCGGCGCCGGTGTCGCCATCGCGCTGGGCGTGGGCTTCATCCCGGTCCGCAAGAAGGGCAAGTTGCCCGGTGAAACCATCGGGCAGAACTATGCGCTCGAATATGGTGTCGACACGATCGAGATCCATGCCGATGTGCTGGACGCCGATGACAAGGTGCTGCTCGTGGATGATCTCATCGCCACCGGCGGCACCGCCATCGCGGCCGTCGGCTTGCTGCGGCGTACCGGCGCCACTGTCAACGACGCCGCCTTCGTCATCGACCTGCCGGACCTTGGCGGAGCGGCCAAGCTCAAGGCGGAGAATGTCACGGTCACGGCACTGATTGCGTTTGAGGGCCATTGAGGGCGGCCGCCCGGCGACTCCACCCCTCCCTGCCTCCGCCATCAAGGGGAGGTGCTGTCCGGTGGTGGGCTGAATCGTGCCTGCGAGTGGAGAGAAACCTCCCCCTTGATGGGGGAGGAAGGAGGGGGTGGGCCGCTTGCGACGCAGGCGGGCCTGCACCCCTACCAGCTCTTTCGCCCATCCACCTTCTCGACCGCAATCCCCGACCAATCCAGATCATCAACCAGCCGCAGGTTCACCGCATAGGTGCGCTCGGTCGGCCAGGTGTTGGCGCTGAAGCCTTCCTTGGGCGTACCATCATTGTTGTACACCGAGGCCCAGTCGGGTGAATCGCCCCAGGTCTGCATGCCGCATTGGCCGCAGAAGTGGTGCAGGTTCATGCCGTCGCTGGCCGAATAGGTCTTTTCGCCTTCCTGCGACAGGAAGCGCATCTCGCCTTTGCCATAATAGCCCCAGACCGCGCCGGTGCGGGCGCAATAGCTGCAGTTGCATTCCTTGGCGTGGACAGGCGGGTGCGGCAGCTCGATCTTGGTGGCGCCGCAATGGCAGGAGGCAACGAGGGACATGGCAGGGCTCCGTTCTGGTATGCGCCATCATTGCGCGGCGGCGCTGACAGGCCCTGTCAGTAGCGCGGCGTGGCGGTGTACGGAGTTTCAGGCGGCCATGGCTTCGCTGCGATCGACCAGGCAGAACTGGTTGCCCTCGGGGTCTCGCATCACCGTATAGGTGGGCAGCACCCGCACCGTCTCCGCACCTTGCTCGCGCAGGCGCTCCACGGTGCCGGGGCGGTCGCCGACCTCGATATCGAAATGCACGCGGTTGTTGTCGTAGCGACGGCCTTCGACATTCTGGAAGCAGATCGAGGGGCCGGGGCCATCGACCATCACGGTGGGGTCGGTTTCCGGGGTGAAGCCGAGCGCAGCGAGGCGGGCAATCTCGGCCTCATCATAAGCGCGGATGGCGTAGCCATCGAGCAGTGCTACCCAGAATGCGGCGAGCCTGCTGGGTTTGTCGCAGTCGAATACGATCTCGTGGATCTTGCCCATGGTCGTCTCCTTGATGTCACAATCAGTCGGTTAACGGCCAATTGCGGCAAGACTGGGCACTCCACCATTGGGGAGCGCCCAGTCTCAGGCGCAGTCCAATCTATTCGGCCGGCTGCGGGCGCAGTTGCGCAACTGGCGTCCCAGCTTCGCCGGACAGGGTCTTCTGGCCCAGCAATACGGTCAGCAGGGCCAAGGCACCCGCCACCACGGAAACCCAGAAGCCGTTGCTGGCGCCGAAGTTGTCGACCACCCAGCCCGAGGCGAATGAACCCAGCGCCACGCCGATACCGATGCCGGTCATTACCCAGGTGACGCCCTCGGTCAGCATGGAAGCCGGTACGCGGCGTTCGATCAGGCCGAAAGTGGTGATGAAGGTGGGCGAGATGGCGATGCCGCTCACGAACACCGCCAAAGCCAGCAGCGGCACTGTATTGACCAGCAGCAGCGGCAGCGTGGTGATGGCGATGACAGACACCGCAATGGCCAGCTGCTTCCGCAGCGCCAGCTTGAGATTGAGCGCGCCGATGACCAGACCCAGCACGAACGAACCAATGGCGTAGACGCCGACCACGAAGCTGGCGGCCTCCGGTTGGCCCAATGCCTCGGTGATCGCTACGGCGCTGACTTCGGCGGTGGCGAAGATCGAGCCGATGAAGATCATGGCCAGGGTGAGGACCTGTACGGGCCGGAGCCAGAAGGCGGACTGCACCGATCGCTCGCCGACGGGACGGATGCCGGGTTCGGTTGAGCGCTGCATGATGAAGGCGGTCGAACCCAGGGCGAGCAGCAGCGTGCTGACCACGAGCCCGGCCTCGGGAAAGAGCGAGACGCTGAGGCCAACCGACAGGGACGCGCCGGCAATATAGACCAGCTCGTCCATGGCCGATTCAAAAGCAAATGCCGTGTTGAGTTCGGGACGGCCGGTGAACAGTTCGCTCCAGCGGGCGCGCAGCATGGCGGGGATGCTGGGCATGGCGGCGGCCAGCAGGGCCGAGGCGAAGAGCGTCCAGGTCGGCCAATGCTGGTTGGCGGCGAGGATTAGCACGATGAAGGCGAGAACCGAGATCAGCGTCGTGGGTGTCAATACGCGGGCCTGGCCGACCCGGTCGACCAGGCGGGACACCTGCGGGGCGACCAGGGCGCTGGTGAGGGCAAAGGTGGCCGATACGGCGCCGGCCAGCCAGTATTCGCCGTGAGTCTGGGACAGCATGGCGACGATACCAATGGGCGCCATGGCAATGGGCATGCGGGCGAAGAAGCCGGCGGCGGCGAAGCCTTTGGCGCCGGGTGCCCGGAAAATGGCACGATATGGATTGGTCATTTCAAAAACTCCTCGACATTCGATGAGCGGCTACCTAAATGGTTCACATACGCGGCGTATGCTAAACAGGTAGTCGCATACGTTGCGTATGTCAATTGGCATACGATGCGTATGTGAAAGGTTTTTGCCATGGCCCGAAAACCCCGTGCCGAAATGATCGCTGAAACCCGCGCCAAGCTGATCGCAGCCGGACGGAAGGCTTTCGCCTCAGTCGGCTATGCCGAAGCGTCGATGGATGATTTCACCGCCGAAGCGGGGCTCACGCGCGGCGCGCTCTATCACCATTTCGGCGACAAGAAGGGGCTGCTGGAGGCGGTGATCGTGCAGATCGATGCCGAGATGGCCGAACGGCTGCGCGAGCGCGCGGCCAAGGCGCCCAATGCCTGGGAAGGGTTTGTCGATGAGGGCATCGGCTATATCGAGATGGCGCTTGAGCCCGAAGTCCGCCGCATCATGCTGCGCGACGGGCCGGCGGTGCTGGGTGACCCAGCCGCCTGGCCAACGGCCAACGACTGCATCACCACGCTGCAGGACAGCCTGAAGCGCTTGGCCGATGCTGGCGTGGTGGCTGAAAGCATCGACTTCGAGGCGACGGCGCGCCTCTTGAGCGGGGCATCGACCTATGCGGCGCAGTGGGTGGCCAATGCCGAAGACCCGGTATCGGCCTCCAAACGCGCCAGCGCCGCCTATCGGCAACTGGTCGATGGCCTGCTGTGTGAGCCGCGACCCAAGCTTGACGGCTAAAAGGCCCGGCACCTCGCAGCGCCGGGCCTGGGGATCAGTGCCGTGTCTGCTTGCCGAGCAGGGCCTCGAGCGTGGGGAGCGGCAATGTCTGCTCCTTGGACTGGACGACCTTCCTGGCTTCGACCTTGCGCATCGGAAGCGGTGCGCCGTGGCGCGGCACATTGTGCTGGCGGGCAACTGTCTGTTGGCGCTGGAACTGGTTCTTGGGCATGAGCAAAGCTTTCTTCATCCCCGTCCGGCGCTCTCAACGCAGTGGCGGGGTTTTGAAACGGGCGCGGCGCAAAGCGCTGCGCGATGAAGCGTAGTTCTGGTCGGACGCCGGGATGTCGTTGGGGGATGAGCCAGGCTGCCACTAGGGCAGTCGCAAACCTGAACCTGATCTCGCTCTGAACGGCATCCATGATCTTCCGGTCACGCGCAGGCGCGGAACGGCAGACTTTCGGGCGTCCGGGGCAAGATTTCAGATCATTTCGGTTCGCAACCTCATCTTTGAGAGGTGCGGAACATAAAAAATCAGCGGGCACCCGTCAACCGGGTGCCCGCAATGGCCGGGTCAGGGCTCCAGCTGTCCCGACTTGGGCACGGTCTCGGCGCCGATATCGGGCTCGTCACGCGTCTTCCACAGCGAGAAAAGCACACCGCCACCCAGGATTGCCAGTGTCACCAAGAGGCTCAGCAGCGTGTCTATCTTGATGCCCATGGGCACGAGGAAGATCTTGATGCCGACCAGCACCAGTATGATCGCCAGCGAGGTCTGGAGGTAGCGGAAGCGGTTCATCGCGGCTGCCAGGGCAAAGTACAGCGCCCGCAGGCCGAGGATGGCGAAGATGTTGGAGGTGTAGACGATGAACGTGTCCTGAGTCACCGCGAACACGGCCGGTACCGAGTCGACGGCAAAGATAAGGTCGACCGTTTCCACCATGATCAGGGCCACGGCCAGCGGCGTCAGCCAGGTGACCAGCTTGCCGGTCTTGGGGTCGGGCGCCTTTACCGTGAAATTGCGGCCGTGCAGCTGCTTGGTCACGCGGAAGCGTTTGGTCAGGAAGCTATAGACCGGGTTGTGCTCGATATCGGGCACATCGTCCTGGTGGCGGAACATGCGGATGCCGGTAAATACCAGGAAGGCGCCGAAGCCGAAGAGGATCCAGCTGAACTGATAGACCAGGGCGGCACCCAGCCCGATCAGGATGGCGCGGAAGGCGATGACGCCGATAATGCCCCAGAACAGCACGCGGTGCTGGTAGAGCCGGGGTATCTGCAGGAAGCCGAATATGGTGGCGATGACGAACATGTTGTCCATCGCCAGGCTCTGTTCGATCAGATAGCCGGTGTAGAATTCGAGCCCGGCCTCGCTGCCGCGCTGCCACCAGACCCAGGCACCGAAGGCGACGGCTATGGCGACGTAAAAGCCATAGAGCGTCAGGCTCTCCTTGGCCCCGATCTCATGCTCATCCTTGTGCAGGATGCCGAGATCGAAGACCAGCAAGCCAATGACGATCGCGACGAACGCGACCCAGAAATAGACGGGAGTGCCTAGAAAATCGCCCATAAGGGCGCCAAGAAGCGATTCCATCGCCGGACCTTTCTCCATGAAGTTTGGAGCAGCTCCGACATCACGAGGACATAAGTCATCCTCGCCAGAGGGGCCCGGCGCCGCACGACCAAAATGCAGCATCGGCGAAAAAGTTCAACCCCGCGCGGCGGAATGTCGCTTGATCGTAGCCCCTACCGCGGCGTGCACAGCATGACGATGGCCTCGGCTGTCTCCAGCTGTATCGCCGTGCCATAGGTGGGGTCCGGAATGAGCCGCCCGGCCTGGATGGAGCGCGTCGCCCGCAGGTTGCCGTCGTTGAAGCTCACCCCGTCCTCGTAGCCGGTAATGGTACCGGTGCCCGAGCCTGGGTCGCCCACCGCGGTCGAGGCGAAGCCATAGACGTCGCCATAGATGGTGAGGATGCCCGCCTTGGCAGTGGTCGCGTCGCGGCAGGCCCAGTTGCCCGTAAAATTCTGGGCAAGGGTCGGCGAGGCGGACAGGGCGGTGACGGCGACTATGAGGGCGATTCGGCGCATGAGGCAGAGAGTGCAGGTGCGCCCCGCCGCTTTCAAGAGCCGCGCTTGAGCAGGGCACCGATGACCGGCACTTTGGTGAGCGCGAGCAACACCTTCAGCTTGAGCGGCATCGTGTAATCGCGCAGCTTGCTGAATCCAACGATGTCGGCCTGGTAGACCAGTTCGCCGCGCTGGTTGACCGCCGTCAGTTTGTTGAACAGCAGGCCCCAGCCGGGGATGGAGTTCGACGCGCGCTTGCCGGTCACCGTCAGTTCATAGGTGACTGTGTCGCCGGGGCGCACCGGGACCTTGAAATCCATCGAATTGACGCCGGGCGAGGGACCGGACAGGCCGGGCTCCTTGCCCAGGCCGCGCAGGCGCTCTTCCTCGGCAAACAGTGCATCGACCATCTTGCGGTGGCCGACGCTCACCGTGTGCCAGCCGCTCGCCACCAAGCCGCCGAAATGGCTCGACTTGGCCGCCTCGGCATCGAGGTGGAAATATTGCGGATCGTAGAGCGAAGCGAAGCGGATGATCTCCTCTTCGCCGAAGGTGTGGCTGCCGAGCGGAAACACCTCGTCGACGGTGATATCCTCAAACCACCGGGTCATGCGGCAACTCCGGGTTCACGCGCTTCGACCAGGTTGGCCAGCCGCATGGTTAGCACCGGCTGGTCCTTCTGGTTCCGGACGTCAAAATCGAGCGTCATGATGCCCCATTGGGGATGGCTGCCGGAGCGGCGCAGGTCGGCAATGGTCACCGTGCCGCCGATGGTGTCGCCGACCATGACCGGGTTTTTCCACTTGAGGTCGGTGAAGCCCAGGCCGCCGGCCGAGGCGACGGTGTTGAGGAAGCTGTCCACCAGCATGCGGAGGCTCAGCGCCCCCGTCTGCCAACCACTCGAGGCCAGGCCGCCCAGCAGGCTCGCCTTGGCGGCAGTTTCGTCGAGATGGAAAGGGAAGGGGTCGAATTCGCTGGCAAAGGTGATGATCATCTCCTTGCTCACGGTTGTGTGCCCCAGGTCGATGACCTCGCCGATGCGCAGGTCCTCGAAATGCCGCCGGTTTTGAGTGACAGGATTGGTCATCTGCTTGCCCTATACGTCAACTTGGCGTTTTTGCGCTTTTTGGGAGGGGATGGCAACCCGGATTTGGCTGGGCTACTGCCACACCCACCGCGCGGCACCTCCCCCTCGACGTGGGAGGTTGGGAGGGGGTGTTGAGAGCCCCGATATCCGGGCCAAACCAGCCCACCCTTGATCCCTCCCCACAAGGGGAGGGTGTCGACTGAAACAATCGTGACCCATTACCTGAGGTGCGGCCCGTCACGTCCCCGCTGCCAGTCGCCCGCGCTCCCGAAACTCCAGCGGGGCCGCGCCCCGCTTCCGCCGGAACGCCTTGGCCAGGTAATTGGCGTCCGCAAACCCCGTCGCCCGCGCAATCGCCACCACGCTCATGTCTGTAGCCAGCAGCAGGCGCTCGATGCGCTCGATGCGCCGCTCCAGTACGAAATCGGATGGCGGCGTGCCCACGCTGGCGCCGAACTGCCGTACGAAGTGGCCGCGGCTCATCTCGGCAATACCGGCCAGCCGCTCCACCTGCAGCGGTCCGGCCAGATTGGCCTCGACATGGGCGATGACGCGGGTGATGGCGGCCGGCAGGGTCCGTTCGGGCGTCGCATCGACGCTGAATACGCCGTCATGCAGTGCCGCCATGGCCGCATAAGCCGCGCTCGAGGCTTCGCCTGGAGTGATATCGGGCCGTTCGATCAGCATATGGCAGGCGCTGGCAATACGATCAATGACCGCCGCTGGCAGGGTCACGACCGGTCCGGCGGCGTCGATGATCTCGCGCGCCAGCCGCAGCGCCTCCCGGCCATTGAGCACCATCCAGAAATATTCCCAGCGGCCACCCCGTTCCAGCCAGTAGCGATGGGCGTGGGGTAGGCTCAGCACCATCGTCTGGCCGGGCGTCAGCCGGTATTGGGTGCCGGCGAAATCGAGCCGACCCTCGCCGACCAGGGTATGCTGGATCACCAGGAACGGCGCGCTGCCGCGCTGCAGCCCGTCCCACGAATAGACTTCGTTAAGACGTTGTTCATATCCGGCGCTGATGGCCATGCAATGCAGCGGCACCGCGCCGCGCGGCAAGGTCAGCATACGGACATTGTGACCGGATTCGATCAGCTGGCTGAGCACAAAATTACCCTGGATGGCACAAGCTTTCTCTAGCACTTTCCGGCCGCGAAAGGCTAGTCAATGTGCAGGCACGCTAGAGGCAGATGCCAGGAAAAATGCAGGCATGCTGGCAGCAGGCTGGCTCGGAGATTGCAATGTCATTCAAAGTCACAGTTATCGGTGCCGGCTCGATCGGCTTCACCAAGACGCTGATTTCGGACCTGCTCAAGGTGCCCGAATTCGTCGGCTGCGAATTCGCGCTGACCGACATAAACCCGCATAACCTCGACATGGTGAAACAGGTCATCGAGACCATCGTTTCGACCAACAAGCTGCCGGCCAAGGTCACGGCCACCACCGACCGCCGTGCCGCCATCACGGGCGCCCGCTACGTCATGAGCTGCGTTCGCGTCGGCGGGCTCGAGGCCTTCTCGACCGACATCTCCATCCCGCTTCGCTATGGCGTGGACCAATGCGTGGGCGATACGATCTGCGCCGGCGGCATTCTTTATGGCCAGCGCAACATCCCGGTTATCCTCGATTTTTGCAAGGATATCCGGGAAGTCGCTGAGCCGGGCGCGCTGTTCCTCAACTATGCCAACCCCATGGCGATGAACACCTGGGCCGCCGAGATGTATGGCGGCGTCAACGTCGTCGGCCTTTGCCATGGCGTGCAACATGGCGCGCATCAGATCGCCGAAGTGCTCGGCGTGACCGACGAAGAGCTCGACTATGTCTGCTCGGGTATCAACCACCAGACCTGGTATATCGACATCCGCGCCAAGGGCCGGAAGATCGAGAAGGAAGAGCTGATCGCCGGTTTCGAGGCGCATCCGGTCTATTCCAAGACCGAGAAGGTCCGCATCGACGTGCTCAAGCGCTTCGGCGTCTATTCCACGGAGAGCAATGGCCATCTCAGCGAATATCTGCCCTGGTACCGCAAGCGCCCGGACGAGATCAACCGCTGGATCGACATGAGCCACTGGATCCATGGCGAGACCGGCGGCTACCTGCGCTACTCCACCGAGCGCCGCAACTGGTTCGAGACCGACTTCCCCGTCTTCAAGGAAGAGGCCACCAAGCCGCTGAGCGAATACAAGCGCACCAGCGAGCATGCCAGCTACATCATCGAGGCGATGGAAACCGGTCGGGTCTATCGCGGCCATTTCAACCGCCGCAACAATGGCATCATCACCAACCTGCCCGACGATGCGATCATCGAAAGCCCTGGCTATGTCGATCGTTTCGGCATCAACATGATCGAAGGCATCACCCTGCCGACCGCCTGCGCCGCCACTTGCTCGGTGTCGGTTTCGGTGCAGCGCCTGTCGGTCGAAGCGGCAATGACCGGCGACATCGACATGCTCAAGTTGGCTGTGTTGCATGACCCGCTGGTCGGTGCCATCTGCACGCCCGACGAGGTTTGGGCGATGGTCGACGAGATGGTGGTGGCCCAGGCCCAATGGCTGCCACAATATGCCCATGCCGTGCCTGCCGCCAAGGAACGCATGGCCAAGTCGACGGTCAAGACCACCGACTGGCAGGGCGCCGCCCGCAAGCAGGTGCGCTCGGTGGAGGAGCTGCGCGAAGTGGTGGGTGGCCACAACTAAGCCGCTGCAAATACGATACGATTTGGGGCAGGCGGTGATGCGCCTGCCCTTTTTTCTTGGTACCAACGTCCCATGGAAAACCTGCTCCCCTTTGCCCTGGCCGTTCTCGCTCTCCTGGCGACGCCGGGGCCAACCAATACGCTGATGGCGGCTGCCGGGGCGCAGCGCGGCGTCAGCAGGTCATTGCCGCTCCTGGCCGGCGAGTTGGGTGGCTATCTCATTGCCATAACAGTCTGGATCGAGCTGGTCGGCGCCGCCGCGGCCAGTCAGCCGATGGTGACGGTTATTGCCAAATTCGTAGCTGCCGCTTTCCTCGTCTGGTCGGCCTGGAAGCTGTGGGCCAATGCCGGTCATGCCAATATCCGGCAGCGCGGCATCACGCTGCGGCGGGTGTTTGCTACCACGCTGGTCAACCCGAAGGCGCTGGTCTTCGCCTTCGCCATTTTCCCGCCGGTCACCTTCACGGCGCGGCTACCCTATCTCGGGTTGCTCGCCGCCTTGGTGATCGCCACCGCGATTGGCTGGATGGCGCTGGGCACCGTCGCGGCTCGATCGTCGGCGGGCCTTTTGACCTCGTCGCGCGTCGAGCGTGTCACCGCAGTCGCGTTGGCGGTATTCGCAACGCTGCTGGTGGTGCAGACGGTGCAGGGGATGGCGTAGCGCTGATTTGACACCGCGTCTGTCGAAGGCGTGGCGCCGCACTCCCCCCAAAAAACCCAAACGGCCCCGACGCTTGCGCATCGGGGCCGTCCTTGGAAGCAGGGGAGGATCTTGCGCCGCGAGTTACGCCACGCGCTGCTTCCGGGAGCCACGGGCCCATTCCGGCAGCATGGTGCCATGGGCTTCGGTCAGGTCGTCGACGAGGTTCCAGATCTGCTCCAGGTCCAGCTCGGCGGCAGTATGCGGGTCCATCATTGCGGCGTGATAGATGTGCTCGCGGTTTTCGGTCATCAGCGCGGCCACAGTCAGTTCCTGCACGTTGATATTGGTGCGGATCAGTGCGGTCAGCTGCGGCGGGAGGTCGCCGATAAAGGTGGGCTGCAACCCGCTGTCGTCGACCAGCACCGGCACTTCCACGGCCGCATTGTAGGGCAGGTTGGTGATGACGCCGTTGTTGCGCAGGTTGCCGTAGATCACCGAGGGCTCGCCGGTCCATACCGAGTTGACGATGGAGCTTGCATATTCCTTGGACTGCTTGACCTCGATGCGGTCGGCCTTGCGGTATTCCTCGGACGTTCGTTTCCAGCCGGCGATCTGCTCGACGCAGCGCTTGGGGTATTCATCGAGCGGAATGCCGAACTTCTCGATGATGTCCTCGCGCCCTTCCTTGATGAAGTAGGGGGTGTATTCGGCGAAGTGCTCGGAGCTTTCGGTGACGAAATAACCGAGCCGCGTCAGCATCTCGTAACGCACCTTGTTGGGGCAACGCGGGTTCCAGGTCGGCTTGGGGGCACGGCCTTCGCGATAGGCGCGGACCAGGTCGGGATAGAGGTCGCGGTAGCTGCCGTCGGGCTGGCGATGCTCGAACTTGAGGTAGAACGCCATGTGGTTGATGCCGGCCGAGCGGTAGCGGATTTCCTCGTAGGGGATGTCGAGGTCATGGGCCAGTTCCATGGCCGTGCCCTGCACGGAATGGCACAAGCCAACCTGCTTGATGGTTGGGTATTTTTCGCTGATGGCCCAGGTGTTGATCGCCATCGGGTTGACGTATTGCAGCATGATGGCGTCGGGCGCCACCTGCAGCATATCTTCGCAGATGCTCCACAGGTGCGGCACGGTGCGCAGACCGCGCATGATGCCGCCGACGCCCAGCGTATCGGCAATGGTCTGGCGCAGGTTGTACTTCTTGGGCACGTCGAAATCGATGACCGTGGATGGCTCGTAGCCACCAATCTGGAAGCAGACCACGACGAAGTTGGTGCCATCAAGCGCCTGGCGCTGGTTGAGGTAAGTCTCGACCGTCGCCGACACGCCCAATGTGGCGATCAGCTTTTTGGCGATGACTTCGCTTTCTTCCAGTCGGGTCGGATTGATGTCCATCAGGCGAATGGTGGCGCCTGACAAAGCAGGGCGCTGCAGGATGTCGCCGACGATGTTCTTCATGAACACCGCCGAGCCGGCGCCGATGAAAGTGATTTTTGGATTTGCCATAAATGAATGCTCCTAGGCGGCTATTTCGAACGCGGCCCGAACCAGGCGACGCGTATATTCGGTTTGCGGGTTGGTGAGGACTTCGGCCACGGGCCCCTGTTCGACGATCTTGCCGTACTGCATCACCATGACGCGGTGGCAGAGGGCGCGAACGACTTTGAGGTCGTGGCTGATGAAGAGGTAGCTGAGGCCCTTTTCGTCCTGCAGCTTGCGCAGCAGGTCGATGATCTGGGCCTGGACGCTGAGATCGAGCGCGGAGGTTGGCTCGTCGAGCAGGATGAATTCCGGCTCGAGCGCAATGGCCCGGGCGATGGCGATGCGCTGCCGCTGGCCGCCGGAGAATTCGTGCGGAAAGCGGTTGAGGATCGTGTCGGGCATGCCGGCATCGCGCAGCGCCTGGCGGACGCGGTCGACGCGCTCGCGGGTATTGGCGCCAATATTGTTGACGATCAATCCTTCCTCGATGATCTGACGGATCGACATGCGCGGATTGAGGCTGGAAAACGGGTCCTGGAACACAATCTGCATGCGGGAGCGCAGCGGGCGCATGGCCTGGCGATCCTTGGTGTCGATCCGCTCGCCATCGAAGAGGATCTGCCCCCCTTGGTTGGAGATCAGCCGGATCAGTGCCTGCCCGAATGTGGTCTTGCCAGATCCCGATTCCCCCACGATACCAAGGGTTTCGTGGCGCATCAGCTTGATGTCGAGACTGTCGACGGCCTTGAGCTCGAAGTAGTCCGGCTTGAAGAAGCCGCCACGCTTGAGGGTGAAGCTGACCTTGACCTCCTTGCCCTCTAGTATCGTCGCATGCGCGCCCTCTTCGAGCGGCAGGGCCACGCCCTTGGGCTCGGAGGCCAGCAGGTGCCTTGTATAGGGATGCTGCGGGTTGGCGAAGAGCGCTTCGGTGGCGTTGTGCTCCTGCACGCGCCCGTTCTGCATCACATAGACGTATTCGCTGAACTGGCGGACGATGGTCAGGTCATGGGTGATCAGGATCACCGCCATGCCGTATTTGTCCTTGAGATCCTTGATCAGGTTGAGAATCTGGGCCTGCACAGTCACGTCAAGCGCGGTAGTCGGCTCGTCGGCGATCAGCACGTCGGGGCGGTTGGCGAGCGCCATGGCAATCATCACGCGCTGCCGCTGCCCGCCCGAAAGCTGGTGCGGATAGTTGTTGAGGCGCGCGCGGGGTTCCGGAATCTGCACCTCGGTCAGCAGTTCCTCGGCCTTGGTCATGGCCTCGGCGCGGCTCATCTTGTTGTGCAGGTGCAGGACCTCGCAAAGCTGCTGGCCGACGGTATAGACCGGGTTCAGCGAGCTCATCGGCTCCTGGAAGATCATGGCGATATCGTTGCCGCGCAGCTTGCGCATATCGCGGTCGCTCATCTTGACGATATCCTGATCGGACAGCGTAATTTGGGTATTCGGCAGGATGGTCGCCCGCTTGGTCAGCAGCTTCATCAGCGTGCGGGCCGTCACGGATTTACCCGAGCCGGATTCCCCCACCAGGGCAATGGTCTCGCCCTTGTGCAGCTGGAATGACACGTCGCGCACCGCATTGACGATGCCGCCCTCGACCTTGAAATCCACCCCGATATTGCGGGCATCGAGGATCAGTTCCCGGCCGTGGCTGCCCAGATCGTGGCGGGTGGCGGAGACAGGCGCATGTTGAATATCGGTCATTGGCCTGTCCTCAATACGGGTCGATGGCGTCGCGCAGGCCGTCGCCGAGCGCGTTGAACGCGAAGACGGTGACCAATACGAAGACGACGGGTGAGAGGATCCACGGATAGGAGCCGATCACCGAATAGGAAGATGTATCCTGGAGCATCAGCCCCCAGGAGATCAGCGGTGGCTTCACGGCGAAGCCAAGGAAGCCCAGGAAGCTTTCCAGCAGCACCACGCTGGGGATGGCCAGGGTGACGGCGACGATGATGTGGCTAAGCACATTGGGAAGGATGTGCCGCGTGACGATGCGAGAGTCGGACGACCCGACGGCAATCGCCGCGCGCACATATTCGATCTTGGCCAGCGACAGTGTTTTTGAGCGCACCTCGCGGCTCAATTGCGCCCAGCCCAGGGCCGCTATCACCCCGATGACGAAGGCAATGAAGACGTTTGAGGGCGCTGTGGCGGGTATGAGCGTGGTGAGAGCCAGATAGAGCGGCAGTTGCGGAAACATCAGGATGAATTCGACAAAGCGCTGTGTCCAGGCGTCGAATGCACCACCCAGATAGCCCGAAACGATGCCGACCAGGGTGCCCACGATCGTGGTGATGGTCACAACGACGAGGGCGATGGTCAGCGTGATGCGCGAACCGACGAAGCCTCTCGAGAGGATGTCGCGTCCGAACTTGTCGGTGCCCAGGAAATGGGCCGTACGCGTGGGGTCGACCGGGCCAAAAAAGTGGACGTTGGCCGGGATCAGCCACAGCAGCTTGTATTGATAGCCCTGAACGAAGAACCCGAGCTCGGTGGGGTTGTCATAGTCGGGGCCGACCACGGGCTGGAAGGTGATCGGATCGAGCTCGTCGCCTTCAGCGATCGGAAAGACCACGGGCATCAGGCTGAAGCTGCCGTCTCCACGAAAGAAGCTGACTGCGTCCGGCGGCGCGAAGCCGATATCGGTGGCCTTGGGGTCCTGCGTTGCGAAGAAATCCGCGAAGATCGTCACAAGCAACATCAGCAGCACAAGGAACAGGCCGATCATGCCCATGGTGGAGCGGCGAAAGCGTCGCCAGACCAGGGTGAAATAGCCCTCGCTGCCGTGGCCCCAGCGCGACTGGACCGCGGTGGTTTTCGCCTCTTCGGCCGGCGTTGGCATGGGGCCGCCAGGATCGGCGGGCAGGGGAATGGACGAGTTTGGGCCGATGTCGGGGGTATTGGTCACGTGTTCTTCTCCCCGCCAAGGCGAATGCGCGGGTCGAGCACTGCCAGCAGAACGTCGGAAATGATGTTGCCGATGATCAGGGTGACTGCGAGCACCATGACGAACGTGGCAGTGACCCAGACGTCGCCCACGCTCATCGAACCAACGATGGCGGGGCCTACCGTGGCAAGGCCGAAGACGATGGCGACTTCGATCTCGCCTGTCAGCATGTAGGGCAGCACGACGCCCTGATAGGCGACGATGGGGTGCAGCGCATTGGGCACGGCGTGGCGCATGATGACCGCGCTCTCAGGCAGACCTTTGGCGCGCGCGGTTTCGACATACTGGCTATTGAGCACGTCGAGCAGGTTGGCCCGCATCACGCGCATATTGTAGGCGAGGCCGCCAATGGTGGCGACGACCACAACCGGCCACACATGGGCTACCAGGTCGACGAAGCGCCCCCAGCCCCAGGGCTGGCCGCCCCAGTAAGGTGAATTGAAGCTGCCGATCTCATTGGCGCCCAACCGGAAGACCAGGATGTAGAGAATGATGATGGCCAGCAGGAACCGCGGAATGGTCATGCCCATGAAGGAGATGAAGCCGAGGATGGTATCGACCCAGCTATACTGGCGCGTGGCGGCAATGATGCCCAGGCTGATGCCGATGATCGAAGCCAGGATGTGGCAGGTCAGGGCTAGCAGGATGGTGCGCGGCAGGCGTTCCATCACCACTTCGCCGACGGGCTTGTTGTAGAAGAGGGACTGACCGAAATCGAACCGGGTGACGATGCCGGTCACCCAGCGGAAATACTGGACGATCATGGGATCGTTGAGGCCGTTGGCGGCCCGATAGGCTTCGGCCATGGCCTGAGCCTGCTCGGCGGTGGCGCCGGTGCGGTTGATGGCCATGGTCCGGATATAGTCACCATAGTCGCCGGGCGGCGCCTGGATGATGATGAACGTGACGATGCTGAGCAGGATGAGGATGGGGATCGCTCCCAGAATTCGGAATGCGAGGAAGCGCAGCATCACAATCTCTTCGATTATTGTCAGAAACGAAGTCCGGCGGCAGCGGGCCGCCGCCGGACAGGCTTAGGCCATTAGTTCGCGACTGGCCCAGCACCGCCCGGGACGTCGGGCAGCGTGTTGGGATGCAGTTCATAGGTCGACTGAGCGTCGGCCGGAACGAACACGCGCTCGCGGATGATATTGTCCTCCGCCCAGTTGAACTGGAAGATCGGGGCGCCGGCGGGGATATTGACGAAGCGCTTGTTGATCAGGAGGGCACCCGGATACTGGGTCAGGCCGATAGCATAGAGGTTCTGTGTGTAGAGCTGCTGGTAGGTCTTCATCAGCTCGGCGCGTTCGGCATTGTCCGCACTGGCAATGAACTTGTTGATGGTGTCGACCATCTCCTGTTCGAACGGCATCAGATCGAGAGTGCCATCCGTGCCAGCCCGGTGCGAGAATGCCGTGCGGGGACCGACCGGAGCCAGGCCGGCCGTGCCCTGCACAACCGAAACCAGATCCGCGCCGTTGCGGAGCATGGCCCAGTCATACTTGCCGCCCTGCTGGTATTCGGCCAGCGAATTGCCACTGACAGTGTCGAGCACCACGCGGATCCCGAGCCGTTCCATCATGGCAAGGACGCCTTCGGCGAGGCTCTTGTCAGTGGTGTAGTCGGCATTGACGAGCAGGGTGATCTGGACGTCCTGACCACCGGCCGTATCGGCCGGGAAGTTCACGACGCCGTTGCCGTCCGTATCCTCGAGGCCGGCTTTGGCCAGGTATTCCTTGGCCGTGTCGAGCGCGTAAGGATAGAAGGCGGTCGATTCCTTGTCGTAGAAGCTGGTTCCCGCATAGAGGCCGCCCGGATAGGGCGTAGTGAACGGGCCCTTGACCAGTGATTCACCCAGGCTCTGGCGATCCAGCGCGAAGGTGATGGCCTTGCGGAAGTCCAGGTTGCGGTTGAGCTCGCGGATGGCCTGGCCCAATTCGCTGGGTTCACCCCAGCCATTGCCGCTCAGGTTCGGATAGAGCGAGTAGCCGATGGTGCGAGCGCCGAACTGCAACCGGGCCGGTGCGCCGTCCTCGGCGGAACGACGGAGCGATTCCACGAAGTTTTCGGGCTGTTCCAGGTTGGAGAAGTCGGCGGTACCGGCCACCGTCTGGACGTCGCGATCCGACCAGGTCGAGAGACGGTAGCTGACCTCGTTGAGATAGGGCAGCTGGTTGCCGGCCTCGTCGACCTTCCAGTAGTAGGGATTGCGACGGAGGACGATGACGTCGTCGGCACGATATTCCACCGGAACCCAGGCGCCCATGACCGGGAAGTTGAGGTATTCAGGCGGGAACGCGTCCTTGTACTCTTCGTAGGTGTTGTCGGCATTGTACTTGGGATGCTCAGGCTTGAGCAGATGCGACGGGCCGGGGCAGAACGAGCCATAGGCCATCGCGTAGAGATACTGGGTCGGGCGGACCTCCTTGAAGGTCCACTTGACGGTATAGGCGTCGACCTGCTCGAGGGTGGTACCCTCGCCAAAGCCTTCGGGCGTACCGCCGCCTGTTGGCGTGACGTTGCTGTCGAGAATGTGGTCTTCCCAATAGAACATCACGTCTTCGGCGTCGAAGGCGTCGCCGTCGGACCACTTGGCGCCCTCGATGAGGTGCATGGTCAGTTCATGGCCGTCTTCCGACCATTCCCAGCTCTTGGCCAGGTTGGGGAGCGGTTCAAGTTCGTCGGCCTTCACCTGGAACAGGGGGCCAGTGCGGGTAAGGCACTCATAAAGGCCGATATCGATGCCGCCCCAGCCCTGCTGCGCGCCGCCGATATAGTTCCAGCCATCCGGACGTCCGCCAATGACGTGGCGCATGGTATCGCCGTAGGTGCCGATGCCATCGGGCATGTTGGCGGTCTTGAATACCAGCGGCTCCTTGGGCAGGCGTTCCGCGACCGGCGGCAGCTTGCCGGCGTCGACGAAGGCCTTCACGAAGTCGGGCTCGTGGTATTCGGGCAGCGCCTTGTATTCCTGGATGTCCGAAACGCTCACGAAAATCGGCTCGCTCTGCGCAGCAAATTCCGGAGGATCGGGTGGCAAAGTCCATTCGTTCTGGGCAAAAACGACGAGTGTCGAGACGCCCAGCATCAATCCTGCCCCGCCAAGGGCAATCGCGTGTCTTCTCATAAAACCTCCCATAGCAGCGGGCCGGCATTGATTGCCCAGCCGGACGTTGCTTCCGACTTCATCCCGTGCTCAGGCCAAAATGGTACGCCTTGCCATGATCGAAACAATCCGGAATGATAGAGACTTATTTCGGGTTTCTAAGGAATCGACCGATCAGTATGATTGATGAGAGACCAGTCACAGCGCGCCTTGTCCGCGAAAAGGCGCCCCGGCCCACCCCGCGGCCGGACCGGAGCTTTTATTCGTCCGGCAAGGCATTCGGGCGTTTCGGCATGCGCTCGTTCCCGCCGCAGATCATGCCGCAACCGCATAGCCACGGCCATATCGAGTTCAACTGGCTGACCCGCGGCACCATGGACTACATGTTCGACGGCGGTCCGGTTGCGGTGGGAGCCGGCCGGCTGGTGGCGTTCTGGGCCGGCATTCCGCACCAGACGGTGGGACTTGACGACATCGGCGACGGGCGCCAGCTCAACATCTACCTGCCGATGGATGCTTTCCTCGAAATGCCGCAGCTTGGCCGCCTTACCGAGACGCTGATGGGCGGCGGGGTTATCCAGCTCAATCCGGACTGTATCGGGCTCGAAACGCTCGACCGCTGGCACCAGGACTATCGCAGCGGCAATGCGCTCAGGACCGATATCGTGCGCGCCGAGATCGGTACCATGTTCCGCCGCGCCGCCATTACCGGATGGGATACGCTGCTGCCGGCCTGGCTCGAGCGAACCGGCACGCGGACCCGCACTGGCTCACCGGTGCGCTATGTGGTGCGCATGGTGCGCCACATCGTCGAGAACATCACCGACCCGCTCAGCGCCGAGGACATCGCCAAGGTGGTGGGGCTGCATCCCAATTACGCCACCAACCTCTTCACCAAGGTGATGCATATCTCGGTGCAGAAATTCGTCACCCGCATGCGCCTGATCCGCGCCCGCTCGCTGCTGTTCGACGGCAGCCTTTCCATCGCCAACGTGGCCTTCCAGGCGGGCTTTGTCAGCCAGACCCAGTTCTATGAACACTTCCGCAAGGCCTATGGCATGACGCCGAGCCAGATGCGCAAGGATACGATCGAGGGTTAGGCGGGGCGCTCCGAGGGAAACCGCCCGCAGGCCTCGGCATTTGATATGGGCTTAAGGCGCTTCCTGCCGACGGAATTGCATCGGCGAGAGACCGGTCCAGCGCCGGAAACGTTGCGAGAAGTAGAATTGGCTCTCGAAGCCTGCCGCCGCCGCCACCTGCTTGACGGGGAAACTCGTCCGCCGCAGCAGGTCGGCGGCTACCTGCATGCGACGGTCTTCGAGGTAGCGCTGCACGGTCCTGCCGGTCTCGTCCCGGAACAGGTGCGCCAGCCGGGATGGGGACAGGGCGACCGCGTCCGCCACGTCTTCGATCAGCGTCTTCTCGGTCAGGTGGCGGTCAAGATAGTCCATGGCGCGGCGTATCCTGATGTCGCCGGCCCCGGTATGGGCGACGCTGTTGTGCGCGTCGCAGCCGAGCAGCACCGCCTCCAGGGCATTCATGGCAAAGGCTTCGCGCCGATCCCGCTGGCTGTTGAGCAAGTGGTGCGCCGAAAGGAACTGGGCTGCAAGCCGCTCGCCATCGGCTCCTTCGATCCGCAGCCGCAGCAGGCCCTCGGCAATGCGGGGCCAGGCCAGGAGGGGCAACCAGTCGGCCCGCGGCTGGAAATGCGCCCAGAGCAGCTCCCAGCGCTGTAGCGTTGGTTCGACACCATAGTCATGTGGGGTGCCCGGGCGCAGCAGCACCCAGTCGCCGGCCTCGGCGATAAGGTCGCCGTCGGCATGTCCGAACCGTCCACGACCGCTCACGGTGTGGATCAGCAGCCAGTCGCCGACGCCCCGTCGACGTATGGCGCGGTAGCCCGATGTCTGATGGAAATGCCCGGTCAGCAGGCTTAGAACGTCTTTGTGCGGCGCTTCGACGAGATCGATCATAGCAGGATATTACATGTCTATGGCAGCATGTCCCATGGTCCGAACGATCAAGCGGCGTTAGCTTTTCTCAAAACAGGGAGGCCGGCATGCATCTCGACACCGCACAATATGCCCAGTTCAGCCGCGACGGCTTTCTCGCCATCCGTGGCTTGATCGGCCTCGACGAAGTCGCTGAAATCCGCGAGGCCTTCATGGATGCCGCGGCGCAGGGACCGGTGCCGGGTCTGTCCGATCTGCCTAAGGGCGGCGCCGCGCCGAATGATCCGCTCAGCCGCTTCCCGCGCATGATGCATCCGCACAAGCATCAAGACAAAGCCGTCGGTCGTCTCGCCATGCGTTACATGCTCGACCCGCGGCTGCGGCCGATCCTGGCCGGGCTGTTTGGTGAGACGCCCTTTGCTGTGCAGTCGATGTTCTACTTCAAACCGCCCGGCGCCCGCGGGCAGGATTTGCATCAGGACAATTTCTACCTGCGCGTAAAGCCCGGCACCTGCATGGCGGCCTGGATCGCGGTGGACGACGCCGATGCGGGCAATGGTGGCATGATGTGCGTGCCGCAGACCGCCTTGCTCGACATTGCCTGCCCGGAGCCGTCCGACCCGTCGCTGTTCTTTACAGCAGAGCATGTCGAGCCGCCGCCGGGGCTCGAACCGCAGATGATGCAGCTGAGGGCCGGCGACGTGCTGTTCTTCAATGGCAGCGTCATTCACGGCTCGACGCCCAACACCAGCGCCGACCGCTTCCGTCGCTCGCTGATCTTCCACTACGTGCCGGCAAGCACGGTCGAGATGAGCCATTGGTATGAAGCGCTGAGCTTTGACGGCGAGCGGCAGGACATTGCCATCAATATGGATGGCGGGCCGTGTGGCACGACGCAGGAGCTGCCGGCCGGCCCGCATTAGGCGGTAGCGCACTGCTGGCTAGATGGACGACCCTGTGAGCATCATAATTGATACGATTCCTTGGTACGCAAGTACGGTAACGCAGGTGGCCGTAAAGACCACCCCGGCGGGCCAGGCTGCACGTGCCTTAACCAACGCGTAGGCGGCGAAAACCAACCCTAGGCCGACGGTGACAAGCGTTAACACCGCGCCGAAATTGGGAAAGGCGTCTCCTATAGTCAGGGCGAGGCCATGAAGCCCTCCGGACAACAGTATGGGGACCAGAAACCACCAAAGCTGGCGGTTCCGGCGATAAGACATGGCTATAAGTCCGGCAACAAGCAGCACGGCGGAGAGCTTGGGGTAGCTGCCCAAAAACCAATACAGTTGGCGCGGCAAGGGAAGGTAAAGCTTGCTGCCCCTAGTAAGAGGTTCGAGCAGCCAATACCAACTCGGCATCTCAAACCTTAGGTGTTAAACTTGAACAGCATCACGTCGCCGTCCTTGACGACATATTCCTTGCCTTCGTCGCGGGCCTTGCCCGCTTCCTTGGCGGCGACTTCGCCGCCCAGGGTCACGAAATCCTCGTAACCGATGGTCTGAGCGCGGATGAAGCCGCGTTCGAAATCGGAGTGGATGACTCCTGCCGCGGCCGGGGCCTTATCGCCCTTGTGGATGGTCCAGGCGCGGGTTTCCTTGGGACCGACCGTGAAGTAGGTCTGCAGACCCAGGAGGTCATAGGCCTCGCGGATCAGGCGGTTGAGGCCCGGTTCATGCAGGCCGAGCGATTCCAGATATTCGGCCTGCTCTGCATCAGGCAACTGGGCCAGCTGCGACTCGATTTCGGCTGAGATGATGACGACGCCGGCGCCATTGGCATGGGCGTAATCCTCCACGGCCTTGCTCATGGCATTGCCGTGCTCGGCCGAGCCCTCGTCGACGTTACAGACATAGAGCACCGGCTTGGACGTCAGCAGCTGCAGTTCCTGGAAGGCCTTCTCCTCTTCGGCGGAACGCTCGACAAAGCGGGCCGACTTGCCTTCGCGCAGCAGCACCAGCGCACGGTCGATCAGCTCGAGCGTGACCTTGGCGTCCTTGTCATTGCCCTTGGCCTTTTTCTCGACCCCGGTGCGACGCTTCTCGAGGCTTTCGAGATCGGCCAGCATCAGTTCAGTCTCGACCACCTCGGCATCCGCCAAGGGGTCGACCTTGTTGTTGACGTGGATGATGTTGCCGTCTTCAAAGCAGCGCAGAACATAGGCGATGGCATCGCATTCGCGGATATTGGCCAGGAACTGGTTGCCCAGGCCTTCGCCCTTGGATGCGCCCTTCACCAGGCCCGCAATATCGACGAAGCTCATGCGCGCCGGTTGCACATTGATGGACTTGCCGATCTTGGCCAGTCGATCCAGACGTGCGTCGGGCACCGGCACATCGCCCACATTGGGCTCGATGGTGCAGAATGGAAAATTCGCGGCGGCGGCGGCGGCAGTGCGCGTCACCGCATTGAAAAGGGTCGACTTGCCGACATTCGGCAGGCCGACAATGCCCATCTTGAAACCCATGGGGAAGCTCCGGAAACTGTTGGCCTCCACTTGGTTCGGATCGCGCCCGATGTCAATGCGAACTGGCGCATTGCTGCGGCTCCTACCTCGCCCCTCTGGGGCGAGGAAGCCGACGGGTGAGGGGTCTTTTTGGCGCTGTGCTTGCGGAAGCGCCCCTCACCCGACGGTTCGACCTCTCCCCAGAGCGGCGAGGCAATAAGAAGAACTCACGTTCGCACGTAGCTCAGCCGCGTCACGCCATTGGTGAAGTTGGTGCTGCTCGTCAGCACAAATCCCGGCAGCTCGTCGCGATCGATATGTTCGTCACCCTCGCGTAACGTCACGGGCATGACGAAGAGCTCGAGCCGGTCCACCAGCCCCGCCGCGACCCACCGCATGGCGAGCTCGGTGTCGCCCTGGACCCACACGGTGCCATCACCCTTGGCGCGCGCCGCCGCGGCGATGGTCGCGGGGTCGCCACTGACCGCCACCACTGGCGCCCCAATATCGACAAGCGGCGTGTCCGATGGAACCACGCCCGGAATGGCGCCGTAGGGCCATTTGCCGCCTGCAGCGATCTTGTCATAGGTGGCGCGCGCCAGGATGACGGCGGTTACCGTGGCGATGAACTCATGAAAGCCGAGTTCGGGGATGAAATACGGCCCCTGCCAGGCGGCCGAGCCGTCGGCATCGGTGACAAAACCATCCTGGCTCAGCGCCTGGAAGAAAACGACCTCGGCCATTTCACTCTCCCCGCAGTTTCCTCAACATTGCGGCCATCGGGCCGGTCTTGGGCAGCTCCGCCTGTGGCTTAGCGGTGCGAGCCTGCCGGATATGGCTTTGCGCCTTGGAGGCCGGCTTGGCCTCCGGCTCGTCGGTGGGCTTTGTTGCCAGCGCCAGCTTGTTCATGAAGCCGCTGTCGTCGCCCTTGATCAGCATGTCGATATGCTTGCCGATGGCGTCCAGCAGAGGCTCGAGCCAGGCCCGGTCGGCCTTGGCGAAGTCGCCCAGCACGTGGTGGGTGACCAATTCCTTGCCGGGATGACCGATGCCGAGGCGCACGCGCTTGTAGTCGAGCCCGATCTGCGGATCGATGGAGCGCAGGCCGTTGTGGCCGCCGTTTCCGCCGCCAACCTTGACCCGCACTTTGCCGGCAGCGAGGTCCAGTTCGTCATAGAGCACAATGATGTCCGAGGGGGCGATCTTGTAGAACTGGGCTACCTGCTGCACGCTGTCGCCCGAGCGGTTCATGAAGGTCTGCGGCTTGAGCAGGATGACCTTTTCGCCGCCGATATTGCCCTCGGCCAACAGGCCGCCATGCTTGGAGCGGAACTGGGTGATGCCATGGGCGCGCGCAATCGCGTCGAGCGCCATGAAGCCGATATTGTGGCGGTTGCCCTCATATTGTGCGCCCGGATTGCCCAGGCCTGCGAGCAGCTTCATTCACGCACTCCGGAAACGAAAGAGGCGACCCGGGGGCCGCCTCAAACTCATAGCAGAAATCCGCTGGCGATCACTCGGCCTTGGGCTCGGCAACTGCTTCTTCGGCTTCGCCTTCATCGCCAGCCGACTTCAGAGCCGACGGAGCAACGATGGTGGCGATGGTCACGTCTTCTTCGTGGCTGTGGTCGGAGACGCCAGCTGGCAGCTTGATCGAGGAAATGTGGATGGTATCGCCGATATCAAGACCGGTCAGATCGACGGTTACTTCCTCGGGGATGTTGTCCGCGTTCACGGTCAGGTCGAGCGTGTGGTGCACGATGTTCAGCGTGCCGCCACGCTTCAGGCCCGGGCTTGCTTCTTCGTTGATGAAGTTCACATGCACCTGGACGTTGAGCTTGGTGCCCTTGCCGACGCGGAGGAAGTCCACGTGGATCGGGAAGTCCTTGACCGGATCAAGCTGGTAGTCGCGCGGAATCACGCGGTGCTTGGTGCCGTCAACATCGAGTTCGATGATGTGGCTCAGGAAGCCGCCAGCATAGATGTACTTGTGTGCATCCTTGTAGGCGAGGGCGATGGTGACGGGGGCTTTCTTGTCACCATAGATAACAGCGGGAACCAGTCCCTGACGACGCATTTCGCGAGCGGCCCCCTTGCCCACTCCCTCACGCGCCTGTGCCTTGAGCACCTTAGTAGTCGCAGCCATGGAAAAATCCATTCTGGGTTGGTGTATGCGTCACTACAACAGCATACGCGCCCGTCCTCCAGGGGTGACGAGCGCTTCATGGCGCGGGCTATAGCCGAAAGGGGGGCGACGGGCAAGCGGGAAGGGGCTAACCGTCCTGCAGCTTGGCCCGCTGTCCGATCAGATAGTGCCGCACTGCATCGTCGGTGGAAAGGCCGATTGCCAGCGTGAGCGCCTCGTGCGCCTGGTCTTTTCGCCCGGCGCGGGCCGCCAGGTGGCCTCGGGCAGCCCAGTATGGCTGGTAGTTGGCCATGCGCCTGTCGTCGGCAATGGCGTCGAGGCTCGCCAAGGCTGCCGCTGGTCCATCGGTTTCCGCCAATGCCGCAGCACGGTTGAGCAAAGCGACGGGAGACCGGGTCAGTCCGAGCAGCACATCATAGAGCGCCACGACGGCATCCCAATTGGGCCGCCCGGTCACGCGGCGCGCCACATGAGCGGACTGGATTGCCGCCTCGATCTGGTAACGTCCTGTGGGCCCGCTTCGGTTGGCGTCGCGCAGCAGCGTCTCGGCAGCGATGATCTGAGGCTCGTCCCACAGCTCGATATCCTGCGCTTCGAGCGGCACGTAGGCGCCATCAGTATCACGGCGTGCCTGGCGTCGGGCCTCGGCATAGAGCATCAGCGCCAGCATGCCCTTGGCTTCGGGCTCGTCGGGCAGCAGTGACACCACCAACCGCCCCAGCCAGATGGCCTCATCGGCCAACCGCTCGGCGGCGACGTCGCCGATCTCTGCCCAGCCCTTGGAGTAGGCGGCGTAAATGGCTTCGAGCACGGCATCCAGCCGGCTGGCCAGCTGCTCGCGCTCGGGGACGGCGAAAGGAATTCCGGCGTCCTTGATGCGGGCCTTGGCCCGCACCAGCCGCTGTCCCATGGTGGCCGGGGGGATAAGGAAGGCGGCGGCTATGTCGATTGCGGTGAGCCCCAATATGGTTTGCAGGATCAGCGGCGCTCGCAGGCCGGCCTCGATGTCCGGGTGGGCACAGGCAAACATCAGCGCCAGCCGGCGGTCCGGGATCACGTCGGGATTGGCGCTGGCCTCTTCGAGTTCCTCGGTCATAAGCTGGATATGAACCTCCCCGGCCGTGCGGGTCTGGCGCCGCCGCATGGCATCGGTCTGACGGCGGCGGGCGACGGTCAACAGCCACGCATCGGGATTATCGGGCACGCCGTCCTCCGGCCAGGATTTGAGCGCGCTGGCAAAAGCCTCCGCCAGCGCGTCTTCGGCCCCCGCCACGTCGCGGGTGCGCGCGGCGAGGAACGCGACCAGCCGGCCATAGCTGTCGCGGGCAACCCGCTCGGCCGCCTGGCGCGCTGCGTCACCCATCAGCGCGCGTTCTGCTCGACGATGGGACGGATTTCGATCGCCCCATATTTCGAGCTGGGGCAGCGATTGGCCCATTCCACCGCCTGCTCGATGTCATCAACATCGATGAAGAAATAGCCGGCGAGCTGTTCGCGCGTATCGGCATAGGGGCCGTCAAGCACGTCCGTCTTGCCGCTGCGAGTGCGGACCACCGTGCCCTGCTTGCCGGGCGAGAGGCGAAGCCCGCCGGAAAATCCCGCGCCGGCCTTGTTCAACGCCTCGTTGAAGGCGGCGTATTCTGCCCACAGCTCTTTGGGCGGGGCCTTGGCCATGGCTTCGTCGTCGTGGTGGATGATCATCATGTAACGCATTTCGATATCCTCATGCTGGTCGGCGCGACATGCTCCGATGCAACAATGTCGGAGCGCCATGACGGCTTTCGACTTTTCGCCAACAAAATAATCACGCGGGTGCGTTTGGCATCGGCAGGCATTCCATGATCTCGACGGAATCGCCGGGCATCAGGGTAAAATGCGGGTGGTTGCGGAACATCTCGGCGGCTGCCTCGTGTGTGTCGGCCTTCACGATGACATAGGCGGTGAGGGCGTTCTGCGTCGGGGCGATGCCCTCGGGTGAGATCCGCAAGGTCTTGCCGAGCGGGGTGCCCTGGTCGACGATGGCGTCGCCGAGTTCAGCGACCCATTTGCCCCAGGCCTCCATCCCTGCCATCATGCGCTGCTGCTTGATGGCGTCGTCATCGGCGTTCCAGCGGGCTTTTTCCTGAGCTGTTGCCGAGCCGATATAGATTGCCAGGAAGTTCTTCACGTCCGTCTCCTAGGCGAAGGTGCGGATTTCGATCTTGCCCCAGGTCGCGGCCGGGCATAGCGCGGCTAGCCGGATCGCCTCGTTCATGTCGGGCGCCTCGATCATGAAATAGCCGCCGAACTGTTCGCGGGTGTCGGCATAGGGGCCGTCATGCACCTGCAGGTTGCCGTCGGCATTCGAGATGGTCTTGGCGGTAGTGGTGGGCAGCAGCCCCGCCGTGCTGACAAAGGCGCCGGCCTTCTGCAGCGTCTCCTGATAGGCCATGAGCTGGCCCATGAAGCCAGCCATGTCTTCGGGCGATATGTCCGCGCCGGCCTTCTCGTCGGCATACAGCATCAGCATGAATTTCATCGCATCTCTCCTTGCGGGCACCATAGCCCCTCAGGGCAATGTCGTGCGAGGACCGGAGATTTCGACAGGCGGACAAAAATCAGTCGAACAGGCTCGAAACGCTCTGTTCGCTTGCGGTGCGGGCCACGGCTTCGCCGATCAGCGGGGCGATGGACATGCGGCGGATATTGCCGGCCTGGCGCTGGGCTTCGGTCTCCTCAATGGAGTCCGTCACCACCAGTTCCTTGAGCATGGAAGCGGCGATGCGCTCGGAGGCGCCCTCGGAAAGCACGCCGTGGGTGATGTAGGCAGACACTTCCTTGGCGCCGGCCTTGAGCAGGGCCTCGGCGGCGTTGACCAGCGTGCCGCCACTGTCGACGATATCGTCGATGAGGATGCAGGTCTGGCCCGAGACGTCGCCGATGATGTTCATCACTTCGGAAACCCCGGCGCGGGGGCGGCGCTTGTCGACGATGGCGAGGTTGGCGCCGATGCGGCCGGCGACGTTGCGCGCCCGCACCACGCCACCCACGTCAGGCGAGACGATCATCACGTTCTTGATGTCGTAATTGTCCTGGATGTCGCGCACCATGACGGGTGCAGCGGTCAGGTTGTCGGTGGGGATGTCGAAGAAGCCCTGGATCTGGCTGGCATGCAGGTCGAGCGTCAGCACGCGGTTGGCGCCGGCCTGGGTGATGAGGTTGGACACCAGCTTGGCCGAGATAGGCGTACGCGGCGCCGATTTGCGGTCCTGCCGCGCATAGCCGAAATAGGGGAGAACGGCGGTGATCCGGCGGGCGGACGAGCGGCGCAGCGCATCGGTCAGGATCAGCAGTTCCATCAGGTTGTCGTTGGCCGGATAGCTGGTGGACTGCAGGATGAAGGCATCTTCGCCGCGCACATTTTCATGCACCTCGACATAGACTTCCTTGTCAGCGAAACGCTTGACCGTACAATCTGTCAGGGGAAGTTCGAGATAACTGGCGACGGCCTGGGCGAGGGCTCGGTTCGAGTTGCCGGTCACCAGCTTCATGGGCGCGATCCTGTCTCAACCGGTCGCGAAAATCCGCGGACCATCCAGTTTCGCGGGCAGCTTTATCGAGTCGCTCCGGGACTCGCAACGCAACAAATGGATGACGGGCGAAATGGGTAAACGGATGTCCCTTCACACAAGTCCGATAATCGCGATCTGCCGGCCGGTCTTGCCGCCCTGGTGGGTGGCGTAGCGGTGGGAGAAATAGCGGTCGGGATGGCCGTAAGTGCACTCGCCGGCGCGCTCGACGCTGGTGACGCCGGCCCTCTGCAATTCGGCGGCGACGAAGCCGGGCAGATCGAAATGGGCGCGACCGCTGTTGCGGGTGGAAAAATGCCGCCAGCCATCCGGCCGCAGCTTGGTGAAGTCCTCCATGAAATGGGGGCCCACCTCGTAATTCTCGCCTGAAATCGTCGGGCCGATAGCGGCGACGATCCGGGCCGGGTCAGCGCCGAGTTCCACCATGGCGGCCACTGTATTGCCGACGATGCCGTCGACGGCGCCGCGCCAGCCGGCATGGGCCGCGCCGATGATGCGGGCTTCGGTGTCGGCGAACAGGATCGGCGTGCAGTCGGCCGTCAGGATGCCCAGCGCCATCAGCGGCAACCGAGTAACGATGGCGTCGGCCTCGATGGCCACGTCCTCGACTGGGCGGTCGGTGAGACGATGGACCCTGGCGGAATGGACCTGCTTGAGCAGGAACAGCTGGTTGCGCCGGAAGCCGAGCGCTTCGGCGGCGCCGGTGCGGTTGATGTCGACCGCGCGGGGCTCGTCGCCCACCGATATCGACATGTTGTTCTCGGCAAACTCGCCCAGCGAGCTGCCACCCTTGCGGCCGAAAAAGCCGTGCCGGACGGCCGGTAGCTCGGTGAGCAAGGCGCTCTGTTCGCAATGCACGGTCATGCCTCAAACCCCGGTGGTTGCAGGCCTGGGCTGGCCGCACAGAACGCCTTGAACAGGTTTCCCATCTGCTCGGGCGCTACGAGGCGCGCCTTGGCGGCGGCTATATCGGCCGCCGAACCGGGATTGGCAGCGCTGAGCGCCTTGGCTCGCTCGGTAATGCCCAGACGGGTCAGGAACTGTCCCTGCGTGGCGAGCGGCTGCACGGCGAGGCCAGCCTTGGCCGCGACGCTGCCAAGCGCCTCGAAATCGACATGGGCCGAAAGGTCGACTTCGCCCGGCGCGTCCAGTACGTCCGCATAGGCGTGCTTGCGCACGCCCTGCAGCGTTTCGCCGGTCTGGGTGCGACCATAGCCATAGTCGATGGCGAGAATGGCGCCGCCTTGGGTCGAGACTACGCCGGCGAGGCGTTTCATCACCTCGCCATTGGCCAGCCCGACCTCGAATACGGCATTGATCTCGGCGTCGGCCACCGCTTCCGGCATGGCTGACGCGGGGATCGGCGTGGGGTTGAGCCCGAAGCTGCGCCGACCGTCCGTCAGTCCCACCACGCGCTCGTGCCAGCCATCCGTCATGCGAACAAACTGGCGGATCGGCAAGGCGTCGAAGAATTCATTGGCAACCACCAGCAGCGGGCCGTCGCCGACTTTCTCGAAACTGTCGATCCACTTGGGTTCATAGGGCTCAAGGCGTGCGTTCTGTTCCGCTATCAGCGCCGGATTGGTTTCGAAGAGGCGCAGGTCGAGCGCATCGCGGAAGCCTTCGGCTCGGCAGGCGACCCGCAGCATGTCGGCCATCAGCGTGCCACGGCCGGGGCCGAGTTCGAGCAAGGTGAAGGCCTTGGGGCTGCCCATCTGCTGCCAGAGATTGACGAAGAAAAAGCCGAGCAGCTCGCCGAACATCTGGCTGATTTCGGGCGCGGTGACGAAATCCCCCGCCACGCCCAGCGGATCGTCGGATTTGTAATAGCCCTTGGTCGGGTGCGTCAGGCAAAGCGCCATGTAGCTGGCAACCGACATCGGTCCGCTGGCGCGGATCTGCATGTCGATCAACTCGGGCAGGGTGGGGGTGGGTTCAGACATGGGTGCCATCTCAACCACGGACCAAACTCTCCCGCCGCGTCATCGCCCATGCCACCAGGCCCAATCCGCCCACCACCAGCGGCAGGCTCAGCACCATGCCCATGGTCAGCCAGCCGCCATAGAGGTAGCCGATCTGGCTATCGGGCAGGCGCACGAATTCCACGGCGATGCGGGAGAGGCCATAGCCGATGCCGAAAATGCCCGCGACCATGCCGGGCCGGCGCAGGGCATAAAAGACATGGGTGAAGAGGCGGATGACGAGGAACAGCAGCAACCCCTCCAGCGCCGCTTCGTAAAGCTGGCTCGGGTGGCGCGGCAATTGCTCGGGATCGGTGGGAAACACGACGCCCCAGGGCAGGGTAGTCGGCGCGCCATAGAGCTCGGCATTGATGAAATTGGCGATGCGCACGAGGAAGATGCCGATCGTGGCGACCGAGGCGATCAGGTCGAGCCCGCTCAGCCAGTTGCCGTTGCCCTTGCGCCAGGTGAACAGCACCACGGCCAGCATCAGGCCCAGCATGCCGCCATGATAGCTCATGCCGCCATCGAGCGTGTTGATGATCTGTGCCGGGTTGGCGAGGTAAAATGGCAGATTGTAGAACAGCACATAGCCGACCCGGCCACCGATCACGATGGCCAGCATGGTCCAGAAGGCGAAGTCCCAGATATCCTTGGCGGCGAAAGGTGGCTCGCCCTTGTGCCAGAGGCGACTATTGGCCAGCAGGAGGTAGCCATAGGCGGCGCCCAGGCCGACCCCAAACAGATAGCCCAAGGCATACCATCGTACGGCAAACGGTCCGATGGCGAAGGCAATTGGATCGATATCGGGGAAGGGCAAAACCAGCTCCTGCGGCAATCGGCCGGACCATTGCCGCTTCGGCCTCTCTGGTCAAGTCGGCGAGCGTATCCTAAGTAATGCGGTAAGGGGCCGAACCGAATGGGTATGCAATGAGCCAGAACAACAGGATCTTCGACGATCTGGGCCGTTTGATGAACGAGGCGGCCGGCGTGGCCGATGGCGTTCGCCGCGAGGTCGAGACGGTGGTCAAGGGCCAGGCCCAGCGCTTCGTGGCCGACATGGATCTGGTCAAGCGCGAGGATTTCGACGCGCTACGCGAACTGGTGCAGGTGCAGGGCGAAGAGATCGACGCGCTGCGCAAGGAATTGGCCGAGCTCAAGGGCACAGCGCCCAAAGCGAACTGACCTTGCGCTTCGCCGTTATCTCGGACGTGCATGGCAATGCCATGGCGCTGGACGCCGTGCTGGCGGATATCGCCATGCAGGGCGTGGATGCGACATTGTGCCTGGGCGATCATGTCAGCGGTCCGCTTGACCCAGAGGGGGCCGCCGACCGGCTGATGGCGCTCGATGGCCCGGTCATCCGCGGCAATCACGATCGTTGGCTGGCGCAAGGTCGCCGCGACGACCGCGATCTCGATCCGACCGACCAGTTTGCCAGCCGCAGCCTGCGGCCTGACCAGCACGCTTGGCTGGCGGGTCTGCCTGCCACGGACGTGTTCAATGGCGAGGTCTTCCTCTGCCATGGCACGCCCGGCGACGACAACACGTCATGGCTCGACGGCTGGTATAAGGATCGCAGTATCACGCTGCCAACCGAGGAGACGGTGACGCGCCTGGCCGATGGCATCGGCTATCCGGTCATGCTCTGCGGCCATACCCATATGGCCCGGTCGGTCCGCCTGCGCGACGGGCGCCAGATCATCAATCCTGGCGCTGTCGGCCTGCAGGTTGTGCACGGCTCGCCCGATGCGCGCTATGCTGTGATCGAGCGGCGCAACGGCAAGTGGCTCACCAGCCTACGCGTCGTGCAATACGATCACCATGCCGCGAGCGAGCAGGCGGTCAGCAACGGGTTTCTACCCTGGAAAGCAGCGCTGGCAACGGGTTGGGCGGATGCGCACGGCCTGTTCTGATACCCCAATGCCTGTGCAGGCGCGCTCGGCGTTAACAGTTCGTTAACCTTAAGCCGCCCATCGTCATCCACAAGAGATTGCCGTCCTCGACCCGCGTTGCGTCCCCTGAATCAGTGGGGCGGTGTAGGGTCAAATCATCAGGACGATTCGTAAGCCCAGCGTGTGCGTACAGTTCCCTGAATACCCAAAAGCTGCCGGTTAACGGACGGAACCGTCGATGTCACTTCTGCAAGTCGAGCCCGATCGCAATGTCCACCCGGTGGACATTATCGAGCACATCGCTTCGATTAACGACTGGACCTTTGAGCGGCAGGATGCCGACGAGATATCCATTTCGGTCCGGGGCGGCTGGTCCGATTACCATGTCTCGTTCAACTGGATGGAGGACCTCGAAAGCCTCCATATCGCCTGCGCGTTCGATCTCAAGGTGCCCGAAGGCCGGCGCGGCGAGATCAAGCAGCTGATATCGCTCATCAATGAGCAGTTGTGGATCGGTCACTTCGACATCTGGAACAAGGAAGGCGTGGTGCTGTTCCGCAACTCGCACCTGTTGACCGGCGGTGCCGAGGTGTCGCCGCAGCAATGCGAAGCGCTGCTGCGCTCGGCCACCGATAGCTGCGATCTCTACTATCAGGCGTTCCAGTTCGTGGTTTGGGCCGGCAAGACCGCCGCCGACGCGCTCAGCCATGTCATGTTCGAAACGGTCGGCGAAGCGTGAGCACGTCTTTGCGTCACATCGGCCCGGTCATGCTGGTCGGCGCCGGCAAGATGGGGCTGGCACTCGCTCGCGGCTGGCTTGATGCCGGCCTGCCGCCCAATCACCTGCTGCTGGTCGATCCGATGCCCAATCCGGCGGCGCAGCAGCTTGCCGAGGACTACGGCCTCACCCTCAACACCGATGCCAGCGGACTGCTGCCCAATGTGCTGGTGCTGGCGGTCAAGCCCCAGGTCATCGACGCCGTCATGGAGTCGCTGCAGCCCATTGTCGGGCCGCATACCCTGGCCATCTCCATAGCCGCCGGTATCGATATCGCGCGGCTGTCACGCGGGCTCGACATGGGTCGGGTCGTTCGTACCATGCCCAATACTCCGGCGCAGATCGGCAAGGGCATTACCGGCGCCGTAGCGGGCGCCGAGGTGAGAGCGGAGGACCGTGAGGTCGCCGAGGCCCTGCTGCGCGCGGCCGGTCCGGTGGTCTGGTTCGAGGACGAGGCGCAGCTCGACGCTGTGACCGCCGTCTCGGGCTCCGGCCCAGCCTATGTGTTCCACCTGGTCGAGGCGCTGGCTGAAGCCGGGCGGCGCCAGGGGCTGCCCGATGCCATCGCCGAACAGCTGGCGCGGCAGACCGTTATCGGCTCGGCTGCCCTGCTGGAGGCCGATCCGGCGGCGCCGGCTGTGCTGCGGCAGAACGTGACGTCGCCCAACGGCACGACAGAGGCCGGCTTGGCAGTGCTGATGGGGGAGCCTGGCCTGACCGATCTCATCGATCGGACGGTCGACGCCGCAAGGCGGCGCAGCGAGGAACTGGGGCGCGGTTAGCGGCGGGCCGCGCGGCGCTCGCCCAGTTCCGTGAGCTGATCGCGGATGGCGATTACCCAGTCATGCAGGCTGACATCGCCCGCTTCGCGCAACGCCTGTTCGGTGCCATCCAGCGCAAGGTGAGCCGCCAGCAGATCATCGCGATTGCCGTTGGCTTCATAGCGGGCGATGTGGACCACGGCCAGGTTGGCGCGCGTGGTTGCCCATGCCGCCGGTACCTGCCGGCGTTGTCGACAGGCAACTGCCGCCGTCAGCAGATCGCGCGCCTGGTTCAGTTGGGCGACTGCCGCCACATCCCGCCGACCACGCACCGACAGGCACAGCGCGGCGCCCAGATTGGTCAGTACTTCGCCGCGCAACGGCTCATCGAGGTCGTGATCAAGTAATTGAAAAAATTGCGATATCGCGGAATCGAAGTCGCGGGCCTCGACAAGGGCCATCGCGCGGCTGAGCGTGACAAACACGCTTTCATCCGCAGAGCGCGGTTCGACCATTGCATTCACGAAGATGACGCCTTTCGCCCGCCCGCCGCGGGTGGATGGCTATTTATTAAACCGGGACAGGTTCGGCAACAAGCAATTGCTTGGCGGCGCCCACCGCAAAAATAAAAAGGGGCGCGTCCCTCCAAGTCGGACGCGCCCCTTCGGGTCAATTCCCGTCTGATCGGTCAGGCGGCAGTCAGATTGTCCGCGGCGGATTTGCCCGTCCGCTTGTCCTTGACGATTTCGTAGGTGACCTTCTGGCCCTCATCGAGACCATTCAGCCCCGAGCGCTGGACGGCGGAAATATGGACGAATACGTCCGCCCCACCTTCGTCCGGCTGAATGAAGCCGTAGCCTTTTTGGCCGTTGAACCACTTTACGGTGCCAGTTGCCATGATGCGCGTTCCCTCGTGCAGTCGCTGCTGTAGGCGGTCCGGGGCCACTATTGGCCTGGGACGGAGTGATATCGAAATATCGGAAAGTGACGTCAGCAGGCGGCGAATGGAATTCGCAGGATCAGATCGGTCGGCCGCAATATTCGATCGGAGGAGCGTAGCCCGAAAAAATTGCACGTTCAATATCTGTTTACACATGACAAATCGCCCGGCGGAAATCTGCTTCCTGCCAGGACAAAACGTAACGTCGTCAAGTATTTGCCCCAGGCTGTCACAGCCTGGCGCTGACGCGGAACCGGCGGGCGGGACCTGAAGATGATCTCGTGCCGGGGCGCCCTGTTACAGCGCGAAGCCAGGGCCTCGAACCGAACAAGGGCAACAATACCCCAAAACTGCCGGTTGCAAACCGGCACAATGGTCGCACCCGCGTTTTGCATCGCAGCCACAAGCTTGCTTTCTGTCCCGATTTGGGGCAAATCCCCGCGCGCCGGGCGATTGGGCCTGCATGCCCCCAGAGATCACTTCGTCTTGACCAAGGCGTTTCACTCCTCCGGCGATGTCATCGCCGACCGTCGTGCCGGCTATGCAAGGATGCTGGCCGAAGGCGGCGATCATGCCGCTGCTGCAGATTTGATGGGCCAGGCGCTCGATATCGTACCCGGCTGGGCTGCCGGTTGGGATCTGCTGGGTGGTTATTGTGACAAGGCTGGCGATATTTCCGGCGCGATTTCCGCGTGGCGACACCTTGAGGCGCTGGACGACGAGGGTGTGTTCGGCGCCGGCCTCAAACTGGCCGCTCATGGGGCGGGCCAGGCGGCGGACGGTACGGCAGTAAGCTACGTCGAAGCGCTGTTCGACCAGTATGCGCCGCAGTTCGAACAGTCCCTCGTGGAACGGCTCGGCTATCGGGTGCCCGAAATGCTCGATGCGCTGGTGAACCAGGAAATGGCCGAGCTGGGCATTGACCGCTTCGCGCGGGCGCTGGACCTCGGCTGTGGCACCGGGCTGATGGGGCGGCAACTGCGCTCCAAGGTCGCCTTCCTCGAAGGCATCGACGTGTCGGCGGCCATGATCGCCGAAACTGCCCGCAAGGGCATCTATGACAGCCTGCAGAAGGCCGAGCTGGTGGCGGCCCTGTCGGCGCGCCGCTCCGATGCCGATCTGGTCACCGCCGCCGATGTGTTCATCTATTGCGGCGCGCTGCCCCCGGTTCTGGCCGCCCTCGTGCCGGCCCTGCAGCCGGGTGGCCTGCTCGCCTTTTCGCTCGAGACCCATGAGGGCCCCGAGCCGCTGTTCTTGCGACCATCATTGCGCTACGCCCATGGCCTCGAGGCCACGCGTGAGGCGCTGGTCGTCGCGGGGCTCGAAATCCTGCGCTTCGAGACGGCTGTCCTGCGGCAGGATCGCGGCGCGCCGATCACTGGCATGCTGATCGTGGCGCGTCGGCCGCCGGTGGAATTGACCGCTGCCAATACCGAGCAGGGTGGCGGCGTGGCCGCCTGACGGCTAGGCAAACGCCGCTGGGCTTGTCACAAAGGCCGTCCCCTTTGGTGCACCCGAGTCCGCCATGAACGCCCTCCGCTACGATTTCCGCTCCGACACTGTCACACAGCCTTCCGCCGGTATGCGTGCTGCCATGGCCAGCGCCGAGGTGGGCGATGACGTGTTCGGCGACGATCCTACTGTCAACCGGCTGGAGCAGCGCATGGCCACAATGCTGGGCAAGGATGCGGCGATCTTCGTGCCATCGGGCACACAGTCAAACCTGCTGGCCCTGATGAGCCATTGTGGGCGCGGCGACGAGTTCATCGCCGGGCAGGATGCGCATCTCTACAGCCATGAAGCCGGTGGGGCGGCCGTGCTCGGCTCGATCCAGCCTCAGCCCATCGCGCATCAGGCAGACGGCACGATGGACCTGGGCGACATCGAAAAGGCCATAAAACCGGACGATCATCACTATGCGCGGACGCGGGTGATCGCCCTTGAGAACACGTTCGGCGGCAAGGTACTGCCGAGCGACTATATGAGCCAGGTGGCCGAAATTGCCGTCCGTCACAACCTGGGCCTCCATCTCGACGGCGCCCGCGCCTTCAACGCCTGCGTGGCGCTCGGCACCGATATCAAGGTTTTCACGGCGCCGTTCGACACCGTTTCGATCTGCCTCTCCAAAGGGCTTGGTGCCCCCGTCGGCTCGGTGCTGGTCGGCCGGCAGGATCTGATCGACATGGCGCGGCGGCATCGCAAGATGCTCGGTGGTGGCATGCGCCAGGCGGGTATTCTGGCTGCGGCCGGGCTCTATGCGCTCGACAGCAACATCGCGCGTCTTGCGGACGATCATCGCCGGGCGCGCCGGTTGGCCGAGGGTCTGGCAGCGTTCCCGTCGCTCAAGGTCGTCATGCCCGATACCAACATTGTCTTCGTCGATGTCGAAGAGCGGCTGGGCGAACGGTTCACCGATTTCCTGCAGAGCCGGGGCGTTGGTATGCTGGGCTATGGCCGGCAGCGCTGGGTCACCCATCTCGATGTGGATGACGACATGGTCGATGGCGCGCTGGCCGAGGTCGCGGCATTCTTCCATGAGGGTGCCAACGCCGCGTTCCGGTAGGGCAGGCCTTAGAAGCCGTGCCCTTCCCCTCATCCGCCCTTCGGGCACCTTCTCCCGCAAGGGGAGAGGGCAATCACAGGGGCCTCCGTGGTCACCCCTTCTCACCTTTGCGGGAGAAGGTGGCGCGCAGCGCCGGATGAGGGGCAGGCACTTCCGGCTCTGAGCCTGTCCTCCACCCTTTCGGCTTGCGGCCCATCTTCCCTCTCCCCTGAGGGAGGAAAGATGGGCGCAACAGGTCAGCCCTGATCCAGCGCCACGCGGATGGCCAGTTCCACCGGCGAATAGGTGCCGTTGGCGCGGTCGATTTCCAGCACGCCCCTTGGCATCAGCGGCGGCTGGGCCATGAACTTGACCGTCTTGCCGCGGTGCTTCTGGGCGGCGTGCACCAGGAAGGGATGGCAGAGATAGACGGTCCCTGCCTGTCCCGTCGCCAGCGCCTCCCGGCTGGTATCGAACCAGTCCGGCCGGTCGGCGATCATGTCGCGGAGCGAGCGCCCCGCATCTCCTGAGGGCGCCAGGTAGCGGGCGACATCGAGATGAGAGCCGATCCGGATGCGGGTCGGGGCGTCCTCTTCCCCGACATCGGAAAACAGGAACAGCATCAGCAGTGCCCGGCCTTTCGAGACCACGTTGGCGCGGATATCGAGGAAGTCCTTGAAGTCGTCGCCGGCAAAGCTGCCATCGATATGCCAGCCATCGTCGCCCGGCTCGTCGAGCGAGGGAAACCGCACCGGGAACGTCCCGAGGCCTTGCGGTGGCACCCAGCGGTCCGTGCCGACGATCTGGTCATAGGCTGCATGGAGGATCGGCGTATTGGCCGCTTCCCGGAAGGGAAGCTCGGAATAGCCACCCAGCCGGATGACTGGCTTGGTCCAGGTGGCGGGATTGTCCGGGTCGCAGCCAGTCGCCTTCCACAGGATGGCGCGACCCTGGTCAGCCAGGTCGCGGGGAAAGGCATTGTCGATGCGGACAAAGCCGTCGGTGATGAATGCGTCGAGTTGCGCCGCGGAGAGCGCGTGAATGCTGTCAGGCATTGGAAATCCATAAGTTCGCAGGGCCGCGCGCAGCGGCCGGATCGAGCGGCAAGCCGCTCAACGAGTGCCCGGAAAGGGCGCCATCAGGCGCCGAGGAACACTGCGAACTTGTAGGACTGGATGATCATCATGATGGTCGTGATTATGGGAACCAAGCCCGGCATGTCAAGTTTGCCCGCCCGGATTGTTTGCCGGGCGGGCGCGGGATCATGCCTTCCAGAAGCGATGGAGGGCGCCAATGTCGCCATTGCACAGCAGAGGCATTGCCGCCTTTAGCTGGTCTTCCGGCCAGTCCCACCAAGCCATTTCGAGCAGCATGGTGATCTGATCATCGTCGAAGCGCTTGCGGATCGGTTTTGCCGGATTGCCGCCCACGATGGTGTAGGGATCGACGTCCCGGGTCACCAGTGCTCGCGTTCCGATCACCGCGCCGTGGCCGATCTTGATGCCGGGCATGATGACGGCTTCGGTGCCGATCCACACGTCATTGCCGATGACCGTGTCTCCGGCAGGCGCGAAGGCATCGAGCGCGCCGGCGAAGGCGGGCTCCTCGGGCATGTAGAAGAACGGGAACGAGCTGGCCCAGTCGTAGCGATGGCCCTGGTTGCCCGCCATGATAAAGGCAGCGCCCGAGCCGATCGAGCAGAAGCTGCCGACGATCAGCTTGTCGGCGGTGGGATCGGGCAGGAGGAAGCGGGCGCAGTCGTCGAAGCTGTGGCCGTGATAATAACCGGAATAGTAGCTGTAGCGACCGACCTGGATATTGGGGTGGGTCACCTGCTCATTGAGCCGGATGCCCTTGAACGGGCTTTCAAAGAAATTGGTCATGATGACTCGCAGATAGCCGCAGTCGCCTGGCGACGCGGGCAAAATGAGAATGGGAGAGCCAGACGACGGGCAGCACAAAGCGCCCGGCAGGTCCGGCTAAAGGCGTTTCCTCGTCGCGTGTCAGGCACGCAGAAACGCTATGATATGGTTCGGTCAGCCAGCTTCATGATGCGGGCGAGAATAGTGGCTGGGTCGGAGCCGTCAACGGGAGAGTGACGGACCGGCGCCGCCATTTCGGTCGTCACTTTCCCCGGGGAGGATCAAGGGTGGGGATCTTTGGCCTCTATATCGAGGCACAACACCCTGCCACCTCCCCGTCACGGGGGAGGTGCCGCCCGGCGGTGCGGAGGATGGCACCGCCATCCGAATTCGCTAAGCCGCGAAATAGTCCTGCAGGGGGCGAACCACGAGGCTCCCCTTCTGCAGCGCGACGATCCCTTCCACCGCGGCCAGGGCACCGTCGATGGTGGTGTAGTAGGGGATCTTGCTCAGCAGCGCGGTGCGACGGATGTCGCGGCTGTCGCTGATCGATTTCATGCCATCGGTGGTGTTGATCACCAGCTGCACGCCGCCATTCTTCATCGAATCCACGATATGCGGACGGCCTTCGAGCACCTTGTTGATCTTCGTCGCCGGTATGCCGTTTTCGACCAGATACTTGGATGTACCGCCGGTGGCGAGGATGGTGAAGCCGCCCTCGACGAGGTGACGCGCCATGTCGACAATGTACTGCTTGTCGGCATCACGGACAGAGATGAAAGCCGTGCCCGCTTGGGGCACTTTCGAGCCGGCGCCCATTTGCGACTTGGCGAAGGCCATGGCGAAATCGGTATCGAGACCGATGACTTCGCCGGTCGATTTCATTTCCGGCCCCAGCACGGTATCGACGCCGGGGAAGCGGTTGAACGGGAATACGGCTTCCTTGACGGCGATATGCTTGAAAGTCTTTTCGACCAGCCCGAAGCTGGCGAGGCTCTCGCCCGCCATGATGCGGCTGGCGATTTTGGCGATCGGCTGGCCGATCACCTTGGCCACGAAGGGCACGGTACGCGAAGCGCGCGGATTGACCTCGAGCAGGTAGATGACGCCGTCCTTGAGCGCATATTGCACATTCATCAGGCCGCCGACCTTGAGGGCGAAAGCCAGCTCGGCCGTCTGGCGCTTGAGCTCGGCCAGCACTTCGGGCGACAGGTTGCGCGGCGGCAGCGAGCAGGCGCTGTCGCCGGAATGGATGCCGGCCTCTTCGATGTGCTCCATGATGCCGGCGACGAACACGTCCTTGCCGTCGCACAGCGCGTCAACGTCGATTTCGGTGGCACCACTCAGATAGGCGTCGAACAGTAGCGGGTTGTCCGACAGCACCGAGTTGATCTGGCCGGTCTTGTCGTTGGGATAGCGCTGCAGGATATCGGGCGGCACGAGGCCGGTCAGGGTGTCCTGCACATAGCGCTCGAATTCGTTGGCCGAATGCACGATCGCCATGGCGCGGCCGCCCAGCACGTAGCTGGGGCGGATGACCAGCGGATAGCCGAGGCGCTCGGCGACGAGGCGGGATTGCTCAAGCGAATAGGCGATGCCGTTCTTGGGCTGGGTCAGTTCGAGCTTGTTGAGCAGCTTGCTGAACTGGTCGCGGTCTTCGGCCAGGTCGATCGAGTCCGGCTGGGTGCCCAGGATCGGCACGCCGGCCTTGAGCACGGCTTCGGCCAGGTTCAGCGGGGTCTGGCCACCGAACTGCACGATCACGCCATGCAGGGTGCCGTTCTGCTTTTCGGTCAGCAGGATTTCGATCACGTCCTCTTCGGTCAGCGGCTCGAAATAGAGCCGGTCCGAAGTGTCGTAGTCGGTGGAGACGGTTTCCGGGTTGCAGTTGACCATGATGGTTTCATAGCCCGCATCTGACAGCGCGAAAGCCGCGTGGCAGCAGCAATAGTCGAACTCGATGCCCTGGCCGATACGGTTGGGACCGCCGCCGAGGATGACCACCTTCTTGCGGTCCGACGGGCGGGCTTCGTCCTGCACCTTGCCGTTGAAGGGCACTTCATAGGTCGAATACATGTAGGCCGTCGGCGAGGCGAATTCGGCCGCCGAGGTGTCGATGCGCTTGTAGGCGGGGCGCACTTCGAGCGAGTGGCGGAGCTTGCGGACGTCGGACGCCTTCACATTGGCGAGCTGCGCCAGCCGTGCGTCGGAGAAGCCCATGGCCTTGAGCGAGCGCAGGTTGGCCGCGTCCTGCGGCAGGCCAAATTGCTTGACCTTGTTCTCGGTCTCGACAATGCCCAGCATCTGCTCGAGGAACCACGGGTCGATCTTGCAGGCGTCGTGGATATCCTCGACGCTCATGCCCTTGCGCATGGCTTCGGCCACATGCAGCAGGCGGTCGGGCGTCGGGGTGCCGAGCGCGGCCTTGATGGCGTTCTTGTCTTCGCCTTCGCCGAGGCCCGGGATGCCGATCTCGTTGAGGCCGGTGAGGCCGGTCTCAAGCGAGCGCAAAGCTTTCTGCAGGCTTTCCTGGAAAGTTCTGCCGATTGCCATGGCTTCGCCGACCGACTTCATCGCCGTGGTCAGGCGGTTATCGGCGCCGGGGAATTTCTCGAAGGCAAAGCGCGGGATCTTGACCACGACATAGTCGATGGTCGGCTCGAACGAGGCCGGGGTCATGCCGCCGGTAATGTCGTTGTCCAGTTCGTCCAGCGTATAGCCGACCGCCAGCCGCGCCGCGACCTTGGCGATGGGGAAGCCGGTGGCCTTGGACGCCAGCGCGGACGAGCGCGACACGCGCGGGTTCATCTCGATCACGACCATGCGGCCGTCAGCGGGATTGATGCCGAACTGTACGTTGGAGCCGCCGGTTTCGACGCCAATCTCGCGCAGCACCGCCAGCGAGGCGTCGCGCATGATCTGGTATTCCTTGTCGGTCAGCGTCAGGGCCGGGGCGACAGTGATCGAGTCGCCGGTATGCACGCCCATCGGGTCGATATTCTCGATCGAGCAGACGATGATGCAGTTGTCCTTCTTGTCGCGGACAACCTCCATTTCGTACTCTTTCCAGCCGAGCACGCTTTCCTCGACCAGCACTTCATTGGTCGGCGACGCGTCGATACCGCTCTCGACGATATCGAGATATTCCTCGCGGTTATAGGCAATGCCGCCGCCGGTGCCGCCCAGGGTGAAGCTGGGACGGATGATGCAGGGCAGGCCGATCACCTCGAGCGCCTGCAGCGCCTCGATGGTGTTGTGCGCCAGCATGGAGCGCGGGGTTTCGAGCCCGATCTTCTTCATGGCGTCGCGGAACAGTTCGCGGTCTTCCGCCTTGTCGATGGCCTCGGCGGTGGCGCCGATCATCTCGACGCCGAATTTTTCCAGGATGCCCATCTTGCGCAGGCTGAGCGCGCAGTTCAGCGCCGTCTGGCCGCCCATGGTCGGCAGCAGCGCATCGGGGCGCTCCTTCTCGATGATCTTGGCGACCACTTCGGGAGTGATCGGCTCCATATAGGTGGCGTCGGCCAGGTCCGGATCGGTCATGATCGTGGCCGGATTGGAGTTCACCAGGATGATCCGGTAGCCCTCTTCCTTGAGCGCCTTGCAGGCCTGGGTGCCGGAATAATCGAACTCGCAGGCCTGCCCGATAATGATCGGACCCGCACCGATGATGAGGATCGATTTGATATCGGTACGTTTTGGCATGGTGCTCGCTCGGCTCTAGGACGCAGGGTCGGGCGAGGAGAATCGCCCGGGCGCACCCGTCCGCGCGAAACCCGCGTAGCAGTTGAGCACTGCGGCGCGGGGTAGAGACCGGACATGGTGGTTAGGTGGGCTGTCTAGCGGAGAAGCATCAGAAAGCCAACCCCATATAGCCGCAACTTTACCGTCTCGCCCTACCTGTCCACCGCCTTAATGCGGTGCCCCAAGGGCCGTCGCCAGTTCGCCACCGTTATTACTGCGCCGCCACGTTCCCGGCGGGATACCCATGAGTTTCTTGAAGGCACGGTTGAAGGCGGCCTCAGATTCGTAGCCGACTTCGACAGCGGCCTGGGCGATGCTGATGTGGGGGTTCTCCAGCCGCCGGGCCGCGAGCTGCATCCGCCATTTGCCTACATAGTGCATGGGGGAGTCGCCGGTGAAGTGGGTGAAGCGCTTGGCGAAGACCGAGCGTGACATGCCGACCGCGCTGGCCAGAGACTCGATTGTCCAATCGCTGGCAGGGTGAGCATGGATCAGATGCAGGGCCTGACCGATCTGCGGGTCGCGCAGGCCTGAAAGCCAGCCCCGCGATCCCGCTGGCAGGTCCTGTGCGTACTCGCGAAGCACCTGGACAAACATCAGCTCGGCCAGCTTGGCGCGTATCGTCTCTCCGCCCGCCTGATGCTGCTCTGTTTCAGCGACGGCATGTTGCACCATGTGCGACAGCCAGCCATTCGCGGTGGACTTGCCATGCAGCACCCGAGGCAAGGTCTTGATGAAGGGGTTGTAGGGGAGGACGTCGCAACCGAGGTATCCACAGATGAAGCGGCAGGCGTCCGGCCCGTCTCCCTCGTTCAAGATATAGGGAAGCTGGTGATCCGCGGGGCGTGTGTAAACTGCAAGGTTTGGTTCCGCCCGCATGCCGATAGCGGAGCAGAAGGCATGGGCGTCATCCAGCGGAAAGACGATGATGTCGCCGGCATTGAGCCGCATCGGGTCTGCCGAGCCGTCGATCATCTCGGCCCAGCAGGATCCCTCGAGCAGGGTGTGGAACGAGAAGACGTACTGGGATTGGGGCATGACACTGCTGGCGATGACCGACGCACGGGGAGTCTCTGCCACCCAGGGGGCATGAAAGGTGTTGTCGAAGAAGATGGCGCCGGTCAGGCGGACGGCGCTCAGCACATCGGACAGTACATCCATCGCGCTACCCCATCGAAGTCGCACTGTCACAATATCCCTCGCGGCCGCAGTGCACAAGCGAGCCTCGGTCCCACAAGTCTCACCCTGCTGCCGGTTCAATATGACAGTATTGGTGACGTTTATTACCTCAGAACCGCGCACGGTTGAGCAATAGACTAGGACGATCAGCCATTTCGGTACCGCTCCGGCAAGCCTAGATTCGGGCAGCATCTTTTGCGGGAGGCATCGATGACCAATGACGAAATCGACAAATTCGCCGCCAGCTTGCGCGGCGCCGTTATCCGCGCCGGCAGTCCGGAATATGATGAGGCGCGCAAACTCTACAATGCGATGATTGACAAGCGGCCGTTGCTGATCGCGCGCTGCGCCGACGTCAGTGACGTGATCGCCTGCGTCAATTTCGGGCGCGTCTCCAAGCTGCCCATCGCCGTTCGGGGCGGCGGCCACAATGGACCTGGTCTGGGCAGTGTCGACGATGGCCTCGTTATCGATCTCTCGCGAATGACTGGCGTGCGCGTCGATGCGAAGGGGAAAACGGCCCGCGTCGGGCCAGGATGCACTACCGGGGACGTTGACCACGCCACCCATGCCTTCGGGATGGCCGTGCCGTTCGGCATCATTTCGACCACCGGGGTCGCCGGGCTGACCTTGTCGGGAGGACACGGCTACCTGAGCCGACAATATGGCCTGGCAGTAGATAATCTCATCGAGGCCGATGTGGTGCTCTCCGATGGCAGCTTCGTCACGACCAGCGAAACCGAGAACCCGGAGCTCCTGTGGGCCCTGCGCGGTGGGGGCGGCAATTTCGGCATTGTGACGAGCTTCGTGTTCCGGCTCAGCCCCGCCAATGTGCTCTATGGCGGGCCGATCGTCTTTGAAATCAGCGAGGCGGCGGAGGTCATGCGGTGGTACCGGTCGTTCCAGGCCACCGCGCCCGATGACTTCTACATCTTTCTCGGGCTGCAATCGGTTCCGGCCACCGATCCGTTCCCGCGCGAGCACTGGAACAAGCGCATGTGCGTGCTCCTTGTCGCGCATAACGGCGAGGGTGCCGAGGCTGCCGTCAACACAATCCGCGCGCAATTGCCCAAGCCAATCATCGACTGGGCGGCGCCGCTACCCTATCCGGCTCTCCAGGCCATGTTCGATCCGTTCTACCCAAAGGGCATGCAGTGGTACTGGAAAGGCGATTTCGTGAAGACGCTGCCGGACGCTGCCATAGCGGCCCATGTCGAACACGCCATTGCGGGCAACGAGTTCTCCTGCATGCATCTTTATCCCATTGACGGGCAAGTGCAGCGGAAGCGACAGGATGAGAGCGCTTGGTCCACTCGCGATGCGACGTGGTCCATGGTGATCGTCGGGGTGCATCCGGAGCCGGCGGAGGCCGCCGCGATCAAGAATTGGGCCACGGGCTATTGGCAGGCTGTACACCCGTACAACCTTGCCGGAGCCTATCCCAATTTTATGATGGCCGACGAAGGCGAGGCGCGGGTCCGGGCGAGCTTCGGCAACAATTATGCACGGCTGGCGGCCCTCAAGCAGAAGTTCGATCCACACAACCTGTTCCATGTGAACCAGAACATCCGGCCAGCGGCCTGACATTCTCGACCGGCAGCGCCAGTTGCCGGTCCCCGCTGTGCTTGCCTGCATGGCGCCAGGACAAGGCGGTAATCGGGATCGTCCTCGGCAAACGCCCCTTCAGCTCCAATGCCGCGCACATCTGCCAGCTCCAGGCGTGATGGCTGGCCGCAGATACAGCTATTCTGCCGGCGTTTCCCGCACGACCCGGTCTGCCACCAGCGACCGTGTCATCAGCAGCGCCCCCAAGAGCACGGGCACCACCGTCCAGTACGACACCCTGATGCCGAAATGCTCGGCCATGAAGCCGAGCAAAGGTGGTCCGGCGAAGAAGACCACAAAGGTCATCTGGGCGAGTGCGGCCACGTTGACGGCGGCCGGGCGGTCGGTGCGACGGGCGGCGGCCGAGATGGCGAGGGGGTAGATGGAGGAACAGCCGATACCGGCCAGCACGAAGCCCACCAGCGCGAGGTAGGGATTGGGCGCGGCGGCGACGATGACCACGCCGGTCGTCGCGGTCACCAGCAGCACCAGGGCGACCGAACGCGGACTGAAGCGGTCGACTACCGGGTCCATGCCCAGGCGCCCGATGGCGATGGCCAGCGAGAATAGGGTGACGCTGAGCCCGCCAATGAAGGGCTCCACGGCAAAGACGTCGCGCATATAGATGGCAGACCAGTCGACGCCGGCGCCCTCGACAAAAAGCGGCGCTGCCCCCAGCAGGCAAAGCGGCAGCATGGCCACGGTAGGGAAGGCAAAGCGCGGCGTATCGCCGGAATGGTCGTCGGTCCGCCTGGGGGCATTCTCCATGTTGGCGAATACCACGCTGCCGAGCACCATCACGACCAGCAGGGCCAGCAGCATGTGCCACTCGATAGGCACCGCCGCCTGGCGCAGTACCGCCGCCACCAGCGCCGTCACGAAGAAGCCCAGGCTCCACATGCCGTGCACTCGGCTCATGATGCGGTGTCCCAGCACCGCCTCGTGGCGGTCTGCCTCGACATTGGCGTTGATCTCCATGGCGCCGGCGAGAATGCCCGAGGCGAACAGCAGGGGCGTTGCCGCCAGGGCATTGGGCATCCAGGCGATGAGCGCATAGAGCGCGGAGGCGCCGAAGATGCTGACAAAGGCCGTGGTCCGCGCGCCGAACTGCTCCACCAGGCGGCCCGCGAAGGTCAGTCCGAACAGGACCCCGAACGAGCCGGTCAGCAGCATCAGACCGATCTGGCTTTCGGTCAGCCCAAACTTGACTTGCAGGTCGGGCAGGCGGGCGAGCAGTGCACCCAGCGTCAACGCCAGGGCGAACTGCATGAAGTAAACGCGGTGATGGGGCTTCATGGCGCGGGACCTTTTGCTGCGATGGTGGTCCTACCACCACCTACTGCCAGTTGTCGTCAGCAGCAGCGTCGGCACCACGATGCCGCGACTCGGGCGACCCTGTCTTAAGACTTGTTGCCTATACTGGGGTTCTGGAGAATCCTCATGACTGCTGCCGCTTCAACCACCATCAACCTCTCCGAAGTCGTCGGCGCGCTCAGCTATGCCCTCGACATCACCGAGGGGCAGCCGGTCGGCCATAGCCTGCGCTGCTGCTGGATTGGCATGCATGTGGGGATGCGGCTGGGGCTGGCGCCGGCGGAACTGTCGGACCTCTATTATACGCTGCTGCTCAAGGATATCGGCTGCAGCTCCAATGCGGCGCGCATCTGCCAGCTCTATCTGGCGGACGATCTGAGCTTCAAGGCGGGCTACAAGAGCGTCGATAGCAGCCTGCCGGAAATCCTGCGGTTCCTCTTGGCGCATACCGGCCGGGATTCGGGCCTGGTCGAGCGGCTGCAGGCCATGGTCCACATTGCCCGCAACGGCGGCGAGATCTCGCGCGAGCTGATCGAAACCCGCTGCCAGCGCGGCGCCGAAATCGCCCGCAGCATGCGGTTTTCCGAGGCGGTGGCGCAGGGTATTCTCGATCTCGACGAGCATTGGGACGGCAGCGGCCAGCCGCTCGGGCTGACGGGGCAGCAGATTTCGCTGTTCGGCCGCATCGCCCTGATGGCCCAGGTGGCCGATGTGTTCTTCATGCGCGGCGGAGCGAAGGCGGCGATAGCAGAGGCGACGTCGCGGGCCGGGCGCTGGTTTGATCCGGAGCTGGCGGCTCTGTTGGCCGAGCTGGGGCAGGACCCGCAATTCTGGGCGCCGCTGCTGGCCGATGACCTCAGTGTGCAGGTGGTCGATCTCGAGCCGAAATCGCTGATGCGGGCGGTCGACGAAGACTATCTCGATGACATCGCCGCCGGCTTTGCCCGGGTGGTCGATGCCAAAAGCCCGTTCACCGCAGGGCATAGCGACCGGGTGGCCCTGTTTGCCGAGCTGATCGCCGAGGAGCTCGGCTATTCCGCCGAACGCCGCCGCTGGATCCGCCGGGCGGCTTTGCTGCACGATATCGGCAAGCTGGGCGTGTCCAACTCGGTGCTCGACAAGAATGGCAAGCTCGACGCGGCCGAATGGGCCGCCATCAAGCGCCATCCCGAACTGGGCCGTACCATCCTGTCCAAGATCGCGGCTTTGCGCGATCTGGCGACCGTCGCGGGCGCCCACCACGAGCGGCTCGACGGCAAGGGCTATCCCCTGGGCCTCGGGGCCGACGAGATCGACCGCGATACCCGCATCGTCACCACATCCGACATTTTCGATGCCCTCACCGCCGACCGGCCCTATCGCAAGGCGATGCCGGTCAGCCAGGCGTTCGCGATCATGGAGGCCGATATCGGAACCGCCATCGATCCGGATTGCTTTGCCGCGCTCAAGCGTGGCTTCATCCGCATGGAAGGCGTTGCCGCCTGAGAGGCTGGACAAAACCACCGTCCTTGGTGAACATTGGGGCATGTCGGGCGCAACGGTTGCGGCAATGCCAATCATCAAGCAGGCTATCGAGTTGCGGTCGCCGCTGGTTCACAGCGTCCATTTCACCACCTTTACCGGTCCCACCAGCCAGCTGATGCATCCGGATGGCCGCTGGGACATCGTCATCCTCAAGCAGCGCGACCAGTTGATGGTGCTGCGCACGGGCCTCACGACACGGACCGTGACGCATGTGGCTGAAGAGGGCGACGAGATGCTGTCGATCACCTTCAATCCCGACGTGTTCATGCCGCTGATGCCGGGCGAGCGGATGCTCGACGAGGGCGTGCTGCTCGACATGATCGGCAAGGACCGGTTCTGGCTGGGCACCGATGTCGTTGAGATGCCGCGGCCCGATACGGTCGACAGCTTCGTGGCCAAGCTGGTGCGCGAGGAGATCGTGCAGACCAATCCGCTGGTGCAATCGGTGGTCAGCGGCAAGCCGATGGCGATGTCGGAGCGGACGCTGCAGCGGCATTTCCTGCGCACCACCGGGCTCACCTACAAGGCCTTCACCCAGATCGAGCGGGCGCAGAAGGCGGTAGCGCTATTGCAGATGGGGCGCCCGGCCGCCGATGTCGCGTTCGCGCTGGGCTATGCCGACCAGCCGCACATGATCCGCTCGCTCCGCGCCATCATGGCCCGGACGCCGGGGCAGATTTCTCAGGGCAGTTAACAGGCAAACTGTCGGATTTCTTCAATCCTGCTTGGGCCGCGATGGCTAGAACAAGAGGGTCAGCGTTTAGCGCAACCCCTTGCAGGAGAAAAGAAATGTCCGCCATCACCCCATTTTCGATCAACATCACCGAAGCCGCCCTAACCGACCTGAAATCCCGCCTCTCCCACTCCGTGCTGCCCTCCACGGGTGGAGAGGCGGGCTGGGCGCAGGGGCCGCAACTGGCCTATGTGGAAGCCATGCGCAGCCGCCTGCTCGGCGGTTACGACTGGCGCGCTCAGGAAGCGGCGATCAACCGCCATCCCCAGTTCACCACCGAAATCGATGGCCAGACCATCCACTTCATCCATGTCAAATCGCGCGAGGCCAATGCCACGCCGCTGCTGCTGATCCATGGCTGGCCCGGTTCGATCGTCGAGTATCTCGGCGTCATCGACGCGCTGACCGACCCAGTGGCGCATGGCGGCAGCGCCAGCGACGCCTTCGACGTGATCATCCCCTCGCTGCCCGGCTTCGGCTTTTCGGGCCCGACCAAGGAAGCTGGCTGGAACAATGGCCGCATCGCCAAGGCCTTCCT
>JAKFDU010000099.1:0-4490 GCA_036675975.1 Devosia sp. | reverse complement strand
TGCCGCGACTACGCCTATGACGGCACGGTCGCCATCCATGGTCGCGATCTCGCCACGCTCAGCCCCGTGCAGATGGCCACCATGCGGGCCGTGCTGCCGCAATCGAGCAGCCTGCCGTTTCCCTTCACGGTCCGCGAAGTCGTGGCTCTGGGTCTGACGGCCGGCCGCTCCGGCGTCCCGGTCGCGGCGACGCAGCAATTGCCCGATATGGCCATGGCCGCAGTGGATCTCGCGGGTTTTGGCGGACGCCATTATGGCGAACTCTCCGGCGGCGAGCAGCAGCGGATCCAACTGGCGCGGGTGCTGTGCCAAGTGTGGGTGCCCGTGCTGGATGGTACACCCCGCTATCTCTTCCTCGACGAGCCGGTGTCCAGTCTCGACGTCAAGCATCAACTGATGATCATGGATGCAGCGCGCCGCTATGCCGATGCCGGTGGCGGCGTCATTGCCATCCTCCACGACCTGAACCTGGCATCGATGTATGCCGATATCATCCTGGCTCTGCGCGATGGCCGCGTCGCCGGCTTTGGAACACCCTCCGAAGTGCTGACGGACGAACTCATCGCCACCATTTTTGACTGTCCGCTTCGTGTTGGCGCCGTGCCGCGGGCCGGCCAACCCTTCGTCCTGCCGCAATCGGTCGAGCGCCTGCGCCGGCCCGCTCTTTCCATCAAGGTTGCCTAATGACCAAACGCTTCTTCGCCGTTCTTGTCGGCCTCGGCCTCCTCTGTTCGCCCGCCGCCGCGCAGGAAGCGACCGCCGCTGCGCTTGAGCTCGAGCTCAACGCGCTGCAGCCCGCAGAGGCCGGATGCCGCGTCACCTTTCTCGCCACCAACCGGCTGGGCGGCCAACTGGACCGCGCCGCCGTGGAACTGGCGCTGTTCGACACATCAGGCACCATCGAGCGCATCGTCACCCTTGATTTCAAGGATCTGAGCGCCGGCAAGACCAAGGTGCTCCAGTTCGAACTGGCGGGCCTGCAATGCGACGGGGTAGGGCGCCTGCTCGTCAATGACGTAACCGCCTGCGAAGGGGCCATCGACCCAGCCAGCATCTGCCTTGATGCCCTCAAGCCCAGCACGCGGCTCGACGTCGCCTTCGGAGTTTGATCATGATCGAGGAAGCGCACAGCTTTTCCATGCTTGCTCTGTTCATGCAGGCGGACTGGGTGGTCAAATCGGTGATGCTGGGTCTGCTGCTGGCCTCGATCTGGTGCTGGGCCATCATCGCCAACCGCATTTCGACCTATGCGAAGGCGCGGCGCGACATGGCCGCCTTTGACCGTGCTTTCGCCTCGGGCAAGCCGTTGGCGGAATTGCGCGGTGAATATGCCGGCGCCGGTGCCACGGGCCTTTCGGCCGTCTTTCTCGCCGCCATGGACGAATGGGACAAGAGCCACGCCCAACAGGCCGCAAGCGCCGGCGGACTGCAGAGCCGGCTGGAAATCGCCCTCGACCTGGCGGTGACCGAGCAGAGCGCCGAGCTCGAAAAGAGTCTCGGCTTTCTCGCCACCATCGGCAGTGCCGGCCCCTTCGTGGGCCTGTTTGGCACCGTCTGGGGCATCATGAACGCCTTTACGGCCATCGCCTCGGCGGAAAACACCAGCCTCGCCGTGGTCGCCCCTGGCATTGCCGAGGCGCTGCTCGCCACGGCCCTTGGCCTCCTCGCGGCCATTCCCGCCGTCATCGCCTACAACAAGCTCAACGCCGATGCCGGCAAGCTGATCGGCCGGCTGGAGGCCTTCGCCGATCGCCTGGTGGCACTGCTGTCCCGGCAACTGGACGCGGGAAAGGCCGGCTGATGGGCATGGCGACGGGTGGAGCGAAGGCCGGACGGCGGCGGGGACGCACCCGCAGCGCCGCGATCAGCGATATCAACGTGACGCCGATGGTCGACGTCATGCTGGTGCTGTTGATCGTCTTCATGGTCGCGGCGCCGCTGATGACCATGGGCGTGAAGGTGGATCTGCCACGGACGCCGGCTGAGGCCATGCCGCTCGAGCGCAAGCCGATCACCGTGACGGTGACGCCCGACGGCGCTATCTCGATCGACGAGCAGGTCCTGACGCTCGACGATCTGGTCCCGACGGTCGAGACCCTGGCGGTGGATGGGACCGACGAGCGCCTCTATGTGCGCGGCGACGCTACTGCTGCCTATGGCGCCATCATGGAAGTGATGGGCGCGCTGTCGGCTGCCGGCTATGGCCAGATCGGGCTCATCACCGAACGCAAGCCGGACCCCTGATGCACCGCGCTCTGCCCGGTTCAGTGCTGGGGCATGCCGTGGTGCTCGGCGCCGCGCTGGTGGGGTTCTCCTGGCCGGAGGCCGACGATGCCCCGGCGCCGGACGCAGTGAGCGTCAGCATTGTCGTCATTTCCAACGTCGCTTCCAACGCGACCGAACTCATTCAGAGCGACGCGACCGAAAGCCTGATTTCGTCCGGCGCTAAAACCAGCGCGCCGGCCGTGGTTCAGCCGATCGAGCCAGAGACTGTGGCGGCGCTCACCGGACGCGTCGCGCCCCTTCCGTCCGGGCCGCAGCAGCCGGTGTCCGAGCCAGTGGTCGAGCCAATGGCGGCCGAGGCAATCGAGGTCGCGGAGCCATCGTCGCCCGAACTTGTCGTCGCGGAGACCGCAATCCTTACCACCTCGGCGGCAACGATCGAACCGTTCAGCAGCGTCGATCTCAAAATCGCGCCTGTACCGCAGACACTGACGTTGCAGCGCACCAGCCGTCCCAGTTATCCCAAGCCCGAACAGCAGCAGCCTCGGCAACAGCAGCCCGCCCCGCAACCCAGCCAGGCGGGCAATGGCGGCGCCAATAATGCGGATGCCGTGGCTGCCGCCGGCGGCGCGGTGCAGCGGGCCAGCGTGGGCAGCGGCGGCGAAGCTGAGGTTGCCCGCTACCCCAGCGAGGTCCTGCGCAAGCTGCGGCGGGTGTTGCGCAGCACCACTGGCCATAGCGGCGAGGTGGTGGTGCGCTTCACCGTGTTGGCCAATGGCAGTGTCGCTGGCATCAGCATCGGCCGATCGTCAGGCAACGCCGCCGTTGATGAAGCGGGCGTGGCGACGGTCAATCGCGCTGCGCCTTTCCCGCCCATTCCGGCTGCCGCGAACCGTTCCGACTGGACCTTCGACGTGCCGCTGGAATTCCGTGGCTGAACCCGACGGGGCGCCGCGGCGGCGCGGGGAACCATCGGGGGTAGCCGTCCGTTTTTTACACGGAGCCATCGGGTGTCCCGAGGGCGATCAGCAGGCGGTGGGAGAGTGAAATGCAGGTAAAGCAAGCGATGCATCCGGGCGTGACCTGGATGGGGCCGGATGCCAGCATTGGCGAGCTGGCCAAGGCAATGCGTGACGAGGATATCGGCGCCATACCGATCGGCGAAAATGACCGGCTGGTCGGGATGGTTACGGACCGCGATATCGCGCTGCGCGGCTTTGCCGACGGCCGGGATGCAAAATCGCTGACGGCACGCGATGTCATGACGGGCAAGGTTATCTACTGCCGCGCTGATGAGGACATCGAGGATGCCGTCCGTATCATGGAGGGCCAGGGCGTGCGCCGGCTGCCGGTGATCGACGAAAACAAGCGCATGGTCGGCATGCTCTCGCTCGGCGACATCGCCGATTGCGGGTCGCGAGACCTGTCGGCCGAGGTGGTGCAGGCGGTATCGGCCCATCACATGTAGCACCCGAGAGCCGCGGGACGGCTCGCGCTTCAGCGGCAATGGGCGAGGATGGCGTCGACCACCTCGGCCAGCGGGCGAGTGGCGTCGATGCGGATGCCGTCGCGGGGCAGGTTCTTGCGGCTTTCATGCAGCGCCATGACCATGGCGCGCTCTGCCGGCTCGGAGCCCCATTCGTTGACGCGCGTATCGATGCGGCGCTCCAGCGTTTCCCTGTCCACTTCCAGCAGGAAAACAGCGTCCATAAGGTGGATGAACTTGTGCCAGTTGCGCGAGCCACCGCAGAAGAAGGTCTTGTCGCGGCTCTTGTCGGCTATGACGGCCAGGACCTGCTCGAGATCCCAGATATGGTGATCGTTGAGGAAATCGAGATCGCCAGGCGGAGAGGTGACGCGCGCCCCGGTCTCCGGATCGCCCTGATAGGCGAGCACGCGGTCGCCATGCACGACATGGTAGCCGCGGCGTTCCAGCTCGGTGGCGACAGTGGTCTTGCCGGTGCCGGAGCCGCCTTCGATGAGATAGTTTCGGATGGCCATGCGGGTCCCTCGTGCTACGCCCCCGGCCTATAGCGGCAGGCGACCGATGTGCCAAGGCGCCGCCCGGCCCTTGGGCGTCGCGGGGTCGGAGCGCAAGAGCGCCCGAGATCACGGCGTGAAGCGGCTTTCGCCCCGACGGCTTTCGCCGCCTGTTTGAGTTATTGAAGAGGCGAAAGCCGCTTCACACGAATGGGGTTTTGGGCAGGTTCGGGCCAGGTACGCTGTATCGCAAGCGCAGCTGCCGGGTTTCCCCTGCCTGGACCAGG
>JAKFDU010000098.1:0-28323 GCA_036675975.1 Devosia sp. | reverse complement strand
CGTCATGCGCAGCGCCTCCGGGTTGATGTCCAGCGCCAACACTTCGGCTTCGCGACGGGCGCGGGCAATCAGAATGGCACCGACACCGGCGCCGCAGCCGATGTCCACGGCGCGCCTGATCAGGGCGGCCGTGAAGTCAGGCCACTCCCTGTCTTCCTCTCAGCCTATAGCTGGAGCCGACCGACGGCAGGAGGCAGGATCAGTTACAGTTTTTTGGCTATTGGCCGGCATGCCTGCTCGCCAGAATGGCGGCGGCTTGTTCGGGATCGTAGATAAACCCCTGGCTCAGGGCGAGATCGATGCGAGCCTGCAGGAACTGCCTGCCGATATCGGCCAGGCGCTCGGTTGGAATCAGGAACTGCCGGCGCCGATCCTTTGCATCCTGCACCCGCACCACCGTCCCAGCAGCCACCATGTCGTCGATATGGCGCTTGACCGTCACTTCGGTCGCCAAGACAGCGAAGTAGGTCGACAATTCCTTGAGCGTGATGGGCTGCTCATCGAGATAGCGCTGCGCGACGAGGCAAAAGATCATGTCCGCCTCGAAGATGCTCCGCCAATAATGCTTGAGATAACCCTGTTCGATCATGCGCTTGCGGAAGGCGGTACGATAGCTGAGCCATGCGACATCGAGATCGAGGGCAGCGCGTTGCTCGCGGGTCAGTGCGCCAGTGATTTCAGGTCCGTCGATCACGTTGTCAGTCTCGCGCAAGATCATCCCCTCTTGCTGTTGCCCGGTTTGGGCGGCGGTCGCAACAGCATTTGGCCCCTGCCGTCAACTCTGCGGGCCTTGTTGTTTTCATTCAAAGACACCAAGACGGCGGGGCCGAACTGACACTTCCGATCTGTTCAACTGCTCCGAATTACCCAAACAAATGTAACTGATGTGCTCTCCCGAGCCGCGGCTGCCCTCAATACAAGGCCGGCGAGACCTGCCGGAGGCGTCATGCACTGCTGAAGGTGGGTCTCATCCTTTGGTGTCGCACGCTTGGTGCCTGGACGGCCCGCGACACCTTCCACCGCAAAACTGGAATGAGGCTATGCTTTTGAATTTACACTGGGCCACGTTGCTGACCTGGCTGCTCGGTGCCGCATATGTTGCGAACGGCATCGTCAATGCTTCGGGCATGAAGGAGATGGTGGACAACTATGCGCGGTGGGGATTTCCTCGGAATTGGCACCTGGTCAACGGCGCAGTGTGTCTCGGCATCGGTGTGCTGTTACTGGTCCCGCAGACAACGCCTTTGGGTTTCCTGGTTGCGGTTCTTCATTGCATCGCCATCTACATAACCCTGATAGTGAACCGCGATCCCGGTCATCTGCTGCCGAGTGCAATCCTGCTTGTCGTGCTGATCGTGGCTTACTGGGGCCTGTTCGGCTTCGCACTCCCGGGCCCGTTCAACCCTATGTCCTAGAAGGGGGCGGAGGAGACCGAGGGGGTTACCGCCCATCCCCGGGGAGTCCTGGCTCTTTGCTTGTCACTCGAAACACCAAAGCCACATCGCAGTGCCACTGTCCGTTTGACGCCGGTTTTTGACTTTCCAGCGGGAGCGGGTCGGCGCACAATTGAAGATGTTGAGAGCGTCAGCAACACGTTCTCAAGGTGAACACATGATAATGGCATTGATCGACTTCGAGGTGGCGCCCGAAAGCCGAACTGGCTTGCTCCGGGCCCTGCAGCCACTGCTCGCGGAGGCCCGCAACGCCCCCGGCAACCGTAGCTACCGGGCGTCGACGGACAGCGAAAGGGCAGCCCATATCGGCCTCACGCATGAATGGGACAGTCTTGAAGACTTCCGAGCATACGCGTCCTCGGAGCTCGTTGATCGTATCGGCAAGATACTGCGGCCGGCGATGACGACACCGCCGGTCAGTCGGCGCCTGAGGACCGACACTATTGAGGAGATCCACGGCTGACCCAGCCCCCCATCTCAGTCGCTGAGGCGGTTTGTATCCGTCAGGAACTGACGCCTCAGCCACCACGTCTGATTCAGGTCCACCACCACTATCTCCTTTATGCCTCGTCCGGAGCCATGCGGGTGGAGGCCGAAGGCGCTGCATGGTCGCTACCACCGGCTCGCGCCGCCCTCGTTAGGGCGGGCACGCCGGTACGACTGCTGCTTAATCAAAAGATGTCTGTCTGTTCGGTACTGTTCTCTACTAGCTTCGCGCCCATGCCGCCAACCGCGCTAGCCGTGTTTGAAATGACGACCCTGGCGCGAGAAGTCATCCTGGAATGCGGCCGCCAGGCCGACGCAGGGGAGCCCCTTTCAGACTATCGGCGCAGCCTGTTCAGGGCTCTTCAAATGACCGCCTGGAGACTCTCCGAGGCCCCCAGCCCAGCGCAGATGCCCATAGGTCGCAGTCCTGCCGTTTTGCGGGCACTGGCGCTAACTGAAGAGCATCTGTCGGAGAACATCAGATTCGATGATTTGGCACGATGTGTGGGTCAAACGCCGAGAACGCTGGCGAGAAAGTTCTCCGCGGAAACCGGCATGAGCTGGACTCAGGTCCTGCAGAAGATGCGCATGATCAGGGCAATCGAGTTGCTCGCCGAAACCAGGGCACCCATAACCCAGGTCGCGCTGGCCGTAGGCTATCAATCTCTCTCGGCATTTAATGCCGCCTTTCGAAGCTTCACCGGAAAAACACCTACAGCCTACCGGTCCGGCTTCACGGCTGGCGGCTAAGCAAAGCTCACTCTCTTGTGCGCGCCCTCGTCGATAGTATCGGGCCGGTTTGCCGGCCGCGCGGTGTATTTCGGACTGCCCAACATTGCCTGTCAATGGACAGAAGCCGCCAGTCCGCTCCCGGCCCCGGAACCGCCTGTCGGCAACGCGCCCCATTCCGACCATTCGGACGACGGGCGCGTGAACCCGAAAGCTGCCGTCGTTAGCCAGATACCTGATGCAGGATTACTGACATCGCGCTTCAAAAAAGCTGTCACCCGACCATAAGGTCGCGCGCGGCCGACAAGAAGCGGTCAAGCTACTTACAGATAGGCGTAGCAAGGCGCTCTGTTCCCCCGTTCGGGGACGCTCCCGATTTCCATAGGGGACATTTCAGCCGCTCAGGAACGCCCTCGTCCCCTTGCAACTTCGAGTATTTCGGCGCGTCCCGAGCGCCAATATGATAAGGATATCCATTTGATGTGAACGATTGTCCGTCGATTGAGGCGCCTCTCTTGGACCCTCCGCTGCAAACGCGCTTGACGAAATGGGCTTATTAGACAACGTTATCCAATATTCCGATCGACTTCTGAGGAGGGGTTGTTGGTGGACGCTGCGAGGATGCGAGACAGGCCGGCGCTTCGGCTGCTCGCCAAGCATTGGCAGCTCTACGCGATGCTGGCGCTGCCGCTGGTGTGGCTGCTGGTGTTCAAATACCTGCCGATGGTCAACGCCGTCATCGCGTTCAAGAACTTCAGCGTCGTCAAGGGAATCTGGGGCAGCGACTGGGTTGGCCTCAAGAACTTCCAGACGGTGCTCGGCAACCCGGTCTTCTTCCAGCTGCTGAGCAACACCCTCCAGCTATCGCTCTACTACATCATCGTCAGCTTCCCGATCCCGATTATCATCGCGCTGTGCCTCAACGAGTTGCGCACCAAGTCTGTGCGGGAATTCGTTCAGATGGTGATCTATGCGCCCTACTTCATTTCGACGGTCGTCATCGTCTCCATGACCTTGCTGACCCTTTCGCCGCGCACCGGACTGATCTCAGAGATTTTCGGGCTGTTCGGCATGGCGGCGCCGGACCTGCTGTCGCGTGCCGATTATTTCCGCCACATCTATGTCTGGAGCGAGATCTGGACGACCGCCGGCTATTTCACGGTCCTCTACGTGGCTGCGCTGAGCGCGATCGATCCGGCGCTCTATGACGCCGCCAAGGTCGATGGCGCGACGCGTCTGCAGCGCATGATCCACGTGGACTTGCCGGGCATCACGCCACTGGCATTAACCCTGTTTCTCCTGGGCATCGGCAACGTCATGAATATCGGCTTCGAGAAGGCGTTTCTGCTGCAAAACCCGGTCAATCTGGCGCAGTCTGAAATATTGCCGACCTATATCTACAAGACCGGGCTGTTGAACGCGAACTACTCGGTCGCCACGGTCGTCAATCTGCTCAACGCGGCAATCAACCTGGCCGCGATCCTGTCGGTCAACCATCTGGTCAAGCGCGCGACGGGGCGCGGGCTATGGTAGAGGGCGTCAAGGTTCGCGACTCGCTCACCGATCGCATGTTCATGATCGTCATCGGCATTCTGCTGCTAACCATGACGGCGATCGTTCTAGTGCCTCTGATCTATGTGCTGGCAAGCTCCTTCAGCAGCCCGCAGGCCGTCGTCAGCGGCCAGGTCAGCCTTTGGCCCGTCGATTTCACGACCCGCGGTTATGAGACCGCCCTGAGCAATCCCCGCATCCTGGGCGGCTTCTTCAACACCATCATGTACACCCTTGGTGGCACGGCGATCAGCGTGATCCTCACGGTGCTGTTCGCCTTTCCGCTGTCGCGCCCCGACCTGCCAGGCCGCAACATCATTCTGGGCCTGTTGATCTTCACCATGCTGTTCCAAGGGGGCCTCATCCCCACCTTCCTGGTGGTCAGGTCGCTGGGTCTGCTCGACACGCCCTGGGCCTTGCTGATCCCCAATGCCGTCGGCGTCTGGCAGGTGCTGATCGCGATAACCTATTTCCGCGAGACGATTCCGTCCGAGCTGTATCAGGCGGCGCGGATCGATGGCGCCACTGATCGACAGATCCTGATGAAGATCGTCCTGCCGCTGTCCAAGCCGATGCTGGCGGTGATCGCCCTGATGTACGCCATCGGCCAGTGGAACTCGTATTTCGACGCCCTGATTTATATCCGCAGCCCGGAACTCTATCCCCTCCAGCTTGTGCTGCGGGAGATACTCATACTCAATCAAATATCCGGAAGCGACGTGCTTCAAATGGTTGAGCGCCAACAGTTGGCGCAACTTTTGAAGTTCTCGCTGGTCGTGGTTTCAACAGTACCAATCCTGCTTCTGTATCCCTTTGTAGCAAAATACTTCACTAAGGGCATGCTGGTGGGGTCAGTAAAAGGGTAAAGAGCCAAAAGGTCTTGCCCTGTCGACAAGAGGAGAGGAGAAAACTATGCGACGCAGACTTCAACTAGGTTTCGCCATAACGGCCAGCTTTCTATCCATGGGCGCAGCCATTGCGCAGGACGCCGTGCCGCTCAAGCTGTTCATGGCGCAGTTCCCCGATGCGGACCTCGATACCAACAAGTTCACCCAGTTGGTCGAGGAAAAGTTCGGCATCGACATCACATTCGAGGTGACAAGTCTCGATGGCGGCCCCGCCAAGGAAAAGCGACAGATCACCCTGGCTTCCGGTGATCTGCCCGACGCATTCTTCCTTATCCCCTGGGTCGATGGCTTCTCGCGGCCGGAAATTTTGCGGCTGGGCGCCGAAGGCGCTCTGTTGCCGCTCAATGACCTGATCGACAAGTATGCGCCCAACGTCAAAGCCGCTCTGGCCGAGATCCCCGAATTTGCGCAGCTCGCCACCGCCCCGGACGGCAAGATCTATGCCTTGCCGCAATGGAACGACTGCTATCACTGCTCCTACGGCTCCAAGCTCTGGATCAATACGGCCTGGCTGGAGAAGCTCGGGCTCACCATGCCCACGACTACCGAGGAACTGCGTACGGTCCTGACCGCATTCAAGAATGACGACCCCAATGGCAACGGCATTGCCGACGAGATACCGCTGACCGGCACGGTCACCGACAGCATCGTGCCGTTCCTGATGAATGCCTTCATCTACGATCCGCGCTTTTCCCAGCAGTACAGCTCCACGCTGGCGCTGCAGGGCGACAGAGTCGTCCTCAATGCGGCGCAGGACGGTTGGCGCCAGGGTCTCGACTACATTGCCGGTCTCTACGCGGATGGTCTCATCGACCCGTCCGCCTTCACCCAGAACCGCGACGGCATGCAGGCGGTCGGCACCAATGCCGATGCCGTCCTGCTCGGTTCGGCCGCGGTGCTGCATCCCTATATGTTCGTGACCGGCAATTCGCCTGATGGTCGCGACGTCGGCTACGACGCAGTACCGCCGCTGACCGGCCCGGATGGCATACGCTACTCCACCTATGTCCTGCCGTCCTCGCCGCAGGGCACCTTCGCCCTGACCTACGCTGCTGGTGAAGCCCAGCAACAGAAGGCAATGGAACTGTTGGACTACCTCTTTACGACCGAGGGACGCACGCTTGCATACTTCGGCACCGAGGGAAGTGGCTGGCGCCTAGCGGAAGAAGGCGAAATCGCTCTCGATACGAGCTTGACGCCCACAATGGTGGACATTCCGCTGCCTTCCGGCGCTGTGCCACCAAACGACCTGTGGTCCGCGGTTGCGCAGTACTATTTCCCGGCCAACGTGCGCAATGCCGAAGTCCAGCCCATGGAAATCTACAAGCCCGAGGGCTACGAACGCCGGCTCTTCGAGGCGACCAAGCTCTATGACGGCCTGGCTCCGATGGACCAGATCTTTCCGTTGTGGAACGTCTGGTTCTCGGCCGACGACGCCACCGAGCTCGCCCAGCTCCAGACCAACCTGGACGATTACGTGACCCGGACCAATGCCGAGTTCATCACCGGCCAGCGCAACGTCAAGGATGATGCCGCCTGGGCCGAATATGTCCAGGGCCTGGATGGTCTGGGGCTGCCGCGTTACCTCGAGCTGATGCAGAAGGCTTACGACGCGTCCCCAAAGTAGCGCGGTCGCTTTGAGACGAACACTCGACCTGGGTCGAGCGAGCGCGGGTAGCACCTCCCCGCGCTCGAAATTTTTCCTGACGCGAAGGCGAACATGATCGAACGCTACTGCCTTGACTTGCCCACCCCGGCCCGGGGCTTCATGGACAGCTTCCTGCTCGGCAATGGCCGCCTGGGCTCTACCGTCCGCTCGGGTATCGGCGAGGAGCGCTTCGATTTCAACCTCGATCGATTCTGGTCGGGTGGCCCATCGCCGGCCTTTGGTGCCGCATCGCCGGGCCATCTCCTGCCCGAGCTCCGGCAGGCCGTACGCAGCGGCGATAGCGCCCGCGCCGATGCGCTCAGCCGAGCCATGCAGGGCCAGGGGTGGACGCAGTCCTATCAGCCGCTTAGCGGCCTGTTGTTCAGGTTCGCGCCGTCATCAGACGCCCGCGGCTACATGCGGCGGCTCGATCTGGCAAATGCCACGGTACGGCATCAGTATAATACAGACGCGGGAGACGTGCTCGTCAGCAGCTTCGTCAGCGGTCCGCGCAGTGTCGCCGTCACGGCGGTCGAAGGGAACGGCCTTCTCCCCGCCGACCAGATGGAGTTGCGCTGGGACTGCCCTCATCCTTGCCAGACTCACGAATGGTCGGAAGGCGCGACACGCTGGACGCGCGTGGTGGGGCGCGCGCCGGCTCGGGTCATCCCCCCTTATATCCAATCTGATGTGGCCGTCTCGTATGGCACGGACATCCCGGCCACGGACGGAACCGTCGAGGCCGGCATGGGCTTCGCAGTCGTCGCCGCGCTGCAGCCGGTCGAGGGCGGTGTGCGACTTGTTGTTGCCGCCGAATGCGGCTTCCGTGGCTGGAGCCAGCGGCCCTCTGCCGATACCGAGTCGATGGCGCAAGCCGCCCAGGACACGGTGCGCGCCGCCCTTGGGGTCGATGGTGCACAACTCCATCAGGAACACGTCGCCGATCACCGGCAGTATTTCGATCGAAACGACCTGGAGCTGCCCAGCCGCCCAGAACTGGCGGAACGCGATCCGGCGCGGGCGGAGCTACTCTATCATTTCGGCCGCTACCTGCTGATCGCCAGTTCCAGGCCCGGAACCGAGCCGGCCAACCTACAGGGCATCTGGAACCCCTACCGGCGTCCGGCCTGGAGCTCTAACCACACGACCAACATCAATACCGAGATGAACTACTGGCCCGCCCAGGTCACTGGACTGGGCGACCTTGCCGAACCGCTGGTGGATATGGTGGAGGAGCTGGTTGTCGCCGGCAGCCGGTCGGCCAGGCACTTCTACGGCGCGCCCGGCAGCGTGGTCCACCACAATACCGACCTGTGGCGCTTCAGTCAGCCCGTCGAGGGTACACCGATGTGGGCCAACTGGACCGGGGCTCTTCCGTGGCTGGTTTCTCACTGCTGGGATCATTGGGAATATGGTGCCGCGGATGATGATTTTGCCCGACAGCGCCTGCTGCCGATGCTGGCCGAGATCGTCCGTTTTGCACTGTTCATGCTGGTTGAGGACGGCACCGGACAGCTTGTCGTCTCGCCTTCCTCCTCGCCCGAACACGTCTTTGTCGGCCGGGACGGTGGCCTTTGGGGAGTGACCGAAGGGTCCACCATGGACCAGGAGCTCTACCGGCAGCTCTTGGAGCGTTTTGTCACCCTGTCGACGCGTTTCGGCCTCGAACCCGAACTGGTCGAACAGGCCAGGGCCGCCTTGCCGCGGCTGCGCATGCCGTTGATCGCCAATGATGGCGAGCTCTGCGAGTGGGGGCCCGGTCTTGTGGGCGGTGAACCCGGACATCGCCATTTTTCCCATCTCTATGGGCTGTTTCCCGCTGGCGGTCCCACGCGCTTTGCCGATCCAGCTTTCATCGACGCCGCCAGGCGGTCGCTCGATCGCCGCATGGCCAACTCGATCGATCGGCCTGGCTGGAGTCAGTCATGGATCCTGTGCATGGCGGCGCGGCTGGGTGACCCGGACCTGGCCCAACGCGCTGTCGAAGGGCTCCTGACGCAGTTAACGACACGCAGCCTTTTGGTGCTGCACCCCTATTCGGGCGTTCCCGACAATGCCGTGTTCCAGATCGACGGCAATTTTGGCGCTACCGCCGGCATGCTGGAAATGCTGGTACAGTCGGCGGTTGATGGCGTCCTGCTGCTTGCCGCGCTCCCAGCCGGCTGGCACACCGGGCATCTCTCGGGCGCCCGAGCGCGGGGCGGGCATAGTGTCGACGTGGCGTGGCAAGACGGGTTGGTCACCAGCGCGACGATCACCGTCGGCCAGGAGGGGGCCTTCGCATTGGACATTCCTGCTGGCCGCGACTACGAGGTTACCGGCCAGTCAAATGCTGTCAGGTGCCAAACCATGTGGTCAACGGACCAGATTTCCCATCGGCAGCGTCTGACATGGCCCGCCTCGGCCGGACAAAGCTATAGGATCGCGCAAGCCGACGCCGGCCCTGATGACGCCAGCTCGGTGACAAAGTGACAGACGATCGCGCCAACCTAGTGCGCAAACGTGCGCCGACCATCCTGGACGTTGCCAGGCGAGCAGGCGTTTCGGTTGGCACCGTCTCCCGGTATCTGAATGGTATTTCGGTGCGCGAGAGCAAGCGCCTGTCCATCGAGGGCGCCATCGTCGATTTGCGTTACAGCCGCAATGCCGCGGCATCGGCCATGCGCAACGAACGCAGCAACCTCGTCGCCTTGCTTGTGCCAGGTTTCGGCGACTTCTTCGGGGACATCCTGGGTAGCCTCAGCACGAGGCTCACCGACTATGGCCAGGTTCTGCTCACCCATCGCCATGACAACGACCACCGCTCCATGGCGCTCGCGCTGCAGTTCTTTCGCGATCACAGGGTCAATGCCGTGATCACCCAGGGGATCCCGTCGCTGCGGCGCGATATCGAGAACCTGATCGATGCAGGCATTCCGGTCATCATGTTCAACAACGTCCTGCCCAATCTGCAGGTTGATCGGGTCATGACACAGAACGAGCAAGGCAGCATTAATGCCATGCAATATCTGGTCGATATGGGTCACCGCCGCATCGCGTTCTTGCAGGGCGATGCGACGGAAAGCTCCTCAATCGAGCGGTTGCAGGGCTACACCCGCGCCGTGGCGGCCCACCATCTCCCAGTTGATCGCCGTTACGTCTCCGGCGGGGCGTGGAGTCGCCATATCGGCTTTAGCAGCACGCGGCAATTGATGGAATTGCCCGAGCCACCCACCGCCATCCTGGCCGCCAGCATCGACCTTGCCTTGGGCGTGCTCGACTATTCCAACGAGTTTGGCGTGACCATCGGCGATCAGCTCTCGCTGGTGTCTTATGATGACGCCGAGATCTTTCGGCAGTGGAAACCTGCGATCACCAGCATCGCCCAGCCCACGGCCCGGATCGGCATCGAGATTGCCGAACTGGTCTTCTCCCATATCAGGGGCGGCCACGGGAACAAGCATCGTGAGATTCGGCTCGAACCGACCATCCAGTTGCGAAACAGCGTTCGGCGCCTTTGATGCTGATGACAATCCTGCAGGCACTTTCGATGGAGCGCCGCCGATGACTACCTTGGAGCTCTGGTACCAAACGCCTGCATTGGAGTGGACCGATGCACTGCCTCTGGGTAACGGCAGAATCGGCGGCATGGTGCATGGTGGTGTTGGGCGAGAGGAGATCCAGCTAAACGAGGCAACGCTCTGGTCGGGCGGACCCTATCGGCCGGTCAATACGGCCGCCCTGCCCAACCTGCGGCAAGTGCGAGATCTTGTGCTAGCCGGCCGTTATGCAGAAGCCGAGGCTGTGGCCAACGAAAACCTGCTGGCAAGCCCCCCCGGCCAGATGAGCTACCAGTCCGCCGGCAATCTGTTTATCGATTTCCACCATCAAGCGGCCCCCGGCAGTTATCGGCGCAGTCTGGATTTGGGCACTGCTATTGCCACGACCAGCTATCGCCTGCTCGGCACCGGCATTAGCGATGACGCCGCGCTGTTCACGCGGGAGTGTTTCGTTTCTGCAGCCGATGACGTGTTGGTTCTTCGGCTCGAAAGTTCCAAGCCCGGCACGCTCGCCTTCGAAACCTGGCTCGAAAGCCCGCAGCCGGGTGAGTGGAGGGATGGGGACGGGTTCACCCTCGACTATCGCGGCAGCAACACCGGCGAGCGCGGGATACCTGGCGCTCTCCGTTTCGGAATTGGACTCGACCTGCGCCTCGAAGGCGGCTCGGCCGAACGTCGCGGAAGGCGATTGGTGGTCCAGGGGGCGACTGTGGCCATCATCGTGGTGGACATCGCCACCTCGTTCCGCCGCTTCGATGACGTCACCGGTGACATCGAGGCCGCTCTCGCCGCAAGGCGGCATGCGGTGGTGGACAAGGGATATGGAGCGCTCCGCGCCGATCACATCAACTCGCACAGGGACCTTTTCGATCGGCTCTCAATTGATCTCGGCGATGAAGCGTCGGACCTGCCCACCGACCAGCGCATCGCGCAGTTTGAAATAGGTAAGGACCCGGGTCTGGCGGCACTCTATGTGCAGTATGGTCGCTATCTGATGATTTCTTCAAGCCGGCCGGGTACCCAACCAGCCAATCTGCAGGGGATCTGGAACGAGTCGACCCGCCCACCCTGGGGCAGCAAATACACAACCAATATCAACCTGCAGATGAATTACTGGCTGCCGGACCCTGCTAATCTGGCCGAGTGTTTCGAGCCCTTCCTCGCCATGCTCGAAGACGTGGCCGATGCCGGACAGGAAATGGCGCGCGCGCACTACGGCGCCCGTGGCTGGGTGCTGCATCACAACACCGATCTCTGGCGCGCCACCGGGCCGATCGATGGCGCCCAATGGGGCCTATGGCCGACCGGCGGCGCATGGCTTTGCGTTCAGGCATGGGACCATGCCGCCTATATCGGTCGAACCGCCGAAATGGTCGACCGCCTCCTGCCTCTTATCGAAGGAGCGGTGCTATTCTTCCTGGATACGCTACAGCCGCTGCCGGGGACAGACCTGCTCGTAACCGCCCCATCGGTGTCGCCCGAAAATGTCCACGCAAAGGGCGCTTCTATCTGTGCAGGTCCGACCATGGACAGCCAAATCCTTCGGGATTTGTTCGACGCATATCTTTCTGCTTGTGATTATGGCGGTGCGGAGGGTTCGTTGCAGGATGAGGTCCGCGCCGCCCGAGCTCGCCTTCCGGGCCACCGGATTGGACAGGCGGGGCAGCTGCAGGAATGGCTTGAGGACTGGGACCTAGATGTCCCGGAAATGCACCATCGCCACGTGTCTCATCTCTACGGCCTATATCCCAGCCACCAGATCACCCCTGCCCTAACGCCTGAGCTGGCCGCTGCGGCACAGAAGTCGCTTGAGTTGCGTGGCGACGAAGCCACCGGCTGGGCCATTGCCTGGCGCCTCAACCTGTGGGCCAGGCTTGGTCAGGGCGACCACGCCCACGACGTGCTCAAACTGCTTCTGAGCCCGGGGCGGAGCTACCCCAACCTGTTCGACGCCCACCCCCCTTTTCAGATCGACGGCAACTTCGGCGGGGCTGCGGGCATTTTGGAAATGATTGTCCAGTCACGCGAGGGACAAGTTTTCCTGCTTCCAGCACTTCCCAAAGCTTGGCCCAATGGCTCGGTGCGCGGCTTGCGTGCCCGCGGGGGCCTGACGATCGACCTGGAATGGAAGGACTACCAACCGGTCCAGGTAAGTATTGTGTCGGCAGTAGACGGCGAGTGCGTGGTAATGTGGAGCGGCCAGTCCCGACGCCTGCCGCTGCGCGCTGATGAGAACGTGCGCCTTCTCTAGCCGCCTCTACACTCTCTACTAAGTCTGCATATTGCGAGACGAATGCCCGTCCCGGCCCATGGATCCGCGGACTGATGGCGAGCCTGACCAGGAGTTCTTTGATGGCGCTGCATTTCCCTCAAATGACGGCTCCGGCAAGACGTCAGACGTTCCAAACCGGGCATGTCCGGCGCAACAACGAAAGCAACCTCCGACAACCTGGCAATGACGCCACGGAAGGTCTGTGAGCTGGGAAAGCCGTGGATCAGCAGTAGAGCGGGTTTCGCCCGATCACCTGCAGTCAGAAGCGACAGCGATCCGCCGGTGGAAAGGATCATGGTCCCGCGCGTCGGGGACATCATGGCTGCCTCAATGTTTCTGATTGGTCATTAACTGGAATGCGAAACCTCAGGTGATGTTCCGGGAAGACAAGAAACGCTGCTGGTCTGGGAAAGGGACCGTCTGGTTCTGGCCAAATACTCCTGTAATCTGCCCCAGGAACCATAAGCGGCAGGAAAGCTGAAAATGCTGGGACTGAAGCACGGTGTGAATTATTTGGTCGATTATCAGCCGGTCTGGAAGCGGGAATTTGAGACCGAACGTGGCCGGATCAAAACCGCCCTTGGGAAGCTTGCCAAAGGGGTCGAGCATTACGGATCAACGTCCGTTGAGGGCATGAAGGCAAAGCCGATACTCGACATTCTGGTTGGCGTTCGCCCGCTGGAGCGCTGGCAGGAGTGCGTCGAGCCATTGGAAGGCCTGGGATACGACTATGCAGAGCACGCGGGCGTCCCAGGACACTTCATCTTTGGAAGAGGACGAGATAGCAGCGAACGCACGCACTTGCTTCATATCGTTGAATTTGCGGGACAGTCATGGACCTCGAACCTACAACTGCGGGACGCTCTAAGGCGGGACGTACTTCTCCGCAAAACCTACATTGCTGCAAAGGAGGCAGCGATTGCAGCTGCACCAACCGGTCGGGCTCAATACAATGAGCTGAAGCGCGCATTCATTGATGAGGCGAAAGCTGCACTCGCCAAAGAACCATAGCAGACGAAACACGCGCCCAAACCCTAGAGGACCGATGGCTGCTTCCAGGATCAGAGGACGTCAGCGCGTATGACTGAAATGGGGTCGGAAGCTGACGAAAACCACACCCTATGCTGATACGTCGTCAAGATTTGGATTTGAGCGTTTGACTCAAATCAATCGTTCCCCTGGCGGTTCTGCGACGCTGAACTGGGGTATCGGGTCTTTTGTACTTCCATTGCTTCCCGATGCATGCCCCGCCAATTGCGGAGAGGCGATCATGGGCCAAATTGAAGACATCGCGAACGAGGCGAACCGATGCACGCGCTGCAGCGCATCCGTCACATCCGTTTGCGGCCTATCGGACTTAGTGACCCACGCAGGTATAGCGGCAGTGTCCGGTCGGCGGTTTGTCGCTGCGGGACAGACGATCCTGGCCAGTGGAGGAGAGGCGGCCGTGGTCGGCACGGTGCTGGGAGGCATTCTCAAGGTTTCAAAAACACTGCCTGACGGCAGAGAGAGAATCGTGAGTCTGTTGTATCCCGGAGACTTCTTCGGCCAGTTGTTCACCGCCTCGATGGATTTTGCGGTGGAGGCGGCCACAGACGTGGAGATCTGCGCCGCCAACCGACTCGCCTACGAGAGCGTGATAGGGCGCCACCCAAAGCTGGAGCACGCAATCCTCCTGGCGACGTCCAAAGCTTTGGCAGTGGCAAGGGAAATCTCCCTGCTGCTCAGTTGCCAGACCACGTTGGAGCGGGTTGCGACCTATCTCCTGGTGACGGTGGGTCGCCGTGATCACCTGTTGAGCGGGATAAGGCTGCCAACGCGAAACTCGGTGGCCACGCTTGGTATATCTCGATCCGATGTGGCGAGTTACCTTGGCACCACGATCGAAACAATCAGCCGGCACCTGCACTACCTGGAACACAAGGGCGTCATCCTCATCCTCGACAATAACCATTTCGAAGTGCTCGATGCAGACCGGCTACAGAGCATTGCGGGCGTGAGCGACAACGACCTGGGGCTGTTCATGCCGGCGCCGGTGGCCGGCATGAGCCAAGACCGCCACTCGCACACAGCAACGGTGCTTCCTCTTCACCTGACCAAGTAGCACGATCTCCTTGCCGCGGCCGCGACGGGTTTTGACGGCGATCCAGAAATCGCGGCCGAAATGCCCTGATTGTGGATGCAAACGCAGCGGAATGGTCCGTTTCGTTTTCGGGGAGCGGCCGCCGCCGCAACAGTTGCCGCTCTCCCGCCTTTGCCGGCGCCGAACCGGCGGTCTTCGATCATGGCTCCAATTCTGCTTGCCGATCCACGGCTGACGGGATGGCGCCAATGATCGGCCGGGACGATGCCAGGTTCAGGGGGGTGATCAGTGCGAATGCGCCGTCGCCGGCTGATCGGCCGCAAGGTCGATGGATGGTTCGGCGACTGGTCGGCCGTCACCCTCGACGATCAGCTTGCCCACCAGGCCACGCGCCGCTCGCGACAGGGCATGATCGACCAGGACATATTCCGCGGCTACTTCGAGCCGCAGGTCAATCACCGCGGCACCGCCCGGCGGCACCATGATCGTGGAGACGTCGCGCCTTGGCTCGCCGACGAGGGTGCCGTCATAGACCGTGTCGAAGATCTCCCCGACCACGTGGAAACTGGAGATCTCATTGGGACCGCCCACGCCGAAAAAGATCCGGATCGTCTCCCCAACGTCAGCCCGCAGCGCACGGTCATCCTCGTCGAGCGCATTGGCAGCGCCGTTGAAAACGAAATACTCGGCATCCTGGTCGAGCAGCTTGTCGAGGCTGCTGGTCAGTTTTCCCGACGAGCCATAGGGCTCGGCGGTATAGATCTCGCCCTGCATGACATAGAACTCGCGATCGACGGCCGGCAGCCCCTGCTCGGGTTCCACCAGGATCATCCCATACATGCCATTGGCAATGTGCTCGGCCGCCAGATGGACTGCGCAGTGATAGACGTAGAGGCCGGGCTTGACCGCCGTGAACGAGAAGCTCCTGGTCTCCCCGGGCTGGGCGAAGGTGGCCTCCCCTCCGCCGCCGGGGCCGGTTGCGGCATGGAAGTCCACGCTATGGGGTTCCCCGCTGTCGGTCGGATTGTGCAGCACGACCTCGACCGTGTCTCCGACCCGCGCCCGCACCATGGGACCCGGCACCGCGTGATTGAAGGTCCAATAGTGATAGCTGGCGCCATCTGCCAGCTCGCCAGTGACCTCGACTGTCTCGAGGCTGACCCTGATCGTCGCTGGCTCGCGCCGATCGAGCGGCGGCGGAACCTCCGTTGCCGACCGCACGATATCGAGCGGCGCGGCGGCCGATCCATTGGCGGCCGGATGATTGTGGTGCGGATCGGCGGCCACCCCGCTAGCGGAGGCCGCCAGCAGGGTAGCGGCAGCGACAATGCGGAAAAACTGGGCGGGATTCATGGATAGGCCTTTGTCGGTCGTGCCGCAACCTATCGCGCTGACGAGCCCAGGAACTTGTGCTGGGTCAAAAATGGACGGGAAAGCTCACAAGCCCGAGGGCCTCCGCGCCCGGCGGCCCGACCGCACGCCGCCTGCCCTCAAACCAAGGCCCAGGAGTGTTTGATGTCGCGTCGCCCGCGTTGCTACGAGTCTGGCAGGCCTGTAGCAACGCGGGGTTCGCACGGGCCACCCTTCGCCTGGACGCCCCAAAACGCGGCATTGTTCGGCTTTAGCCCAGAGCGGTCTCCCCTCGCGCTCGCCGCCTTGTGAGGAGTGACTGGCTTGAATGCCCTAGTCCCGCGGCATGGCGAGGGGCGGTAGTTCGCGCTTCTGGGCGGCGATGCGGAACGGCGCGTTGACGGCACCATAGCCCCCATAGCCGCTCTGGCGCTGCACGATTTCGAAGAAGAAGCCCTCCCCAACATTGGTGGAGTAAAGTTGGAAGAACTCGCCGTTGGCGTCGCGATCGTAGAGGACGTTAGCGGCGCGCAGACGCCCCAGTTCATCGGGTGGCAGGCCCAGCCGCGCTTCGAGATCAACATAATAGTTCTGCGAGATTTCGAGCGTTCGCATGCCGTTTTCTCCAAGCGCTGCCGCAGTTGCGAAAATGTCGTCGGTGGCAAACGCCAGGTGCTGGACGCTTGAGCCGAAGGTCTCGGCGATGAAGCGACCCGCTAACGTCCGGTGGCTCTCGGCGCCATTGAGCGTGAGCCGCAAGGAGCCCGAGGCATTCTCGATCACTTGGCTGCGCACCAGCCCGGAGGGATCGACGACGTCCACCATCGGGGTCTTCTCGGTGACAAAGATCGAACGGTAGAACAGGATCCAGGTGAGCATCTCCTCATAGTTCATGGTCTGGGCGACATGGTCGATGCGCCTCAGCCCGGCATCCGTGCTGGGCGTCGGGTCGTCCACCGCATCGAACTCGATGTCCCAGACCCGCCCCAGCGGACTGCTCTCATCGAGGAAGTAGATCACCCCGCCGCCGATGCCGCGAATGGCGGGGATGCTGAGCTGATCCGGCCCCACACGCTGGCTGAACAATTGCGCACCCAGAGCCTTGGCCCGGTCGATCGTGGCGGTAGCGTCGTTGACCATCAAGCCCAGCGCATAGGCAGAGGTCCCGTGGGTGAGATAGGCGGAGTGCGCTAGCCCCTCGCGCTCGGAGTTGATGACGATATTGATTTCGCCCTGGCTGAAGCGCTCCACCGCCTTGCTGCGATGTCGCCCGGTCAGTCGGAATCCCAGCTGCCGCAGATGGGTAGTCAGCGCCAGCGCCTCGGTCTCGTCGGCGGCGAATTCGACAAAGGCGATGCCGTGCACATCCACCCGCGGCGGCAGCACCGGTACGTCGATGGCAATGTCCGGCTCGGCATTGCGCACCTGGTCCATCAGATAGACCAGCGAGCGATGGCCGTCCGCCGCGATGGTGCGGGGGGAACCAGAGCGAAATTGGTCGTTGAAGATTTCGAGCGAGATCGGGCCGCTATAGCCGGTGGCGGCAACGGCGCGCATGAAGTCGGTGACCGGCAGATCGCCCTCGCCGGGCATGCTGCGGAAGTGCCGGCTCCAATACAGCAGGTCCATGTCGATCCTGGGCGCATCGGCGAGTTGCACGATGAAAATCTTGTCGCCAGGGATGGCGCGGATCGAGTTCGGATCGATGCCGCGCGACAGCGTGTGGAAGCTGTCGAGAATGACGCCGATATTGGCATGGTCGGCGCGGCGGACGATCTCCCAGGCATCGCGATGGTCGTTGACGTGACGGCCCCAGGCGAGGGCTTCGTAGCCAACCCGCACCTGATGTCTGGCCGCCCGCTCGCCCAGCTCGCGCAGATCCGCCGCTGCGCGGTCGATGCCGCCCAGGGCCAGCGGCGACACGTTGGAGCAGACCAGAATAAGATCGGTGCCCAGCTTGCCCATCAGCTCGAACTTGCGCTCGGCCCGCTCGAAGGCCTGGCGCCGCTGCGGTTCGGGCAGGCCCTCGAAGTCGCGGAACGGCTGGAACAACGTGATGGTGAGACCCAGATCGGCCACCATCTGCCCCACCTCGCGGGGCGAGCGGTCATAGGCGAGAAAGTCATTTTCAAAGATTTCGACACCGTCAAAGCCGGCGGCGGCGATAGCCTCGAGCTTTTCCCGCAAGTCGCCGCTAATCGATACGGTGGCAATGGAAGTGAACATGCAATTCGTCCTCCCGACGCGGGGTAAAGAGTACGAACTAGTTAGTACATTTGCAAGAAGCCGGGGAGACGGTCGGCTCAGCGCACTAGGCGCCTTGGCGTGGCACGGTCTGCTCGTCTCGCCTGACGGCGGTCAGATCCCGCCCAGCTTCTCGTCCTTCACCAGGAACCGCAGGACCATTTCCACCGTCTGCCGGCGCAGTGATTCCTGTGCAGCTGGTGCACCCACATCCCTGCCGAAGATCTTGGAAAAGGTCGCGCGGTTGGAGACGTTGAAGAAGCACAGCGCGCTGATCTGCCAATGCACTTCCAGCGGATCGAGCCCGGCGCGGAAGACCCCGTCGGCCAGCCCCTTGGCATAGATGGCCTCGATATGGCCGATGGCGGTGACGTTGAGGTCGCGGATCACGCCAGAGCGTTCGAGATACTCGGCGTGGTGGATATTTTCGATCATCACCATGCGGATGAATTCTTCATGCTGGTGGTGATGGTCGAAGGTGAATTCCACCAGCCGCCGCAACGCGTCGATCGGGGCCATGCCCTCCACATCGAGCTTTGCTTCACCCTCACGCACCTGACGATAGGCGTTCTCGAGGGCGCTGACATAGAGCCCCTCCTTGTCGCCGAAATAATAGTAGATCATGCGCTTGGACGAGCGCGTCTTGGCGGCGATCTCATCGATCCGTGCCCCGGCCAGGCCATTGAGCGCAAATTCCTGCGCTGCCACCTCGATGATATTCTGCCGCGTCCCTTCGGGGTCCTGCGTGCGCGTCGGCTTTAACTTTGGTGTTGAAACTGGACCGCCCATGCCGTCGCTTTCCCCCGCGGCAATTGACTAAACTAACCAGTTCGTACATTTTGCCGCAAATCGCCTTCCAGCATTTATCGGGTGCGGCGGGCGAAAGACAAGGCCAGGCCGCTTTTCGGACGGCAGATGGCGGGGGAGATGAGGATTTTGCAGATCGCCGGCCATCAGCCTGGGCAATCTCTGCGCATGAGGGTGCTCGATGGACACCTGCCCGCCGCCGGCAGCATTACCATCGGGCTGCTCGGTCGTGGCATCGGCAAGTCGCTGTCCCCACTCATGCATGAGCGCGAAGGCCAGCGCCAGGGGTTGCGCTACCACTATCACCTCATCGATTTCGATCGTCTGGGGCTAGAGGACGCCAGCCTCCCCGAAGTGCTGGCGGAGGCGCGCCTGCTCGGCTTTGCCGGCCTCAATGTCACCTACCCCTTCAAGCAAGCGGTGCTGCCTCTGCTCGACGGGCTGGCGCCGGATGCCGCCGCTATTGGCGCGGTCAATACTGTAGTGTTTGGCGAAGACCGCACCATCGGCCACAACACAGATTGCTGGGGCTTTGCCCAGAGCTTTCGCGAGGGTCTGGGCGGGGTGGCGCTGGAGCGTGTTCTGCAACTGGGCTCAGGCGGGGCCGGCGCGGCAGTGTCGCAGGCCCTATTGCAGGAGGGCGTGCGCCGGCTCGATATCTTTGACACCGACCGGGAACGGGCCCTGGCACTGGCCGACCGGCTGCGCCGGCTGTTCGACGCAGACATCGTGGTGGTCGACGCGCCCCCGGTCCCGGCCGGGCTGGCCGATGGCATCGTCAATGCCACGCCGGTGGGTATGGCCAAGTACCCGGGCCTGCCGCTGGATGGCACTCTGATCACGTCGCGCCACTGGGTCGCAGACGTGGTGTATTTTCCGCTCGAAACCGCGCTGGTCAGCCACGCCCGCGCGCTCGGCTGCCGCGTCCTGCCAGGGGGTGGCATGGCGGTCTTTCAGGCTGTGCGGGCGTTTGAATTGTTCACCGGCAGCAAGCCCGATGCCGCGGCGATGACCGAGACGTTTCGGGCCGCGATCGCCCTTTAGCGGCCCGGAGCGTACGCGGACAAGCAGGCCATTGACTTGAACGAACTATTTCGTACATTGTTGCCGAAGGACGAAACAACGACGGCATTTTAGCCGTGTCGTCTGGTGAGGACGGGCCCGCCTAGGGCCGCATTTGGGAGGATGAGGATGAGTTTTGCATTGACGCGCCGTGCCGTTCTGGTGGGCAGCTTGCTGCTGGCCGCCGCCATGCCGGTCCTAGCGCAGGACAAGCCAGTATTGCGCTTTTCGGCGGTCTTCTCGGACCAGGATATCCGTGCCGAGATGATGAACCTGTTCTCCGCCCAGATCGCGGAGGACTTCACCTTCGAGCCCTATTATGGTGGCACGCTTTTCAAGCAGGGCACCGAATTGGTGGCCCTGCAGCGCGGCAACCTCGAAATGGGCAATATCGCGCCGCAGGACGTCTCCAACCAGATTCCGGCCTGGTCGGTGCTGACTTCGGCCTATCTGTTCCGCGACGCGGCGCATTTGCGTACCTTCTTCGACAGCGAGGTTGGCGCCGAATTCAAGCAGATGGCCGAAGACCAGCTCGGTATCCACATTCTCGGGCCGACCTATTTCGGCGCCCGTCAGGTGGGCCTGCGCATCGACAAGGAAATCAAGACTCCCGCGGACATGGCCGGTATCAAGCTGCGCATGCCCGGTGGCGACGCCTGGCAGTTCCTGGGCACGGCTTTGGGTGCCAATCCGACGCCGATGGCCTATGCCGAGGTCTATACGGGCCTGCAGACCGGGGCCATCGACGGCCAGGACAATCCGCTCCCTAATGTCGAGAACATGAAGTTCTACGAGGTCATGGAGCAGATCGTCCTGACCTCGCATCTGGTGGGCTATGACCTGCTGGTCGTCTCGGGTGATGCCTGGGCTGCCATGACGCCTGAACAGCAAGCCGCCGTGCAGGCCGCGGCCACCGCCGCGATCGACTTTAGCCAGACCGAGCATCTGGCGCGCGAAGCCGAGCTGGCCGAGCGGTTCCGCAGCGCCGGCCTCAAGGTCTATGAGCCCGACGTGGCCGCGTTCCGTGCCCATGCCCAGCAGATGTATCTCGAGAGCGATCTGGCCAAGGATTGGCCCGAAGGCGTGATCGATCGCATCAACGCGCTCTAGTCTCCTCCCGGAGAAAGGTGGTGGCGCCGGCCTGCCGGCGCTGCCATCCTCCGTTCCTGATCTGCCTGGGAGACCGGTGATGAACGCTCGCCTTGCCGGCATCGGCGCGTGGTTACATGCCCGCGCCGAAAACCTGCTCGCCGCCATGCTGGCAGTGATGTTCACTGTGTTCATCCTGCAGATCGTGTTCCGTTACGTCCTCAACCTGCCCATTGGCTGGACACACGAGATCAGCGTCATCATGTGGTTGTGGATGGTGCTGTTCGGCACCGCCTTTGTGGTGCGCGACAGCGAGGAAATCCGCTTCGATATTCTCTATGCGGCAGTAAGCGATCGGACCCGGCGAGGCCTGGTGGTCGTCACCGCCGTGGCGCTGATCTTCTTCTTTTCCATCTCCCTGCCGGCGGTCATCGACTACATCGCCTTTATGAAGGTCGAAAAGACCGCCTATCTCGATATCCGCTTCGACTGGCTCTATTCGATCTACGCCATCTTCGCGGTGGCGACGATCGTCCGTCAGTTCTGGCTCGGCTGCCAGGCCATCTGGGGCAAGGGCCCCGCAGCGTTCGATCCGACCCAGGCGAGTTCCGGCGTATGATGCTTTCCACTGCCTTTACCCTGGCTCTCGGCCTGATCATCGTATTGTCGGTGTTCGGCCTGCCGATGGGGCTCTCGATGATCTGCGCCTCGGTGCTCTATCTGCTGATGCGCGGCCAGGACATGGGCATCGTGGCCGAGCAGTTCCTCAACGGCATGTATTCCAACTACATCATGCTGGCCGTGCCGCTGTTCATCCTTGCCGCCGAGATCATGAATTCGGGCACCCTGTCCGAGCGCCTGCTGAAGTGGTGCGACGCCGTGGTTGGTCGCTTCCGCGGCGGGCTGGCGCAGGTCAATATCCTGCAATCCATCGTCTTCGCCGGCATGTCAGGCTCGGCCATCGCCGACGCTGCCGGCTCGGGCAAAATGATGCAGCACATGATGACGCAGGACAACAAATACACGCCCAGCTTCGCCGCTGCGCTAACCGCCGTGACTGCCGTGATCGGGCCGATCATCCCGCCCTCCATTCCCATGGTGCTCTATGCGCTGATCGCCGACACTTCCATCGGCTACCTGTTCCTTGCGGGCGTCGTGCCTGGCATACTGATGGCCGCCATGATGATGGTGCAGGTCGCCGTCACTGCGCGGGTCAGGAACTTCCCGGTCGAAAGGCCGGTGCCGCTGCGCGAGCTGCCGAAGATGACATGGCAGGCGCTGCCGGTGCTCTTCATGCCTGTTGTCCTGATGTATGGCATCTATGGTGGCATCACCACGCCGACCGAAGCGGCGGCTGTCGCGGCCTTCTATGCGCTAGTCGTCTCCGTCGTCATCTATCGCAGCGTCCGCTGGCCCGATCTCTATGCGGCGCTCCTCACCAGCGCCAAGACCACCGCTTCCATCGGCATGCTGATCGCCGGGGCGCTGGTGTTCAACTATGTCGTCACCATCGAGAACATCCCCAATAGCCTCAGCGCGCTGCTGCTGTCCTGGGATCTCAATCCGATCACTTTCCTGATTGCGGTCAATATCCTGCTGCTGGTGCTGGGCTGCCTGCTCGAAGGCACGACCATCCTGCTGGTCATCGTGCCGGTGCTGATCCCCACCGCCCAGGCGTTGGGCATCGACCTGGTGCATTTCGGCGTGGTTGTGGTGGTCAATATCATGCTGGGTCTGGTGACCCCGCCCTATGGCATGCTGCTCTTCATCATGACGCGAATCTCGGGTGCCCCGATGAAGGCCATTGTCGGCGACGTTGCGCCCTTCCTCGTTGGTCTGGTGCTGGCGCTGCTCATCTTCACCTTCGTGCCCGAGACGGTGCTGTGGCTGCCGCGTATGTTCGGCTATGGAGCTGCGCTATGAAGCCGATCTATGTGCTCAATGGTCCCAATCTCAATCGCCTCGGCACGCGCGAGCCTGGTATCTATGGCACGACGACCCTGGCCGAGGTGGAACAGCTCTGCCGCGCTGCCGCTGGCGGGCATCCCATCGTGTTCCACCAGACCAACAGCGAAGAAGCGCTGATCAACTGGGTGCATGAGGCGATCGACGAAGGGGCGGGGATCATCATCAACCCGGCAGCCTTTACCTTCACCTCGCTGGCACTGCTCGATGCCCTCAAGATGTTCGAGGGTCCTGTCATCGAGTTCCATATCTCCAACATTCACAGACGCGAGCCGATCTACCATCGCTCCTATGTGTCGATGCGGGCCGATGCGGTCATGGCCGGCCTGGGAGCGACGGGCTATGCAACAGCGATCCGGGCCATGCTGGATTTGATAAGACTGCGTGCGGACTGACAGGACCCAATGGCCAGTATGGGCCGCACGGCCGGCAAACAGGCCTTAGTCTGGACCGGATATCGCGTGTCGGCACGGCCTCGCGCCGCCGTGGCGTCCGCCTAGATCGCCGCCCAACGCGAGGCGTGATCAGGAAATGCTCGGCTTCATTGCGATCCGGATAAGTTCGAGCAGCAGCCGCGGCCACTTGGAAGACGGTCAGCTTTCGGGAATTCGCCCCCGCAGCCTGAAAGACCGGCATGGGGCGCATTGGTGACCAAGTGTGCCGGACTACAGCTGCATCGCACGCGCGCGGGCGCTAGCGATATGGGCCTCCATGGCGGCAACGGCGCCGTTTACGTCGCGCCGCATCGCTGCTTCAAGAAAGGGAATGTGCTCGGCCATGACTGAATCCACCAGTTCCGGCAGCATACGCACCCGTTCGAAGCCGATGAGCCGGATCTTGATGGAGTTGACGCGATAGGCATTAGAAATGATCTCGTTGCCCAGTCGATCGATCATCAGGTCGTGCAGCCGCCAGTCCATGGCCTGCGCCCGCTGCAGCAGAGCCGGCGTTACGCCTTTCCTGGCTTCAGAAGCAATCTCAAGATGTTGCCTGTGCTGGTCTGCAATCAGCTCCTCGGGTGCCGTGCGGGCAAATTCGGCGACCGCCTCCCGCTCCATCATGAGGCGGAACTGGAAGGCATTGCGAATGAGGTCCAAATCCACATGGGCAACCTGCATGCCCCGCTTGGGTACGGTCTTGATCAGCCCGTCCGCCTCAAGCCGCGGCACCAGCTCGCGGATGGCGCCGAGCGGCATGCCGGTCATCACCACCAATTCCCGCTGCGAAATGAACTGGCCGGGGCGGATGTCTCGCGACATCAGCCGATCGGTGAAGTTCCGGTAGGCAAGATCGCGCATGGGGCGCGACGGGCCATCGGAAAGTTCCGATTCCGGCCGTTCATTCATGCGGCCACCCTGGCAAAGAGTTCATCATAGCGGCGGCCCAACCGCTGGGCCTCGGCATCGGAGAGCGCGCGCAGCGGCGCACGCACGCGCCGCCATTCGACATCGCCGCTGAGATGGCCGACGAGGGCCTTCACCGCCGGAGTCGCCGGATGCTCGACAATGGCTTCAACCAGGGGAGCAAGCGCCGCGCTTGCCGGCTTGCCCGCCAACACGTCATTGAGCAGATCGACGCGGAAATTGGCAACGCCGCTGATCGCCCCGGATGCACCGAGCTTTACGCCCTTGTCCAGGACACGCTCGTCGCCGATCAGGATGTGGAGATCGGGAAAAGACTGCAACATGCTCAGGGCGTTATCCCAGTCACCTGATGAATCCTTGACCCCGACGATCCGCCCGGGGAATCGCGTGTTGAGCGCTGCAATGGTCTCCCCGGTCACCTTCACGCCGGTCACCTGGGGTATGTTGTAGAGGATATAGCCGGGGCCATCGGCGGCAGTCTTTCCCAAAAGCGCCGCGTACCACTCGGTTACCTCGGCCGGAGCGACACCCTTATAGAAGATCGGCGGCGTGACCAGCAATGCATGGCAGCCGAATTCGGCAGCCACCTGTGCATGGGAAGCCGCATCGTCGACGGCCGAGACGGCGATGCCGGGCACGATCTGCGCGCCATCGATTCCGTCCGCCCGTAGCGCCTCAAGCACCAGCCGTCGTTCAGCGGCACCGATCGAGGGACCCTCCCCCGTGGTACCGAATGTCGAAATGCCGGCACAACCGGCGGCAATGCAGGCGCGGGCATGGGGCACCAGCTTGCCCATATCGATAGCGCCATCCGCGCCAAACGGCGTCGTCATGGCTGCGAAAATGCCGAACTGCTTGTCCTTGCCCATATCGAAAGTACCTGCGCTGAGAGAGAAAAAACGACCTTGTCGAACTCTACTACTATCGGTAACATGTCACCGTGTACTCACACAAGCCATCGAAGGCATCTTCGTACACCGCGGGCCGAAATGCCGGTCTCGTACAAGTTTTAGTCGGCGTGTCGTCGACATCATGGGAGGAACCAAATGCAACGCTTCACACGCCGTACCCTTGTGGCGCTCGCCGCTGTCCTGGGGCTAGCGACCGTCGTGCCGACATTCGCTGCCGATCCGGTCAAGATCAGGATATCGACCCCTGCCGTCGAATCCGATTGGCACGCCCAGATGCTGACCGTCTTCAAGGACGCGCTCGAAGCGAGTGCCCCCGGCGAGTTCGACGTCGAGATTCATCTCAATGGCACGCTGTTCAAGCAGGGCACCGAGCCGGTGGCGATGCAGCGCGGCAATCTCGAGATGGCAATGATCTCCGCCCAGGATATTGCCAACCAGATTCCGGCCTGGTCGGTTTTCACCGCCGGTTACCTGGTCCGCGATCCCGCCCATCAGATCGCTGTGTTTGACGGCGAGATCGGGCGGGAATTCTTCGGCATGGTCGAGCAGGACATGGACATCAAGATCCTGACCGCCGCCTATCTGGGCACGCGCCAGCTCAACCTGCGCATCGAGAAGGACATCCAGACCCCGGCAGACCTCGCCGGCGTCAAGCTGCGCATGCCGGGCTCCGATACCTGGCTGTTCCTCGGTGAAGCGCTCGGCGCCAATCCGCTCCCGGTCGCCTTTGGCGAAATCTACACAGCGCTCCAGACCGGAGCCATCGATGGCCAGGACAATCCGCTGCCGACCGTGCGCGCCGCCAAGTTCTATGAAGTGACCAAGCAGATCGTCCTGACCGGCCACCTCGTCGATGGCATCTTCCTGTCGATGGCCAACAGCACATGGGCCGCGCTTAACGATGAGCAGAAGGAAAAGGTCCTGGCAGCGGCCAGGGCCGCCCGTGACTTCAACAACGAGAACCGCATTGCCGATGAAGCCGCACTGGTCGGCTTTCTTGAAGAGCAGGGTCTTACGGTTTCGACCCCTGATGTCGAGGCTTTCCGTAGCACGGTACAAAAGGCCTACCTCGAATCCGAGTGGTCGGCATCCTGGCCGGCGGGCATCGTCGATCGCATCAACGCGGTCGAGTAACTGATATGATGGGGCACCTCGCGGCGCGTATGCGGCGGGGTGCCGAACTGGTTGCGGCAGCGATGTTTGCCGCGCTGTTCGGCACCTTCCTGATCCAGATTTTCACGCGTTACGTGCTCAACAATCCCACGGCATGGACGCAGGAACTCACCCTGGTTCTCTACATCTGGGTGGTGTTCTGGACCTGCTCGTTCATTCTGCACGAGCGCGACCACATCGCCTTTGACTTGATTTCGGGCAGCCTGCCACCCCGCGGCCGCCGCGTGCTCGCTCTGGCCTCCACTGCTTTGACCATTGTCGCCTTTGCCATAGCGCTCAGGCCGTCCTTCGATTTCATCAGCTTCATGCGAATCGTGCGCACCCCGGTGCTGCGCATGCCGTTCGACATCGTTTATTCGATCTTTCTCGTTTTTCTCGTTTCGGCGGTCGCCGCCGGCATCTGGCGGATCGCCAGGCTCTGCAGCGCCCATTGGCGCAACGAAGTGAACCCGCCCTCGCCCGGTGAATCGGAGAGCATTCTATGAGCCTGCCGTTTGTCCTCTTACTGGCTGGTTTCTTCGGGCTGGCCGCATTCGGCGTGCCTGTGGCCTATGCCATGTTCATCGCCTCGATCGGCTACCTGCTGTTTACGGGCGCCGATATCGGGCTGCTCGCCGAGCAGATGCTCAACGGCATGTTCGACAGCTTCGTCCTGCTGGCGGTGCCCCTGTTCATCCTTGCCGCAAATCTGATGAATGCGGGCGGCGTCACCGACCGGTTGCTGGCCTTCTGCCAGGCCCTGGTTGGGCGGCTCAAGGGCGGCCTCGCGCAGGTGGACATTCTCGTCAGCATTGTCTTTGCCGGGATGAGCGGCTCTGCGGTCGCTGACGCCGCGGGGCCTGGCAAGCTCGTCACCATGATGATGGTGAAAACCGGCCGCTATCCACCCGGCTTTGCCGCCGCCGTGGCCAGCGCCTCGGCCGTTATCGGGCCGATCATTCCACCGTCGATTCCACTGGTGATCTACGCGCTGATCTCGGACACTTCAGTGGGCTATCTCTTCCTCGGCGGCGTCGCACCCGGGCTGATGCTCGGCGTCGCGCTGATGGTGCTTGTCGCCTTCGTCAGCGAGAAACGGGATTTCCCGCGCGGCGAGATCGTGCCGCTGCGGCAGTTCCCACGTGTGACCCTGCAGGCCCTGCCTGCTTTGATGCTGCCGGTCATCCTGCTCTGGGGCATCTATGGCGGCGCAACCACCCCCACCGAAGCGGCGGCCCTGGCCGCGGTCTATGCGCTGGCGCTGGCCAGCTTCTATTATCGGACGGTTGGCTTCCGCGACCTGATCGAGACGCTGATCGCCTCCTCACGTTCCACGGCAGTGGTCGCCGTGCTGATCGCCGGTGCCTTCATCTTCAACTATATCATCGCCACCGAAGGCGTCCCGGCGGCCGTTGCCGGCCTGTTGGACGGCACGGAACTGTCGCCCGTCGTCTTCCTCCTGATCGTCAACCTGATCTTTCTGGTTCTCGGCTGTTTCTTCGATGCCACGACGCTGCTCCTTGTCGTGGTGCCCCTGTTCATTCCTGCCTGCAGGGCGCTGGAAATTGATCTGGTCCATTTCGGCATCGTGGTCACCGTCAACATCATGATCGGCCTGGTCACTCCGCCCTATGGCGTGCTGCTTTTCGTCATGAACGCGGTAACTGGCATTCCTGTGAAGGACATCATCCGGGAAATCTGGCCTTTCG
>JAKFDU010000097.1:0-3832 GCA_036675975.1 Devosia sp. | reverse complement strand
GCTGAAATAACCCGCCGCCAAGATTCCCCCCAGCACGAACGAGCGCGATCGCTCGGGTGTTTTCAACACTTAAAGTCCGATAGGGGAATCTTCGATGATCCGTAAGCACTTCGCCGGTTTCGCAGCCAGCGCCCTGGCTCTGGCCGTTTCCGCCCAGGCTTTCGCCGGTACCGTCACCACCGATGGCGCAGACATCGTGGTCAAGACCAAGGGTGGCCTGGAAGTCGCCACCGCCGACAAAGCCTTTGGCTTCAAGGTCGGCGGCCGCCTGCAGGCGGACTACAGCCGCTTCGATGGTCTCTATACCGACAACGGCGAAACCGCGGATGCCGCCTATTTCCGCCGCGCCTTCCTGGAGATTTCCGGCGTCGCCTACACCGACTGGGCTTACGCCATCAGCTACGACTTCTCGCACAACGCCGGTAATTCCGACGACGGCTACTTCGACGAAGCCTCGATCGCCTACAACGGTTTTGCCCCGGCTTCCATCAAGGTCGGCCGCTTCGATCCGGAGTTCGGCTTGGAGAAAGCCACCAGCTCCAAGTGGGTTACCGCCCAGGAGCGCAACGCCGTCTATGACCTGATCGACTGGGCCAACGGCCACCAGAACGGCATGGGCATCCAGGCCTCCGCGATGCTCGGCAGCTCGGCCTATGCGTCCGCGGGCCTGTTCGCCAAGGACAACAACGACACCGACGGCGACAGCGTCAAGCAGTTCAACCTGCGCGGGGTGTTCGCTCCGCTGCACGAAGCCGGCAACGTGCTGCACATCGGCGCCAACTTTGCCCGCCGCGATGTCTCCGACAGCGTCTTCGATGCGCGCTTCCGCAGCCGCCTGGGCATGCGTGGCGTAGAGACCCTGGGCGGCAACGATGCCGGCCCGAACGGCAACCGTCCGCTCCTCGGCGGGGTCAACAACTCCGCGGCCGGCACCTACGAGGATGACACCGCGTTGGGCCTGGAAGCCGCCTGGGCCGTCGGCCCGTTCTCCCTGCAGGGCGAGTACATCCAGCGCGACCTGCAGGCCGATGCCGACACGGTCGAAGACATCGAGGCCGACGGTTTCTATGTGCAAGCCGCCTACACCCTGACCGGCGAGGCGCGCGACTACAAACTGGGCAAGTTCGACAAGATCAAGCCGGCTAACAACCAGATCGGCGCCTGGGAACTGTTCTACCGCTACGACAGCATGACCGTGGAAGACGACAACATCGTCGCCGCTACCGCGACCCGTGAAGTGGGCGATGCCGAAGCCAAGGTGCACAACCTGGGCGTCAACTGGTACGCCAACGAGGCGGTGAAGATCAGCGGCGTGTACGTCAAGGCCAAGACCGACAAGGTCACCAACCTGAATGGCGACGACGACGGTGACGGTTTCGTCGTTCGCGCCCAGTACGTGTTCTGATTACCCAGCGACACAACTCCACTGTTTAATTCGGCCCCGCCCCGTGCGGGGCTTTTTTTCGTCCGCGGCACGGGCCAGACTGCGCCCATGCCGATCTCGACTCTCCACCGCCTCGCCGATCTGGATGCCGCCGCCTGGGATGCCCTGGTGCCGGGTGCGCAGCCGTTCCTTCGGCACGCCTTTCTCACCGCCCTGGAAGACAGCGGCAGTGTCGGCGCCGGTAGCGGCTGGAAGCCGGCCCACCAACTGTCGAGCGATGCTGCCGGGCGACTGCTGGCGGCGCTGCCGGCCTATGTGAAGAGCCACTCCTACGGCGAGTATGTGTTCGATCACGGCTGGGCCGATGCCTGCCGACGTGCCGGAATTGCCTATTACCCCAAGCTGCTCGGCGCCATTCCCTTCTCGCCGGTGAGCGGGCCGCGCCTGCTGGGCGAGCCGGCCGCGGCGGCGCAGTTGCTCGACCAGCTGAGCGCCAGCCTGGAGCGTCAGGGCCTGTCCAGCCTGCATATCAACTTCACCGACGCCGCCGCCGATGCGCTGCTGCGCGGCCGCGCGGGCTGGCTGGAGCGCCTCGGCTGCCAGTACCACTGGCGCAACCGCGGCTACCGGGACTTCCAGGATTTCCTCGAGGCCCTGAGTTCGCGCAAGCGCAAGCAGATCCGCAAGGAGCGCGAGCAGGTGGCGGGGCAGGGCATCGACTTCGACTGGCGCGAGGGGCAGCAGCTCAGCGAGGCCGAGTGGGATTTCGTCTACCTGTGTTACGCCAACACCTACCACATTCGCGGCCAGGCGCCCTATCTGACGCGGGCGTTCTTCAGCCTGCTGGCCGAGCGCATGCCCGCGGCGATCCGCCTGGTGCTGGCGCGCCAGGGCGGCCGGCCGGTGGCCATGGCCTTCAGCCTGGTCGGCGGCGACAGCCTCTATGGGCGTTACTGGGGCTGCCTGGCGGAGTTCGACCGCCTGCATTTCGAGACCTGCTTCTACCAGGGCATGGATTATGCGATCGGCCAGGGGCTGCAGCGCTTCGACGCCGGCGCCCAGGGCGAGCACAAGCTGATCCGCGGCTTCGAGCCGGTGCTCACCCGCTCCTGGCACTACCTCTGCCACCCAGGCCTGCGCGCGGCGGTGGCGGATTTCCTCGAACAGGAGCGCCTCGGCGTGCAGGGCTACGCCGAAGAAGCGCGCGGCTTGCTGCCGTATCGGCAGGGCTGAGAGTTTTTCGCGGGCATGGGACTGGGCGTCCCCCCGCGCTCCTACGGTATGGAGGCACGCGCTGCTATTGTAGGAGCGGGCCATGCCCGCGAAGCGATGTCGAAGACCCCAACCATCGCTGAGCCTTGTCAAAGCCAGACGGCACTCCAGTACGGATAATCGCCGATTCGTTTGACCAGTCCCGCCCGCAACGGATTGGCCACGATGTAGCGGGCGACGGCTCGCAGGTCTTCTTCTTCGCGCAAGGCATGATCGTGAAAGGCTTTCGACCAGATCGGGCCGGTTCGGCCCAGGACCCGATTGGCGTGGCGGGAACTGGCGGACTTGAGTCGGCCAATCACCTCGCAGAGGGTGTCCTGGTCGCCGAGCTGCAACAGCCAGTGGGCGTGATCGGGCATCAGCACCCAGGCCAGCATGTGGCTCTCCTTGAGCAAGGCGGCGTCCTCGAAACAGCCGGCGGCCGAGCAGGCGGCTGGAAAGTGGGTGAACAGAGGTTCGCGGTTGTCGGTGGTTGCGGTGATCAGGTAGATAGTATTGCTGACCGATGCACGGCCTTTGCGTAAGGCCGCATGCCCGGATTTCCTGTGTAGGAGCGGGCCATGCCAGCGATGGCTGTGGTGCTCATCCATAAGCGTTCTCCTTGGGTGTTTCGCGGGCATGGCCCGCTCCTACGTGGCGGCGGTATACGCGGCTTTTGTAGGAGCGGTGGGGACGCCTAGTTCCATGGCCGCGACCGGTGTTTCACTCCACCCCGACGAAGCCACCGGTCTGGTGCTGCCAGAGGCGGGCGTAGAGGCCGTCGCGTTCGATCAGCTGGCTGTGCGTGCCGGTCTCGACGATCTGGCCCTGGTCGATCACCACCAGGCGGTCCATGCGGGCGATGGTCGACAGGCGGTGGGCAATGGCGATCACCGTCTTGCCCTGCATCAGGCTGTCGAGGCTTTCCTGGATCGCCGCTTCGACTTCGGAATCCAGCGCCGAGGTGGCTTCGTCGAGTACCAGGATCGGCGCGTCCTTGAGTAGCACCCGGGCGATGGCGATGCGCTGGCGCTGGCCGCCGGAGAGCTTGACCCCGCGCTCGCCGACCCGGGCATCGAAGCCGCGCCCGCCCTGGCCGTCGTCGAGCTGCGGGATGAAGCTGTCGGCGCGGGCCTTGCGCACGGCCTCGCGCAGCTCGGCATCGCTGGCCCCGGGCTTGCCGTAGCGCAGGTTGTC
>JAKFDU010000096.1:0-12354 GCA_036675975.1 Devosia sp. | reverse complement strand
GCTTCCCGATGGGCGAGCGCGCCATGCTGATGCCCGACGTCGCCGGCGTGGTCCGCGCCGCCTTGCCGCCCCAGCGGGCAACCAAGGTGCCGCGCCGGACCATGCCTGACTGGGGCGTGCGGATTTACAGCCTGTTCGATCGCGACGTGCGCGGCATTCTCAACGAGTTGGGTGTGCTCAAGCGCCTCGATTCCTCGGCCAGCGTCGCCCTGCTCGGCCGCCCGCTGATAGCAGCCGAACAGGCCATCATCGCGACAACACGATCCTTACTGGAGCAGCAGCTCGCGTAGCGGGTGGTCACGGGACGCGCTTATCCCCCTTGCTCTCAACCATGATATTGTCCATATCAGCAGCGTCGGAACGGGGCTGTAGCTCAGTTGGGAGAGCGCGTCGTTCGCAATGACGAGGTCAGCGGTTCGATCCCGCTCAGCTCCACCATTCCGGCGTTTAAACATACCAGCGAAGCGCGCTTGAGGGCGTCCCCACCGGGGCCGAACTTATGAAATCCTTATGCTGTCGCCCCCGATTTCGTATGGAAACCTGACGGCCATCGGGCCCAATGCATGAGCCTCTTCCTTGGAGGCTTCCCATGCTCGACCTTGCCTTTATCGCTCTCGGTGCCGGTACGCTGATGGCCTTGGCGGCCTATGCCGCCGCGCTCGACCGGCTGTGACCGTCGCCATGCTCATCATTTCCTTCCTCATCGCCCTCGCGCTGGCCGTCTACCTGGTGGTGACGTTGCTGGTGCCCGAGCGGTTCTGACTTCAAGGAGCCCTCATGACTCTCCCCGGTTGGCTGCAGATCGGCTTCGTGCTGGTCGCGGTCCTGTTGCTGGTCAAACCTCTCGGCCTCTACATAGCCCGCGTCTTCAGCGGCGAACGCACTGTCCTGTCGCCCGTCCTCGTTCCAGTGGAGCGTGGCCTCTTTACCCTGGCGGGCGTCCGTCCGGAACGGGAGCAGACCTGGCTCGGCTACGCGTTCGGCGTGCTGCTGTTCAGCATTGCGGGCTTCCTCGCCCTTTACGCCATCCTGCGCCTGCAGAACCTGCTGCCGCTCAATCCGCAGGGCTTTCCTGCACTCTCACCCGATCTCGCCTTCAACACCGCGGCGAGCTTTGTCACCAACACCAACTGGCAAAGCTATGGCGGCGAGACCACCATGAGCCATCTCAGCCAGATGCTAGGCCTCACGGTGCAGAACTTCGTCTCCGCCGCCACCGGCATTGCGGTGGCCATGGCACTGACGCGCGCTTTCGTTCGTTCCGGCGTCAACGAGCTGGGCAATTTCTGGGTCGATCTCACGCGGGCCACGCTTTACGTGCTGCTGCCGCTTGCCATCGTCGTCGCCCTGGCCTTCGTCGCTCTGGGCCTGCCGCAGAGTCTTGACGCCAACTTCGTCGCTGCCACGCTCGAAGGCGCCCAGCAGACCATCGCCACCGGCCCAATTGCCAGTCAGGAGGCGATCAAGCAGCTTGGCACCAATGGCGGCGGCTTCTTCAACGTCAATGCCGCTCATCCGTTCGAGAACCCGAGCGCCTTCAGCAACTACCTCAACATAACAGCCATGCTCTCGGTGTCGGCGGCCCTGGTCTACGCCTTCGGCCAGATGGTCGGCAGCCGGCGCCAGGGCTGGGCGCTGATTTCGGTCACTGTCGTCATGCTGGTCATCGGCACTGGCGCCATCTATTGGGCCGAGACCGTTGGCAATCCGCTGCTGACATCAGTCGGCGTCGATCCGGCCATGGGCAATATGGAGGGCAAGGAAGTCCGCTTCGGCCAGGCCATGAGCGCACTCTATTCGGCGGTCACCACCGGCCTGTCGGATGGCGGCGTCAATGCCATGCACTCCTCGCTCACCCCGCTCGGCGGCCTCGTGCCGATGTTCCTGATCCAGCTCGGCGAAGTGCTGCCTGGTGGCGTCGGTTCTGGTCTTTATGGCCTCATCGTCTTCGCCATTCTCGCCGTCTTCGTCGCCGGGCTGATGGTGGGACGGACGCCGGAATTTCTCGGCAAGAAGATCGAGGCGCGCGAGATGAAGCTGGCCATGCTGGCCGTGCTTATCCTGCCGCTCACCATCCTGGGCTTCACCGCCATCTCGGCCGTCGCCGAGTTCGGCACCAGTTCCATCCTGACGCCCGGGCCGCATGGCCTCAGCGAAATCCTCTACGCCTATACCTCGGCGGCGGGGAATAACGGCTCGGCCTTTGGCGGCCTCACCGCCAATACGCCCTGGTACAACACCACATTGGGCATCGCCATGCTGTTGGGCCGCTTCGCTTACCTGGTGCCCGTGCTGGCCATGGCAGGCGCCCTGGTCAGCAAGCCGCGCGTCGCCGCGTCATCAGGCAGCTTCCCCACCGATCGGCCGCTCTTTGTCGGTCTCCTCATCGGCATCATCCTCATCCTGGGCGGACTGCAATTCTTCCCGGCTTTGGCTCTCGGACCCGTCGTCGAGCATTTTGTCATGCTCGCCGGGCAGAGCTTCTAGGAAACCATCATGTCCACCACAAAATCGATCTCCATGCTTGACCCCGCCATCCTCGTTCCCGCACTGCGCGACGCGGTCATCAAGCTCGATCCGCGCCAGCTGATGCGCAATCCGGTGATCTTCGTCACCGAAATCGTCGCCGTGCTCGTCACGGTCCTGTTCCTGCAGGATCTTGCCGCTGGCGCCAACGCGGTCTTCTCCGGCCAGATCGCGCTCTGGCTGTGGTTTACCGTCCTCTTCGCCACCTTCGCCGAATCCGTCGCCGAAGGGCGCGGCAAGGCCCAGGCCGAAAGCCTCAAGCGCGGCAAGTCCGACCTGATCGCCAAGAAGCTGCTGTTTCCCGACCAGAGGGACAACCGCGCCAGCGAGGTCGTTCCGGCCACGTCGCTCAAGATTGGCGACATTGTGCTGGTCGAGGTCAACGACCTGATGCCGGGCGATGGCGAGGTCATCGAAGGCGTCGCCTCAGTCAACGAAAGCGCCATTACCGGGGAATCGGCGCCCGTTATCCGCGAAGCCGGTGGGGACCGTTCGGCCGTCACCGGTGGCACCCAGGTGATCTCGGACTGGCTCAAGGTGCGGATCACCACCAGGCCCGGCGAGACCTTCGTCGATCGCATGATCGCGCTGATCGAAGGCGCCAAGCGGCAGAAGACGCCCAACGAGATTGCGCTGTCGATCCTGCTTTCGGGCCTGACGCTGGTCTTTCTCATCACCGTGGTTACGCTTTATGGCCTCGCAGCCTATTCCGGCACCGACCTGTCGGTCGCCGTGCTGGCGGCCCTTCTGGTGACGCTGATCCCCACCACCATTGGCGGCTTGCTCTCGGCCATCGGTATTGCCGGCATGGATCGGCTGATCCGCTTCAACGTCATCGCCACGTCGGGGCGTGCCGTGGAAGCAGCCGGCGACGTCGATACGCTACTGCTCGACAAGACCGGCACCATCACCTTCGGCAACCGGATGGCGTCCGAATTCCTGCCGGTCGCCGACGTCACCGAGAAATATCTGGCCGAGGCCGTGCTGCTGGCAAGTCTGTCCGACGAAACCGCCGAGGGCCGCTCCATCGTGGCGCTGGCCAAGGCCGATTTCGGGCTCACCGAGCCCAATCTGGCCGGCAAGGGCGACACGACAATCGCCTTTTCGGCGCAGACCCGCATCTCAGGTATCGACATTGATGGCCGTCGCATCCGCAAGGGCGCGGTGGATGCGGTGCTGCGCTTCGTGGGGCTCGACAAGGCCCAGGCTTCGGCGGAATTCAACAGGGCGGTCGATACCATCGCCCGTACTGGCGGCACGCCGCTGGCCGTGGCCGAAGGCGATCGCCTGCTGGGCGTGGTGCATCTCAAGGATGTGGTCAAGCCCGGCATCAAGGAACGCTTCGCGGCTTTGCGCGCCATGGGCATCCGCACGGTGATGGTCACGGGCGACAATCCCGTCACTGCGGCAGCTATCGCATCGGAGGCGGGCGTCGACGACTTCCTCGCCGAGGCGACGCCGGAGCAAAAACTTGATTTCATTCGCAAGGAGCAGACAGGCGGACGGCTGATCGCCATGTGCGGCGACGGCACCAATGACGCCCCGGCTCTCGCCCAGGCCGATGTCGGCGTGGCCATGCAATCGGGCACGCAGGCGGCCCGCGAAGCGGGGAACATGGTCGATCTCGACTCCAGCCCCACCAAGCTCATCGAGATCGTCGAGATCGGCAAGCAGATCCTGATGACCCGTGGCGCACTCACCACCTTCTCGATCGCCAATGACGTGGCCAAGTATTTTGCCATCATCCCGGCTCTGTTCCTCGTCACCTATCCCGAACTGGGCGCACTCAACATCATGGGGCTGCATTCTCCGCAGTCGGCGATCCTCTCGGCCGTCATCTTCAACGCCCTGATCATCGTGGCGCTGATCCCGCTGGCCCTGCGCGGGGTGAAGTATCGCCCGGTCGGGGCCGCCGCTTTGCTGTCGCGCAACCTGCTCATCTATGGGCTGGGTGGACTTGTCGCTCCGTTCATCGGCATCAAGCTGGTGGATATGGCGGTGGCGGCTTTGGGGGTGATCTGATGGGCGAACTTGCGCGATGCACGCGGGCAGGCGAGCGCCCCAACCACCAGACGGCACCTCCTCCTTGCCCGGATATGCGGGCCAATCGCCCCCTCCCTGACCCTGACGACTGCAAAATCCAGTTACTCATTCCAGGAGCCTCACCATGCTCGACCAACTTCGCCCCGCCATCGTCCTTACCGTGCTGCTCTCGGCCATCACTGGTCTCGCCTATCCCCTCGCCATCACGGGCGCCGCACAGGCCGCTTTCCCCGGCCAGGCCAATGGCAGTGCCATTGTGCGCGACGGTGTTGTCATCGGCTCCGATCTGATCGGCCAGAATTTCACCCAGGCGGGCTATTTCTGGCCGCGACCGTCGGCCACTGGCCCCGACCCCTACAACGCCGCCGCCTCGACGGGCTCCAATATCGGCCCCACCGGCAAGGCCCTGATCGAGCGGGCCGCCGCCTCGGTTCAAGCGCTGGGCGGCGGCCCGGTGCCCGCCGATGCCGCCACGACCTCTGCTTCGGGTCTCGATCCCCACGTCAGCCCGCAATTTGCCGCCTTCCAGGTGGCCCGCGTGGCCGGGGCGCGTGGCCTCGATCCGGCCGCGGTCAGCCAGCTCGTTGCCGATGTGACGGAGGCACCCCTCTTGGGTATATTCGGCGAACCGCGCGTCAACGTGCTGCGTCTCAATCTGGCGCTGGACGAGGCCGCTCCATCAGGAAACTGAGATGGCCCGCCAGACCGAAACCCAGCGGCCGGACCCGACCGCCCTGTTGCAGCTTGCCGCGCGCGAAGGCCGTGGCAAGCTGACCGTCTTTCTGGGTGCCGCTCCCGGCGTCGGCAAGACCTATGCCATGCTGGAACGGGCGCGAGGTCTCAAGGCCAAGGGTACGGACGTCGTGATCGGCCTGGTGGAAACCCATGGCCGCAGCGATACGGCGCGGCTGGCCGAGGGCATGGAGGTTCTGCCGCGCCAAAACGAGGACGGGCCCTATGGCGAGTTTGACCTCGATGCGGCCCTGGCGCGGCGACCGGCCTTGCTGATCGTTGATGAACTGGCCCACACCAATGCGCCGGGTTCGCGCCACCCCAAGCGCTACCAGGATATCGCCGAGCTGATCGACGCCGGCATCGATGTGTGGACCGCGCTCAATATCCAGCATCTCGAAAGCCTCTCAGACCTCATCGCCCGCATCGCCGGCATTCCGGTGCGCGAGACCGTGCCCGATATCGTGCTCAAGACCGCTGACGAGGTGATCCTGGTCGATCTCCCACCCGCCGAACTCATCGATCGTCTGCATGCCGGCAAGGTCTATCTGCCCGACAATGCGCAGCGGGCTCTCGACGGCTTTTTCAAGCCTGCCACGCTCACGGCCCTGCGGGAGCTGGCCCTGCGCCGCGCCGCCGACCGCGTCGATGACCAGATGGTCGATTTCCTGCGCCAGAGCGCGGTGGAAGGACCCTGGGCCACGGGCGAGCGATTGCTGGTCTGCGTTGGTGCCGATGCGATGTCTGAAAAGGTGGTGCGCGTGTCCAGCCGACTCGCTTCGGGGCTCAATGCCCGCTGGCTGGTCGTGTCGATGACGCGCCCCGGCGCGCCCCTGCCGAGCGCGGCAGATGCCGAACGTCTCGAGGAGACCTTGCGCCTTGCCGAGCGCCTCGGGGCCGAAACACGCCGCGAGACGGCCAGCGACTTCGTCGAGGCCATCCTTCGCCTGGCCCGACGCGAGCACATAACCCAGATCGTCATCGGCCGACCCGCCGGCACACGATGGTTCCGCCGCTCGCTGCCCGACGCCCTCCTCCGTCACGCCGACGAGATTGGCATCCATGTCGTGCCGGGCGGCGCGGTGAAGGCTGGCCGTCCCATCCGACGGCAATTGTCACCGCCCGAATGGGTGCTGACGCTGGGCCTGCCACTCGCCTCGGTTGGCGCCACGACCCTTTTCGGGCTCGGCATCAACGCGCTCATCGCGCTGCAAAATCTCTCGATGCTCTATCTGGCCGCCGTGTTGCTTTCAGCGGTCATTGCCGGTCGCTTCTCGGCCCTCTTGGCGGCCATCTTGTCCTTCGTCGCCTACAACTTCTTTTTCATCGAACCGACCGGCCAGCTGACGGTGGCACAGCCCCAGGAAGTGCTGTCCCTGGCTATCTTCATCGCCGTGGCTCTGGCCGCGGGCCAGCTCGCGGCGCGCCTGCGCGAACAGGTCGAACTGGCCCGCCAGCAGGCCCGACAAAGCCAGGCCCTGCTCGATTTCTCCCGCAAGCTATCCGGTGCCCATGGCCAGGACCGGGTGCTCGACGCTATCGCCAGCCACCTCAATGCCAGCCTTGGCCGCCCCGCGGTCATGCTGTTGCCCGACGAGACGGGCGAGCTCGATCTGGCCGCCGCGTGGCCGCCCGACCAGGCGCTCGACTCAACCGAACTGACCGCCGCGCGCTGGGCCTTCGACAAGAAGGAACCATCCGGCTTCCTCACCGGAACGCTGCCCCAGGTGCGCTACCTGTTCCGGCCTGTCATGTCGGCCCAGCGGCTCCTGGGCGTTGCCGGTCTCGCCATGGGCCCCCGCGACATGCCGCTGGCCGTCGACGAGGAGCGGACCTGGACCGCCTTGCTCGACCAGGCTGCCATCGCCATGGACCGCGCCCGGCTCAGCCGGGAAAGCGCCCAGGCCTCGGTGGCGCGCGAAGGCGAAAAGGTGCAGGCGGCTTTGCTCTCCTCGCTGTCGCACGATCTGCGCACGCCCCTGGCCTCGATCACCGGCGCCGTCACCAGCCTGCGACAACTCGGCGACAAGATGTCCGCCGCCAGCCGGGACGATCTGCTGCTCTCCATCGAGGAGGAGTCGGGCCGCCTCAACCGCTTCGTCGCCAATCTGTTCGACATGACGCGCATCGAAGCGGGTATGATGAAGGCGCGGCGCGAGCCGACCGATCTTGCCGCCGTTATCGACGCCAGTGCCATCAGAGCTCGCAAATTGCACCCTGACCTCACCATCGACCTGTCCATTGCCCCCGATCTGCCAAAGGCCATGGGCGACGCGGCTTTGCTCGAACAGGTGCTGTTCAACCTGCTCGACAACGCCCGCAAATATGGCGGCGTCGACCAGCCGGTGGCCATCTTCGCCCGCGCCGAGGAGGATGGCGTGACGATCTCGGTCACTGACCAGGGCAAGGGCATTCCCGAGGAGGATCTGGAAAGGGTCTTCGACAAGTTCTATCGCCGCGCCAAGGGTGACGGTCGCCCGGCCGGCACGGGTCTGGGTCTGTCGATCGCCCGTGGCCTGATGACGGCCATGGGTGGCACGATCAAGGCCACCAGCCCGGCCATCCGCAAGCGCGGGACGCGCATGACCCTCCGCCTGCCGCCGGCGGAACCGGGGAAACCCGCATGATGTTGCCGCGTATTCTGGTGGTCGATGACGAGCCGCAGATCCAGCGCTTTCTGAGGCCCGCGCTGACGGCCGCGGGCTTCGAGGTCGAAACCGCCGCGACCGCTGCCGAAGCCAGGCGGCTCGCCGCGACCCGCGCCCCTGACCTCATCGTGCTCGACCTCGGCCTGCCCGATGGCGATGGCAAGACCGTCATCGAAACCGTGCGCGCCTTCTCGTCCGTCCCCATCATCGTGCTATCCGCCCGCGACCAGGAAATCGAAAAGATCGCGGCGCTCGACCTGGGCGCCAACGACTATGTCGAAAAGCCCTTTGGCATTGGCGAACTGCTGGCCCGCATCCGGGTTGCGCTCCGCCAGGCGGGATCGGTGGAGCCCGCTCCGGCCCAGCAACGCTTTGGCAACATGCTGCTCGACCTCGAGCATCGCCATGTCCTTGTCGACGGCGTGGCGGTGCATCTGACGCCCAAGGAGTTCGAACTCTTTGCCTTTCTTGCGTCCAAAGCCAACAAGGTCGTGACCCACCGCCAGGCGTTGACCAAGGTCTGGGGCCCGGCGCATCAGGATGACGTGCAATATTTGCGCGTCGTCATCGCCCAGCTCCGCGCCAAGCTGGAGGCCGATCCGAAAGCGCCCAGACACCTGGTGAGCGAACCGGGCGTCGGCTATCGGCTTGTGAGATAGTGGCCCGCCTTCCGGATCAGCCCTTGCGAGCCGGCTCGGTCGCCGCCATGCGGCCCGCAGCCCGGCCGAAGCCCTCGGTGATGACGGCCTTCATGGCCAGACGCGCCTCTTCGGCATCACCGGCCTTGATGGCCTCGGCAATGCGGGCATGTGCCCGAACGGTGGCCCGCATGGCCGCCTCGTCCTCGACGGGTGAGCTGATGGTGAAGGCGGCGGTCAACGCCAGCTCGACCAGCGCGCTGATCGAGGCCATGAAGGGATTGCCCGACGCTTCCGCCACCGTGCGGTGGAATTGCAGGTCGGTGCGGGCGAACTCCTCGGCCGTCCTGGCTTCACCCATGCGGCCGGCGCAGGCCAGCAGCGCCTCGGCCTGCTCGTCGGTGCGGCGGGTGGCCGCCAGCGCCGCCGATTCCACTTCGACGCCGATGCGGATTTCGGCGAGGCTGCGCAGCAGTTCCACGTCCGGTCCCGCCTCGAAATGCCAGGACAGCACGTCCGAATCGAACAGGTTCCAGCGCTGGCGCGGCAATACGCGGGTGCCGATACGGGCGCGTGCCTCGATCATGCCCTTGGCCGCCAGCGTCTTGAGCGCCTCGCGCAGCACCGTGCGCGACACGGAAAAGCGCGCCAGCAATTCGGTATCGGAAGGGAGGATGGAGCCTTCCGGATAGTCGCCGCGGACCATGGCAACGCCGAGCTGCCAGAGCACCTGCGAATGCAGGTTTCGCATCGGCACGCGGCCGGCGATCGAGGCGATGAGGTCGCCCGTCGTCCTTTCCGGCGTTTCGCGTGTGACCATGGCGGCTCCCCCTGCCGTTCGGCGCGACCAGTGCACCGTCCGCATTAGTGTTACTATATGAACTATCCGACACCGAGCCCCACGGCAACCGGTGCTGGACAGGGCGTCCCATGGCGGCGAGTGTAGCGGCAAAAAGGGAATCAACCGCATGACCACCACCACCCAACTCGATGCCGTGCTCGCCCATGTCGATGCCGGACTCGACCAGAGCCTTGAGCGGCTCTACGCGCTGCTGCGCATCAAATCCATTTCGACCGACCCGGCTTACGCCGCCGAATGCCGCCGCGCCGCCGACTGGATTGCCGCTGAACTCAACGGCCTCGGCTTTACCGCCGCGGCGCGGCCGACGCCCGGCCATCCGGTGGTGGTGGCCCATGGCCCCGACCAGGCTGGCCCGCATGTGCTGTTCTATGCCCATTACGACGTGCAGCCGGTCGATCCGGTCGAGCTGTGGCATACCGACCCGTTCGAGCCGGTGCTCAAGACCGATGCCAGCGGGCGCAAGATCATCGTGGCGCGGGGCGCCTCGGACGACAAGGGCCAGATGCTGACCTTCATCGAGGCCTGCCGCGCCTGGAAAAACGCGACAGGAAGCCTGCCGGTCAAGGTGTCGCTGATGCTCGAGGGCGAGGAGGAATCGGGTGGCAAGAACCTGCCGCCCTTCATGGAGGCCAACCGGGCCGAGCTGGCTGCCGCCGACATTGCCCTGGTCTGCGACACCGACATGTGGGACCGCCAGACCCCGTCCATCACCACCATGCTGCGCGGCCTCGTCGCCGAGGAGATCGAGATCAGCTGCGCCGACAAGGACCTGCATTCGGGCATGTTCGGCAATGCGGCGCGCAATCCCAACCAGCTGCTGGCCGAAATCATCGCCAGCCTGCGAGCACCCGATGGCAGCGTGACGCTAGCAGGCTTTTACGACGACGTGGCCGAAATCAGCCCGGAACTGAAGGCGCAATGGGCGGGCCTGGGCTTCGACCAGGCAAAATTCCTCGGCGAAGCCGGGCTCTCGATCCCGGCCGGCGAACAGGACCGATCGGTGCTCGAAATGCTGTGGGCGCGGCCGACCTGCGAGATCAACGGCATGATCGGCGGCTATACCGGCGATGGCTTCAAGACCGTCATCCCGGCCAAAGCCAGCGCCAAGATCAGCTTCCGCCTGGTCTCGGGCATGCAGCCCGACAAGATCCGCGCCGCCTTCCGCAAGCATGTCGAGGCGATGATCCCGGCCGATTGCTCGGTCGCGTTCCACGCCCATGGCGGCTCGCCGGCCATCACCGTGCCCAGCGACGGCGTGCATCTGCGCCGCGCATTGGAGGGCCTGTCGGGCGAATGGGGCAAGCAGGCGGTGATCACCGGCTCTGGCGGCTCGATTCCCGTCGCCGGTGATTTCAAGCGCATCCTGGGCCTCGATACGCTGTTGATCGGCTTCGCCCATGTTGACGACCAGATACACTCGCCCAACGAGAAATATGATCTCGACAGCTACCACCGCGGCATCCGGAGCTGGGTGCGCGTGCTGGCAAGCCTGGCCGGGTAGCTGGCGGACCTACGACTGCCCATCGCCTTCGAGCTGCTTGATCATCATCAAGGCGGCGGACTTGGCCAGGGCGAGGTCGCGACGATCATCAAGGTCGGCTTCAAAGCGAAGGCAAAGAACCCGATAGGCCGGAAAATGGATGGAGTCGACATAGCGCGCCTCCATCCGCTGCACGGTGGCTTCGATGTCCTCAACCGACGGCATGGGCCTAGAGGAACATCACCGCCAGCATGGCGATCACCGCCGGCACGGTCTGGACGAAAATGATCTTCCGGCTGGCCGTCGCCGCGCCATAGATGCCGGCGACGGCCACGCAGGCCAGAAAGAACATGGCGATCTGCCAGGCGAATTCCGGCACCGGATGCACCAGCGACCAGATCAGCCCTGCGGCAAGAAACCCATTGTAGAGCCCCTGATTGGCTGCCAGCACCCTGGTCTGCTCGGCGAAATCCGGCGTGGAGCCAAAGGCCTTCAGGCCTTGCGGCGCGGTCCACAGGAACATCTCGAGGACCAGAATATAGAGATGCAGCAGCGCCACGAGGGCGACGAGGATGGTGGCGACTGTACTCATTTGGTCTTGGTCTTTCCTGGTGTTGCGGCGGTGTCCCACGCGGCCTGCCGCGCCTGCTCGGCCTCGTAGGCCGCATCCTGATCGGCCAGCGCCTCGCGCGAACCGCCCAGCTCGACCAGCCGGTCGATAACAGGCTGCACGTCCGGCCCATGCGTGGCGCAGGCATCGGCCTGGTCCAGCGTGGCAAAGGCGGGTCCGTAATATTGGCTGTCATAGTCATCGACACCGAGGCGCAGCTGCTCGCGCGCCAGAATGTCGGCGGAATCGGTCAGCAGCGACCATTCCTCGTCGGTGACCGCGAAATCGGGGCAGTTGGAGGAGATGACATTGGCCAGCACCACCTCGCCCAGGAATTTCTCGGCCTCGCTGCCGTCGATCCCGGAGAGATCCGGCAGCTGCACATAGATCTTGCCATCGGCCAGAACAGGCGCGGTCAGGACCAGGGTGGTGGCGAGAATGGCGAACAGGCGCTTCATGAGGTGTCTCCGCTGATATGGTGATGCCACGCCGTGGCCGGGGCGGGCAAGCTGGCTTGTGCATGGGTTGGAATTGCGGCGACGTGCCAAAGCGCCGCCTGTGCTGCGGTTGTCGATAGTCGGAGCATAAGTGCCCGAGTCCGGAGCGCAAGAGCGCCCGGGGGCACGGTGACAGGCGGCCTTTGGGCCAAGAACTGTCGACGTAGAACGGACCAAAGGCCACCTGTCACGCGCTGGAGCTTCCTCACCGGGTCCGGTATCAAGCACGCTGTATCGCAAGCGTGGTTGCCGACTTTCTGCCCAGGCCAAACGGGCGCCCCCGTCTCCAACCTCCCCACCCGACCCTGCGTCGGGGCC
>JAKFDU010000095.1:0-2780 GCA_036675975.1 Devosia sp. | reverse complement strand
TCGACCCATCCATTGTCGAGGCCGAGAATGCCCGGCGCGCGGCGGACCTCAATGTCGATTACGACACGCTGGGCGAGCGGCTCGACCGGCGCGGCATCGATATCAATTCCATCAAGGCCAAGATTGCCGATTTCTCGGTGGCCGTCCCCTCCTGGGGTGTCGGCACCGGGGGCACGCGCTTTGCCCGTTTCCCCGGCCTGGGCGAGCCGCGCGATATCTTCGACAAGATCGAGGATTGCGCCGTCATCGCCCAGCTGACGCAGGCGACCAAAACCGTGTCGCTGCATATTCCGTGGGACAAGGCCGATCCGAACCGGCTCAAGCAGGCGGCCAGCCGCTTCAATCTCGGCTTCGACGCGATGAATTCCAACACCTTCTCGGACGCCAAGGGGCAGTTGCAGAGCTACAAGTTCGGCTCGCTCAGCCACGCCGACGCGGCGACACGGCAGCAGGCGATCGAGCATAATCTGGAATGCATCGAGATCGGCAAGACGCTGGGGTCCAGGGCCCTGACGGTGTGGATCGGCGACGGCTCGAACTTCCCCGGCCAGGTCAATTTCGCCCGCCAGTTCGAGCATTACCTGGACTCGATGAAGGCGGTCTATGCCGCCCTGCCCGATGACTGGCGCGTCTATACCGAACACAAGATGTACGAGCCGGCCTTCTACTCCACCGTGGTCCAGGACTGGGGCACCAATTACCTCATCGCCAAGGAGCTGGGCGACAAGGCCTATTGCCTGGTCGATCTCGGCCACCATGCGCCCAACGTCAATATCGAGATGATCGTCGCCCGCCTGGCCCAGTTCGGCAAGCTTGGCGGCTTCCATTTCAACGACAGCAAGTATGGCGACGATGACCTCGACGCCGGCTCGATCGATCCCTACCGCCTGTTCCTGGTGTTCAACGAACTGGTGGATGCCGAAGGCCGCGACAGAGATTTCCACCCCGCTCATATGCTCGACCAGTCGCACAATGTGACTGATCCGATCGAGTCGCTGATGCTGTCGGCGGCCGATGTGCAGCGCGCCTATGCACAGGCGCTGTTGGTGGATCGCCATGCACTCAAGGCGGCGCAGGAGGGCAATGACGCCCTCGCCGCCACCCAGGCGCTGCGCCTGGCCTATCGCACCGACGTTGAGCCGATCCTGGCCATGGCCCGCTACCTGCAGGGGGGCGCCATCGACCTGCTTGGCACGTATCGCGCCGCCGGTTACCGGGCCAAGGTCGCCGATATCCGGCCCGAAGTGGCTGCCGGTTCGAGCGGCATCGTCTGAAATATCGGCGCGCCTCCCCGCGTCGAAACGCGAAGGCCCGGTGAGCGATCACCGGGCCTTTGTTCATGTGCGCCGGCCGGCTCGGAGCGCTTCGGTCGCCGGGACGATCCAGTCGCGGAACGCCTTGATCTTTGGCGAATTCCGGCGCGCTTCGGGGTAGACCAGATAATAGCCGTGCCCGTCCCAGCCGAGAATGTCGAAGGGCTGCACCAGCCGGCCGCTGGCGACCTCATCGGTATAGAAGGCCGGCGTGACCATGGCCACACCGCGCCCGGCAATGGCGGCCGCAGCCTCGAGGTTCTGCGAGCCCAGTCGGCTGAATGGCCGTTCCTCCGATGGCGGCATGGCAACGCCTGCAAGTTCGAGCCAGGCGCAGAGCCAGGGATCGTCCGGCGTTATCTGCGGCACTCGCAGCAGGTCTGCCGGCACGCGCACCTGGTATTCCTCGACCAGCCGGGGGCTCAGCATCGGGGCGAAGTCGGCCTTAAGCAACAGGTGCCAGACGAAGCCATCCTGCAGCTTGCTGGTTGCCCTGATGCCGAGGTCGAATTCCTCGGTGCCGAAATCCACCAGATGCGGCGAGCTCTCCACCCGCACCGCGATCTCCGGATTGGCCAGCTGAAACAGCCCGATATTTGCCGCCAGCCAGTGGCTGGCGAAAGTTGGCACCGAAGTGATCCGCAGCATGCCGTCAACCATGCCCCGCGAGTCGGCAAAGGTTTCGCGCAGGGTGTCGAATGCCCTGGTCACATCGGGCGCCAGGCGGGCGCCGGTTTCGCTGAGTGCGATCTGCCGCGGCTTGCGCAGGAAGAGCGGCGCGCCGACCCTCTCCTCGAGAATCCTGATCTGGTAGCTCACCGCGGCCTGGGTCATGCCCAGTTCCTCGGCAGCCTTGGTGAAGCTCAGATGGCGCGCGACGGCCTCGAAGGCGCGCACTGATGTCAGCGGTGGCAATGCAGGCATGGATCAAATCTCCTTATGCATGGCCATTGAGCTTTAGTTGGAAATAGCCCCTTGCACCAGCCATTCTTAGGTCATGGAAAACCGAACAGGAGCCATCCCCATAAGGATGGTCATAGCCATGATCGCCATTGCCAAGCCCATAGCCACCGCAATTCGCCTGCCGCGCTGGGCATTTCCGCGCCTGTCGAACGGCGAGCACCGCCGCAAGCAGGCCACCGTTGATCTGATCCATTCCTCGCCGCACCTGCTGCGGGACATCGGGATGGACGACGGGCAGATCACCTCGCAAAACCGGTGAATGCCTGGACCAGACGTGCATGATCGCCGCCCTGGCTTGCGCCTCGCGGATGTCGGAGCGCGAGCGCCCGAGGGACGGATGATGGGCGGCCTTTGGACCAAGAACTGTCGACATAGAACGGACCAAGGGCCGCCCATCACGATCTGGAGTTTCCTCACCGGGTCCGGTATCAAGCACGCTGTATTGCAAGCGTGGTTGCCGACTTTCTGCCCAGGCCAAACGGGCGCCCCCGTCTCCAGTCTCCC
>JAKFDU010000094.1:0-1560 GCA_036675975.1 Devosia sp. | reverse complement strand
TTTTCACGTCGAAACGCTTGCTTGCAAGGGTTGAGGACATGGTTACACCTTCGCCACGTGGGGACGGCCCAACAGGCCCTGGGGTCGGAAGATCAGGATCAGCACCAGCAGCGAGAAGCTGAACACGTCCTTGTAGTCGGTGTTGACCATGCCGGAGAACTGCGCCTCGGCCACGCCGAGGATCAGCCCGCCGAGCATCGCCCCAGGAAGCGAGCCGATGCCGCCGAGCACCGCGGCGGTAAACGCCTTGATGCCGATGATGAAGCCGGCATAGAAGTCGAAGGTGCCGTAGTTCATGGTGATCAGCACGCCGGCCAACGCGGCCATGGCCGCGCCGATGACGAACACGTAAGAGATCACCCGGTCGGTGTTGATGCCGAGGATCGAGGCCATCTTGCGGTCCTGCTGGGTGGCGCGGCACATGCGCCCGAGCTTGGTGTACTGGATCACATAGGTCAGCAGTGCCATGCCGACGAAGGCGGCGATCAGGATGAACAGCTTGGTGTAGGTCAGCTGCACGAAGCCCTCGCCGATGTTCAGCTTGAACGCGCCCTCGAGCAGGGTCGGCACGCCTTGCTGGCGCGCGCCCTGGCTGATCTGCACATAGTTCTGCAGCACCAGCGACATGCCGATGGCGCTGATCAGCGGCGCCAGGCGCGTGGAGTTGCGCAGCGGTTTGTAGGCCACCCGCTCGATCACCCAGCCATACACGCCGGTGATGCAGATGGTGAACAGCAGCGTGCCGAGAATCAGCAGCGGGAAGGATTCCAGGCCGAAATAGGCCAGTACGGCCAGGCTGATGGCCGCCAGGTAGGCGCTGATCATGTACACCTCGCCGTGGGCGAAGTTGATCATGCCGATGATGCCGTAGACCATGGTGTAGCCGATGGCGATCAGGCCATAGACCGCACCGAGCGTGAGCCCGTTGATCATTTGTTGCAGGAAGATACCGTCCATTGACTCAGTCTCGTCTGCTGGGCGCTCCGGCGCGGGTGGGCGCGGATGCCTCAGGTGTTATCAGACGGGTACTGCTGAGCGCCGCCGCATGAGCTGTGGCGGCGGACGGGGTCGACGACCCAGCAGTTCCCGGAATGCACCAACCGTGCGGGCGCACGGTCAGCCGAGCAAGGCGCCGGCCCGACCGCCCTGCCACGCGGGCAGCTCGGTCGGACCGGCTCCTGGACTTACTGCTGGTGGTATTTGCCCTTGTCGTCCCAGGCGTAGACGACGTAGTCGGAGACCTTCAGGTCGCCCTTGGCGTCCCACTCCTTCTTGCCCAGCACGGTCTGCACCGGGTTGGCCTTCAGCCAGGCGCTGGCCTTGGCCGGGTCGTTCGCGCCGGCGCCGGCGAAGGCCGCCGCCAGGGTCTGCAGCGAGGCGTAGGAGTAGAGGGTGTAGCCTTCCGGCTCGAAGCCGTTGGCGCGGAACTTGTCGATCACCGGCTTGCCGTCGGGGATCAGCCGCGGGTCGGCGCCGAAGGTCATCAGCACGCCCTTGGTGTACTGCGGGCCACCGGCGGTGGTCACCAGCTCGTCGGTGACGATGCCGTCGCCGGAGAGG
>JAKFDU010000093.1:0-1924 GCA_036675975.1 Devosia sp. | reverse complement strand
CGACAACGTGCAGTACGCGCCAAGCCGTGGGCGCTTCAAGGTCTACCTGATCGACGAAGTGCACATGCTTTCCAGCCATTCCTTCAATGCGCTGCTGAAAACCCTTGAAGAGCCGCCGCCCTACGTCAAGTTCATCCTGGCGACCACCGATCCGCAGAAACTTCCGGCAACGATTCTTTCGCGCTGCCTGCAGTTCTCCCTGAAGAACATGACGCCCGAGCGTGTGGTCGAGCATTTGACCCACGTGCTCACGGCGGAAAACGTCCCGTTTGAAGACGATGCATTGTGGCTGCTTGGCCGCGCTGCTGACGGCTCGATGCGCGACGCCATGAGCCTGACCGATCAGGCCATTGCCTTCGGCGAAGGCAAGGTGCTGGCTACTGACGTACGGGCGATGCTCGGCACCCTGGATCACGGTCAGGTCTACGACGTCCTGCATTCATTGATCGAGGGTGACGCCAAGGCGCTGCTCGAAGCCGTGCGGCATCTGGCCGAGCAAGGTCCGGACTGGAACGGCGTGCTCTCGGAAATTCTCAACGTGCTGCACCGTGTGGCCATCGCTCAGGCGCTGCCGGAAGGCGTCGACAACGGCCACGGCGACCGTGATCGGGTGTTGGCTTTGGCCCAGGCGTTGCCGGCCGAGGACGTGCAGTTCTATTACCAGATGGGCTTGATTGGCCGCCGCGACTTGCCGCTGGCGCCGGACCCGCGTGGCGGCTTCGAGATGGTCCTGCTGCGAATGCTGGCGTTCCGACCGGCGGATACGGCGGACGCGCCGAGGCAACCGCTAAAGCCAGTGGGGATCAGCCAGGCCACAGTTGATTCCGCAAACTCCGTGGCTGCCGCGCCGAAGCCTGCGCCGGTGGTCGCTGCGGTTGTTGCGCCAGCGCCAGCGCCCGTGGCTGAGCCTGCGCCGGTAACCGCGCCGACTGCCGAGCCGGAACCTGTTGCGCCGGTTGTCGAAGCGCAACCGGAGCCTGAGCCGGTCGCCGTCGAAGCCGCGGTCGATCTGCCGTGGAACGACCCGGTTGAAGCCGAGCCCGAGCCCGAGCCGGCGCCGGCACAGCAACCTGCCGTCGAGCCGGTGCTGGAAACCGCTGGCGAGCAGCCGGAATTGCCGCCAATGCCGTTGCCAACCCCGGACAGCGTGGTGCCGGACGCGCCGGAGTGGGCCGCCGCGCCGATTCCCGAGCCGTCCGTCGCTGACGTCGATGCCGCCACGCCAGGCATGGACATGGACGACGAACCGCCGCTGGACGAGGACTACATCGAGCCGGACATGGATTCGGCCTACAGCTATCTCGACGAACTGGCCAGCGAACACGCCGCCGATCCCGAACCTGAGCCCGAGCCGGAACCTGCCGCCGCGCCGGCAACCGGTCTGGCCCTTCAGTGGCTGGAGCTGTTCCCGAAACTGCCGATTTCCGGCATGACCGGCAGCATCGCCGCCAACTGCACCTTGATTGCGGTCGACGGCGATCATTGGCTGATGCACCTTGATCCGGCTCACAGCGCACTGTTCAACACTACGCAACAGCGTCGTCTCAACGACGCGTTGAACCAGTTCCACGGGCGCACGCTGACGCTGACCATCGAGCTGATCAAACCCGAACAGGAAACCCCGGCCCAGGCCGCCTCCCGTCGCCGCGCCAATCGGCAGCGCGAGGCGGAGGAATCGATCCATGGTGATCCGTTCATCCAGCAGATGGTTCAGCAGTTCGGTGCGGTGGTGCGAAGCGATACTATTGAACCTGTCGACGCCTTGGTCCCCCAAGGCTAATAACTGAAGGCGCTCGGCCGCGATGGCCGGGCGCTGTTTTATCCAAGTACGTTTGAGGTGATTCCCATGATGAAAGGTGGCATGGCCGGCCTGATGAAGCAGGCGCAGCAGATGCAGGAAAAAATGGCCAAGATGCAGGAAGAA
>JAKFDU010000092.1:0-32703 GCA_036675975.1 Devosia sp. | reverse complement strand
AATCGTGGCGCTGATCAATGCCGAGGGCGAATGGGCCATTGGCCTGTGTGGCAAGGACGGCAACATGGTCTTCGCCAAGAAGGCGGTGAAGACGGTCAAGGACCCGACCTCCAATATCGAAAAAGTGCTCGACCTCGGCTTTGTCGGCGAGCCCGATGAGGTCGACCGCACCCTGCTCGACCTGCTGGCGCGCTCCGAGATGATCCCGGTCATCGCCCCGGTCGCCCCGGGCCGCGACGGCAACACCTACAATATCAACGCCGACACCTTTGCCGGCGCCATTGCCGGCTCGCTCGGCGCCAAGCGCCTGCTGTTTCTCACCGATGTGCCGGGCGTGCTCGATCGCGACGGCAAGCTCATTCCCGAGCTCAGCGTGCGAGAGGCCAAAGAACTGATCGCCGACGGCACGATTTCCGGCGGGATGATTCCCAAGGTGGAGACCTGCCTTGAAGCGCTCGATAATGGCGTCGAGGGCGTGGTAATCCTCAACGGCAAGATGCCGCATGTGGTGCTGGTCGAGCTGTTCACCGAATTCGGCGCCGGCACGCTGATCGTGCGCTAGAGCCGCATTGACGCTTTGCTAACCATTTGCCACACCTCGGTTGATTTGACGGGGGTGTGGCGCATCTGCCCTAGCCCGGTCCGGACAAGTCGTGGCAAATTTTAGCCATCAGGTTGCGGGGGTCTTGTTATGCGTGCGGAAATCAAATTGGTGGCGGCAGCGGCGATTGCCGTGTTCGGTTCGACCGCGACGGCCCAAGCCCAGTCCATGATGGCGCCTGTCGTCACCAGCAACATGTACCAGCCGAGCTATTCAGCCTGGGACGGGTTCTATGTCGGCGCGCAGGGCAGCCTGATCGGCATGAAGAGCCACGAAATCGCGCCCGGCATCCTGGTGGGCGAGCAGCTGCTCGGCGATATCGGTGGCAGCGCCGGCGTGTTTGCCGGCTACCGCTACCAGCTCAGCGACTGGTTCGTGCTCGGCGTTGATGCCGAAGTGAACAATGTGGCGACACAGTTCGAATTCAACGGCGGCACCAATTATGGCGCGCTCAAGTGGGACGCGGCCGTCCGGGCGACGCTGGGCTATCCGGTCGCGCCCAACGTGCTGGCCTATGGCACTGTGGGCTATTCCTGGGGCCATTTCGATTTTACCCCCAGCCGCGGCGCCAGCACCACCTTCACGGCCGGCGGCTTCCAGCTGGGCTTGGGCGTCGACATGATGGTCACCCAGAACCTCATGGCCCGCCTCAACGCCACTTGGACCCATTACGGCGTCAACAGCGTCCCCGGCGGCGGCACCAGCGAGCCCAGCAACCAGGTGGTTCGCGCCGGTCTCGCCTGGAAGTTCTAGGCGTCGGTCCCAAGCCTCCTTTCAGAAGGAATTAAGGCCGCCCGGTGGGCGGCCTTTTCGTTTATGTCGGGCTTTCAGGCTCTAGGCTTCGACCAGCACCGGCTGCACCGGGGCGCCGTGTCCTGGCCCGGCCTTGGGGCCCTTGAACAGGGGCGACAGCACCAGCACGAGGGCGAAGCTGCCCACGACATACCAGAGCGCCAGACTCGAGGCGCCGGCGAAGGCGGCGTGCGGGGTGCCGCCGCTGGCGAAGCTGTTGCCGAGATCGCTGAAGAATATCTGGCCGATGATGGCCACGCCCAGGGCGCCACCCACTTGCTGGAAGGCCTGCAACGCCCCTGAGCCCGCACCGGCATCGCGCGGCGGCACATTGGCCAGCACCAGTTGGAACAGCGACGAGAAGCCGAGACCCAGGCCGATGCCGGCCAGCAGCAGCGGCACGAGGAAAGCCCAGTGGTCGATGCTGTCGGTGACGCCGGCGATGTAGAAATGCAGCCAGCCGATGCCGAAGGAGACCAGTGCGCCCGCCAGTGCCAGGCGGCCGCGCAGATAGCGGGCACCCAGGCGGCCGGCAATGACCGAGGCGATCAGGACACCCACCGAGAACGGCGTGTTGGTGAGGCCGGACTCGAGCGGGGTGAAATCGAACCCGCCCTGCAGCAGCAGAGAAATCACCATGAACATGCCGGGAATGCCCGAGGAGAACACGGTGACGACAAAGGCACCGAAGATGAACTGCTTGTTGGTTATGAGGTCGAAGTTGAGCAACTGCGACTGCCCGGCGGCGGCGCGATTGCGGGTCCACAGCACGAAGGCGACGAGCAGCACGAGGCCCGCGGCCATCATACCGAAGGCCCAGAGTGGCCAGCCATAGGCGCGACCCTCGACGATGGGGAACACCACCGCCAGGATGCCGAGACCGAACAGACCAATGCCGACATAGTCGTTGCGCAGGGCGGCATGGCCGGGCAGGCGCGGGATGAAGAACCAGCCGGCGACCACGGCGGCAATGCCGATCGGGATATTGACGAGGAAAATCGGCTGCCAGTCCATGCCGAAGAGATTGGCCGAAATCAGCGCGCCACCAAGCAGCGGTCCGCAGACGGCGGCAAGACCGGCCGAGAGGCCGAACAGCGAGAAGGCCTGGCTGCGTTCATGCGGCGGAAAGGTGACGGTGGCGATGGCCAGCACCTGCGGCGTCATCATGGCGCCTGCGAGGCCCTGGACGATACGGGCTGCGATGAGGAATTCGATGTTAGGCGCCAGCCCGCACAGGGCCGAGGCGGCGGTAAAGGCGGCGACGCCCCAGAGGAAGAGATGGGTGCGACCCAGGATATCGCCGAGGCGACCGAAGGGCAAAAGACCCAGTGCGAAGGCCAGGATATAGGCGGCAATCACCCATTCGATCTGACTATCAGTGGCGCCCAGGCCCTCGCGCATCGAGGGCAGCGCGACATTGACGATAGTCACGTCGATCAGGTTCATGAAATTGGCGATGAGCAGGATGAACAGCGCCGGCCAGCGGCGCGGATCGGGCGGGGCATCGGCCCCTGGATGGTGGGAGTGAGCGGACATGATGGTTCCTCGTCTCAGGATCTGCGGATAAAGGCATGTTCCAGCTCGGTCAGGACCTGCTCGAGCTGGGAAAGGGAAAGATCGGTGCGGCGCCAGCAGTCGGACATGGCGCCGGTCGTGATGAGTGCGGCCGCTTCGGGATCGATGTCGGGACGGAATGAACCGTCGGACATGCCAAGCCGGAAGATGTCGACAACCTGGTTGCGCCAGAATTCGCGCATCGGGATCATTATTTCGGCGACCGCCTTGTCGCGCCGCGCCCGGGCGATGAGCTCGGTCAGCACGACGATAAGTTCGGGCATTTCCACCACGGCTTCGCGGAAGTCATCGAATTCGAGGCGCAGCCGCTCCAGGGCATTCTTGCCGGCGCGCGGGTGGCGTAGCGCCTGCGCCCTGAAATCCTGGCGCAGGGAATCGGCCACCAGCGCAATCAGCGCCTCCTTGGAGGGCACATGATAATGCAGCGTGGCGATATTGATGCCGACCCGGGCCGCGATATCGCGCGTCCGCAGGCCCTCAAGCCCCTTCTCGATGATGATCTGGCGCGCCGCCAGGGCAATGGCAACCCGGCGATCGTCGCCACTTTCGCGCTTGCCTGATGTCGAGGGTTCGGGGGTCATATGCCGGGCTTCCAGATCTGGGCGGAGGTGGCTATACACCGAGATGTAGCACCAATCAATCATTTGATTGAGACAAATCAGCCTTGCGCTGGGAGCAAGTCTTCTCGCCAGCGGGCTGGTCATTGCCAGGGGCGCGTTCTAGATTGCTGACATGACAAAGAGTTTTCGCGTGGTAGACCTCCGGCAGGATGCCCTGGTCATCGACACCGACATCATCGTGGAAGGCGTGCAGTCGCCCGAAGCGGCCGTGCGGGACGTTCTGGGTATTCAGGTTGTGCGCAGCGGCGCCAAACGGGACCTCGTCGCCAAGGTCTACTGGCAGCCCATTGGCCAACCCCTGACCATGGTCCGCCTCTACGCCAAGACCGAGGAACAGTAGTCACGCGGTACCGGTCAGCGTTGCGAGTGCCGCTTCTCACTCCATGTCCGGAACCTCGCCGTGCTGGAACAGCACGACTGGGTCGCCGAATTCGCCGTTGACGAGGTCTGCCGAGCGCGACCAGCTGATGACGCCGGCATAGGTGCCTTGGGCGGCCATGCGGCGGCCGTCCATCTTTGCCTTGTCCGCGGACGGCATTTCCCGCGGTTCGAAGGCGGGCCGCAACTCGCCTTCCTCGTCACGAACGAAGGCACTCAACACAACCAGCGTCTTGAGCTTGGGCTCCGGCGCCTGCCCGACCGATTGCAGCTTCACCATTCTAGACTCCGAGACTCCAACCGCGGAGCAGATTAGAACAAAACAGGAACCTATGGCAAGTGGCCGACGCGGGGCAGTTGACAAATTCCGCGCCGCGGCGTCCCTCCCGGCTCAACACCGGAGTGCCCGCCATGCAGGATTATGTCCGCCGCATCCTCACCTCGTCGGTCTATGAAGTGGCCGAGCAGACGCCGCTCGAAGCCATGCACCTGCTGTCGGCCCGCCTGGGCGCCGAAGTGCTGCTCAAGCGCGAGGACATGCAGCCGGTTTTCTCCTTCAAGATCCGCGGGGCGCACAATCGCATCGCGCAATTGACTGCCGAGGAGCGGGCCCGGGGGGTCATCTGCGCCTCGGCCGGCAATCATGCGCAGGGCGTGGCGCTATCGGCGACGCGGCTGGGCATCCGCGCTGTCGTGGTGATGCCGACGACCACGCCGGTCATCAAGGTGGGCGCCGTGCGCCGGCTGGGCGGCGAGGTGGTGCTGTTCGGCGACGGGTTCGATGCTGCTCGCGCCCATGCGGCCGAACTTGCAGAAAAGCACGGCTATGTGGTGGTGCATCCCTTCGACGACCCTGACGTCATTGCCGGCCAGGGCACGATCGGCATGGAGCTGCTGCGCCAGCATCCGGGCCCGATCGGCGCCATCTATGTGCCGGTCGGCGGCGGGGGCCTGGCAGCGGGCATTGCGGCCTTCGTCAAGTTCCTGCGCCCCGAAATCCGGGTTATCGGCGTCGAGCCGGAGGAGGCCGCCAGCATGAAGGCGGCGATAGCAGCCGGCCATCCGGTGGCGCTCGACCAGGTGGGACTCTTTGCCGATGGCGTCGCCGTGCGCCAGGTGGGCGTCGAGACCTTCCGCATCTGCCGCGAATTGCTCGACGATATCGTCACGGTCACGGCCGACGAGATCTGTGCTGCCATCAAGGACATTTTCGATGACATGCGCGCCATTGCCGAGCCGGCCGGCGCGCTGGCGCTGGCAGGGCTACGACGGCAGGTGGAACGGGGCGAGGCCCCGGCGGGAGCGCTGATCGCGATCAATTCGGGCGCCAATGTCAATTTCGACCGCTTGCGTTACGTGGCTGAAAGGGCCGAGATCGGCGAGCGGGCCGAGGCGCTGTTCAGCGTCGAGATTCCGGAGCGCCCAGGCAGCTATCGGGCCTTCATCCGCCTGTTGGGCCAGCGCTCGATCACCGAATTCAACTATCGCTTTGCCCATGGCAGCACGGCCAAGATCTTTGTCGGCATCAAGCTGGCGCGCGGCGATGCCGAAAAACAGGAGATCATCGCCCTGCTCGACAGGCACGGCCTCAAGGTGACAGACCTGACCGACAATGAGGTGGCCAAGCTGCATGTCCGCCACATGGTGGGCGGGCGGGTCAGCGATCTTGATGACGAGCTGGTCTATCGCTTCCAGTTTCCCGAACGTCCGGGGGCGCTGCTCAAGTTCCTCGAGGGCCTCAATGACGAGTGGAACATCTCGCTGTTCCACTATCGCAATCATGGCGCCGATTATGGGCGCGTACTGGTCGGCGTGCAGGTGCCCGAGGCGACGCGGGACGACTTCATCGCCCATATCGATGCCATTGGCTTTCCCTATTGGGACGAGACCGACAACCCCGCCTATCGGCAGTTTCTCGATCATGAGCGTGGGTGAACGAGCCGTTCATCTGCGATACATTGTTATGTCGCAATAAACCGACAATAGAAATCTTGAGCCGCTGCTGCCGCGGATTCTATTGCAATTTACCGAACAAGGGGCCATCTGCGGGGGAGATGGGCCCTACTCTACTGTTTAGCGCCTGCCCCGACAAATCAAAGCAAACAAACTGCCGGAGAGAACGATGAGGATTACCAAGACCGCCGCCACCCTGCTGCTGGGCGGCGTGGCCACCGCAGTGCTGATGGGCCAGGCCAATGCGCTGGAGGCCCAGGCCTTCATCGACCGGGTCGCCGAAGTCTACAAGACCGTCGGCTATGAGTTCCAGTTCGGTGCGGCGACGCTCGATGGCGACACCATCACCGTCGATGGCGGCACGGTCAGCCTGATCTCGTCTCCCGACGCTACCCTTGAGCCCATGAGCTTTGATACCGAGGTCACCTTCACCGGCGTCGTCGAGAATGCCGATGGCAGCTACACCGCTGAATCGGTCACCATCCCCGATATCGACACCGTGATCGAAGGCGAACCGGCAGCTCAGTTGAAGATAGCCGATATCCGGGTCGACGGCTTCTATGTGCCGGCCGGTAATCCGGTGCCGGCCGTGGGCATCCTGCAGCTGTTCGAATCCTTCAGCACGGGTCCGCTGACCATCACCAGCGAGGGCAAGGAAGTCGTATCCATCGACTCGGTGACCTCGGAATCGGTGTTCAATCCGTCCTTTGCCTCGACCGAGCTCACTGATCTGACCTCGACCCTGGCCATTTCAGGCATTTCACTCGACCTGACGTCGTTGGGCGAGGAAGATCCGACCGCTGCTGCAACCGTCGAAGCGCTGGGCCTCACCACCATTTCCGGCGAAATCGCCATGGACATGGCCTGGTCGATGGCCGATGGCCACATGACGGTCAACGAGTTCTCGTTCGACTTTGCCGATGTCGGCGCGATCGACATCACGGCCGACATTACCGGCTTCACGCCCACAGTGCTCGACCAGATCTACGCCATGCAGGCCTCGATGGGCGCCGAGCCCACCGAAGAGCAGGCCCAGGCACAGATGATGCAGGGCATGGCGCTGATGCAGGGCGTATCGATCGTCTCCGCCTCGGTGCGCTATGACGATGCGTCGCTGGCTGGCAAGCTGCTCGACTTCTTCGCCGCCCAGTCCGGCGCCGACCGCGCAACGTTCGTCGAAGGTCTCAAGTCGATGCTGCCGATGATGTTGGCGGAGTCGGGTATTCCCGCGCTCAACGACCTCGTGGTGCCGCCGGTTTCGGCCTTCCTCGATGATCCCAAGAGCCTCGAGGTCAAGGTTGCACCGCCCTCGCCGACCTCGTTGCTGGTGCTGATGGCCGCGGCCGCCAATCCGGCCGGCCTGATCACTGCGCTGGGCCTCGCCGTCGAAGCCAACACGCCGGCTGAGTAATCACGCCGGGGAACGGCGCACCGTCGCCGTTCCCCTACTCGCTAGATGAAAACTTCAGGAATGTGCGTTATCCTGAGACGACCATGAACGATATGACGTCTCCTGCGCCGCGCAGTCTCAGCCACATTACCGATTGGGTGTTCGACCTCGACAACACCCTCTACCCGCGCAGCTGCAACCTGTTTGCCCAGATCGACACGCGCATCACCAGCTATGTGATGGACGTGACCAAGCTCGATTTCGAGGCGGCCCGCGACCTGCAGAAGAGCTATTACCGGGATTACGGCACCACGCTCAACGGGCTGATGCTGCGGCACGAGATCGACCCCGATCACTTCCTCAATACCGTGCACGCCATCGATTACTCGCCCGTCGATGCCCATCCCGACCTCGTCGCCGCCATCAGCGCCCTGCCGGGCCGCAAGTTCATCCTCACCAATGGCGATACCGGCCATGCGCGCTCGGTGTTACGCCGCCTCGGCTGCGACGACATTTTCGAGCATGTGCACGATATCCGCGCCATGACCTTCCTGCCCAAGCCACACAAGGCGGCCTATGACGGATTTTTCGCGCTCCACGGCATCGATCCGACCACCGCGGCGATGTTCGACGATCTCGAAAAGAACCTCGTCGTGCCCCATGACGTGGGCATGATCACGGTGCAGGTCGTGGCCGGCGAGGACTTCGCCCACGAACAGGTCGAAGCCTGGGAGCTGAGCCGCACGGCGGGTCCCCACGTACATCACATAACCGACGACCTGGCCCGGTTCCTGCGCGAGCGGCCGTAGCGCCGCTACATGTTGTTGATGTGCAGGATATTGCCGTCGGGATCCTTGAGCCAGGTGGCCTTGAAGCCGTTGGACGAGTGAATGCCTCGCTCATAGGCCATGCCCATATCCGGATAATGTTCGAAAACGACCCCGCGCGAAGCGAGATCGGCGATGACAGCATCCATCTTGTCGCCCACACCCCAGACCACGGCATTGGCCTTGTTGGTGCCGGCATAGTCGGAAACGTAGACCGCTAGATTGGTCTTGCCGGTGCGGAACGACAGCACTTTGTCGTCGCCCTGACGGAGTTCGAGTCCGAGTTTGTCCTGATAGAAGGTCTTGGCGCGGGCGAGATCCTTGACCGCCAGAATGGCGGAGGAGTCGATGTCGGTGAGCATGGTAATCTCCTCGTGGCTTGGCTGACGACCGCAAGCGCAGCCGTCATGGTTCAATGACGTTCCGGCAGCGCCTTTACAGACAGGCCGTCACGCAGTATTAGCGTTACTCCATCGGCAATTGCCGATGACTCGCAGGGCGGCCCGGCGCCGCGAAATCAGCAGGAACAGTGTTATGGAATATCGTCGCTTGGGCAAATCTGGCCTCAAGGTCAGCGAACTATCGCTCGGTAGCTGGGTCACCTTCAGCAAGCAGGTGGACGAGAAAGAGGCGCTGGCGCTGATGAGCCTGGCCTATGACGAGGGCGTCAACTTCTTCGACAATGCCGAAGGCTATGAGGCGGGCGAGTCCGAGGCGCTGATGGGCGCAGCGCTCACTAAACTGGGTTGGAGCCGCGACAGCTATGCCGTCTCGTCCAAGGTGTTCTGGGGCGGCAGCAAGCCGACGCAGAAGGGCCTCAGCCGCAAGCACGTGACCGAGGCCGCGCATGCCGCGCTCAAGCGCCTGCAGGTCGACTATCTCGATCTCTATTTCTGCCACCGCCCCGACATCGATACCCCGATCGAGGAAACCGTGTGGGCGATGCACAACCTCATCACGCAGGGCAAGGTGCTCTATTGGGGCACCTCGGAATGGACCGCGCAGCAGCTGACCGAGGCCTGGGCCTTCGCCCGCGCCAATAGCCTCATTGGTCCGCAGATGGAGCAGCCGCAATACAACCTTTTCGTGCGCGAAAAGGTCGAGCACGATTACCTGCCGCTCTATGACCTGATGGGTCTTGGCACCACCATCTGGTCGCCGCTCGCCTCGGGCGCACTCACCGGCAAATACAATGACGGCATTCCAGCGGACAGCCGCATGAACCTGCCGGGCTATGAGTGGCTCAAGAAAGAATGGACCAGCGAAGAGGGCAAGGCCAAGCTCGAGACAATCCGCAAGCTGGCTGTCTTGGCCAAGGAGATCAGCCTGCCGGTGCATCACCTGGCCTTGCTGTGGTGCCTCGCCAACCCGCATGTCTCGACGGTCATCCTGGGCGCTTCGAAGAAGGCGCAGCTCGAGGACAATCTTTCGGCCCTTAAGTCCAAGGCCAAGCTGACGCCGGATGTGATCGAGAAGATCGAAACCATCATGGGCAACAAGCCCAAGGCGTTTGAGCGGTATTGAAGCTGGGCCACCGGTCGGTGCCCTCCCTCCCCCTTGTGGGGAGGGAGGCGCAGACTTCGGCCTTGGGTAGGATAGATTGCCGCAAATTTAGTTTGCCCCTCGCCTGCCCGTCGCTATCATTCCGCCATGACCGATCTTCCCGGCCGCCGCCCGCCGCCTACGCCTGACAAGGCCCCTACCCTTCGCGAGCGCATCGACAATCTGCGCCATCTCGGACGCCTGGTTGCCCAGATCTGGCGCACCAGCCGGCCGCTGACATCGGCCAGCGTCGGCCTACGCCTCGTTTCCTCATTGCAGCCGATCGCCCTGCTCTATGTGGGCAAGTTGATCATCGATGAGGTGGTCCGTCTCACCACCATCGCGCCGCCCGGTCCGGGCTTTGCCGAGTGGTGGAGCTCGGGCGTACTCTCGACCGTGCTGGTGCTGTTGGCGGTGGAACTGGCGCTGGTGATCACCTCCGACCTGCTGGCCCGCGCCACGGGCCTGGTCGATTCAGTGCTTTCCGAACTCCATTCCAACACGGTCAGCGTCGAGCTGATGGCGCATGCTGCCCGGCTCGACCTGATGCATTTCGAGTCGGCCGAATACCAGGATCGCCTCGAACGCGCCCGGCGGCAGGCCGCTGGCCGCAATGCGCTGCTCAGCCAGATGTTCGGCCAAGCGCAGGACATGATCACCGTGGTGACGCTGGGAGCCGGGCTGTTCATCTACGCGCCCTGGCTAATCCTGCTGCTGCCCCTGAGTTTTGTGCCCGCCATCTGGGGCGAGACGCGGTTCAACACGCTGGCCTATTTCATGAGCCGCTGGCGTACGCCCGAGCGCCGCGAGCTCGAATATATCCGCTATATCGGCGCCAGCGCCGAGACCGCCAAGGAACTCAAGCTCTTTGGGTTGGGCAACTTTCTCATCGCGCGTTTCAAGCAGCTGGCTCACACGATCTATCTCGAAAACCGCGCACTCTCGACCCAGCGGGCCGCCTGGGGCGCGCTGTTCTCGTCGATCTCGACGCTCGCCTACTATGGCGCTTATGCCTTCATCGTCTGGCGCACCATCAGCGGCGATTTCAGTATAGGCGACCTCGCATTCCTCTCCGGCTCATTCCTGCGGCTCAACGGCCTGTTCCAGAAGATCCTGCTCGGCTTCACCCAGATTGCCGGGCAGTCGATGTATCTGGATGACCTGTTCAGCTTCTTCGAGATCGAGCCGACCATACTTTCCCCGGCCAATCCCAAGCCGTTCCCGCAGCCGATCCGCGAGGGCATCGTGTTCGAGGATGTCGGCTTCCGCTACCCGGACACCGACGGCTGGGCCATCCGGCACCTGAGCTTCAACCTCAAGGCCGGCGAGACGCTGGCGCTGGTGGGCGAGAACGGGGCGGGCAAGACCACCATCGTCAAGCTCCTGACCCGACTCTACGACCCCGATGAGGGCCGCATCACGATCGATGGCATCGACCTCAGGGAGTTCGCCGTCGCCGACATCCACGCCCATATCGGGGTGATCTTCCAGGATTTCATCCGCTATAGCCTCACCGCGCGCGAGAATATCGGCGTGGGCCGCATCGAGGACCATGACGACCTCGCCCGAATCGAGGATGCCGCCGAACGCAGCCTCGCCGACGCCGTCATCGCCAAGCTGCCGCAAGGCTATGACCAGCAGCTCGGCCGCCTGTTCAAGAAGGGTCGCGATCTCAGTGGCGGCGAGTGGCAGAAGGTCGCCATTGCTCGCGCCTACATGCGGGACGCCGACCTCATCATCCTCGATGAACCCACCGCGGCGCTCGACGCGAAGGCGGAGTCCGAGGTGTTCAGCCGGTTCAAGAGTCTCGCCTCTGGCAAGACTGCTGTCATCATCTCGCACCGGTTTTCGACCGTGCGCATGGCGGACCGGATATTGGTGCTGGAGAACGGCGCGATCGAGGAGGCTGGGTCCCATGAAGAGCTGCTTGCCAGACGCGGGCGCTATGCCGAACTGTTTGAGCTGCAGGCTGCTGGGTATCGGTAGGAGGATCGGCGCCAATGCTACCACAATTTCGATCGTCACCCTCGGGCTTGACCCGAGGGTTTGCACCTCCCTAAGTCCTGCAAAGTGACGTGCGGTGGCCGGGGCCGTGTCGTGCGTCACGGTTGCCCTGGCCTCACCAGCACCCGCCCCCTCACCTCGCCCGCCAAGATTTCCGCTGCCGCGGCGGGCAGGTCCTCCAACCCCACCTCCCGCACCAACCCGGCATAGGCCGCCACATCAAACGTCTCGGCGATCCGCTTCCATGCCCCCACCCGCGTCGCATAGGGCTGCATGACGCTATCGATGCCGATGAGACTTATGCCCCGCAGGATAAACGGCAGCACATTGGTCTCGAGCGCGATGCCGCCCGCATTGCCGAGGCTGGCGACGGCGCCGCCATACTTCACCTGCTTGAGCAGTTTTCCGAGTACCTTGCCGCCGACGCTGTCGATGGCAGCGTCCCAACGCGCCGATTCCAGCGGCTTGTCGGGCTGTGCGAGGAACTCGTTGCGATCGATGATGCTGGCGGCACCGAGTGCTTTGAGCGCCTCGCCGTGCTGCGGCCGGCCCGAAAGCGCAGCGACCTGATAGCCCAGCCTGGCCAGGAGCGCCGTCGCGATGCTGCCGACGCCACCCGCCGCGCCCGTCACCAGCACCTCGCCGGTGCCCGGCTTCAATCCTGCTGCCTCCAGCCGGTCGATGGACAGCATGGCGGTCAATCCCGCCGTCCCGACGATCATGGCGTCGCGGGTGCTCATGCCCTTGGGCAGCGGCACCAGCCAGTCGGCGTTGACCCGGGCACGCTCGGCATAGCCGCCCCAATGCGTCTCGCCCACCCGCCAACCCGTCAGCACCACCTGGTCGCCGGCGACATAGCGCCCGTCCGCGCTGTCGCGCACGGTGCCGGCAAAGTCGATACCCGCGACATGTGGGTAGGCCCGCACCAACCCGCCGCCGCCGGTGAGGCACAGCCCATCCTTGTAGTTAAGGCCAGCCCACTCGATGTCGACCGTCACATTGCCCTCGGGCAGTCGATCGTCTTCCAGGACCGCAACCGATGAGGTCACCTTGCCATCCGCGTCCTTGTCGGTGATCAGCGCGCGAAAACTCATGTCGATCCCTCCCTTGTTTGGCCAGCTTGGCAGAATGGGCGGGACAGGGCCACCCTCTGGCGCCGGGGGCCGAAGCGCCTTACCTCTGGGGCAGCAAGCCCAGCGAGTCCGCCACCGTGAACGCACCCAGCGACGCCCAGATATCCGTCATCGCCGAGACCTATCGCCTGCTGGGTGATCCGACACGGCTGCGGGTGCTGCTGGCGTGCCTGGGGAAACCCATTGCCGTGGGTGATATTGCCAAGGCGGTCAATGCCTCGCCATCGTTGGTGAGTCATCACCTGCGCCTGTTGCGGGCAGCACGGCTGGTGCGCGGAACGCGGCGCAACAAACAGGTGTTCTACGAGACGGCCGACCAGCACATCGCGCGCATGCTCGCCGACATGATCGAGCACGCCATGGAAGATCACGGCGAGGACAGCGACACCTGACCGCAGGCGAGTATCGGCAATTGCCTTGATATACACATATGAACATGTATTCATATGATGAAATCAAAGGAAACGGCGAGATGGCAAACGGCAGCAAGGAACAGGGCCCTATGGGGCATGGACACGATCATGCCGGGCACGATCATGCCGGGCACGATCATGCTGACCAGGACCATGATCACCCTGACCAGCCGCAGGCGGCACATCGCCATCACGAAGGCGGCGACCACGGCGGCGACGATCACCCTGGCCACAGCCATGCCCCCGCGGTCAGCGCCGTCAACGAACGCATGGTGCTGATCGGCTTCCTGCTCACGGCCGGCTTCATGGTGGCCGAAATCGTCGCCGGCCTGTTGTCGGGCTCGCTGGCGCTGATTGCCGATGCTGGCCACATGCTGACCGATGCGGCGGCCCTGCTGCTGGCTTGGGCCGCGTTCCGCTTCGGTCGGCGCGCCTCCGATGGCAAGCGGACCTTTGGCTATATGCGGCTCGAGGTGGTGGCCGGGCTGATCAATGCGGTGACGCTGTTCGCACTGGTCGGCTGGATCATCTATGAGGCTATCCAGCGCTTCCTGACGCCGCATGACGTGCTGGCCGCGCCGATGTTCGTCGTGGCGGTGCTCGGCCTCTTCGTCAACATCGCGGTATTCCTGGTGCTGTCGCGCGGCGACAAGGAACACGTCAATATCCGCGGCGCCATGGTGCATGTGCTGGGCGACCTGCTCGGCTCGGTTGCCGCCATTGCCGCCGCCATCACGATCTGGCTGACGGGCTGGATGCCGATCGATCCGATCCTGTCAGTGCTGGTGTCGCTGTTGATCCTGCGCAGCGCCTGGACCCTGTTCCGCAACTCGCTGCATATCCTGATGGAAGGCACGCCGGGCAATGTGGTGATCGAGGACTTGAGCAAAGCCCTGGTCGCCAAGGTGCCCGGCCTCGCTTCGGTGCGGCACGTGCATGTCTGGTCGATCACCTCGGGCAAGCCTGTGGCAACGCTCGAAATCGCGCTGGTGCCGGGCGCCAATGCACCAGCTGTGACCCAAGCGGTAAAGACCGCGCTGCAGGCCGACTATGGCATCACCCACGCCACCGTCGAGATCGTCTGGGATACCAACGCGCGATCCTGCGCGCTGGCGCCCGATGACGTGCCCTAGCCCTTCACGGCGCCGCCCGTCAGCCCCGAGATGATGTAGCGCTGGGCCAGCAGGAAGAAGCCAATGGCCGGCAGGATGGAGAGGGTGAGGAAGGCCAGGATACGCGGCCAGTCCGAGCCATATTGCCCCTGGAACTGCATAATGCCCAATGGCCAGGTGTATTTGGCCTCGCTGTTGAGGACGATCAGCGGCAGCAGGAAGCTGTTCCAGCTGCCGACGAAATTGAACACGCCCACCGTGGCAATGATGGGCAGGCTGAGCGGCAGGGTCACGTACCAGTAGATTTTGATATAACCGCAATTGTCCATGCGCGCGGCGTCGATCAGCTCCTTGGGGAGCTCCTTGAAGAAGTTGTGGAACAGCAGCACCGAGAAGGACACGCTGAACGCCACCTGCACGATGATGATGCCCCAGTGGCTATCCAGCATGCCCAGGTCGCGCATCTTGATGAAGAGCGGCAGGATGCCGGTGGCCGAAGGGAACAGCAGGCCCAGCATCAGGTAGCCGAGGATAAACTTGCTGCCGAAGAACTTTATGTGCGCCAGCGCGAACGCGGTCATGGAGGCGACAAGGGTGGTGAGCACGACCGTGCCTGCAGCGATCAGGAACGAGTTCCAGAGCGAGGAGAAGTAGCGCGGCCCGCCCAGAATTTCGACGAAGCGCACCGGGTCCCAGCTGGCGGGGAAACCAAAGGGATTGACGCGTAGTTCGCCGATCTCTTTGAAGCCGCCGAGGGCGGTGGTGTAGAACGGCACGATGACGAAGGCCGCCACGACCAGCAGGGTCACCCACTGGGTGGGCGAGATGATCGATTGGCGCTTCCTGGACGCGAGAGCCATCAGTTCTGCTCCACCCTGAAGAGAATGCGACGATAGGCCAGCGCCACAACCACGCAGGCGATAAACAGGATCACGCTGATCGCGCCACCAAAGCCCAGCTTCATGCGCAGAATGCCGAACTGGTAGAGGAAGGTGACGATGGTGTGACTCGAATGCGAGGGGCCGCCATTGGATAGCGGGATGATCAGGTCGAACAGCTGCAGCGCGCCGGTGATGGCGAAGAACACCGAAATGACGATGGCCGAACGGATCATCGGGATCTTGATGTGCCGCACGATCTGCCATTTCTTGACGCCATCGAGCCGCGCGGCCTCGATGACCTCCGATGGAATGGACTGCAGGCCGGCGATGAAGATCATCATGTGGAAGCCGAAATATTTCCAGGTGATGACCAGCATGATGGCCGGAATGACCCAGATCTTGTCTCCGAGCACGAAGGGCATTTCGACGCCGATAGCACCGCCAATGGCGGGCAGCAGGCCATAATTGCCGTCATAGACGAAGTTCCAGATGAGACCGGCCGCCACTTCGGCGAGCATGAAGGGCAGGAAAAACAGGGTCCGCAGCACATTGATGTGCACGGCGCGCTCCGCCAGCGCGATCGCGCACCACATGGCCAGAGGCAGCTGCACCACCAGCGACACCGCAACCACGATGAGGCTATTGCGCACCGCGGTACCGAAATGGCGATGGGTCAGCACATCGGCATAGTTCTCGAAGCCGACAAAGTCGGTGATGGGACCGTAGCCGTTCCAGTCGAAGAACGAGAACGTCGCCGCATCGACCATCGGCAACACGACGAAGAGCGTGAACAGGATCAGCGCGGGGGGAAGAAAGAGTAGCAGTGCGGGCAGGCTCTTGCGGTCCATGTAGCGGCGGCGGCGCGTGCCGACTGATGTCGTTATGTCTGCACCGGTGGCGACACTGGCCATATATTGGTCCTCCCCGACCTTGCTAGCCCTGCCGGAGGCGGGCATTCCTGCCTGGTGACAGGACCTCTGTTGGCAACCCGGCGGACGGAAGGGATAACCGTCCGCCGGTGCCGCGTGTCGAACTCAGAGCGAGTCGTCGACGGCTTCCTTGATGAGCTCGGCGGCTTCTTCCGCGCTCATGGCATTGCCAGCCAGTTCGGCAGACACGTCATTGACGACGCCGCCAACATTGGGACCCAGGGCCTGATCGAAGAACAGGGCGTGCCAGTGCGCATTGCCGATGTTCTGGCCGATCTGCACCTTGAAGGGGTTGGTCATGACGTCGGCCGCGCCCTTGGCGATCGGGATGTAATAGGCATCCTTGGCGTATTTGGCCTGGTTCTCGGTGCTGTTGAAGAACTCGATCCACTTCACCGCGGCGTCGGAGGCGTTCTTGGAGAACAGGACGCCGCCCAGACCACCCAGGGTGTCGGTCGGGTCGCCCTTGCCGCCTTCGATGGTCGGGAAAGGCAGGATGCCGAGTTCTGCGTCCGGGATGCCAGCCTTGTCGGCCGAGTTGTCCTTCATCGCGCCGTAGTCCCAGTCACCCATCAGGTGCATGGCGGCGAGACCATCGCCGAACTGGCCGGAGGCGTCGCCATAGGTGGCGGCGAGGAAGCCTTCCTGCCACGGATCGAGGGCGGCAAGCTCAAGGAAGTATTCGCCAGCCTTGACGAAATCTTCGCCGGCAAAACCGTCGCCTTCGCCGCGCGCGGCGGCTTCAAAGCCGTCCTGGCCTGCCAGCCGGATGACTAGCTTGGACCACCAGAAGTGAGCCGGCCACTTGTCCTTGGCGCCAATGGCGATCGGGGTGATGCCGGCATCCTTGAAGGCCTGCACGCCTGCCAGGAAACCTTCCCAAGTCGACATGCTGGCGGGATCGACACCAGCCTGCTCGAACAGGGTCTTGTTGTACCACAGCACGACTTCGCTGACGTCGCGGGCGACGCCGTAGAGATGACCGTCGGGTGCGGTGAAGGCGGAAACGCCGGCGGTGCCGACATTTTCCTTGGCTTCAGCGCTCAGGACATCTTCGACCGGACGCAGCACGCCAGCGGCGGCCTGTTCGTAGAAGACGCCACCGCCCCAGGAATGGAACACATCCGGCGCATCGGCCGACTGCAGCAGCGTCGTCAGCTTGGCCTTGAAGGCCTCGTTTTCGAGGAACGGCAGTTCCACCTTGATGTCGGGGTTGGCCGCCATGAAGTCGGCAGCGATAGAATTCATCAGTTCCACTTCGGCGGGGATGGAAGTGATGTGCAAATGTTTGACCACGGTCTGGGCCTGGACAGGCATGGCCAAGGCCAGTCCCAGCATTGCGGCGAGCGCAAAACGCTTCATTGGTTTCTCCTCATGTCCTCACGACAGCTTTCGAGGTGGCTCTTGCGGACCTTCCTGGCTGCAACAGGGCCGCGCATCCTCCGCAAATCCCCGCTTGATACTTTCTACGCATTCCGTAAAAGATAGGCAAGAGGTACGTGCCTCACTGCTAGGTCAGGAACGCTGTCCAAATTTCGGATTGGATTTTATTGTGCCATTACAGCGCGATAGGTCCTGGCCGATGCAATATGTAGGATACTGAACCGCAAATAGACCTTGCCTTTTAGTTTTGATGACTCACTAAATGCCGATGCGGACGGGCTCTGCCCACTGCCGTGCCAGATGGCCCAGACCATCGGCACATACGAACCGGAGGAGACGCATAATGGCCGAGCTGAAACTGCGCGGAATCAACAAGAGTTTCGGCGCAGTGCCGGTGTTGCACGGGATCAATCTCGACATTGCCGACGGCGAGTTCGTGGTGTTTGTCGGCCCCTCCGGCTGCGGCAAGTCCACCCTGCTGCGCACCATTTCCGGCCTTGAAGAACCAAGCGCCGGCCAAGTGCTTATCGGCGGCGAGGACGTCACCGATTTCGATCCGTCCGAGCGCGGCGTGGCCATGGTGTTCCAGAGCTATGCCCTCTACCCCCACATGACGGTCGAGCAGAATTTAGGCTTTGGCCTCAGAATGGGCGGCATGCCGCGTGAGCAGGTGGCAGTTCGCGTGGCGGAGGCCGCCCGTACGCTTGAACTCAACGAGTTGCTCGATCGCAAGCCCCGCCAGTTGTCGGGCGGGCAGCGCCAGCGCGTCGCCATCGGCCGGGCGATCGTGCGCCAGCCCAAGGCATTCCTGTTCGACGAGCCGCTCAGCAACCTCGATGCCGAATTGCGGGTGCAGATGCGCATCGAAATCGCCAAGCTGCATCAGGAGCTCGGCGCCACCATGGTCTATGTGACGCATGACCAGGTGGAGGCAATGACGCTGGCCGACAAGATCGTGGTGTTGCGCGCCGGCCGCATCGAGCAGCAGGGCACGCCGATCGAACTCTATGACAATCCGGACAATATCTTCGTCGCCGGCTTCATCGGCTCGCCGCGGATGAATTTCCTCGCTGCCAGCGTCGTTGCCACCGACGGCAAGACCGCCACGTTGCAATCCAGCGATTTCGACGGCAGCCCCGTCGTCGTGCGCACCCGCGGCTCGTCAGCCAAGGTCGGCGACAGGGTGACCATGGGCATCCGCCCCGAGCATTTCCTCGAGAGCGGCGGCACCATTCTGACCGCCACGGCGCAAGTGGTCGAGCAGCTTGGCGGCGTGTCCTATGTCTACGCCACCGGCCGCGACGGCGCCAAGATCACCATCCAGCAGAAGGGCCATTCCGCCATTCCCGCCGGCGCCGTGGTCAATGTCAGCGTCGATGCGGCGGCCTGCCTCGCCTTCGATGCGGCAGGGCTACGGCTGTAGCCGTCCCTGCCGGCGCTGGTTCACGCCAGCGCCAGCCCAGGCGCGGCCTTGGCGCCGGTCATGAAGGCCACCGCGTCGGACATGGTATAGTCCTTGGGATCGATAACGCAGAGCCGCTTGCCCAGCCGGTGCACATGGATGCGATCGGCCACTTCGAAGACATGGGGCATGTTGTGGCTGATCAGGATGATCGGAATGCCACGCGCGCGCACGTCCTGGATCAACTCCAGCACGCGCCGCGATTCCTTGACGCCGAGCGCAGCGGTGGGTTCATCAAGGATGATGACCTTGCTGCCAAAGGCGGCGGCACGGGCCACGGCAACGCCCTGGCGCTGACCGCCGGACAGGGTTTCCACGGCCTGGTTGATGTTCTGGATGGTCATCAGCCCCAGGTCGCTCAGCTTTTCGCGGGCGATCCGCTCCATGGCCGGACGGTCGAGCTGGCGCAGCACCTTGCCCATGAAGCCGGGCTTGCGGAGTTCGCGGCCCATGAACATGTTGTCGGCGATCGACAGAGCCGGCGACATGGCGAGGGTCTGATAAACCGTCTCGACCCCGGCGAGGCGCGCCGCGATGGGCGAGCTGAAGCTGACCTGCTGTCCATCAAGGAAGATCTCGCCGCTATCGGGGGTGATGGCGCCCGACAATGCCTTGATCAGCGACGACTTGCCGGCACCATTGTCGCCGATGACCGCCAGGATCTCGCCCGGCATCAGGTCGAAGTCGCAATTGTCGAGTGCGGTGACCTTGCCGTAGCGCTTGGAGAGGCCACGGGCCTTGAGAATGGGTTCCATCAGACCGATACCTTCCTGATCCACTGGTCCACCGCCACAGCGGCAATGATGAGCACGCCGATCAGCAGGTAGGTCCACTGCGCGTCGGCGCCAAGCAAGCGCAGGCCGAGCGAGAACACGCCGACGATCAGCGCCCCGAACAGCATGCCCAGTATCGAGCCACGGCCGCCGAACAGCGATATTCCCCCGATCACCACGGCGGTGATGCTTTCGATATTGGCCGACTGGCCCGAGGTCGGTGACACCGAGCCGATGCGCCCGATGAGGGCCCAGCCGGCAAAGGCGCAAATGAGGCCGGAGAGCATGTAGACCGAAATCAGCACCTTCCTGGTGTTAACGCCCGAAAGCTCAGCCGCATCGGCGTCATCGCCCACCGCATAGACATGCCGGCCCCAGGCGGTGTGCCGCAGCACATAGGCCAGCAGCAGCACCAGCAGCACGAAGAAGATCACGCCATAGGTGAAGACCGCGCCGCCGACATTGATGGTCTGGCCGAAGAATTGCAGCAGCGGCGCATGGGTTTCGATTTCCTGGGCGCGAATGGTCTCGTTGCCCGAATAGAGGAAGTTGGAGGCCAGCGCGATCTGCCACACGCCCAGCGTCACGATAAAGGGCGGCAGCTTGATCCGCGCGATCAGCCAGCCGTTGACGAAGCCGACCAGCGTGCCGACTGCCAGACCGATCGCAATGGCCACGGCCGGAGGCAGGCCGTAGCGGAAGGTGAACTGGCCCATGATGACCGAGCTCAGCACCATGATGGCGCCGACCGACAGGTCGATGCCGGCCGTGAGGATGACCAGCGACTGCGCCGCGCCCACGATGCCGACAATCGCGACCTGCTGCAGGATCAGAGTCAGCGCGAAGGTGGAAAAGAACTTGCCGCCGAGCAGCGCGCCGAAAATAGTGACCGACAGCACCAGCACGATCAGCGGCACCAGCGATGGCGAACTGTGCAACGCATGCTGGAGCTTCGACAGCAATCCTGTCGGCTCATGGTCGAAAGTGGCGACGGATTCGGACCGCGCGACATTGGCCGCGTCCAGATCGGATTCGCTCGACATGGGTTCTCCTCCCCAGTTTCGTAGATGCGAGGGGCGAACGCTCGGTCCGCCCCTCATGTCTGTCAGACAGGCCGGACGTTAGCCCCAGCAGAGCTCTGCGCCTTCGGTGGTGTCAATGGACTCGACGCCATCGACCGGCGCGTCGGTCACCAGCTTGACGCCGGTGTCGAAGAAATCCTTGCCTTCGGTCGGCGCCGGCTTGCTGCCATTGTCGGCCCAGGTCTTGATGGCCTCGACGCCCAAAGCGGCCATATCCAGCGGATATTGCTGCGAGGTGGCGCCGATCACGCCGTCCTTGACGTTGGCGATGCCGGGGCAGCCGCCGTCGACCGAGACGATGATCACGTCATTCTCGCGGCCGATCGACTTGAGCGCCTCATAGGCGCCGGCCGCGGCCGGTTCGTTGATGGTGTAGACCACGTTGATCATCGGATCCTTGGCGAGCAGGTTTTCCATGGCCTTGCGGCCGCCTTCCTCATTGCCGGCGGTGACGTCATGGCCGACGATGCGCGGATCGCTTTCATCGCCCCACTTGTTGGGATCGCCCAGTTCGATGCCGAAGCCCTGCAGGAAGCCCTGGTCGCGCAGCACGTCGACGGTCGGCTGGCTGACCGCCAGGTCGAGCATGGCGATCTTGGCATTGGCAGCCTCGGCGCCCAGCGTGCCAGCGGCCCACTTGCCGATGAGTTCGCCGGCAATGAAGTTGTCGGTGGCGAAAGTGGCGTCGGCGGCATCGCCTGGGGTCAGCGGCGTATCGAGGGCGATCACCAGGAGGCCCGCATCACGCGCCTGCTGCACAGACTTGACGATGGCCGAGGTGTCCGAGGCAGTGATCAGAATACCCTTGGCGCCGTCGGCAATGCAGGTTTCGATAGCGGCAACCTGGGTTTCATGGTCGCCATCCACCTTGCCGGCAAAGGACTTGAGAGCCACGCCGAGCTCGGCGGCCTTGGCTTCGGCGCCTTCGCGCATCTTGACGAAGAAGGGGTTGGTGTCGGTCTTGGTGATCAGGCAGGCCGAGACCTCCTGCGCCATGGCGGGAACCGAAAGGACGGCAAGGCACAGTGCCGTGCTCAAAAGCAGCTTGTTCATTTTCACTCCCTGTGGTCGACGCCGAACCGGGCTCCTCCCCGTTCGCGCCGACCTATCATTGATTGGACACCCTATCGTGGCCAGTTCAAATCTCCCCGTCAATATATAAATCTACTTTATTTATTTATTTGTCTTTCGCCCTGCCGAAGCTCCCACTATGTTGCCCGCCATGGGCCCTACAATCATCCGATCCCTCAGCAGCGGTGTGAACCAGAGCGGCGTTCGTGACTACAACGAACGGCTGCTGCTGACCCTGCTGCAGCGCAACGGCCCCACCGCCGGCAGCGACCTGGCGCGCATGGCAAACCTGTCACCGCAGACGGTGTCGATCATCCTGCGCGAGATGGAGTCGGAGGGCCTGCTCGCCCGCGGTACGCCGATCAAGGGCAAGGTCGGCAAGCCTTCGGTGCCGATGAGCCTGGCCGATGGCGGCGTGCTGTCCTTTGGCTGCAAGATTGGCCGGCGCAGCGCCGTGCTGCTGCTGACCGACTTTCGCGGCACCGTCCGTGACCAACTCCAACTGCATTACAAGTACCCCATGCCGGGACCAATTCTCCGCTTCGTCGAGGACGGCATGGCCTCGATACTGGCCCGTTGCACGCCAGCCGAGTTGGAACGCATCTGCGGCGTCGGCATCGCCACCCCGTTCGAGCTGTGGAAGTGGAACGACTTGGTCGGCGCGACGACCGAGGAGTTCATTTCCTGGAAGGACATCGACTTTCACGCCGAGTTGGCGCGTTTCACCGATTTGCCGGTCAGCGTGGTCAACGATGCCACGGCCGGCTGCCAGGCCGAGCATATCTATGGCCGCGGCAAGGAGTTCCGCGACTATGCCTACTTCTTCATCGGCGCCTTTATCGGCGGCGGCGTGGTGCTCAACCACTCGGTCTATCAGGGGCATCAGGGCAATGCCGGCGCCCTGGGGTCGCTGCGCAGCTTCGGTCCGCATGGCGAAAGCCAGCAACTGATCGACACGGCCTCAATCCATCTGCTCGAGGCCCGTCTTGCCGAATTCGGCATCGACCCGCAGGAGCTGTGGAGCCAGCCGCAGGACTGGAGCCGTCTCAGCCGCTTCGTTGAGCCGTGGCTCGGCCAGACCGCGCAGGAGCTGGCCAAGGCCAGCCTGTCGGTCTGCGCCGTGATCGACTTCGAGGCCATCCTGATCGACGGCGCCTTCCCCGAACCGGTCAAGCAGGCGCTGGTCGAGCGCACGCGGCGCTACCTTGTTAACCAGGACATGCGCGGCCTGATCGCCCCACGCATCGAAGCCGGGGTGGTCGGCGGCAATGCGCGCGCTATCGGCGCCGCCACCAGCCCGCTGTTCGACCGCTATTTCATGAATGGCAGCCAAGCCCTGTCTGCGGCCCGGACGGGAGGCGCCCGCTAGCCAAAGCTCTGCGGGAACCGCATGGGCCCGCGCTCGTTCCGCAAGCAGCATCTTTGCGCGGGAGAGCGACATGGCAGGCGGCGTCAGGGGATTTGGATATTGGGCCGTTGTCGCCCTCGCGGTCATTCTTGTCATCTTCGGCCTGCCGATCCTGGCCGGCGGCATCTGGCTCATCACCCTCGGCGGCTCCTGGTATTATGCTCTGGCGGGGCTGGGCCTGCTGCTGACGGCGTGGTTTCTGTTCCGCCAATCCATGAGGGCGGTCTGGATTTATCTCCTGACCTTTGTCGGGACCCTGATCTGGGCGCTGTGGGAACGCGGCATGGACGGCTGGGCCCAGGTGCCTCGTCTCGTGGCGCCGACAATCATCCTGATCCTCGTGCTAAGCGTCATTCCTGCATTGCGCGGACGCTTTGCCGGCGGACGGGCGGCACTGGCTGCTGCGGCCATTGGCGTGGTGGCGCTCGGTGCTTCCAGCCTCATCGTGACCTCGGCACAGCAACCACAGTTGCTGGCGCAGGAGACAACGCCGACCGCGCCGGCTCCAGCGACCACCGACCCGGCACCGACGGCGGCACCCGCCGATCCAGCACAGACGGTCCCAGCCAAGCCAGCGCTTGCGGCGGAGCCGTCCATTGCTCCCCGGCCGGCGCTGGCCCAGCTTGAGGTGGGCACCGACTGGCCTGCCTATGGCGGCACTTATGCAGCGGCGCGCTATTCGCCGCTCGACCAGATCACGCCCGACAATGTCGTCCAGCTCGAACGGGCCTGGGAGTTCAACACCGGCGACCTGCCCTCCGAGGCGGCGGAAGGCAAATATTCGCCTGAGAACACGCCGCTCAAGGTCGGCGACGATCTCTATATGTGCACGGCTATGGGCATTGTCCTCGCCATTGACGCCGCCACCGGTGGCGAGGAATGGCGTTTCGACCCGCAAGTTGCCGCCGACGCCATCCCCTATGGCGCCACCTGCCGCGGCGTAGCCTACTATGCCGTGCCCGATGCGGCGCCCGATAGCGCCTGCGCCACCCGCATTCTATGGGGCACGCTCGATGCGCGCCTCCTGGCGGTGGACGCGCAGACCGGCCAGCCCTGCGCCGATTTCGGCGAGAATGGCCAGGTCAACCTTGAGGAAGGCATCGGCAACACCGTGCCCGGCTGGTACGCCGTGACCTCCGCCCCGACCATCGTGCGGGGCATCGCTGTCATCGGCGCCCAGGTCAAGGACGGGCAGGCCGAGGATGCGCCGTCCGGCGTGGTGCGGGGCTTTGATGCCGTAACCGGCGAATTTGCCTGGGCCTGGGATCTGGGCAATCCCGGCAACCGGGGCGAACCGGCCGAAGGCGAGGTCTATACCCGCGGCACGCCCAATATGTGGACCACCGCGGCAGGGGACGAGGAACTGGGGCTGGTCTTCCTGCCGCTCGGCAATTCCTCGGTAGACTATTACGGCTCCAACCGTAGCGAGCTGGAGAACGAATACGCGACCTCGCTGGTGGCCGTCGACGTCACCACGGGCAACGATATCTGGCACTTCCAGACCGTGCATCACGACGTCTGGGACTATGACCTGGGCAGCCAACCGACGCTGATCGATTTTCCTGCCGCGGATGGGCCGCGTCCGGCGGTCGTTCTCGCCTCCAAGCAAGGCGATATCTACGTCCTCGATCGCGCCACCGGCGAATCGCTGTTCGCGGTGGAGGAGCGGGAGGTGCCACAGGGCGGTGTCGAGCCGGACTATCTGTCACCGACCCAGCCGTTCTCGGCGTATCACACGTTAGCTTTTCCCACGCTCACCGAAGCCGACATGTGGGGCATGACGCCGCTCGATCAGCTCTGGTGCCGCATCCAGTTCAAGCAATCGAGCTACCAGGGGCTTTACACGCCACCCACCAGCGACCAGTCCTGGATCCAGTATCCCGGCTATAACGGCGGCAATGACTGGGGCAGCATCGCCATCGATGCCGAACGCGGCCTGCTCATCGCCAACTACAACGACATGCCCAACCACAATCGGCTGGTGCCCCGCGAGGAGGCGGATGCCGCGGGCCTGGCGCCAATCTATGCGCCCGATAGCGGCGGCGAAACCGTGCTGGGCGAGGCCGGTCCGCAGGTAGGCTCACCCTATGCCATCGACGTCAATGCCGGCTGGCGCATGGGCACGGGGCTATTGTGCAAGCAGCCCCCGTATGGCGGCATCCGCGCCATCGATCTGGCCACCGGCGAAACCGTGTGGGACCGCCCCTTCGGATCCGCCCGCAAGAATGGTCCGTTCGGCATTCCCTCGATGCTGCCGCTCGATATCGGCACGCCCAACAATGGTGGGCCGGTGGTGACGGCTGGCGGATTGATCTTCGTCGCTGCAACGACAGATGACCTGATCCACGCCATCGATGTCGAAACCGGCGAGACCGTCTGGACCGATGTGCTGCCCGGCGGCGGGCAAACGACGCCCATTGTCTACGAAGCGGACGGACGCCAGTTCGTGGTCATCGCTCCCGGTGGCCACCACTTCATGGAAACCCCGATCAGCGACGCGGTGATCGCCTATGCCTTGCCGGCGCAGGATGCGTCGCAGTAGCGCCAGTCTTATCGCCCGAACCACTCCGCCAGCGCCTCCATTTGCTCGTCCTCGAGCCCCCGCACCACCTCGGCCATGATATGCCCATTGGTGCCGCCCCGGTCGGTGCCAAGCTGCTTGAACAGCTTGAGTTGGGTCAGCAGGTAGTCTGCATCCTGACCGTCGAGCTTTGGGTAACCCGGGCGTCCCCTTGCGCCGTGACAGGAGTCGCACGCCGGCACATCACGGTCGGCAATGCCCAGTCTCGCGATCTCTCCCGCCTCGGCTGACCTTCGCCCGGGCGCAATGGCTACCTGGCGGCCATATTTCAGCGCTAGTTCCTCTATCTGCGCGTCAGTCAGAGTCCGTGCCGCAGCCATCATCGTACCGCTCTCCCGGGTGCCGTCGCGAAATGCCTTGAGCGCCGCCTCGATATAGATGGGGCTCTGGATATCGAGCCGCGGAGCTCCGGGCACCGTGCCCTCCCCGTTCTCGCCGTGGCAACGGGAACAGTCATTGTCCGTCGCCCCCTTGGTCATCGCGCCATAGGCTGCCGCGTCGAGTTCGGGCAAAGCGCGCAGGAAAGCCACCATGTCCCAGACCTCGTCGTCGCGCATCTGCGTCGGCCAGCCCGGCATGGCGGTGCGGCGAATACCGTGCTTGACCGTGGCAAACACCCGCGCCTCCGGATGCCACTGCGCCATGCGCTCGACCAGCGGCGGCGGGCTGGGGCTGAGATTGAGCGCAAATTGCTGGGCGGGCGCAACAGGACTGCCATGGCAATCGGCACAGACCATTTCATAGTGCCCTGCTCCCCGCTCGACCATGCCCGATGCGTCGAGCGCTGGTACGACCACACCGATGGAGCGCAGGGTGATCGCCTGCTGTGCCGCCAGGTTGAAATACCAATCGAGCACCGGCATCTGCCCCGGCTCGGCCGAGCTCGGGAGCAACCCGCTGAGCGGCACGAAGGCGAGGCCAAGCATGCCCAGGCCGGCGCCGATCAGGTATGGCTTGAGGTCGGTCATGTCGTTGCCTGCCGCTGCAACACCCGCGCCATCAGCACCAGCCCACCGGCCAGGTAGATGACGCCGCCAATGCCCAGCATGATGACGCCGCCCAGTTGCTGATCGGCGAGGGCGGGCAGGCCTGTCGCAGCATGGTGCCCGCCATAGATCGGGCGCGGCGCCAGTCCGATCAGCGCCCCCAGCAAGGTCATGTGCATGGAGGTGAAAAACAGCGCCATGGCGCCTGCCAGCGCGGCGCTGCGCCGCGTTTCGCTCGTACTGGCCAGCGCTACCAGCCAGACCAGCAGCGAGACGAGGGCAAAGCTGAGCTGTTCAACTGCCAGCGCCCAGGGCTGCGTGCGCGAGGCATGATGCAAGGTCGGCGCATGCCAGCCCCAGACGACGACCAGATCAATGACGCTGACGGCGATCGCCAGCGCCACCTGCGAGCGCAGCCAGCCCCGGGCCGCCACCCATGGCCCGACCCCCGCCGCCAGCAGCGGAATACCGATGCCGACCAAAGTCATGTGCAATGTCATGTGTGCGGCAAAGCTGCTTGTCACCATGGACGGCAGCGGGCCCAGCCAGGCCAGCAGCAGCACGCCAGTTCCCGCGAAGGTTAGCCAGCGGTCGATCATCGGCAGGTCGACAGGTAGAGCATGGGGATAGTGACGTAGAGCACCGCCACCGTCGACAGCACACAGAGCATCAGCGCCACATGGCTGAGGAACCGGTGCCGCTCCTCGGGCGTGTTATGCTCGAAATCGAAGTCGTTGTCGGTGAGGCTGCGCGCCCGCACGCGCCAGATGTGATGGGTCGAGAGCCCGATCAGCGCCAGCGCCACCACGGTCGCGCCGATGACCACCAGCGTCGGTTGGTCGAGCGAAGCGCCGCGCCCGGTCTTCTCGCAATAGATCGCCGCATAGACGTAGCAGAACAGGAAATGCAGGGCCCAGACGATGGGCGCGGCAATGACCCGCCACAGATCGGTGCCGTGACCGGTCTCGCGTTCGACTTCGTTATGGGCGCGTTGGGCACTCATTGCAGCAGCGGGAAGCCTCCGATGACCATTGCCGTGAGCAACGCGCAGAAGCCGGTGAAGTGCCAGTAGAGCGTGACGTTCCACAGGTCCGCGTCATGGCTCGGCGTTAGCTTGCCAAAGACGGAACGGGCGAGCGCGTAGGCCTGGGCGATGATACCCGCCAGCAGATGCGCCACGATCCACACCACCAGCCCCCAGACGATGGCCGGATAGGCATGCGCGGTTGGATCGAGCCCCGATGTCCACGGCCCCGCCAGCAGCGTCAGCCCGGTTAGCACGGCGCCGATCAGACCTGCCACCAGCAGTGCGCGCGAAAGCATCACCCTGCCGGCCGCATTGCTCAGCCTTGCCCCCAGCGTCACCCCCCAGGTCAGCAGCGTCAGCCCGGCCGCCACCAACGGCCACTGCCAGCCCGGCCCGTCGATACCGACAGGGGGAAAATCGGGATGGATGGTCCAGAAGAAGAAGTAGCCGAACAGCACGGCGAGAAAGGCGGTGAGATCGCCGGTCATCGTGATGAACATGGCCCACCAGCCGGTGGAGCGGGGCCCGGCAGCGTAAAGCGGCACCCGGCGCCCGTCGCCGATATCCTTGCTCCGCTTTTCAGGTATTTCCGCCGTGCCGGTCCACAGCCACCGGAGCAGGACAGCCAGAAAGAACAGGCTGCTACCCAGCGTCGGCCACCACAGTTTCCACACCGGGAAGATGAAGACGCCAGCCAGGCCGATAGCCGCCAGCATGGGCAACCAGGTCGGCGTTCCCACCCGCAAGACCTGCAGCGGTTCGGCATCGAGCACCGAGGTGACCAGCGTCTCGCGCCGACCCTCCTTGGCGTCCGCGAGCAGGCCGCGGCCCTCGTCGATGGTGGCGAGCAGGTCCTTGTCGTCCCACAGAGGATAGCGGCTATTGATCTGTGGGATGGAGCGCAGTCCCCAGGAGTCTGATGGCACCTTGCCTGTCCATTCGAGCGTGCCGGCATTCCAGGCATTGCGGGGCGCATTGGGCTCCTTGCCTTTGGGCCGCACGCAGTCCCAGACGAAGAGCAGGAACCCCGCCGCGAAGGTGAAGGCGCCAACAGTCGAAACCAGGTTGAGCAGGTCCCAGCCGCGCTCGGCGCCGTAGGTGAAGACACGCCGAGGCATGCCCAGCAGCCCAGTCAGATGCATGGGCAGGAAGGTGACATTGAAACCGATGAAGCTGAGCCAGAACGACCAGATGCCCAGCCGGCGCGACAGCATCTTGCCGGTGGCGAAGGGGTAGTAGTATTGCACCCCGGCAATGACTGGGAACAGCATGCCGCCAATCAGCGTGTAGTGCAGGTGGGCGACGATGAAATAGGTGTCGTGTACCTGGAAATCGAACGGGGCCACCGCGATCATGACCCCGGTCAGCCCGCCAATGATGAAGGTCGCCAGCGCTCCCAGGCAGTAGAGCATGGGTACCGTGCGCACCACGTTGCCCAGCATGACCGTGGCGATGAAGACGAAAAGCTGGATGCCGGTGGGGATGGCCACCGCCTCCGACGCTGCCGAGAAAAACCCTAGCGAAATTGCCGGCAGGCCGGTGGTGAACATGTGATGCACCCAGAGCCCGAAGCTGAGGAAGCCGGTGCCTATGGCCGAGAGCACGATCCAGGAATAGCCGGCAATCGGCCGCTGGGCGAAGGTGGGGATGATCATCGCCAGGAGCGCAATGGCCGGCAGAAAGACGATGTAGACCTCGGGATGCCCGAAGATCCAGAACAGGTGCTGCCACAGCAGCGGATCGCCGCCGCGCGTCACGTCGAAGAATGGCCAGTCGAAGGCGCGTTCGAGCTCGAAAAGGAAATCACCGGCGATCAGCGGCGGAAAGGCGAAGAGGATCATCGCCCCGACGATCAGCACATACCAGCCATAGAGCGGGGTGAGGTTGATATGCATGCCCGGCGCGCGGCACTTGAGCACGCCCACGATCAGCTCCACCGCCGCAGCGATCGAGGCGACCTCGATGAAGCTGAGACCCAGCAGCCAGATATCAGCGCCGATGCCCGATTGCTCGGTGGACAGCGGCGGGTACATGAACCAGCCCGCATCGGGCGCGGCGTTGAAGAAGATCGAGCCGCAGACGAACACGCCGCCAATGGCGAAGCACCAGAAACCGAAGGCAGAAAGGCGGGGAAACGGCAGGTCGCGCGCGCCCAGCATGGCCGGCAGGATAAGGATCGCCACCGCCTCGAAGATGGGCACGGCAAACAGGAACATCATCACCGTGCCATGCAGGGTGAAGACCTGGTTGTAGGTTTCGGCCGAGACGAGGTTGTTGTCGGGCACCGCCAGCTGCAGGCGGATGATCAGCGCCAGCGCCCCGCCAAACAGCATGAAGGCGAAGGAGGCCGAGATGTACCAGAGCCCGATCACCGAGTTGTTGACGTCGGAAAAGTACCGCCAGCCCTTGGGCTGGGCCCAGGCTTTGGCCAATCGCCTCTCCTGCGCTGCCGTATCGGTCATTTGAGCTCCAGCAGGAAATCGACTATCGCGCCGCGCTCGGCATCAGTCAGCGTTGCAAAGGACGGCATGCGGACGCCCGGCTTGATATGGCTGGGGGCCACAAGCCAGTCTTCGAGATTGGCCCTCGTGAGGTCGAGCGTGCCGGCACCGATACTGCGGCGGCGGGCAAAATGGGTCAGGTCCGGACCGACTGCGCCGCTCTCACTGACGCCGCGCACGACGTGGCAGGCGCCGCATCCGGCGGAGAGGAACGTTTCGGCGCCAGCAGCGGTGGCGGGCTTGCGCTGTGCTTCAAGCCAGGCGGCATAATCCTCCGGCTCGTGCACCACCACGGGGAAAGCCATCAGCGCATGCGAGGGGCCGCAGAATTCCGCACACACGCCGCGATAGACGCCCACCTTGGTCGGCGTCAGCCGCAACAGGTTGGTGCGCCCTGGAATGGCGTCCATCTTGCCGCCCAGCGCGGGTATCCAGAAGGAATGGATGACGTCCGTACTGGCGAGGGCGAATTCGGCCGTCGCGCCGACCGGCAAGTGGACTTCGTTGGCAGTGGCGACCCGTGACCCACCCTCGGCCTCATAGACCAGCCGCCACCAATATTGCTCTGCGGTGACATGCACACGCAGGTCCGGCGCATCCGCCTCGGCCCAGTTGGGCAGCAGAGCCAGCCCGAACACCAATAGCGCCGCGAGGCCAATGGTGGGAAACGCCACGCCGCCGAAGAACACGAAGCGATCCGCAAAGCGCTCGCTGCGCGGGCGCTTCTTGCCCAGTACGGCATAGACCGCCGCGCCCATGATGACGCACCAGACCAGCGCACCGGAAACGGTCATGAACCAGAACAGCGTGGCGAGTTCGGCAGCATCCTCGCCGGCGGGGTGGAGCGCACTCTGCTCAGGATTGCAGCCCGCGAACCACAGCGCCACAAGCGCGGCGAGCGCCAGTCGTCGGACCCGTCCCGCGCTGCTCGTGTCCTCCTGCCCCATTCGCCCCCGCCATGATGTGCGTGGGGGGAACGCAGCCTCCTCCGATGAGTTCCTGCTTGAGCCCAAGCACAGGACGTCACATGCCGCAGCCAAAAGGCTATTCGACAATCCAGATCGCGCTGCACTGGACCATTGCGGCGCTGGTGATCCTCCAGCTCTTCGTCAACGAGGCGATGCAGCACGCCTTTTCCGACCGGCTCGATGGCGAACGCATCGACGAGATGGGCGGCGCCTTGCTGCATGTCTCGGTCGGCATCACCATTCTCGCGCTGGCCGCCATCCGGCTGGCCATCCGCGCCAGGCGCGGCGCGCCAGCACCCCATGAAGGCACGCCGGCGGTCCTCAACTGGCTGGGCCATGCCACGCATGTCCTGCTTTATGGTTTCATCTTCTTCATGCCGCTGACCGGGGCCATTGCCTGGTTCTTTGGCATCGAGTTCTCGGCGGACCTGCATGAGATCGGGCGGCTGATCCTGGTGCCGGCCATCGGCTTCCACGTGATCGGGGCGCTCGCCGAGCACTTCGTGTTTCGCAATGACACCCTCAAGCGCATGCTGCGCGCCACGGCGGATTAGACGGGGTATGACCCTGTCAGCAAACCCAGCATGGAACAGCGGGAGGTCAAGGGGATGGACGCCGCTGGCGCCGGAGGCGATACGTTTGGGAAAGCCCTGCCATCGACGAGCACAATTTGACGAGGTCGACCGTGACGGAACAGCAAGAGATCATTGAGGCCCTGGGTGTTCGCCCCGATTTTGACGCGGCGACCGAGGTACGGCGGCGCAGGGATTTCCTGGGCACCTATCTACGCGCTTCGGGGCTCACGACCTATGTGCTCGGCATCAGCGGCGGCGTCGATTCGCTGGCTGCGGCGCTGCTGGCGCAACGCGCCGTCGGCGAACTCCGCCAGTCCGGATACGAGGCCAGGTTCATCGCCGTGCGGCTCCCCTATGGTGTGCAGGCCGACGAAAGCGACGCGCAGCGCGCGCTCGACACCATTGGCGCAGACCAGGTGCTCAAGGTCGACATCAAGCCGGCCGCCGACGCCATGCTGGCCTCGCTCAAACTCAGTGGCCTGTCGATCGGCGATGCGGGGCGGGAGGATTTCATCCTGGGCAATATCAAGGCGCGTCAGCGCATGATCGCGCAATTCGCCATCGCCGGCGCCACGCGCGGCTTGGTCATTGGCACCGATCATGCCGCCGAGGCATTGATGGGGTTCTTCACCAAATTCGGCGATGGCGCGGCCGATATCCTGCCGCTGTCGGGCCTCAACAAGCGCCGCGTCCGCGCCCTGGCGGCCCATCTAGGCGCGCCGGCCGAACTGGTCGA
>JAKFDU010000091.1:0-1579 GCA_036675975.1 Devosia sp. | reverse complement strand
TGGTCGCCAGGATGAAGTCGCAGGGCAAGCCCTTGAAGATGGGCATGGTCTTCCCGGTCTCGACCCACAACTACATCCTGCGTTACTGGTTGGCGGCCGGTGGTTTGAACCCCGGCTATTGCCTACCCGTCGATACCGCAGGCACTACCGGCGCGGAAGTCCAGCTCTCGGTCACGCCGCCGCCACAGATGCCGAGCACGCTGGAGGCCGGCACCATCGACGGCTATTCGGTGGGCGAACCCTGGAACCAGGCCTCGGTTGCGAAGAAGATCGGCGTGCCGATCGTCGTCGATCCGGACATCGCCGGACTGACCGGCGAGAAAGTCTTCGGTCTGACCGAGGATTTCGCCCGCAAGAACCCCAAGACCACCCAGGCCGTCCTGCGCGCGCTGATCCGCGCTGCCAAGTGGCTCGATGCCGACAACGGCAAGAACCGGGCCGAAGCGGTCAAGATCCTGGCCCAGTCGAAATATGTCGGCGCCGACGAGAAGGTGCTGATGGCCTCGATGACCGGCAAGTTCACTTTTGGCGAAGGCGATACCCGCGACACGCCGCAGTTCAATCTGTTCTTCAGCCAATACGCCAGCTATCCCTACTACTCGGACGCCATTTGGTACCTGACCCAGATGCGCCGCTGGGGGCAGCTCGCCGAGGCGAAGCCCGATCAGTGGTATTTCGACACCGCCAAGGCGGCTTACCGTCCCGATCTGTACATCCTGGCCGCCCAATCGCTGATCGCCGACGGCAAGGCTGACACCGCCGACTTCCCCCAGACCGATGGCTTCCGGGTCTATACCCAGCCGGCGATCGACGGCGTGGCCTTCGATGCCAAGCAGCCCGCCGCCTATGCCGCGGGCTTTGCCATCGGCCTGAAGCAGGGCCAGACAGTCACGCCTGCTGGCGTCAAGTGAGGACGGGCGTCATGACGGTCGCGACGTTGGCAAAAGACGACTTGGCGGCGACGGGCGCGGAAGTCGCGCCGCCGATGGGGACGGCTGTCGCAAGTACAGCCGTCGCAAGCGCGGCTGCGGCGCCCGCCGGGGATGCAGCCATGCGCAAGCGCCCGAAGCTGAGGGTGAAGCTGCCGCCGGGCAGGGAGTGGTTCGACGCAGCGTGGCCACCGGTGGTGGGGGTGCTCGCCTTCCTCGGCCTGTGGACAGCGATGGCGCCGATGGTGCAGACCTCGCTGGGCGTCCTGCCGGGTCCCGGCGATGTCTGGGACGCGTTCAAGGGCCTGATGGTCGAATTCTCCGCCGCGCGTGCCGATGCGGCGGCGGCGGTGGCCAGCGGCCAGCTCTATTCCGGGCCGCCGACGTTCGTCGACCAGATCTTCACCTCGCTCAAGACGGTGGCGATGGGCGTCACCTTGTCCTCGCTGGTCGCCGTCCCGTTGGGCCTGGTCGCCGGCATGTCGAAGCGGTTCAACGCGGCGATCAATCCGCTGGTGCAGGTAATGCGTCCGATCAGCCCGCTCGCCTGGCTGCCGATCGTGACCATGGTGGTCTCGGCTTCGATCACCGGCGACGATCCGACCTTGCCCAAGAGCTTCGTCATCTCCGCGATCGTGGTGATGATGTGC
>JAKFDU010000090.1:0-2725 GCA_036675975.1 Devosia sp. | reverse complement strand
CGGCCTGGATGCCAATCCGGGAATGCTCGCCGTCGCCGCACGGCTGGCGCCCGATATCGACTGGCGAGAGGGGATGGCGGAAGCGCTGCCTTACCCCGACCAGTCGTTCGACGCGGTCGTCAGTCAGTTCGGCCTGATGTTCTTCGGCGATCGCCAGCAAGCCTTGCGCGAAATGCTGCGGGTGCTGGTACCGGGTGGGCGACTGGCGGTTGCCGTCTGGGACTCACTGGAGAATACGCCGGCCTATGCGGCCGAAGTGGCGCTGCTGGCGCGGCTCGCCGGTCAACAGGCTGCCGATGCGCTGCGAGCGCCATTCGTGCTCGGGGATAAGCAGGCGTTGCAGGCGCTGTTTACCGCAGCCGGGGCCGAGTCGCCGAGCATTACCAGCCACACGGGTACGGCGCGCTTTCCCAGCATTCGCGCCATGGTCGAGGCGGATCTGCGGGGCTGGTTGCCTGTAATGGGGGTCAATCTCGATGAGCAAGTGATTGCGCGCATCCTCGCCGAGGCGGAGCAGGCCCTCGGCCGCTATGTGACTGCGGAGGGAGAGGTGGTCTTCGCCTCGCCGGCGCACATCGTGCGGGCATCGAAAGCCTAGTCAGGCAGGAGGCGGAGGCCCCCGTCGAGTGCACGGCCCAGGCCCATGCACTCAACGGGGACAGGGTTGTCAGCTACGCGAGCCGAGCGCCGCGGCCGGTGCCTTGGCCGCGCAGTGCTTGCGCATCAGCAGGTAGTGCAGCAGCGCGCCGAGCAGGGCGCCGAACAGCCAGGAATAGCCGGACAGGCTGCTCAGCGCGGGGGTCCACACCGAGGCGACGGAAAACACCGAGGCGATGGCGAAGGCGATCATCGCCTTGCGGTTCCACCCCGCATCGTAGTGGTAGGTGGTGCCGGCCTCGGCCGAGAACAGGTGTTGCAGGTCGAGCTGTTGCCGGCGCACCAGGTAGTAGTCGGCGACGATGATCCCGTACAGCGGCGCCAGCACCGCGCCCAGGGTGTCGACGAAGGCGGCGATGCCGACGTTGCTGATGAAGGCGACCCACAGCGCGCCGATGAAGAAGGCGATCGCCGCGGTGATGAAGCCGCCGGTGCGCGCGCTGATATGCGCCGGCGCCAGGTTGGCGATGTCGTAGGCCGGCGGGATGAAGTTGGCGACCAGGTTGATGCCGACCGTGGCGGCGAAGAAGGTCAGCGCGGCGATGATGGTCAGGCTCAGGCTGTCGACCCGGGCGACTATGTCGGTGGGGTTGGTCAGGGTTTCGCCGAACACCACCACGGTGCCGGCGGTGATCACCAGGGCGATCAGCGAGAAGATCGCCAGGCTCACCGGCAGGCCGAGGAAGTTGCCGGCGGTCATCTGCTTCTCGCTCTTCACGAAGCGGGCGAAGTCGCCGTAGTTGATCACCACCGCGGCGAAGTAGGCGACCATGGTGCCGACCACCGCGACGAAGGCGGCGAGCGGGCCGGCGGCGTACTCGCCGGTGCCGCGGAAGATGCTGCCCAGCTCGCTGAGCAGGCTGGGGCCGGCCTTGTACCAGATCATCAGCATCAGCGCGATCATCACCAGGTAGACCAGCGGGCCGGCCCAGTTGAGGAACTTGGTGATCCAGTCGATACCGCGGATGAACAGGGCGACCTGGAAGGCGCAGACGATCACGTAGGACAGCCAGCCGACTGCGGTCATGCCGAGGAAACTGGCGCCGGCGCCGGTGGGGTTGCCCATCAGCGAATTGATCAGCAGGGCCACGGCGGTGGAGGCGAAGTAGGTCTGCACGCCGTACCAGAAGATCGCCACGATGCCGCGCACCACGGCGGGGAAATTGGCGCCGCGCACGCCCATGCTGGCGCGGGCCATGACCGGGAAGGGGATGCCGTACTTGACGCTGGGCTTGCCGGTCAGCTGCACCAGGCCCATGACGATGAAGCCGGCCAGGACGATTCCCGCCAGCACCGCCCAGCCGTTGAGGCCGTAGGAGATGAACAGGGTGGCGGCCAGGGTGTAGCCGAACAGGCTCTGGATGTCGTTGGACCAGACGTTGAAGATCTCGAACCAGCCCCATTTGCGCTGCGCGGGCGGCAAGGGCGCCAGGTCCGCGTTGTGCAACGAGGTGTCGATCTGCTTGATGTGGAAGTCTTCTGTGGACATGGACAGCTCCTGGAATCTTGTCTTGGGCACCTTTGGGGCACGCACCTGAGGAGGATTGTCTGCACGTTCCGTTCCGTGTTTACCGCTTGAGCCCCGCAAATGCCGGTGCGTCATGGCGACGGCTGCCGCGAAAGGGAAGGCGTGTTTGGCTGTTGTACACAGAAAATTAAAAGTTGAACATTAGTTTTTACAAAAATGTGTACAAAAATTGTTGTTTATGAGTACAAATACTTGACTTAGTGGTCAGAATGATGTGCGGATGCATCCTCGTGCGGCTGCCTGAACCATTGCAGGTCAATGGCTTGGCGACTCTTCAGGATGCCATTGGCACGGTTGCGTCGCCTTGCGCCGTGTGCCTGCCCGGCGCTGGCGAAATTCCATAAAAAAGGTTCTACGCGGAATTTCGGGGAGGTGCCGATTGACACCGGACTGGCAAGTTTGTGTTTTCTGATCACGGCGCTCTCTGCTTCTGGAACTGGTTCATTAACGTGTCGAACCAGGGTTCTGGTTTCGCCCCTCACGGGCGAGTCACTTTCTCTTGCTTGCCCAAGAGAAAGTAACCAAAGAGAAGGGCACCCC
>JAKFDU010000089.1:0-7117 GCA_036675975.1 Devosia sp. | reverse complement strand
CCCAAGTTTGCGGCATTTGCCTTGCCGCAATAGGGATTTGCTCACCTGACAGGTCTAGCTTCCCGCTCAATTGATACGAGCGGGAAGCAGTGCCGATGTCCCTCATTGCCGATCGACTGGTCCAGGCGGACGAATTCAGCAGCCAGGCGCCACGCGTCGCGGGTTCCGCCACGCTTCGGCTCCAGACCCGCATTGTCGATGGCGCCGAGTGGGACCGCACCATCGCTGGTTTCGACGAGGTCTGCCAGGAGCAGATGCACGCCTTCGCCGCCACGCGCTGGCCCTCGGTCAAGCAGGAGCCGATGTTGTTCCTCCTCGACGGCGAGATCGTCGGCGGCGCCCTCATCATGCTGCAATCGCTGCCGCTGGGTCTCGCGCGCATTGCCGTGTCCAAGTGGGCGCCGATGCTCAAGGATGTCTCGCGCCCCGATGCCGAGGCCATTCATGCGGGGATAATCGAGGCGATGATTGCCGCTTACGCCACGGGCAAGCGGCAGATGCTCTCAGTGTTGCCGCGCGCCTCGATCAATGCGACCAACCGGGAGTACGAGCGGCTCGTAGCCCGCGGGTTCAGGCGCGGGTCCGAACTGGGTTTCCCCGACCGCTACATCGTTAATCTGCGTCTCGACGACGCGGCGCAGCGCAAGAGCTTCCACCAGACCTGGCGGCGGCAACTCAACAAGGCGGACAAGGCGGGCTTGACCTTCGAGCATGCCGGCCCCGAACGCATCGCGGACTTCGACGCGCTCTATGCCGTCATGGCCGATCGCAAGCAGTTCACCGACCACTCGGCCTATGAAACCGTGCCGGCGCTGATGGCCGTCGATGTGCCTGCGCTGCGACCCGAACTGTTCTTCGTGCGGCACGAAGGGGAGTTGGTCGCCGGCGCATTGATCTTCAAGGCGGGGGACCGGGCGGTCTATCTCTACGGCGCCACCAACGACAGGGCGCTGCCGCTGCGCGCCGGCTATTTCATGCATTGGCACATCATTCGCTGGCTGCGCGACAATACCACGGCCACCTGGTACGACCTGGGCGGTACCGATGGCTTTCAGGGGCTGCACCAGTTCAAGAAGGGCATGGTCGGCGACGCTGGCGTCATCCGTCCCGTACCGCCGGTCGCCAACTATGCCGATCATCCGCTCGCCCTGCTGCTGGGCACGGGTGCCTTTGCCGCCCGCGACATGATCCACGCGCTGCGCCGCACCATCGATGGCTGGCGCAATCCAAAGACCAGGGCCAACCAGGTCAAGCACGAGGCCGACGAGGCCGCGGAATGAGCCTCCACCGGCGCCTGGCGTCGCAATCAGGCATCATCTTCGGGGCGCGACTGGCGGGTGCGGGGCTGATTTTTCTGGTTCAGGCGCTGATCGCGCGCATCTGGGGGCCGGAACTGCTCGGCGAATACCTCATCGTCATTGCCACGGTAAACCTGATTGCGGTGGTGATGCCTCTGGGTTTCCACACAGTGGGCACCTATTTCGCGGCCGAATACCGCGCGAAGGGTGATCGGCACCAGTTCATCAGGTTCATGACGCGATCCTATGGGCATGTGCTGCTCACGCTCGCCCTGGTGCTGCTCGGCGGCCCACTACTGCTAACGCTGCTGGGGCAGGGCGAGAGCGTGCTGGCCCAGCACTTCGTTCCGGTGACCCTGTTCGCCTTCGCCACGGCCATGGTCTATGTCAACAGCGCACTGCTGATCGGTCTCAAGCGCCCGTTTGCCGGCTTCTTCGCCGACACCATGTTTCGCCCCCTCATCGTCATCGCCGCCTTTCTCGCTACCATGAGCTTCGCCGCACCCGCGCAAGGGTTTTCGGTGATGCTATGGGCCGTCGCGGCGGGTTATGTCGTGATCGCGCTGGTGCAGTTCGGTTTCGTGCTCAGGTCCCTCGGCCGCATTTCCGAGACGGTGCAACCGCGGCCAGTCGAAGCAACTCGCTGGTGGCGTTTCGCGTTGCCCTGGGTGCTCATTTCGCTGGCTACGGACTTCTTCTTCGATATCGACCTGTTGCTGCTAAGTCATGCTCTCAGCCGCGAGGAACTAGCCATTTTTGGCGTCTGCACGCGCCTCTTCTCGTTGATTTCCTTTGGTGTCGCCGCGGTCTACGCGGTCACCATGCCTGACATGTTCGAGAGTGAGGCCAATGCCGATCGCGAGGCCTTCAAGCGCAAGGTCGGGGATGCCAATTTTGTGGCCAGCATCATTTCGGTCGTGCTGTTCGGCGGCATGGCAATCATTGCCCCGCTGCTGCTGATGCTGTTCGGCCCCAGTTTCTCGGCTGGCGCCGCGCCGCTGGCCGTGCTGTGCCTGGCGCTGGTCGTCCGGTCGGTGATGGGGCCGGCCGCTCTGGTCCTCTCCATCCACGATCGTCCCTATGCCAGCTTGCCCTTCGTGGCGGCGGGCATCGGTTCGCTGGTCCTCGGTAATTGGCTGCTGGTGCCGGCATTCGGCCTGATGGGTGCGGCGCTATCCGCCATTACAGCCATCACGATCTGGTCGGTCAGCCTGTGGTGGATGGTGCTGCATACGGCCCGGATGGACGTGTCGATCTTGCAGTGGTTCCGTAGCCGGCGCGCGGCGGCCGTCCCGGCGGAGTAGAGCGGCGCTCTCTAGGCCCCGACCAGTCCGCCGAGCCGCCGCTTCAGCAGCCCCAGCCGGCCGATATTGACGCCGCCGTCATAGCCCTCGGAAACCTTGGTATAGGGCTTCTCGATCAGCATGTAGTCCTGACCGAAGATGTGCTTTTCCAATAGGCAGGTTTCCTTGTAGCCGTAGCGCCGCAGCAGCATCCGTGCGACCTCGTTCTCGGGTCGCACGAAGGTGTAAGCCTTGTGGAAGCGGGTATTGTCCCAGTGTTCGTCGAAGGCGCGCATGCCGAACATGCCCAGCTTGGTCTGGCGGTGGCTGGGGAACACCCAGCTCCAGTAGCGGAAGATGGCGCCGCATTCGGGACCCGATACCATGGCGCCGCCCGGCGTGCCGTCGGCGCACATGATCATGATGTGCCAGGGGTCGAGCGCGTGCAGGATGCGCAGGAAGTTCTTGTTCAGCCGCCCCATTTCGTGGGCCTTGAAGCGATCATTGTAATGTTCGGACGTGGCGATCACATCCATCAGCTCGCGGTGGATCAGATCGATATCGCCCGGCGTAGCGGCGCGAATGGTCATCTCGGCCATGATGGTGCTCCCTCTGCCTCCGGATAATACCAAAACCCGGTCCGGGCTCGAAGCATACTAGGGCAGGGCAGTTAATGGGCGGTGCTGGGGCCCTGCCCATTAAGTCGCAGAGTCAAGGCCTTGCCGGGGGCGGGGTGGGTCAGTAGAACGGAAGCCGGGAGAGATAAGGGAGGATAGTATGAGCGAGCAGCTCGTATTCCAGCCGAGTGCGGCTGCGATCGCACGCACCCATGTCACCAAAGACCAGTACGACCAGATGTATGCGCGTTCGGTCAGCGATCCCGATGGATTCTGGGCGGAGCAGGCCAAGCGCCTCGACTGGGTTAGGTTTCCCACCAAGATCAAGAATACCAGCTTCGCCTATCCCGATGTCTCGATCAAATGGTTCGAGGACGGCGTGCTCAACGTCGCCGCCAATTGCATCGATCGGCATCTGGGCGCGCATGGCGACGATATCGCCATTATCTGGGAACCCGATGATCCCAATGCCGCGGCAGAGCACATCTCCTATCGCACGCTGCACGAAAAGGTCTGCCGCTGCGCCAACGTGCTCAAGTCGCTGGGCGTCCGCAAGGGCGACCGCGTCACCATCTACCTGCCCATGATACCCCAGGCGGCCTACGCCATGCTGGCCTGCGCCCGGATCGGGGCGGTGCATTCGGTGGTGTTCGGCGGCTTCTCGCCCGACGCCCTGGCCGGTCGCATCAACGACTGCGATTCGGCCCTGGTCATCACCGCCGATGAAGGCCGGCGCGGTGGCAAGACCATCCCGCTCAAGGCCAATGTCGACAAGGCGCTCGACGATTGCCCCGGCGTGTCCAAGGTGCTGGTCGTGCACAATACCGGCGCCGACGTGCCCATGAAGGGCAGCCGGGACATCTGGTGGCATGAGGCAGCCGCCGGGGTCGAGCCGTTCAACGATCCCGAGCCAATGGGCGCCGAAGATCCGCTGTTTATTCTCTATACTTCGGGCTCCACCGGCAAGCCCAAGGGCGTGCTGCATACGACGGGCGGGTACCTGACCTACGCCGCCATGACGCAGGAACTCAGCTTCGACTACAAGCGGGGCGAAATCTTCTGGTGCACGGCGGATGTGGGCTGGGTTACCGGCCACAGCTATATCGTCTACGGCCCGCTAGCCAATGGCGCGACCACCGTCATGTTCGAGGGCATTCCGACCTATCCCGATCCGAGCCGGTTCTGGCAGGTGGTGGAAAAGCACAAGGTCAACATCTTTCACACCGCGCCGACCGCCATCCGGTCGCTGATGGGCGCCGGCAGCGAGTATGCCGACAAGTATGACATGCCGAGCCTCCGCCTGCTGGGCACAGTGGGCGAGCCGATCAATCCGGAAGCCTGGATGTGGTATCGCAAGCATATCGGCAAGGACCGCTGCGAGATCGTCGATGCCTGGTGGCAGACCGAGACCGGTGGGCACATGATCGCGCCGTTTCCCGGTGCCATCGCGACCAAGCCCGGATCGGCGACCAAGCCGTTCTTTGGCGTGCAGCCAGTCATGCTGTCGCCCGAGGGTCGGCTGCAGGAGCAGACCAAGGCCGAGGGCGTGCTGGCCATCAAGGACAGCTGGCCGGGGCAGGCGCGCACCATCTGGGGTGATCACGGGCGTTTTGTCTCGACATATTTCGAGACCTACAAGGGCTACTACTTCACCGGAGACGGCGCTCGACGCGACGAGGACGGCTATTATTGGATCACCGGGCGCGTCGACGACGTGCTCAACGTCTCCGGTCATCGCCTGGGAACGGCCGAGGTGGAAAGCGCCCTCGTCGCCCACCCCAAGGTGTCCGAGGCTGCGGTCGTGGGCTACCCGCACCATCTCAAGGGACAGGGCATCTATTGCTATGTCACCCTGATGTCCGGCCAGTCCGGCGACGATGCGCTCAAGGCCGAGCTCAAGAACTGGGTGCGCAAGGAAATCGGACCGATTGCGACCCCGGATCTCATTCAGTGGGCACCCGGACTGCCCAAGACCCGCTCGGGCAAGATCATGCGCCGCATCCTGCGCAAGGTTGCCGAAAACGACTTCGGCTCGCTGGGCGACACGTCGACGCTGGCCGATCCGGCAGTCGTCACGGATCTGATTGAGAACCGTCAGAACCGGTAGGAGCCGGTTCGGTGGCGGGAGGCGGTGGCGCCTCCTGCTCGGTTTCCGAGGCTGTGGCGGCAGGTGCTACGAACTCTTTCTCTGGGGGAGACTCCGCCACGGGACCTATGGTCACGTCGACCACGGTGGTGTCGCCGGTGTTGCGAAAGTGCTGAATCACCAGGCGGTATGTCTCGTTTGCCACGAGTTCGGTGATGATCCGCGGCAGCCCGTTGTTTCCGCCATCGTCGTCATAGCCTGAATATGCAGGAGATCTGTCAGGAGACAACTGGAACAGCGTGGCCACCAGATCGAAGGCAGCATTTTCCGCGCTGTAACCGAAGTCGATCTGGAAGGTCCCGCTTTCCGCCGCGGTAAACGACAGCACCGTTCCTTCGCCGGGCACGGGCACACCCCGGGTTGTGCCGCTTGCGTTCATTTCGATAGGCGTGGCGACCATTGCCAGGTCGAACGCCGTCGTCACGCTGGAATAAGCCCTTGGGCGGACGGCAGGGGGAAGGGGCCTATCGGCTGGCGCAATGTGAAGCTGCGCGTTGCCGGGCTGACCGAAGGCTCGAGCCCGCAAGAGCAGACTCTGGCTGTCCTCGCCCACGGTGAAGTAAATCACGGCATCGAAGCTGCCGGGTCCGCTGTCGTCGTCTTCCTGCAATAGCACGCCGTCGCGGTCGACCAGTTGCAGGATCGGATCGCTATCGTCCTGGGCGATGAGGGCGGCATAGTAGTTGCCGGGCGCGAGCGAGAGCGCGAACGATGCGGGGGTCTCGCCAATCGCGACAGGTGTGACCGAGCCGACGACCAGCGATCTCGCTGAATCGGAAGGTAGCTCATGCTCGTCCTCGTAGCCCACACAGGCCTTGCTCCTGTGCTTGTACATGACGTCGTTGCCGTAGTCGGTGACAGTCATGGAGGTGAGATCGTCGTAGGAAATCCCGATAAGGCCCTCGCCTACGAGATAGGCCAGGTGATCGGACAGTATGCGATTGGTCGAATTGGCGACGATAATGTCTTCGTGAGTCCCCGCGCATACCTTCTCCAGGATATTCAGGGTTCCCGTTCTGCGGGCATTTTCGATTGCCGTATCATACGTCACGGACTTCACCGCCACTCTGATGGCGTTGTCGAGCAGGGCCTGGTCGTCATAGTCAAAATCCCGCAGCAGCAGTTGAACTGATGCCGACTGGTTCACATGGGTGACGATGAGCTCGCCCAGGTTGTCCTCGACCGCGAGGATGGGCTGGCGCGGCAGATAGTCCTCGACCTTCTTGTCGTCACCGAAGAACATCGAGCTCAGGCGCATCAGGTCCTCATTGGGAATGACCAGGCCGGCGATGACGACGAGGCCAAAGGCAAAGGCCAGGCCGCCGAACTCCAACTGTCCCCGGTCGCCCGATTCGTCCAGGACGACGGTCTCTTCCTGGGTTTCCTGGTCGATTTCGCGTCTCTGGATCCTCGCGGGAGCTCGCCGTAGTGTAATCAGGACGATGATCGCGCTGACTGCCGATAGCTTCAGCAGGAATTCGATAGCGGCAAGCAGATAGAGGCCATGGCGCAGTTCGGCTGAGTTACCCGCAGCGAACACGATGTAGGCGAGGATAGCGACCGTGCCTGCGCTGGCGATGACGAAGGAGCCCACCGCGGCCCGCTGTATCGACAGCAGGTATCGCACGCCTTGTCCAAGCAGGTTCGTGTTGTCGGGGCTCAGCCAGGCCAGGGCGACGCTGGCCAGCGCGGCGGCCAGCAAGACCCAAAAACTCCGCGAAATGGCATTGAACTGCGCTTCGTCCTCGGCAGGAAAAATGACGGTGTAAAGAG
>JAKFDU010000088.1:0-2704 GCA_036675975.1 Devosia sp. | reverse complement strand
GCTCGATGAAGAGCATGACGGCGCCTATAAACAGTCCGACGGGGTCAATTACCACGCCCGCGACATGGCAGTGGTGCGGGCGCATCTGGCCGACGCCCGCGTCATCCTCTCCTCGGCGACGCCATCGGTCGAGACGCGCAACAATGCCAATGTGGGGCGCTATGCCCATGTGCTGCTGACCTCCCGCTTCGCCGAGGCGGCCATGCCCAACATCACCGCCATCGACATGCGGATCGACGGGCCGGAAAAGGGCCAGTGGATCGCGCCACAACTGGCGCGCGAAGTGTTTGCGGCGCTGGACCGGGGCGAACAGGCCTTGCTGTTCCTCAACCGGCGCGGCTATGCCCCGCTGACGCTGTGCCGCTCCTGCGGCCACCAGTACAAGTGTCCCGATTGCTCGGCCTGGATGGTGGAGCACCGCTTCCGCGGCGTGCTGATGTGCCACCATTGCGGGCATGAAGTGCGCACCCCAAAAGTCTGCAGCGAATGTGGCGATACCGAGAGCCTCACCGCCGTCGGTCCGGGCATCGAGCGGGTAGCCGAAGAGGCCGCGGCACGTTTCCCCGATGCACGACGGGTGATCCTCTCCTCCGACATGGGCAGCAATGCCCAGTTGCGCGAGCGCTTCGGCGAAATCGAGCGCGGCGAATTCGATCTCATCATCGGCACCCAGCTGGTCTCCAAGGGCCACCATTTCGAGAAGCTCTCGGTGGTGGGCGTGCTCGATGCGGATCTCGGCCTTGCCCATGGCGATCCGCGCGCCGCCGAAAAGACCTTCCAGATACTGACCCAGGTGGCGGGCCGCGCCGGGCGGGCCTCCAAGACCGGCAAGGCGTTTCTCCAGACCTACCATCCCGATCATGCGGTGATGCGGGCGATGGTCTCAGGCGACCGCGAGGCCTTCTATGCCCATGAGCTGATGGCGCGCGAGGCCGGCGGCCTGCCGCCCTTTGGCCGGCTCGCCGCGCTCATCGTCTCGGCCAATGAGCACGAGGTGGCGATGGGTTTTGCCAAAAAGCTCCTCTCAGCCGCCCCCATGGCCGATGGCGTCAAGCTGTTCGGCCCCGCCGACGCGCCAGTCGCCATGGTCCGCGGTCGCCACCGCGTGCGGTTGCTGGCCCAATCGGGCAAGGATTTCGACCTCTCCGGCTATGTGCGCTTCTGGCTGGGCTCGGCCGAGAAGGTGACGGGCAACCTGAGGGTGCAGGTCGATATCGACCCGATGAGCTTCATGTAGGGTCGGCCTTCAGGGAACGAGCGCGTCCTTGTCGGGATACAGCACAACGCTCTCGTTGATCGTCGCCTCCGTGCGCGAGCCGATGAACACGGCCGGCACGTCGGTGCGGTTGACCGCGACATGCAGCACATTGGCCGGGACGTACAAATAGTCGCCCGGCCGCAGGACATCGCGCTTTTCGAGATCGATGCCGGTATAAAGCTCGACCGTGTCGCCGGTCAGGAAATACATTGCAGTCTCGTGATGCTCATGCACATGCGCCTTGGTGCGCTTGCCCGGCGGCAGGGTCACGGCGCCCAGAAACAGGCCCTGAGACCGCACGGTTTCAGCACTGATCCCCGGCGAATAGTCGGAGCCCTGGGCCGAGGTGAATGTCTCACCGCCCGATACCACGCGGGCATGGTCGCTGCTGATATTCATGTGGATGCTCCCGTTCCTCTACGGCAGTGGAACAGTACCATGACAAGCGCACCAGAGCACGACAATGCACCGCGAAGGTGGCCCTTTCAGCCAGACTCCGGTGAACCTGTACCGGCCACAATCGGGCCTCGACTTTGGATGGTCCAGTCCAGGCCCATTGGCGTGCGCGCATCTGGCCGCGCCATCGTACCGTTGCGTGGCGCACGGGGATCTACCCTGCGACACTTTCGCCGCATTTGAATCCACCCCCCAAGCCTTGCAAGCCGCGCGGGCCCTGTGCTAGAGCGAGCGCGACTTTGAAGGGGTCTCCGGACGGCCCCTTTTCCACATAAGAACAAGCGTCGGCAACCGCCCGGGTTTCCTAAGAGAATTAGGGCGGTCAAGCAGGCGGGCAACCTAGAGGGTGTAGCGGCATTGGCAGCGCAGAATTCAGTGCTTACCCAGATCGCCCGGCCATATGCGTCGGCGCTGTTCGATCTCGCCCAGAGCGAGAACCAGTTGGCATCGGTCGAGACGTCGCTATCGGACGTTTCCCGCCTCATCGGGGAAAGCGCTGACTTCTCGCGTTTCCTGCGTTCGCCCGTTATCACCGCCGACAACAAGGCCCAGGCGCTCGATGCGCTCCTGGCCAAGGGCAAGACCAATGCACTGGTCGCCAACTTCCTCAAGCTGATCGCCAAGAACGGTCGCCTGTTCGCGCTCGACGCCATCATCGTCACGTTCCGCGAGCTGGCCGCCAAGGCGCGCGGCGAGGTCACTGCCGATGTCACCTCGGCCGCGCCGCTCGGCGCCGATCAGGTCAAGGCGCTGGCCGAAACGCTCAAGGGCAAGCTCGGCAAGACCGTGACGCTCAACCAATTCGTCGATGCATCCCTCATTGGCGGCCTTCAGGTGAAGGTCGGCAGCCAGATGATCGACAGCTCCCTCAAGACAAAACTCGCTGCGATGAAGATCGCCATGAAAGAGGTCGGATAATGGACATCAAAGCCGCGGAAATTTCTGCGATCCTCAAGGACCAGATCAAGAATTTCGGCCAGGAAGCCCAGG
>JAKFDU010000087.1:0-8351 GCA_036675975.1 Devosia sp. | reverse complement strand
TAGCTGTTGAAGTTCTCGAACTCGCGGATCGCCTTGGCCGTGGCGTCACCTGGATGGCCGTCGATCGAACCGTGATAGAATCCCAGGCTGGCGAGACCACGCTGGATCTGGCTGACCAGCTGCACATTGTTGGCTGGCGCGACATTGGTCGCCGCCATGGTCTGGTCAGGCACGGGCTGTTGCTGCACTGATGTCACCGGCTGTGGCGCGGCCATGGGTTCGAGTGAAGCCACCTGCACAGGAGCCGGCATAGGCTGCGCCGCCGTCGCCATCATCGGCAGAGCCGGTATTGGCGCTGCATTCTGCGCAGTTGGCGTTGGCCGGGAACCGCCAACGGCAGCCACGATGGAATCAATGGTCTCCGCCGCGGCGTTGCCGACGGTGTCGACCGCGTTGTCGATCGGCGACAATGTCGGCAGGCGCGCGACGACCTGATCCTGCTGGGGCGCCGGCTGAACCACGGCGGCTTGCTGCACCGGTGCCGGCTGCACCACGACAGGCGCCGGTTGCGGCTGGACGACGGCTGTCTGCTGCGTCACCGGGATCATACCCGAGGCATCGGCGCGCAGAATGGCATCAACCACCGCTGGCGTCAGGGCACCGGTCGGCTCGAGCCCATTGCGCTCTTCGAAGGCGCGAATCGCACTGGCAGTCATCGGGCCATAAAAGCCATCGACCTTGCCGTTGAACAGGCCAAGCTCAGTCAGCTTCTTCTGTACGTCGAAGGCCTGCTTGTTGCCGACAGGCCCGGCCGGAATTACCTGCGGCGCCGTAGCGACGCTGCCAGTCGTGTCGGTGGTCACCACCGGGGCGGTCACGGCCGTCCGTTCCGCCGGAATTGGAGCCAGCATGGGTGCCGTCACCGGTTGAGCGACAGGTACGGGCACATCCTGCGCCGGCGAGAAGAAGGGCGCGGGATGCCGTGCGGTTTGGAAGTAGAGCGCATTGCTGCCCGCCAGCGCGGTCAGTGTCACCATCGCCATCAGGCCGGTGGAAGCCAGTGGCGCGCGCATATAGCGCGAAAGGGTCCAAAGGCCGGCGCGACCCAGCGAGGTCGCAACGACACTGCCCGCCGCCAGGGGCAGGCGCGAGAAGGTGGTTGCCGTCATTGCGCTTTTCTTTTTTCGTCTTGCCATGAATAGATCTGAGCAGCGGCCGGTTCTTTGTGGAGCGGTGTGACCGACGCAGTTTCTTCGGTCTTTGTTGCTGGACCGTTTATGGGCAGCAAAACAGTGACGGTTGTCCCCGCGCCAATCTCCGACATCGCCCGTAACGTGCCTTGATGCAGGTCGACAAGCCCCTTGACGATGGAGAGGCCGAGGCCGGTGCCCTCGTAGCGGCGCGACAATCCATCCTGCACCTGGAAGAACGGCTCACCGATTCGGCTCAGCGACTCCGGCGCCATGCCGACGCCCTGGTCGCTGATCGACAGGTTGAGGCTCTGGCCCTGACGTTTCAGGCTCACCGTCACTCGTCCGCCCGGATGGCTGAACTTGATGGCGTTGGACAGGAGGTTGAGCAGGATCTGCCGGCAGGCGCGCTCGTCGGCGACCAGCAGCGGCAGATGGCTCGCCACCTCGGTAACCAGCGTCACCTGCTGTTTGCTGGCCATGGCCTCGACCATGGCCAGGCAGGGCTCGATCATATCTTCGGCCACGAAGGGCTCGGTCTGCAGCTCGAACTTGCCGGCCTCGATCCTGGACATGTCGAGCAGCATGCGCACCACTTCGAGCAAGTGCTTGCCGCTCTGGTGAATGAGCCCGGCATATTCGCGATGCGTGGTCGACAGTTCGCCGCCGATACCTGATGTCATCATTTCGGAGAAGCCGACCACGGCATTGAGCGGCGTGCGCAGTTCATGTCCAATGGTGGCGAGAAAGCGTGATTTGGCAGCCGAGGCCTCTTCGGCAGCGCGACGCGCCTCCGCCATGGCGATTTCGTTGTCCTTGCGGCTGGTGATATCGCGGAACAGGGCTACGACTTCGTGCCGCAACCCGGCAGTTTCGGCGTCCAGCACCGGGGCGAGGCTGACTTCCACCCAGATGAAATGCGGCACGCTCGTTGCCGAGCGCGGATCGTCCTGGCGCATGCGCACTTCGATGATGCGGGACTTGCCACCCTGGTTGGCATCGGCAAAAGCCGTGAGATAGGCGGGGCGATCCAGCACATGCAGCCGCTCGCCCAGCCCCCCGCCCGACAGCTCGAAGCGACGGCAACCGAACAATTGCTCGGATGACTGCGAGGCCAGGAGGATTTCGCCATCGCTGGAAAAGCGGATCACGCCGTCCTGCACATGCTCGATCAGGTGCCGGTAGGCGGTCACCTGTGCCTTGTCATGGACTTCATAGGCGGTGTTGATGCGGTTGGCCGTGTGCGCCACGACGCAGACGCTGACGACGAATGCGGCGAAGGCCGTGGACATCAGGGCTGCCCCGCCCACCGGAATGGCGGGCACCACAAACACCGCTGTCAGGCTGGCAATCGCCAGCAGGCCAGCGAGCAGCGCCCAGCTCTGGCGGCGCAACTGCCGGCGCCCGACCAGCGATGCCATGATCGGCGCCATCGCGGCAATGGCGAGACCCGCGTCACCAAGCCGGCTATCGGCCAGCGTCAACAGGCAACCCAGAATCAGCAGGACATAGACCTGCCCGGCCGCCGCTGCCTCGAACAGCTTGCGCTGGTGTAGCGACAGGGTGGTCATGCCTCCGGCGAGGCCGAGGGCGGCGATGACAAACGGAAAGGCCGTGCCCGTCACCAGTCCATAGACGGCGAACGGCATGGCCAGGGCGCTGAGCAGGATCAGGAGGCGGGAATTGTTGGCCAGCGTCTTGCGGCGCAGCATTTCCGGGCGATGACCGGTGCCAGCAACGGCCAGGGACATCTCTTTGCTTGCGCCGAAAGAGAACAGCCTACGCATTACGCATTACTCACTATCACGACGCCAGCAGTCATGGATGCTTTGGGAAAACAGAGGTTTCTCGGGGCACCAGTTGCGCCTGAATGGGTTCAGGTCTTGTTGCCTCACCCTGCGGTCCAAGAGTTGAAGGCGAGCTTAAATCCCATCGCTGGCAGGGTCTTAAGCGGGAGCTGCGCGGGCCTTTCTCGGGTTAGCGTAAACAAGGTGTTGCCCCGCCGAAGACCGGTCCGGGCATTTGTCTCAAATTTTATCGAAATGTCCCAGCGCCGCTTAACAGGGCTCCCCTAGTGTCGGTCATGCAGGCTTTCGACGACCTGCCCGAGGTGTTCTGGAAGAAGCTATGTTCCTGGTTGTTCGCTCCGTTTTTTGGCTGACGGTGGCCTATATGGTGATCAAGCCTGGCGCTGATTTCGCGGACGCCCAGCGGCTCTCGGCCGAAGCGATGACAGCTGGCCAGCAGGTCATTGCCGAACAAATCCAGGCTATCGACTGCGACAGTTTTCAATGTGTCGGCGGCAAGGCTGTCATTGCCGCGGCACTCCAGCCTTCCCCGCCCGTCGGCACACCCATGCATGAGTTACCGACGATCCGTTCGGCCCCCATCCCCCGACCTCGGCCGGACTGGGCGGGATAGCGGGAGCCCGGTCCCGGGCCCCCGATCCAGACCCCAGGGATCGCGTCACTTCCCCAAGCGACGCACTCCAGCGATCCCTGGCCTTAGCCGCAAGCACGCTGCCCCGTGCTTGCGGCTTTTTCTTTCAATCGGCTGTGCCTTGCTATCGACACGATATACGCTTACATACTCGGCATACGTTTGAGCTACATGGCTATCTGATCCCCGGTTTTCCGGTCTTCGTTTCCCCTGTTTTTGAGAGCGTTTAGGCCTGTCCTGCATGTTGCCGGACAGCAATGATGCTTTCCGGCTTTGACCGGGGCACGATATGAAAGATACCGCCATGATCACCGGCACCGTAAAATTCTTCAATTCCACCAAGGGCTTCGGCTTCATCTCGCCAGAAGACGGCAGCAAGGACGCTTTCGTCCATGTGTCGGCTGTTGAGCGTTCGGGCCTGCAGGGCCTGTATGAAGGCGACAAGGTTACCTATGAGCTCGAGACCGGCCGTGACGGCAAGGCCTCGGCTGCGAACCTGACGCTCGTTAAGTAAAGATCTGCGCCGGGCCCGCTTCGGCGGGCTCGGCCACCGCTTCGAGCCAATGGCCGAAGCATAGACAAGGTCCCGCGGCACAGCCCGGACCATAGAGACAATAATGACATATCCAGACTTTCACGCTCGCGCCGAGCTTTATCTCGGCAGCGACCGGCAAACTGCCGCTGCGCAGGGTGCCCGCTCCTTCGCTACCGCAGCCCAGGCTATCCGCTTCGCTTTCGAAGAAGCCGCTCCCGTGAGCCTTCGCGGCGCCCAACTGACGGTTGGCGACGCAGTGTTTTCCCGCGACGAACTCGAAGCCCTCTATCGCAGCGCTGCTTTTCCGCTGCCGCGTCGGCAGGACATCAAGCGCGCCCGGGCGCGCCGCGCTGCCAATCGCTACAGCTGGTCGCTGGCGCAGGCCAGCACGGTTCCGCATCAAGCGGCGGCGGCCTGACGACCAACCACCAGGGCGGCAAACAATGCCGCTCTGGTAATGACGTCACGCTTTGACTAGATAACCGCCATGAGCGAGCCCCAAGCCTTCCAGGACATTGCCGAAAATCTTTCCTTTCTTGACGATTGGGAAGACCGGCTGAACTACGTCATCGAGCTAGGACAGGCGCTGCCTGACATGCCCGAAGCCGACAAGACGGCCGAGAACAAGGTCAAGGGTTGCGTGTCCAATGTCTGGCTGGTGTCCGGCGTAGACCGCTCAGCCGGGCAACCCACCATGAGTTTCCGCGGCCAGTCGGATGCCATCATCACCAAGGGCCTGGTGGCAGTGCTCATTGCGCTTTATTCAGGCCGGCCGGCAGCGGAGATCGCCGAAACCGACGCCATCGCCTGGTTCAAGAAAGTTGGCCTGAGCGAGCATCTTGGCATGCAGCGCTCCAACGGCCTGGTGGCCATGGTCAATCGTATCAGGACCGAAGCCAAGGCGCTGAGCTGAGCTATTCAGCCGGCGCCTCGGCCGGGCGGCGCCCGCCGAACAGAGTGTTGACGAGGCGCAGCACCGGCCGCTCCACCAAGCGATAGACCAGCAGGCCTGCCACCGTGCCGCCGGCAATCGACACTGCAGCGACGACATAGTCCGCCCAGATATCGGCCGGGTTCAACAGCATGAACGCAAAGCCGGCCAGAATCGCCACCTCGTAGATGTGAACGAGGTAGATGGAATAGGACGCGTCCCCGATCTGCTCCAGCAGAGCGACGCGCGGCAGGCTGCGCTCGAGGCGAACCGCCAGCAGCACCAGTACCGAGGCAAATGCCACCAATCCGATGAAGGCAACGCCGTCCTCGACGAGCCCCCCGTAATCGACGACGAAGCCCTCTACCAGGCCCGCTATTGCCAGAAGCACCGCCACACAGACGCTGCCCCAGGAAAGCGCGCCAAGCTGACCACTCAACGTCGCCAGCCCCAGCCAGGCGCCGGCGCAGAAGGCCAGCGGCATGAAGCTGGTGTAGAATTGTGGAATGGCTGGCTGCGGGTGGAACAATGCGCCAAGCACCGCCAACGACGTGAACGCCGCCGTGAGCCATACCACGCGGGCTCTTGCGCCCAGGAAGGCCAGCAGGGCGAAGCAGACGTAGAAGAAGACTTCGTAGTTGAGTGTCCATCCCAGCTTGTAGAGCGGATGAATGCCACCACTGACAGGGTTGAAGAAGGGCACGAAGAGCAGCGACAGCACCAGCTGGCCGGTGTCGTAGACCGTGGTCTTGAACAGTTGCGGGGCCAGTAGCGCCAAAGCTGCCGCGACCAGCGTGGCGCCCCAATACATGGGCACGATGCGGATGAAGCGCCGGCGCAGGAAATCGGTCGGCGAGAAGCGTCCCTCCCCCGTCACCGCCACCATGATGAAGCCGGAGATGACGAAGAACAGGATGACGCCGAGCCAGCCGAGCCGGCCATAGGCCAGGTCATGCTCCAGCAGCGGGTAAAGCAATGCATGCGAAGCCAGCACCAGAATGGCGGCGAGCCCGCGCAAGTACTGTATCGAGATGAACTTGTGCCGCATGACGCCGTTTTACCACGGCAGACATGCAGCAATTGTTACCGATCAGCATGCGGTTGCGGCGCTTCCTCAGCGATCAGCGGCAGGCGCTCCTCCAGCCAATGGCGCGTGCCACTACCCGCGCCGGTCGCTTGCGGCGACAGGCCGAATTGCGCCGCCAGTTGCTCGAGGCCGATCCGTAGCACCAGCTTGGCGCTGCGCCGCGGCCAGCGCCGTTCGGTCTCGATCAGTTGCAATCCCTTGCCCAGGCCGCAGACGTCGAACAGCACGCCCCAGCAGTCCGCCGGCAGCGTCGAGGCTATCCGACTGAGTTTTAGACGCGCATCCGCTGCGCCGTCCGAGGCGGTTTCGACGCCGTTGCCCGCCCTGTCACGGCCGCCGACATTGGCCGGATTGTACGACATGGTCACCCTGGGCGTGAGTTGCGCCCGCCGCACCAACCGCTCGAAGCGATCAGCCGCCGCCAGGTGATGTGGGCCGAGAAAGGCTGGTCCAGCGCTGTCACGGCCGATGGCCAGGCGTGCCAGCACGTCGCCGTCGCGCGCGCTAGCCATGAGTCGCGGCCTCCGCCATGGCCATGCCGGCTTCGATCTGTCGCTCAAGCCCGCTGACTTCGCCGTCGAATTGCGGGTCGTCGCGCATATCTTCGATCAAGGCGCAGGCATATGAGACAGTTGTCCTATCTCGTCCGAAAACTTCGCCGATCTCCATCAGGCTGCGGCCGAGCACCACATGGGAAAGATACATCGCCAGCTGCCGGGCCCGTGCGATCGGCAACCGGTTGCGACGCGGATGCGTAAGAGCCTGTGCTGGAACGTTTTTCTGCTGCGCCACCAGTGCAATCACGTGGTCGCACGTACGGGGCGCCGCCGACCGCTGGCGGGCGGAGCGATATGCTCCATAGCTGGAGAGGGAATCGAGCATCTGTGGGCCTCATCGCGTACAAGGAATTTATTCCTACATACTGCGACGAGTAAAGCCCGACGGGGATAAGTGCGGTCTACAAAATCAAACGGCCGCCTCACGGCGACCGTTTGATCTCATTTGTCGCCGGGGCCCGGATGGGCGCGACGTCTCGTGGCGGAAAGATATGTCAGGCGGCCTTGCGGCCCAGACCATTGTCCTTGGCCAGCTTGGAGCGCGTTGCCGAATAGTTGGGGGCAACCATCGGGTAGTCGGCAGGCAGGCCCCACTTCTCGCGGTATTCTTCCGGCGAGAGATTGTAGTGGGTCCGCAGGTGGCGCTTCAGCGACTTGAACTTCTTGCCGTCTTCAAGGCAGATGATGTAGTCGGCAGCGACAGACTTGCGCACTGGCACTGCAGGCTTGAGTTCTTCGACTGGAGCCTGGACCTCGTTATTCTGCAGAGCGCGCAGAGCGCCGTGAACATCAGCGATAAGCTTGGGCAAATCGGTCACGTTCACGGAGTTGTGGCTCACATAGGCTGAGACGATTTCAGTGCTGAGCTCGATCAGGTCGTGCTCGTAACCGTTCGCCGCGCCGGCGGTGTCACTCATTTTTCAACCTTTCATTGTTCTTATTGGGCCGCGACGACGTGTAGTCACAGCCATGTTTCATTCCTATGGCTGTTTAGTCCTATTCGCAACCCAATATGCAGCAATTAACATGCTACAATAGGGGTAATCATATCTCAGGACTTTGTCCGCTTTTAGACTTGAGTTCATCGGCGACCATATTCATATGCAATTGATCACTGGTGCGATAACTTGCTCTTGCTAGAAGATGCGCCGCGACGGGCGTGGTCATTAATATAAACGCGATGCCCACTATTGCCCGCAAAGCTACGCCGACATCGGCGCTCACGACGACCACCGCGAGTAGTACAAGGCCGCTGCCGACGGGACCCGCCTTGGAAGCGGCGTGCATTCGGGTGAAAAGATCGGGCAGCCGCACAACGCCGATGGCGGCGACAAGGCTGAACAGCGCGCCCAGCAACAGCAGCCCGCAACCGGCATAGATGGCGATGGCGGCAATCATGGCGCGTCACCACGAATGCCCGACGCCCGCGTCAGCACATAGCGCGCCAGGGCGATAGTGGCGAGGAACCCCAGCAGGGCGAGGGCGATGGCAATATCGAGGTAGAGCATCTGCCCGGTACGAATGGCGATCGCGCCAACAAAGCCCATGGCCACGACCGTCATCAAATCCAGTGCCAACACCCGATCACCCAGGGTCGGCCCGATGATAATGCGGATCACCGAGACAAGCAGCGCAAGCCCCAACAGGATCAGGGCAATCAGTGTCGTCCATT
>JAKFDU010000086.1:0-1576 GCA_036675975.1 Devosia sp. | reverse complement strand
GGCGAGGATGTTGGTCTGGTCGGCAATGTCGTTGATCAGGCTGACGATGTCGCCGATCTCCTGGGACGATTCGCCGAGGCGCTTGATCCGCTTCGAGGTGTCCTGGATCTGCTCGCGGATGTTATCCATGCCGGTGATGGTGTTGTGCACCACCTCGTTGCCCTTGTTGGCGATGGCCACGGAACGTTCCGCTACCGCCGAGGATTCCGAGGCGTTCGCCGATACCTGGTCGATCGACACGGCCATTTCGTTGATCGCAGCCGATGCCCCGGCAATTTCCTGGGCCTGGTGCTCGGAAGCCTCGGCCAGGTGCATCGCCGTGGCCTGGGTTTCCTGGGCCGCACCAGCTACCTGAACGGCGGTCAGGTTGATGGTGGCTACCAGGTCGCGCAGCTGGTCGATGGAGTAGTTGATGGAGTCGGCGATGGCACCGGTGAAGTCTTCGGTCACCGTCGCGGCCACGGTCAAGTCACCGTCGGCGAGGTCGGCGATTTCGTCGAGCAGGCGCAGAATCGCCGCCTGGTTACGTTCGTTCTTCTCGGCGGTTTCGCCCAGACGACGGTTGGTTTCACGCACCATGACGATACCGACGAGGATGATCGAGCCCAGGGCCAGAGCGCCCAGCACGTAACCGATCAGGCTGTTCAGCGCACGGCCATCGGCCAGGTCTTCGAAGCCGCTGGCCAGGTCAGAAGCCTTGTCCAGCAGCGTTTGCGACATGCTGAAGATGGTGTTGGCGGACTCGCGTACCTGGAACAGTTCCGGCGAGGTCTCGAGGATCTCGTCCACCGAGCCGGAAACGAATTCGAATAGCTCGGAAATTTCCGCCAGACGCTCGAGAGCTTCCGCGTCAGTCACCTTGGCAATTTCCATCGCCGCGTTGCCTTCGAGCATGGCGTTCAGCACACGACCGAACAGGCTGGCGTCACGGCCGAACATGTCGGCGGCCTGGACCGAGTCCTGGTCACCGGCCAGTACCTTGTTCACCGAGCCGAGGATACGTTCGGCGAGCAGCGACTGGCGTTGGGCCACGGAAACCTGGGCGGCCGGCGCGCCGCTTTCCAGGAGGATGTCGACCACTTCCTCGTACTCGACCTGCAACTGCGGAATGGTTTCCGCCAGGGTCACGGCCACCTGGTGCAGGGAAAGTACGGTCTGCTCGCTGGCCAGGATGGCGTCGGTATTCTGCCGCAGGCTGTCCCAGTCCTGTTGTACGGCGGCCATCTGCGCCTGCACGGCAGCTGGTGCCGACGGCAAACCGCTCTCTTCGTTGCCGTCGGTCAGGTAACCCCAGCGAGCCTGGAAGTCGTTGCGCGCATCGCGCAGGAGGCCGAACGCCTCGGCGGTACCGGCCGCCGCCTCGCTGGCGTTCTTGGCGATACGCTGGGACAGCACACGCAGCTCGCCGGAGTGGCTGATGTATTCCGTATCGTAGTTGGACTGGGTGTTGATGTAGGCGAAGTTGGCGAACAACAGCACGATGGACACGATCAGGACGATGAACAGTCCGGCGATCAGCGTGCTGCTGCGCGTACCCGCGAATAGATTGCCTGCATTGAGTTTTTTCATTATCTGG
>JAKFDU010000085.1:0-56984 GCA_036675975.1 Devosia sp. | reverse complement strand
ACCCTGCTCAAGGTGATCCGCAAGCATCCGCGGACCCAGGCCATGCCGTTCATCATGGCCACCGGGCGCTCGGACAAGGAACAGGTCAAGGAAGCCATTTCCTTTGGCGTCAACAACTACATCATCAAGCCGTTCGACGCGTCGACCATGAAGAAGCGCATCGAGGCGGTGATCGGGGCGCTGAGCTGAACCTGAAGCGACCTGGCGAGATCAGAGGCCACCCATCGGGTGGCCTCTTTCGTTTCGGCCGTGCCGAATTTTTAGGCAGGCCGATTCGGCGCGTAAGGAGTGGTTAATCGCCCGCATGTATCGTTTCCATAGGTCAGCCAATGCACTGATGACCGAGGGGGACGACCACCGCGATCCGCGCCCAGAAAGGCGCGGTATTTTCATGCTGTCAGGAGGATAGCTTGGAAGGGTGGTTCGGGAAGAGCTGGAGTTTTCGATGGGATTTCTGCCGCAACTGAAGATCGCCCAGAAGCTGCCATTGGCGCTGGTCGGATCGGCCCTGCTGGTGAGCGCGGGCGTGGGCATTGCGAGCTACCTGATCGGTTCGGCGACGGTCGATCAGCTGTCGCGGCGGCAGATCGAAACCATTGCCACCCAGACATCGGCGGAACTGGGCTCCTATCTAGACGGCGTGGCCAAGGACCTGACCATCACGGCGTCCACGGAATCGACGCAGACCGTGCTGCGCGATCTCAACATCAACTGGGGCCAGTTCCTGACCGGCTCGCTGGCGACTGATCCGGTGGCGGCGCTGCAAACGGCCTACATTGCCAACAATCCCGATCCGGCCAATCGCGAGCTGCTCGACGTGTCGACGGCCGACAAGCGCACCAATTACGACTTCACCCATTCCAAGATCCATCCCGCCTTCCGCCGGCAGCTGCAGGCGCGCGGCTATGCCGACCTGATCGTGCTGAGCCCGGCGGGAGACCTGGTTTATTCGGTCAAGAAGCGCGACGACCTGGCGACCAATTTCGCCGCCGGGGGTCCGGGCGCCGAGACGGGCCTGGGCAAGGCGTTCCAGGCGGCAGCGGCGATGACCGAAGGCGGGCAGGTCGCGTTCCAGGATTTTGCGGCCTATGGGCCGGCAGGCGGCGTGCCGGAAGGATTCATGGCGACGCCGGTATTCGACAACCGGCAGAAGCTGGTGGGCGTGCTGGCCGCTGCCATTTCGACCGCGCCGGTCAATGCCATCATGAGCAAGAGCGAGGGCCTGGGCGAAACGGGGGAGAGCTTCTTTGTGGGGCCCGATTTCCTGATGCGCTCGGACTCGCGCTTCTCGGAAGCCGATGACTCGTTGGTCACAACCTTCCAGAACCCGGTCGTGGAGGCGGCGCTTGGCGGTACCGAAGCCGTAGGCGTGTCCTCGGATTATCGCGGCATGGACATGATCCTCACGGCGCAGCCACTCAGCTTTGGCGGTGCCAACTGGGCGGTGGTCACCGCAGTGGGCGAGGCGGAGGCCTTTGCCCCCATCACCGAGATGCGCAACATGATGCTGGCCATCGGTGGCGGGCTGCTCGCCATTGCCGCCATTGCCGGTTACTTCTTCGCCCGCTCGGTCAGCCGTCCGATCAGCCGCCTGACCACGACGATGGAAGCGCTGGCCGATGGCGACCTGGACGTCGAGGTGCGTGGCGCCGACGGCAGGGACGAACTGGGCGCCATGGCCCGCGCCGTGGAAGTATTCCGCGAGAACGGGCTCAAGATGGCCCAGATGACCGAGGCGGAAGCGGCCCAGATCATCCGCAGCCAGGCCGAACGCGCCGCCATGATGCAGGACCTGCAGCGCGCTTTCGGCGCCGTGGTCGATGCGGCGATTGCCGGCGATTTCTCCAAGCGGGTCGGTGCCGAATTCCCCGATGACGAGCTCAATACGCTGGCCCGATCGGTCAATAACCTGGTGGCGACGGTGGATCGCGGCCTGAGCGAAACCGGCACGGTGCTGGCCTCGCTCGCCGATACCGACCTCACCCGCCGCATGGAGGGTGACTATCAAGGCGCCTTCGCGCGGCTCAAGGCCGACACCAATGCGGTGGCCGAAAAGCTCACCGATATTGTCGGCCAGCTCAAGGACACCTCGCGTACCCTCAAGACCGCGACCGGCGAGATCCTGTCGGGCGCCAACGACCTTTCCGAACGCACCACCAAGCAGGCGGCGACGATCGAGGAAACCTCGGCAGCAATGGAGCAGCTGGCTTCGACCGTGCTGCAGAATGCCGAACGCGCCAAGGAGGCAAGCTCGGTGGCATCCACCGTGACCCGCACCGCCGAAGAGGGCGGGCAGGTGATGCACCAGGCCACCGAAGCCATGGAACGCATCACCGCGTCGTCGGGCAAGATCTCCAACATTATCGGGCTGATCGACGATATCGCCTTCCAGACCAACCTGCTCGCCCTCAACGCTTCGGTCGAAGCGGCGCGAGCTGGTGATGCCGGCAAGGGCTTTGCCGTGGTCGCCGTGGAAGTGCGGCGCCTGGCGCAATCGGCGGCCAATGCGTCGTCCGAGGTCAAGGTCCTGATCGAGCAATCGGCCGGCGAAGTGAAGGGCGGTTCGCGCCTGGTGCTCGACGCCGCGGCCAAGCTCGAGGCCATGGTCGCCGCGGCGCGCTCATCCAACGAGCTGATGAGCGGTATCGCCAAGGAAAGCCGCGAACAGGCCGGGGCGATCGACGAGGTCAATTCCGCCGTCCGCACCATGGATGAGATGACCCAGCACAACGCGGCCCTGGTCGAAGAGATCAACGCCGCCATCGAGCAGACCGAGTCGCAGGCAACCGAGCTCGACCGCATCGTCGATATCTTCGCCATCAGTGAAACGGCGCCGGCGCAGCAGCGCCGCTCCGCAGCGGTGCCGGCCTCGCCGGTCAAGGTCTTCGCTGACGGCGCCCGCGGATTGCAGGACAAGCTCAAGACCGTTGCCAAATCCTATCTCAGCCATGGCAATGCCGCGGTGGACAAGGACTGGAACGAATTCTAGGCGAGATCGGTCGCTGGAAGACTGGATAGCGGGGCCCGATGGGCCCCGTTTTATTGTGCGTTATCAGGAGTCAAGCGCAACCGGGCGTTAAGGTCCGACGGCCTATCGTGCTTCCATACAAGCTGACGCTCGGGGGCGGCAGGGGGAGCGGGCAGGATCATGAAGGCTATCAGGGGTTTCTGGGGCAATATCAAGCTGACGACTGCGGTCGCGGGCCTGGTGCTGACGAGCATTACCATCACCATCATCGCCTTTTCGGGCAGCGGGTATTTCGACCTGCGCCGGCAGTCGATCACCCAGGCGATGACCCAGCAGGCGGCAAACCTGCAGGTGGCGGGCACCATTCTCGAAAAGCGGCTGTCCGGCTCGGTGCTGACCTGGGCGGAGAACGGCGACATCGCGGCGTTCCAGGCCTATTCCCTTCCCTTCTTCCACGACACGGCGGCCATAGATTCGGTGACGCGCATCACCAAGGGCGCGGCGGCGATTTTCGGCATCGACGCCACCAGCGGGCAGTTCGTCGCCAAATCCACCAGTTTCGTGCTGCCGGACGGCGAACGCGCCATCGATTTCGCGCTCGATCCGGCCTCGCCCGAGCATGCGGCGCTGGCGGCCGGACAGCCCTATTTCGGCACTGTCACCATGCAGGGCGTCGAATATTTCGGCGCCTTCCAGCCCTTTACCGATCTCAAGAACAACCTGCTCGGAGCCTTTTTCGTCGGCAGCGAGACGGCGCTGGCGGCGGTGGCCGCCAATAGTGCCCTGCCGGGCATGGCCACGATCGGACTGATCCTGCTTGTCGTGCTGGGTGGGCTCAGCCTGTGGATCACTCATCTGCTGATGCGACCGATTCCACGGATCGCCGGCGCCATGGGAGCCATTGCCGAGGGGGATTACGGCGTCGAAGTCCCCTATGTTGCGCGTGGCAACGAGCTGGGTGCGATGGCCCGGGCGGTGGAAGTGTTCCGCGCCAATGGCCTGCGAGTCAGCGAGATGACCGAGGCGGAGGCGGCGCGTATCATCGCCGACCGGGACAATCGCCAACTGATGATGAGCGAGCTGCAGAGCGCCTTCGGCCAGGTGGTCGATGCGGCGGTGGCGGGTGATTTCAGTGGCCAGGTGACCACCGAATTTCCCGATCCTGAACTCAATGGTCTGGCCGGCAGCGTCAATGCGCTGGTATCGAGCTTCAATCGTGGCGTGGTCGAAATGGGTACCGTGCTCGGCGCATTGGCCGATACCGACCTGACGCGCCGCATGGAGGGCGCCTATGAAGGCGCCTTTGCCACGCTTAAATCCGACATCAATGCCGTGGCCGACAAGCTGACCGAGGTGGTCGGGCAATTGCGCGAGACTTCGGGCACGCTCAAGACGGCCACGAGCGAAATCCTGTCGGGCGCCAACGATCTCAGCGAACGCACGACGCGGCAGGCGGCCACCATCGAGGAAACCTCGGCGACCATGGAACAGCTGGCCGGTACCGTGCTGCAGAATGCCGAACGGGCTCGCCAGGCCAGCGGCGTTGCCGCAACGGTGAGCGAGGCGGCCGAAGATGGTGGGCGGGTCATGCACCAGGCGACCGAGGCCATGGAGCGCATCACGGCCTCATCAGGCAAGATTTCCAATATTATCGGACTGATCGACGATATCGCCTTCCAGACCAACCTGCTGGCGCTCAACGCCTCGGTGGAAGCGGCACGGGCCGGTGATGCCGGCAAGGGCTTTGCCGTGGTGGCCGTGGAAGTGCGCCGGCTGGCCCAATCGGCGGCCAATGCCTCGGCCGACGTCAAGAAGCTGATCGAGCAGAGTGCCGGTGAAGTGCGGCAGGGCTCCGGTCTCGTCAACGATGCCGCAACGCGGCTGGCCACCATGCTGGCGGCGGCCCGCTCGTCCAACGAGTTGATGACCGGCATTGCCCGCGACAGCCGCGAGCAGGCATCCGCCATCGAAGAGGTGGGTGTCGCGGTGCGGCAGATGGACGAAATGACCCAGCACAATGCCGCATTGGTGGAAGAGATGAACGCAGCCATCGAGCAGACCGAGGCGCAGGCCACCGAGCTCGACCGTATCGTTGCGGTCTTTGCGGTGGCGCAGGCTCCAGATCGGGCCACCCAGCCGGCAGGCGCCCGCGGCCTGCAGCAAAGGCTCAAGTCGGCGACGAAATCCTATGCGAGCCACGGCAATGCGGCAGTGAATACTGACTGGACCGCGTTCTAGCAATTGCGGGGCCAGGGCGTGATTGGACACTCTGGTTGCCCGATCTTGCCAATAATACTGCGTCCAACCGATCAAATCGTCACTGAAAACGATACCGGAACCCGCGTGGACAACTTTCGGTTAACCGCTTTCCCGTAATTTTCCTACTCAGCAGGTCCGCTGGCGCGCGATGAATTCGCCGCGTCCGGATGTCGGGGGGAAACGACCATGCGCAAGTTCTTTGAGGTCTTCGGCAACATCAAGATGACCACCGCCATCGCGGCACTGGTCCTGGTCTCCATTATCGGGTCCATCGCCGCCGTGTCGGGCGCAATCTATCTCAACCTGCATGCCCAATCGGTGATCGATAGCGAGGCGCAGCAGGAGACCAATCTTGCGGTGGCGGCGACGATCCTCGAGCGGCGCATTTCCGGTTCAGTGCTGAACTGGACCGACGAGGGGACGATGGACGCGTTCCAGAGCTGGGCCGTCCCGCCGTTCTACGACACCGAGATCATCGATTCGGTGACCCGCGTCACCAAGCAGGATGCCACCATCTACGTGCTCGACTCGGCCACGCAGGTGCTGGCCGGCAAGACCACGAGCCTGGCCGCGGCCGATGGCACGCGTGTCGCCGACCTGACCCTGGATGCCAGCAGCCCGGCCTTTGCCGCGATCATCGCGGGCGAGCCTTTCGTGGGTGCGCTGCCCATCAATGGCATCAGCTATTTCGCCGCCCTGCAGCCCATCGAAAAGATGAGCGGCGAAGTCATGGGCGCCATTTTCGTCGGTACGCCGATGGCCAATGTCGAGGCTGCCGCCAATGGCGTGCTCGGCCTGATCCTGATGGTGGGCGGCCTGGTGACGGTCGGCCTGGGCCTGGTCGGCCTGCTGCTGTCGCGGCTGATCACCAAGCCGATTCCCAAGCTGGCCGGCTCGATGGAGGCCATTGCCGAGGGCAATTACGAGACCGAGGTGCCCTATACGCAGCAGGGCAACGAGGTCGGCGCCATGGCCCGCGCAGTGGAAATATTCCGCCAGAACGGGCTGCGCGTCAGCCAGATGACCGAGGCCGAGGCGGCACGCATCATCGCCGACCAGGAAAACCGGCAGAAGATGATGAGCGAGTTGCAGTCCGCCTTTGGCGAGGTGGTCGATGCGGCTGTGGCTGGCGACTTCTCCCGTCAGGTTGCAGCGGAGTTCCCCGATCCCGAGCTCAATGCTCTGGCGGCCGGCGTCAACAACCTGGTGCGGACATTCAATCGCGGCGTGACCGAAATGGGCCAGGTGCTGGGCGCCATGGCCGATACCGATCTCACCGAACGCATGGAAGGCGAGTATGAGGGCGCCTTTGCGACGCTCAAGAGCGACATCAATGCGGTGGCCGACAAGCTGACCGAAGTGGTCGGCCAGTTGCGCCATACGTCCGGTTCGCTCAAGACCGCGACGGGGGAAATCCTCAGCGGTGCCAACGACCTCAGCGAGCGCACGACCAAGCAGGCGGCGACCATCGAGGAAACCTCGGCCGCCATGGAGCAGCTGGCGGGCACGGTGCTCAAGAATGCGCAGCGGGCCAAGGATGCCAGCGCCAATGCCGCACAGGTCACCCGGACCGCCGAGGAAGGCGGGCAGGTGATGGATGCGGCCACGTCGGCGATGGAGCGGATCACCCAATCGTCAGCGAAGATTTCCAACATTATCGGCATGATCGACGACATCGCCTTCCAGACCAACCTGCTGGCGCTCAACGCCTCGGTGGAAGCGGCGCGGGCGGGCGATGCCGGCAAGGGCTTTGCCGTGGTGGCCGTCGAAGTGCGGCGCCTGGCACAATCGGCGGCCCAGGCCTCCAGCGAGGTCAAGGTGCTGATCGAGCAGTCGGCAGGCGAGGTCAATGCGGGCTCCAAGCTGGTCGGTGATGCGGCCGGCAAGCTCAAGGCCATGCTGGAAGCGGCGCGCGGCAACAATGGACTGCTCGAATCCATCGCCAATGACAGCCGCGAACAGGCCTCGGCCATCGACGAGGTGACGACGGCCGTGCGCACCATGGATGAAATGACCCAGCACAATGCGGCGCTGGTGGAAGAGACCAATGCGGCCATCGAGCAGACGGAGGCGCAGGCAACCGCGCTCGATCAGATCGTAGCGGTGTTCCGCATCAACGATCATGAGACGCCGGCGGTGCGGCAAGAGCGGCGGCCCGCTGCCGCCAGCGGTGGCGCGCGCGGCCTGCAGCAGCGGCTGACCGCGGCCTCGGCCAACCTGACCCATGGCAATGCGGCGCTGGCCCCTGACTGGAACGAGTTCTAGCGCCAGTACGACTGATAGAGCCAAGACCCGCGCTGCTCCGGCCGCGTGGGTCTTTTCGTTTCGACGCCCGTCCTGCCCAATTTCTGGGCATCGCAACTTGTCGGACAAGTTCGAAATCTGCGTGCCGGCTGAAGGGCATAGCATGGTTCTGTCGGGCCAAAACCGGCGGAAACCCCCGGATTTCCGGCCGATAAACACTCGCTTAAGCCTATGCTGATAATTTTTCCCGATTGGCGCAGGGGACTTCTCGAACGCGCCTGCAATTTCCGGGGCAGACTGGCATGTTGAAGCGCGTTGGCCACTTTTTCGGCAACATCAAGCTGACGACGATGATCGCGATCCTGGTGATCTCGGCGATCATCGTTTCAGTGTCGGTGGTGACAGCGGCGATCTATCTCAACCTGAGCGCCTCTACGCGTGCCACGGCCCTTAGTCAGCAAACCACCAATCTCAAGACGGCGGCAACCATTGTGCAGGGCAGCCTGCCGGGGGCCGAAGTGGTTTGGGGCGAAACCGGCGACATTGCCGAGATCCGCACCTGGGCCATGCCGCGGCAGTTCCTTAACCATGAGATCGTGGATTCAATCGCGCGCATCACCGGCGAGGCGGCCACCATCTTCGGCTGGGACGAGGCCAGTCAGGACTTCGTTCGCATGACCACCACCATTGTGGGCGAGGATGGCGAGCGCATCGTGGGTACGCCGTTGGGCCAGTCCAGTCCGGCCTATGCGCCGATGATGGAAGGCAAGGCCTATTTCGGCGAGGCGACCATTGTAGGGCGGCCGTTCTACACCGCCTACCAGCCCATTTTCGACCAGACCGACAAGCCGGTCGGCATCGTGTTCGTGGGCATCGACAAGGGCGAGATCGAAGCCGTGGTCTATGATGCAGTCAAAATCCTGCTCGTGGTGGGGCTTGCCACGCTGGGCGTGCTGGGCGCCCTCGGCTACCTGCTGTCGCGGCTGATGATGGCGTCGGTTCCCAAGCTGGCCAGAACGATGAAGGCGGTCGCGGAGGGCGATTATCACGCCGAGGTGCCGTTCATCGAGCGGGGCAATGAGGTGGGCGAGATGGCCCGCGCGGTTGAAGTGTTCCGCGAAAACGGCCTCAAGGTCAGCCAGATGACCGACGAAGAGCGTGCCGCATCACAGCGCCGGCGGGAGGAGCGCACCGACATGATGGTGGCCCTGCAGGCCGCTTTCGGCGAGGTGGTGGATGCCGCCATCGCCGGCGATTTTTCCAAGCGCGTGCACGCGCAATTTGCCGACCCCGAGCTCAATGCGCTCGCAGCCAGCGTCAACAACCTGGTCGAGACGGTCGACCGGGGTCTCGGAGAAACCGGCGAAGTGCTGGCGGCTCTCGCCGATACCGACCTGACCAAGCGGATGGCGGGCGACTATCAGGGCTCGTTCGCCAAGCTCAAGGATGACACCAATGCGGTGGCCGACAAGCTGACCGAGGTGGTGACGCAGCTGCGCTCGACCTCGCGGACCCTCAAGACCGCGACCGGCGAAATCCTGTCAGGCGCCAATGATCTCTCCGAGCGCACCACCAAGCAGGCGGCGACCATCGAGGAAACCTCCGCAGCCATGGAACAACTGGCCAGCACGGTGGCCGAAAACTCCCGCATGGCCGAAGACGCCAATGGCAAGGCCCAGTCGGTTTCCCAAAGCGCCGCCCATAGCGGGGTGACGATGAGCGAAGCCAACCAGGCGATGGAACGCATCACCTCGAGTTCAGCCAAGATCTCCAACATTATCGGCATGATCGACGATATCGCCTTCCAGACCAACCTCCTGGCGTTGAACGCCTCGGTCGAAGCGGCGCGCGCCGGCGACGCGGGCAAGGGCTTTGCCGTGGTGGCCGTGGAAGTGCGGCGCCTGGCGCAGTCGGCGGCTCAGGCATCGAGCGAGGTCAAGGTGCTGATCGAGCAGAGCGCCAACGAGGTCAAGGGCGGCAGCAAGCTCGTTTCCAATGCGTCGGAGCAATTGTCGGCCATGCTCGAGGCCGTCAACGAAAATGCCAGCCTGATGCAATCGATCGCCAAGGCAAGCCGCGAGCAGGCGGCGGCGATCGATGAAGTTTCGGTGGCCGTGCGCACGCTCGACGAGATGACCCAGCACAATGCCGCGCTGGTGGAAGAGACCAATGCCGCCATCGAGCAGACCGAAGCGCAAGCCAGCGAGCTCGACCGGGTGGTGGATATCTTCACCATCGAGGAGGCGGCGGAAACGGCCCCCAGACGCGCCCAGGCACCGGCCCGCGGCTTGCCGACGCAGGAGCGCGGCGGGCCGACGCAGGAGCGCGGCGTAGTGGACAAGGTGCGGTCGGCGGCTCGCTCGTACCTGACGCAGGGCAGTGCCGCGATCTCCAAGGACTGGTCCGAGTTCTAGCATTACCTGAACCGGGGAAGCTTGATGGGCGCCTTCGGGCGCCCATTGCTTTTTCGGGCCGTGGCAAACGCCGCTTTACCGGCGCTTAATCATCTTCTGCGAATTTCGTCGTGGGCGGAGCAACTGGAATTTTCCAACGGGCGGGTGACACCGCCACGAGGTTTGCCCCGCCATCTGTCGACCTTCCTCATTCCCTTCACCGGCCACCAAGCAGGGCGTTTCCGCCCGCGCTTAGCCTGCTGCTTTCTCATCGACGCCAAGCGTCAACTGGAGCCCTAAGTGCCCAATATCTTCACCGGCAGTATTGCCCGGCGTCTTTATGCCCTGATCGTGATCTTCGCCATCGGATTTGCCAGCGTGCTGGGTTACCAGCTCTATACGCTGCGGGCCAATCTCGACGCCTTCAAGCGCACGGAATTGCAGAGCGTGGTGCAGGCGGCGACCAGTATCGCGCAGAACTACTACGATCGCTTCCAGGCCGGGGAATTCACCGAGGACGAGGCCAAGTCGCTGGCGCTCGAATCGCTGCGCGGCTTCCGCTACCAGGGCAAGGAATACGTGTTCATCGACACGTTCGACATGGTCATGCTGATGCACCCGACCAAGCCGGAGAAGCAGGGCAGCGACCGCTCGGTGGAGAAGGATGGCCGCGGCAAGCTCTTCATCAAGGAAATGGTCACCAACGCCAAGGCCAACGGTTCGGCCTTTGTGGACTATCTGTTCACAGCGCCGGAAGGCGGGCAGTTCGACAAGCTGAGCTATGCCCAGGCCTTCACGCCGTGGGGCTGGACGATAGCCTCGGGCGTGCTGACCACGCAAGTGGATGCGATCTTTGGCGAAGCGGCCCTGATCAGCGGCGCCATTGCCGTGGGTATCACGCTGCTGCTGCTGGTTATCGGCGTGCTCATCGCCCGCTCGATCAGCAAGCCCATCGCCAAGCTCAACGGCAATATGGCGCGGCTGGCCAACAATGACTTTGACATCGTGCTCGAAGGGCAGAACCGGCGCGACGAGATCGGCGACATGGCCCGGGCGGTCGAGGTCTTCCGCGAGAACGGGCTCAAGATCAGCCAGATGACCGAAGCCGACGCCGCACGCATCGTTGCCGAGGAGCAAAGCCGCCGCTCCATGATGACCGACCTGCAGGATGCCTTCGGCCAGGTGGTGGATGCGGCCATATCAGGCGATTTCAGCAAGCGGGTGGACACCGAGTTCCCCGATCCGGAACTCAATAGCCTCGCCGGGAGCGTCAACAGCCTCGTCGCCACCGTGGACCGGGGTTTGGACGAAACCGGCCGCGTGCTGACAGCGCTGGCCAATACCGACCTGACGCATCGCATGGAGGGCGAGTACCAGGGCGCCTTCGCCCGCCTCAAGACCGACACCAATGCAGTGGCCGACCGGCTCAGCGAGGTGGTGACCCAGTTGCGCGCGACCTCGGGTACGCTCAAGACCGCGACAGGCGAAATCCTCGCGGGCGCCAACGACCTCAGCGAGCGCACCACAAAGCAGGCGGCGACGATCGAGGAAACGTCGGCGGCAATGGAACAGCTGGCCTCGACGGTGCTGCAGAATGCACAGCGGGCCAAGGATGCCAGCGTCAATGCCGCCGAAGTAACCCGCACTGCCGAAGAGGGTGGGCAGGTGATGCAGAAGGCCAATGAGGCGATGACGGCCATAGAGGCCAGTTCGGGCAAGATCTCCAACATTATCGGGCTGATCGACGACATCGCCTTCCAGACCAACCTGCTGGCGCTCAACGCTTCCGTCGAAGCGGCGCGGGCGGGCGACGCCGGCAAGGGCTTTGCCGTGGTCGCCGTCGAAGTGCGGCGCCTGGCCCAGTCGGCCGCCAGCGCTTCGGCCGACGTCAAGGTATTGATCGAACAGTCGGCCGGCGAAGTGAACCTCGGCTCGCGGCTGGTCTCGGACGCCGCGGCGCGGCTCTCGTCCATGCTGGAGGCGGCGCGCGCCAACAACCAGCTGATGGAGGGCATTGCGCGGGAAAGCCGCGAACAGGCCTCGGCCATCGAGGAGGTCAACATCGCGGTCCGCACCATGGACGAGATGACCCAGCACAATGCGGCGCTGGTGGAAGAGACCAATGCGGCCATCGAGCAGACCGAGGCGCAGGCAAACGCGCTCGATCAGATCGTGGCGGTGTTCAATACCGGTGGCCAGCCGGTGGCCGCGGCAAAGGTTCGCGCCGCGCCGCCGGCGCCGGCCAGGCCGGCCAATGTCAGGAAAGCGGCGCAGGCTTATCTCAGCCACGGCAACGCTGCCATCTCGGCTGACTGGAACGAATTCTAGTCAGCGCAGAAAGTCGATCCCCGGGGCCAATCTCCGGGGGTCGAAGCGGTCCGTATCGGTGTCCGACAGCCCCGAAGGGCTTCCTTAACCATCTGGTCCGTATGATTTATCCGCGTCATGGCCGTGGAAGAGGAGCTGCGGGCATGCCTTGGCAAAGGGCAGCAGTGCCACAACTCCGAAAGTACCCAGATGACGCAGCTCAAACTCGCCTTCAAGCTGCCAGCGATGGTCGTCGCGATCGCGCTGGTCACGGGTGCGAGCCTCGCGCTGGCCGCGTATTTTGCCGGCAACGCCATCGTCACCGGCCAGGCCGAACAACGCCTCGCTGCCGCTGCCGCCAATGCCCGCTCGACGCTTGAGGCGTATCTAGGCGAAGTGGCCGAGGATTTGACGGTGTTTGCCGGCCGCGCCGAAATTGCTGCGAATATCGATCTGTTCTCGGGCGCCATGCGCTCGCTGGCGGGGCAGGGCGATCCGACCGAATTGCTGCAGGATGCCTATATCACGCAGAACCCGCATCCGGCCGGCGAGAAACTGCTGCTCGATACCTCCGACAAGCTGCCGGTCTATGACCTGCACCACCGGGCGCTGCATGCCGACTTCCGCAATTTGCTGCAGGCGCGTGGCTATTACGACATCTTCCTGTTCGATACCGACTTCAACAACGTCTATACGGTGTTCAAGGAAGCCGATTTCGCCACCAATTTTGCCGAGGGCGGCGGGCCCTGGGCCGACACCGACCTGGGCAAGGTGGTGCGATCAGCCATGGCGGGTGAGGAGGGCCAGGTTTTCCTGACCGATTTCGCGCCCTATGGCCCTAGTGCCGGCGCGCCCGCCAGCTTCATCGCCACCCCGGTCTTCGACCAGGGCTTCCTCATCGGCGTCCTCGCCTTCCAGATGCCGACCGGGTTGATCGGGGACGCGCTGGGGCGCACCCAGGGTCTGGGCGCAAGCGGGGAAACCTATCTCGTCGGCCAGGATGGCTTCGTGCGCAACGACTCCCCCACGACCGAGGGCAATGACGTGCTCGCGCTGTCGCTGCAGGGGGATGCTGTGAGTGCCGCGCTGGCCGGCAGTGCCGCCATGGGCCCGCTGCTGCATCACGAAGGGGCAACCTATGTGGCGGCGAGCGAACCGCTGAGCTTTGGCGGTGTAGACTGGGCCGTGGTGGCGCTGGAAAGCGAAGCCGACATTGCCGCGCCCTCGATGGGTCTGCGCAATTCCATGCTGATCATCGGCCTGGTGCTGCTGGCCCTGGCCGCGGCGACCAGCATCCTGATCGCGCGTACCATCACGCGGCCGATTTCGCGCCTCACCGGCGCCATGGCCGACATTGCCGCCGACAGACTCGACCTGGCCGTGCCAGGCCTCGAACGCGCCGACGAGCTGGGCGCCATGGCCGAGGCGGTTGAAGTCTTCCGCAGCAACGGGCTCAAGATGCGCGACCTGCGCGCTGTTGAATTCGACATGAGCGAGGAACGCGCCGCCCAGGTCGGCGTCATCCAGGGGCTGCAACAGGAGATCGGCGCGGTGGTGGGTGCGGCGATCGATGGCGACTTTTCGCGCCGCGTCGGCATCGAGCTCAGCGATCCCGAACTGCGCCGACTGGCGCAAGACGTCAACGACCTGGTGGCGACCGTTGATCGTGGGCTGACCGAGACCGGTAGCGTGCTGGCGGCACTCGCCCGCGCCGACCTCACGCATCGCATGACTGGCGAATACAAGGGCGCGTTCGGCCGGCTCAAGCAGGATACCAACGGCGTGGCCGAGCAACTGGGCGATATCATCACCCAGCTGCGCGGCACATCGGGCGCCCTCAAGACGGCCACCGGAGAAATTCTCTCGGGTGCCAATGACCTCAGCGAACGCACCACGCGGCAGGCGGCCACGATCGAAGAGACCAGCGCGGCGATCGAACAGCTCAGCCGTACCGTGGTCGACAATGCCGCGCAGGCCGAACAGGCCAGCCGCGAGGCGCGGGCGGTTTCCGCCGAGGCCGAGGCTAGCGGCGAGGTGATGGGCGAGGCTACCGGGGCGATGGAGCGCATTACGGCATCCTCGGGCAAGATTTCCAACATTATCGGGCTGATCGACGATATCGCCTTCCAGACCAACCTGCTGGCGCTCAACGCTTCGGTTGAAGCGGCCCGCGCTGGTGACGCCGGCAAGGGCTTTGCGGTGGTGGCCGTGGAAGTGCGACGTCTGGCGCAGTCGGCGGCCAGTGCGTCGTCGGACGTCAAGGCGCTGATCGAGCAATCGGCCAATGAGGTCCAGGGCGGTACGCGCCTGGTGGCCAGCGCCGCCGAGCGCCTGCAGGCGGTGCAGGTGGCAATCCGCACCAATGCGGCGCTGCTTGACGGGATCGCCAAAGCCAGCCGTGAACAGGCTGGCTCGATCGACGAGGTCAACGTGGCGGTGCGCCAGCTCGACGAGATGACCCAGCACAATGCCGCGCTGGTCGAGGAGACCAATGCGGCGATCGAACAGACCGAAGCGCAGGCCAACGAACTCGACCGCGTTATCGGTGTCTTCACGCTGGCCGGGCCGGACGAGGCGGCGTCAGTACCCGAGCGCGGTGCCGGTGGCGTGCTGGAGAATCTCAAGTCGACGGCAGGTGCCTATTTCGGCCGCAAGGCCGGTTAGACCGGCTGCTGACTCCCGCTGTCAGGAGGCCGTGCCAGAACGATCCGGCGTCAAACTCCGGGTCCCGTCATGCTCACCTCCGCCGTCGATCCCGTCTATTCCAGTGATTTTGCCGCGCTGATCGCGCCGCTCCCGGCGCCGGTGGCGGAGCTGACGGCGCGGCTGGTGGCGCTGGTGGCGGCGCATCCGGGGCTATCAGGCAAGGTGATGAGTGGCTGGAAATCGGTCAATTTCCGCCATGCGGGGGCCGGGCACGTCTGTTCGGTCTTTCCGCAGGTGGACCGGGTGTCGCTCTATTTCGAGCATGGGCGGCTGCTCGAGCATGGCGAGGGCCTGCTGGCCGGCGACGGTCTCAAGAAAGGTCGCTACCTGCGCCTCGTGCCCGGCGACGACATTCCGGTGGACCGTATCGGTATCCTGCTAAGCGAGGCCATTGCCCTTTTTGCCTGAAGCATGCTTGTAGAAATCTTGCATTTGGAGGGCAGCATGGCGCGTATTGGCCTGGTGGCACATGACGACAAGAAGGACGAGCTTTGCGTCTGGGCCGAGCATCACAAACACAAGCTCAGCCAGCACGAGCTGTGGGGCACCGGCACGACCGGGAGCCGGGTCATGGCGGCAACGGGCCTGACGGTGACACTGCTCAAGAGTGGTCCGCTGGGCGGTGATCAGCAGCTTGGCGCGATGATCGCCGAGGGGAAGCTCGACGTGCTGATCTTCTTCATCGATCCGCTCTCGGCGCAGCCCCATGATGTCGACGTCAAGGCGCTGACGCGGCTGGCGACGCTTTACGACGTGCCCTGCGCCAACAACAAATCCACAGCTGACGCGGTGCTCGCCTACCTTTGACCGCCTGGTCAAGGTTGACCCTTCGCCCGCCTTATGAGCAGATGCCCCAAAATCGCCCGGATTAACCGGGTGCCTTCGGCTTCAGGAAATCGGACGGTCTGGGTGTCCACTGACTTGGTTATTGACGTTCGCAACGTCAGCAAACGCTTTGGCGGCCTGACCGCCGTGAACAACTGCTCGCTGTCGGTGCGGCGCGGCTCGGTGACCGGGTTGATCGGACCGAACGGCGCGGGCAAGTCGACGCTGTTCAATATCGTCGCGGGCAATATCGTGCCCGACGAGGGCTCGGTGATCTTTGACGGCGCCGACGTGACCGGCTTCAAGCCGCACCAGCTGTTCCGTACCGGCATGCTGCGCACCTTCCAGATCGCGCATGAATTCTCCAACATGACGGCGCTGGAAAACCTGATGATGGTGCCGGGTGACCAGCCGGGCGAGTATCTGGCCAATGCCTGGTTCCGGCCGGGCATCAGCAAATCGCGCGAGACCGAGGTGCGCAAGAAGGCGCTCGATGTCATCGACTTCCTCAAGCTCGGGCATGTGCGCAACGAGCTGGCGGGGAACCTCAGCGGCGGGCAGAAGAAGCTGCTCGAGCTGGGCCGCACCATGATGGTCGATGCCAAGGTGGTGCTGCTCGATGAGGTGGCGGCCGGCGTCAACAAGACGCTGCTCAATGACCTCGCCAGCAATATCGAGCGGATGAACAAGGAACTCGGCTACACGTTTTTCGTGATCGAGCACGACATGGACCTGATCGGCCGGCTGTGCGATCCGGTCATCGTCATGGCGCAGGGCGAGAAGATAGCCGAAGGGCCGATGGCCGAAATCCGCGCCAATCCACAAATCGTCGAAGCCTATTTCGGCACCCCCGTAGAGGTGGCGTAATGGCCTTGATCGAACTCAGGAACGTCGTCGGCGGCTATGGCGGCGCGCCAATCCTCAATGGCGTCAACATGGCCATCGAGCAGAGCGATATCGGCGTCATCGTCGGCCCCAATGGCGCCGGCAAGTCGACGACGCTCAAGGCGATTTTCGGGCTGCTCAAGGTCACCGGCGGCACCATTGAATTCGGCGGCAAGAATGTCGCCAATTCCCTGCCAGATGCGCTGGTGCCGATGGGCCTCAGCTTCGTGCCGCAGGAAAAGAACGTCTTCACCTCAATGAGCGTCGAGGAAAACCTCGAAATGGGCGCCTTTACCCGACGCGACGATTTCAAGGGCACCATGGACTGGGTCTATCAGATGTTCCCGGTGCTGGCGGAAAAGCGTCGCCAGCCGGCCGGCGAACTGTCGGGCGGCCAACGGCAGATGGTGGCGATGGGCCGCGCGCTGATGAGCAAGCCCAAGCTGCTGATGCTGGACGAGCCCTCGGCCGGCCTGTCGCCGCGCTATGTGATCGAGATTTTCGAGACCATCGTTCGCGTCAACAAGGAGGGCGTGGGCATTCTGATGGTCGAGCAGAATGCGCGCCAGGCACTGGCCTTTGCCTCCAGGGGTTTCGTGCTCGCCAGCGGGCAGAACCGTTTCACCGGCACGGGCCCAGAGCTCATCGCAGACCCTGATGTCGCCAAGAGCTTTTTGGGGGGATGATGTTGGTTCAGTACCTCTCCCCCTCATCCGCCCTTCTGGCACCTTGTCCCGCAAGGGGAGAAGGCCACAACCCCGCGTCCTCAGTCGGGACCCCTCCTCCCCTTGCGGGAGAAGGTGGCGCGCAGCGCCGGATGAGGGGGGTGCCACCGCACGCCTGTAACCTTCGAGAAGCCGCATGACCGAACTGATTTTCTTCATCAACCAGGTCGTCATCGCCGGCGCGGTGCTGGGCTGCATCTATGCGCTGGGGGCGGTGGGCATCACGCTGGTCTTCGGCATTTTGCGCTTTGCGCATTTTGCCCATTCCGAATTGATGACCTCGGGCGCGTTCTTCGCATTCCTGCTGGCGCTGCTGTTTGCCCATTGGGGCATCGTGACGCCGATACCGACGGGCTTTGTGGTGCTGCCGATCGCCATGGTGCTGTCGGCCATCTTCGCGCTGGGCATCGACAAGGGTTTCTACGCGCCGCTGCGGCAGCGCGGGGTGAAACCGGTAACGCTGCTGATCGCCTCGATCGGCGTGACGCTGATGGTGCAGGGCCTGATCCGCCTGTTCTTCGGCGCCGGCTCCTGGTCGTTCTTCGAGACCGAAACCAAGGACGTGTTCCGCATCGATACGACCTTCCTGGGATCGACACGGCCGCTCGTGATCACCGAGCCGCAACTGCTGATGATCGTGGTGACGCTCATCTCGGTGCTGGCGCTGCATTTCTTCCTGACCCGGTCACGACTGGGGAAGGCGATGCGCGCCATGGCCGATAATGCGGACCTGGCGCAGGTGTCGGGCATCAATACCGCGCTGGTAGTGCGGGTGACCTGGATCGTGGCGGGGGCGCTGGCCTGCATGGCCGGCACGATGCTGGCGCTCGACGTGACGCTGAAGCCAGACCTGGCCTTCAACATCATCATCCCCATTTTTGCCGCGGCCATTGTCGGCGGCCTCGGCCAGGCCTATGGCGCCATTGCCGGGGGGCTGCTGATCGGCTTTGCCGAGTCGCTGGCCGTGTTCAACTGGACCATGGTGCTCAAGCCGCTCAACGCCGTGCTGCCCGAATGGGCGCAACTGCCGGCGACGCTGGCGCTGGTGCCCACCGAGTACAAGCTCACCGTGGCCTTCGTCATTCTCGTGGTGGTGCTGCTGGTCCGGCCCACCGGTATCTTCAAGGGAGCCTCGTCATGATCCGGCGTTCGCTCACGCTCTTTGCCGGGCTGTTCGTGCTGATCCTGGTGATCGGCTGGCTGATGGGCATCCCCTTCACCTCGTCGCGCCTGGTCGAGGCGGTGGCGCTGTCCCTGATCGCGCTGGGGCTCAACATCCAGTGGGGCTATGGCGGGCTCTTCAACTTCGGCATCATGGGCTTTTTGATGCTGGGCGGCTTTGCGGTCACCTTCATTTCCTACCCGGTCAACCCGACCTTCTGGGGTTCGGAAGGCCCTGTAATGCTCGGGCGGGCGCTGCTGGCCTTTGCTGCCGGCGCATTACTGGTCTATGGCGCGCGCAAGAGCGACAGGCTGGGTATCCGCGGTGGCTGGAAGACTTTCGTCACCGTCGTCGCCTGGTTCGTCGCTTATTGCATCTATCGCAGCCAGATTGACCCGGCCGCCGCCTATATCGAGGCCAATGCCGGATTTGTCGGCGGTCTCGGCGCGCACCCGGTGCTTGGCTGGCTGTTTGGCGGCGTGCTGGCGGCGGTCGTCGCCTTCATCGTCGGCAAGATCGCGCTGGGGCTGCGGACCGATTACCTGGCCATCGCCACGATCGGCATTTCCGAGATCATCCGGGCGCTGATCAAGAACATGGACTGGCTGACCCGCGGCACGCTGACGGTGTCGCCGATCCCGTGGCCGACGCCGCTGCCGCAGGCCTTTCAGGCCACCGGCTCGGACCAGTTCTCCTCGCTGCTGCTGGCGCGCAGCGGCTTCCTGCTGCTGGCCTTAGTGGTGCTGGCTATATCGATGTGGCTGATTTCCCGTGCCTATTCAGGTCCCTGGGGCCGGATGATGCGCGCCATCCGTGACAATCACATCGCCGCCGCCTCGATGGGCAAGAATGTCACGGCGCGGCAACTCGAAATCTTCGTCTTCGGCTCGGTGCTGATGGGCATTGGCGGCGCCATGCTGGTCAGCTTCACGCAGATTTTCGATCCATCGAGCTACCAGCCGATCAACCACACCTTCCTGATCTGGGTGATGATCATCGTGGGTGGCGCCGGCAACAACTGGGGCGCGGTGTTCGGCGCGGTGCTGATCTGGCTGGTCTGGGTAGTGTCCGAGCCGCTGGCCAAGGTGATCTTCGAAAATGTGAGCTACTGGTCCACCAGCTTCGGCTGGGGCGCCATACCGGAAATCGAGTCACGATCAGCGCAGATGCGGGTGTTCGTGCTGGGGCTGGTGATCACCATTGCGCTGAGGTTCGCGCCCAAGGGGCTGATCCCGGAAGCGGTGCGCCGGGACGTCTAGAGCCGGCGTCGAGAGTGCCAGGGTGGTGACATTGGCGAGGCAAGATCATATCTTGCGGGGTCGTGACAGGGAGCGCCCCATGCCCCGTTTTCTTGCCGCCTATACCATGAAACCCGAAGACCTCGCGCGCTTCCGCGCCATGCCCAAGCAGGAGCAAGACGCGGTGGATGCCGTCGGGCTCAAGCAATGGGGCGAATGGGAAGAGCGGAACGCGGCATCGTTCCCCGATCACGGTGGCATGGTCGGCAAGACGCTGCGCGTGACCAAGGATGGCGTGGCGCCGGCCCAGAACACCTTTTGCGGCTATATCGTAGTGGAGGCCGCGACGATTGAAGATGCCGCGCGCCTCTTCGAGGGGCACCCGCACTTTATGGTCTTTCCGGGCGATGGCGTCGACATAATGCCCTTTCTCACCGGATCGCCAGAGGCGTAAACCGCCTCGGCGGAAAGCGGCACGGCGCCTCCCGGAGGGCCCTCACCCTCGGCTCGCGCCGCCGACCTGCCCCGAAGAGCCTAGCGCCTGGCCTCGTAGGTCAGTGCGATGGCGCCCGACGAGAAGGACCGCTGATCTCGCAGCGTCAGGTCGACCGGGTTGGGCAGGCCGGAAAACAGGGTCGGGCCGTGGCCGACGATGCGCGGATGGATGAGGAAGATATAGTCGTCGATCAGGCCGAGTGCGGCGATCTGTCGGGCAAGGGTCAGCCCGCCCAACGAAATGATCCCCTCTTCCTTGCGCTTGATCCGTTCAATCTCCGCCTTGAGGTCGCCCTTGAGGAGTTCCGCGTTCCAGTCGACTTCTATCAGCGTGTTCGAGACGACGAACTTTTTCGCCGCGTGGATGGACCGGGCAAAAGGCACGACCCAGTCAGGAGTGCCCTCGGGCGCGGTGCCGCGCTCGGCGATGGGCCGCCAGGATTCTTCCATCATCTTGTAGGTCACCCGACCATAGAGCACGCTGGAATTGCCGACCACGTCGGACCAGAACTGGTGCATTTCCGGATAGGGCACGATGGCCGTGTGGTCGCAGCAACCATCCAGGGTGACATTGATCGAATATTGCAGCCGGGCCATCTCATCCTCCGAATACTGCTTGCAATATGCAAGTGGTATGGGGAAATCTACCCGACTGACCGGCAGTTGCAAGTGGTTTCGTGGTTCTGCCGAGGGGAAGACGCAGGTCAGCCCTTCTGGGCGGTCATCCAGAGCCAGCGGGTCGGTTGGCCGTCATAGCCGGAGCCGTCATTCTCGGTGATGTCGATGCTGGCCCAGGGGCCCGCGGCGGTTGCGTGGGCGTGCAGTTGATCGGCGTTGATATAGTTGTAGTAGCGACCAAACTGGTCGCGGCCCTCGCTGTCACCGGCCTTGAAGCTGGCGGTTAGCAGCCCGCCGGGGCGGAGGGCGCGGAAGATACGGGCGAGGTCGTCGGTCAGTTCCTCGCGCGGGGCATGCAACAAGGCGGCGCAGGCCCAGACGCCGTCATAGGCGGCGATGTCGGCGAGTTGGTGGAACGCCATGATGCGCACGGGGCAGCCGAGCCGCGCTTCGGCTTCGGCCGCCAGTTCCGGCGAGGCGTCCGAAGGGGTGACGGCAAAGTCGGCCGCCAGCATTGCCGCAGCGTCGCGGCCATTGCCGGTACCCAGCTCGAGCACGGTTCCGCCTGATGGCAGGCGGGCGAGAAAGCCGGCCAGTTGCGGCGTGGGCCGCTGGGCATGCTGCACATAGGTCGCGGCATTGTCGGCGTAGAATTTGAGCGTTTCGGGATCGGGCATGGGTCCGTTTTCCTTTGGCAACTACTTGTCGTTGGCAGCCTGAGGTTTGAATAGCCGGTCGATTTCGCGCCCTCGGTCGATCAACTCGACATGCGGCGTAAATTGCGCCTCCCAGAACAGCGGGCGCATATCATTGGTGTCCAATCCGGTTCCCGCATATCCCAGTTCGTGCAGGCGGAGGGTAAACCAGACATGGTTGGCCTGCGCATGCAGATGCGTGTTTTCGAGCTGACCCAGTGCAACCAGCATGGCTGCATGTGTGCGGAACCCAAACGCGAAGGCCAGCGCCTCATCGACATGACTGGACTTGTATTCAGGGTGGGCGGCGCGGATACGGGCCTTGAGCGCAGCCACATTGGCGCGCGTAAACGGCGTGATGCCGGCAAACATGACGATCCTCTTGTTCCGGTCGATGTCCGCCGATTACGCATCGACCTGAACAGGTCGTCGCTTTGGTTCTGGTAGTAGCCCGTTCAACCCGGCGGCAGGTTTGGCGAGGGATTGCCGTGATCGAACATAGGCGAGCCGCCATGACCCCGGCAAGAGCCGATCGTCTCCCAAACAAAAGGCCCGGGATCGCTCCCGGGCCTTGAACTATTGTGCCGGCAAGAGCCGGACGAAGCCGAGTTACTGGATCAGGCCCTTTTCGACGAAAGCGCCGCCTTCGACGGCGAGTTCGACGATGATGCCGTCCACGTCGCCAGCTGCGTCGAAGTCGAGCGCGCCACCGGCACCTTCATAGTCGATGTCGGTGCCGGCCTTGATCAGCTCGACAGCCTTGGTCCATTCGCCGGGCAGGATCTTCTCGCCGGGAGCCGAAGCGACGTCGCGCAGGGCAGCCGAGAGACCGTCACGGCTGGCCGACCCGTTCTTCTCGATGGCGAGAGCCAGCAGGAACGCGGCGTCATAGGCCTGGGGTGCGTAGGTGGCGTTGGCCACGAAGCCTTCGCTGCTGAAGGCGTTGTAGATGTCGACGGCAGCGCCTTCCGGAGCGCCGGCGCGGGTAGCGATCAGGCCTTCGACAGCGGCAGCGTCGATGCCGGAGAGCAGGTCGTCGCCGACCATGCCGTCACCACCGACGTAAAGGGTGAAGTTGCCGGATTCGACGGCCTGACGCAGCACGGTGTTACCCGAAGCGTTGGCATAGGCGAGGATCACCAGGTTCTGCGAAGCGACCAGGTTGCCCAGCTCGGCGCGGTAGTCGGCCTTGCCTTCTTCGTGCGCAACGTTGGCAGCCACGGTGCCGCCGCCGGCGGTGTAGGCAGCGCTCAGGGCATCGGCGAAGCCTTTGCCGTAGTCGTTGTTGACGTAGGTGATGGCGATGTCCTTGACGCCCTTGGCGAGCAGGAGTTCAGCCAGCTTGACGCCCTGGAGCGCATCCGACGGGGTGGTGCGGTACACCAGGTCATTGTCTTCGAGCGTGGTCAGCGCCGGGGCCGAGGAGGCCGGCGAGATGAACACGACATTGCCCGACAGGCCCGAGCCGTTGAAGGCGCCGATGGTTTCACCGGTGCAGAGCGCGCCGACGACGCCGACGACGTTGTCGGTGTTGATCACCTTGTCGGCGGCAGCGGCAGCGGCGGTCGCGTCGCAAGCGCCGTCAGCGGAGACGATCTTGAGTTCGCCGCCCAGGATGCCGCCCTGTTCGTTGACCTGCTTCACGACCAGCTCGGCGCCGGCAAAGATCGGCGGGGTCAGGGATTCGATGGGGCCAGTGAAGCCGCCGATGAAGCCGATCGTGGCGCCGGTATCCTGTGCAATGGCGGGCGCGGCGACTGCAAGCGTCGAGGCAGCAACGGCCAGAGTCAGGGTGTTCTTGAGATTGAGCATGTACGTCCCTCTGCTGGGTCGATCCGCCGAGGAGGCTCTTGGCCGAGCCAGTCTTTTCGTGCGGAACGACGCGATAAAGGGGGCGCAACCCGCGCCCCGCTGGAGGGGACTGTTGCACATTTGATCGGCCCGAGTCACCTTGTATTGATTGGGAAATCGGCACGCTGCGGCGGTTGCTTAACGGGGGTGATTTTTGCTTAGAATGAGACCCTTGCGGAAGGCGTGGCAGGCATGAAATCGAGGCTATTGCCGGCGGGGCTGATGCTGTTCGCCATTCTCGCGGCCGGACCGGTCCTGGCCCAGATCACGGTGCTTGACCAGGCCCAGGACGCAGGGCCCGCGACGGAGGCGGCAGCCGAGCCGGCGGACCCGCCGCCGCCCTGTGGCACGCAGCCGGTCAGCATTGCCCGAATGGGCTGGCCATCGGCCGAACTGCTGGCGGAAATCCATGCCCGCATCCTGGTGCGCGCCTATGGCTGCGACGTCCAGGTGACGCCGGGCGACCTGGCCGCCACCGCGTCCTCCATGGGTTCGACCGGGCAGCCGGCGGTGGCGCCGGAGATGTGGGCAACGCGCGTCGCAGATGTGTGGAATGCCGGGGTCGAAGCGCAGATGCTGCGACCCGCGACACCGACCTATGAGCAGACGCAGTTCGAGGGCTGGTTCCTGCCGGACTATGTGGCGCTTGCCCATCCGGAGCTGGTGGGTGCCGCTGGCCTCGCTGCGGCCCTGCCGGCCCTGGATGGCGGGGCGAAGGTGCGGTTCATCTCCTGTCCGCCTGACTGGGCCTGCGCCCTGATCAACCGCAACCTGGTGCGGGCATTGGGGCTGACTGGCCTTGTGGAGGTCATCGAACCCGCCACCCGCTTCGAAATGGATACGCTGATCGCCGAGGCGGTGAGCCGCAGCGAGCCGATCCTGTTCTATTACTGGCAGCCCAATGCGGTGCTCAGCCAGTTCAACTTCGTGCCGCTCGACATGGGCGCCTATGACGAAGCGGCGGCCAAGTGCCTGGCGCAGGTGGCTTGCCCTTCGCCTGTGCCCAGCGCCTTCCCCAGCGAGACGGTGGTGGTGGCGCTGGCCGAATGGGTGTTTACCGATATTCCCGCCATCGCTGCCTATTTCGGTCGCTCGAGCCTTGATCTGGCCGAGATGAATGCGCTGCTGGCGCAGCTCAACGAGCCGGGGGCAACGGTGGAGGGGATTGCCGACCGCTTCGTCGCCGAGCGGCAGGGTATCTGGCAAGGCTGGGTGGGTAACCCCACACAATAGGGTGTCGCAACACTGTCACCCTGGCGTCGTATAGTTTCCGATCCTGTTTTGCTAACAGATTGTTTTATATACAATTTTTGGACCGTTTAACGTCGTGTTCAGAATTGGGGCCGCTAGATGGCGGCTCCTATCCGGACCCGCCGATCATGAAACCCGATTTCACAACAATCCTCGCCGGTTATCGCCGCATCGCCCTTGCGGCGAGCCTGGTCGTAACGGGCATTGTCGGGGCGCGGCTGCTGGTGTTTTTCGGGCTGGCGGATGCCAGGCTGGTCGACCTGTTGCCCGCTGCAAGCCTGCTGAGCGGTGCGCTGCTATTGGCCATTCTGGGCTATGGTCACCGCTGGCTGTCGCGGCATCTGGGGCGCATCCAACAGCAGGTGCAGGACGCGCAGGCGCAAAATAATCGCGACGCGCTGACGGGCGTGTTCACGCGGGCCTACTTTCTCGCGGCGCTCGGCGTGCATGTGTTTCATGGCTCGCAGACGCCGGTGGGTTACCTGCAGCTGGACATGGACAATCTCAAGATTCTCAACGACAGCGCCGGCCATGCGGCGGGCGATGCGGCTTTGGTGCATCTGAGCCGGGTGATCGATCAGGTGGTGCCGGGCGCCGTGGTCGGACGGCTGGGCGGCGACGAGTTCGGCATCATGATATCGGGCCATGACAACAAGGCGGCGTTGCGCCGCCTGGGTGAAGCGCTGCTGCGGGCGCTGGAGCGACCGGTGAGCATAGGCGGCCGGGCGGTGCGGCTTTCGGCGTCGATCGGGGTGGCGCTGTCGCCGCAGGATGGGGTCGATGTGACGGACCTGATCTCCAAGGCCGACCTGGCGCTCTACAAGGCCAAGAAGAACGGACGCCATGCGGTGGTGGCCTTCGATCCCGACATGCTGGGCGATGAGCGGCATCGGCGGTTCGTCGAGCGGGAGTTGCGCGCCGCCCTGCTCATGGAGGAACTGGAGTTGCACTACCAGCCGGTATTTGGTGCCGACCTGGCCATCCGCTCGCACGAGGCGCTGGTGCGCTGGCGCCACCAGGTTCGCGGCATGATACCGCCGGTGCAGTTCATTCCGATTGCCGAGGAAAGCGACCTGATCGGCAAGCTGGGCGAATGGGTGCTGCGCCGCGCCTGCAACGATCTGCCGGCACTGGGCGGCTTGCCGGTTGCGGTCAACGTTTCCCCGGTGCAGCTGCGCCATGCCGATTTCGCCCACAGCTTCGCGGCGATCCTCACCGAAACCGGCACCGACCCGCGCCTGATCATCGTGGAGGTTACCGAAACGGTGCCGCTCAATGCCGGCGACATCGAAATGGCCAACCTGGCCGCCCTGCGCAAGCTGGGCGTGCGGATCGCCATCGATGATTTCGGCGCCGGCCATGCGAGCCTGCAATATCTGCGGGGCTTTTCGTTCGACATCATCAAGATCGACCGCAGCTACGTCGCCAATATGGGCAGCAGCCGCATCGATGGCATGATCGTCTCGGCAGTCTGCGATATTGCCCGCGCCCTGCCGGTGGAGGTGGTGGCCGAGGGCATCGAGACCCAGGAGCAGTTCATGCAGCTGCGGCAGGCGGGATGCACCGGCTTTCAGGGCTATCTGCTCGGCCGCCCGCAGGCGCTGGCTAAGACCGGAACCGCGGTCGCTGCCTGAAATTTTGCCGATGGCCTTGGTGAACTGCGCCGGGCCCGGTCGCCACGAAGCGCTGCCGGCTGAGCGTTTGCCGCAACCCCCGGAAAACGGGCGGCTTTGCGGCAAAATCACGGCGGCCAAAATATTTTCTTCTTGCTCGGCAATTCACGACCGATCCGCAGAAACTTGGATGAGCAAGTTTTCTTGGTTAGATAGTTCGTCTCTCGTATAATTTAGCGTTTCTGGCAAGAAATTGTGCGATTCAACGACAGTTACTATCAAAGTATCTGTGAATTTGACAGCGCGATATTACGGACACTATAGTCCGGCATCGTATTAATTCCAGGAGACGACCTGATGATTTTGAAATCCGGTGGCATTGCCGCCGCGATAGCCTTTACCCTTTTCTCTGCCAGCGTTCCGGCCACTGCCCAGGAAACCGGGGCCGACTGCGGCACCGATCGCACCATCGACATTGCCGAGATGACCTGGCCGTCTGCGGCCGCCTTGGCCCATATTCACGCCACCATTCTCGAATCCGGTTTCGGCTGTGACGTCGAAATCGTGACCGGCGATACCGTCCCCACCTCATCATCCATGCTGACGCGCGGCACGCCGGCCGTGGCGCCCGAACTGTGGACAAGTGCCATTGAGGAACCATGGGCGGAAGGCATTGCGGCCGGGGATGTCGTTCAGCTTTCCGATGCCATAACCGATGGCACCGTCGAGGGTTGGTTCATCCCTCGCTACGTCCAGGAAGCGCATCCGGAACTGGTGACAGCCGCCGATGCCGTGGCGCATCCGGAATATTTCCCGGACCCCGAGGAGCCCAGTCAGGGGCGTCTCTATTCCTGCCCACCGGGCTGGGCCTGCGAATTGTCCACCTCGGCGCTGTTCGAAGCCTATGACATGGAAGCCACCTGGAACCTGTTCTCACCCGGCTCGGGCGGCGCGCTGGATGCTTCCATCGCCCGCGCCTTCACCCGTGAAGAGCCGATCCTGTTCTACTATTGGGGGCCGACCGCCATTCTGGGCAAGTATGACGCCGTCCAACTCGATATGGGCGAGCCAGACCCGGCGGTCTATGCCTGCAATACCGATCCCGATTGCGACAAGCCGGCCGGCCTAACCGCCTATCCGTCATCGCCGGCAGTGGTTGGCGCTGCGGCGTGGCTGCAGGAAGAAGCGCCTGATGTTGCCGAATACTTCTCCAAGGTCGGCCTCACCAATGCGGAGATCAGCGAATTGCTCGTCTATGGCGACGAAAACCAGGCCGATGCCGCGGCGACGGCGGAAAACTTCCTCAAGACCAAGGAAGACCGGTGGATGACCTGGGTGTCGCCGGAGGTGGCCGAAAAGGTCAAGGCAAGCCTGGGCTAAGTCGCGCCTCACAGCGACGAACCAGAGCGGCCGGGTCACGACCCGGCCGTTTTCCGCGTGATGCCTGAACGCGCCAAACGCCTTCCGTCATCGCGCGCCTTCCCTCCATACAAGGGTGAGAAGCCGTGTTTCCAGAAATTGTAGATACTCGCCCGCTGCGCCGTGCCATCGATGATGGCCTCAACTGGGTCGTGCGCAACTGGGGCGATGAATTCGAGGCAGCCGCCTATCCGCTGCTGATGTTGCTCAAATCTATCGAGAACCTGCTGCTGGCCACGCCCTGGTGGCTGATCACTGCCATCCTGGTTGGCGTGGCGTGGCTTTCGACCCGCCGCTGGCCGTTGCCCATGGTCGTGTTCCTCGCGCTGATGTTTCTTGGTGTGATGGACCTTTGGGACGACGCGATGGCCACCATGGCCCTGATGATCGCCGCGACCCTGACGGCCATCGTCATCTCCATTCCGGTGGGCGTGTGGATGAGCCGCTCGCTCAACGTCCGCAAGTCGATAACGCCGTTGCTCGACCTGATGCAGACGCTTCCGAGCTTCGTCTACCTGATCCCCACGGTCATGATCTTCGGCCCGGGCAAGATCCCCGCGCTGATTGCCACCATTGTCTATGCGTCGCCGCCGCTGGTGCGCCTGACCGACCTGGGCCTGCGGTCGGTTGATCCGGCTGTGATGGAAGCCAGCCGCGCCTTCGGCACCAATCCGCGCCAGCGTCTTTTGGGCGTGCAGATTCCGCTGGCCCTGCCCACCATCCTGGCCGGCGTCAACCAGACCACGATGATGGCGCTGTCGATGGTGGTGATTGCCTCGATGATCGGTGCCGGTGGCCTGGGCTATCAGGTGCTGCAGGGCATAGGTCGACTCGAGGTCAGCCGCGGACTGTTCGCCGGGCTGGGCATTGTCGCCCTCGCCATCATCTTCGACCGCGTCACCCAGGCGTTTGGCAAACAGCTGCAGGCCCGTATCGGCCTGGCGGAGGCACGGTAAATGAACGCGATCAATACCAGAACCGACCTCGCCATTGCCATGCGCGGCGTCACCAAGATCTTCGGCGATGATCCGCAGCATGCTTTTTCCCTGTTGCAATCGGGCAGGTCGAAAGCAGAAGTGCAGGCTGAGACCAACCATGTGGTCGGCCTCGACAATGTGTCGCTCGATATCGCCCGTGGCCAGATTTTTGTGGTCATGGGTCTGTCGGGATCGGGCAAGTCGACGCTCATCCGCCACGTCAACCGGCTGATCGAGCCGACCGCGGGCGAGATCGTCGTCAACGGTACCGACGTGCTCAAGATGAGCCTCGACGAGCTGCGGACCTATCGACGCACTCAGGTCGCCATGGTGTTCCAGAAGTTCGGCCTCTTGCCGCACCGCTCGGTGATCGACAATGTCGCCTATGGGTTGGAAGTGCGCGGCGTCGGCAAGGCGCAGCGGCTCACGGAGGCTGCCAGGTGGATCGAGATCGTCGGTCTGGCGGGGTACGAGCACTCCCGTCCGCGCCAGCTCTCAGGCGGGCAGCAGCAGCGCGTCGGCCTAGCGCGTGCGCTGGCGCTTGATACCGAAATCATCCTGATGGATGAAGCGTTCTCGGCGCTGGATCCGCTGATCCGCTCGGGCATGCAGGACCAGCTGATCGAGCTGCAGAAATCGCTGGGCAAGACCATCCTGTTCATTACCCACGACTTCGATGAAGCGCTCAAGATCGGCGATCGCATTGCCGTGCTGAAGGATGGGGCGGTGCAGCAGGAGGGCAAGCCCGAAGATATCGTGCTGCGTCCCGCCAATGCCCATATCGAGGAGTTCGTGCGCGAGGTGAACAAGGCTCGCGCCATCCATGTCCGCTCGATCATGGACAAGGGCGAATTCGAACCTTGCCCGCAATCGGTCTCCCGGGACGCTCGCTGCGAGGATGTGCTGCCCCTTTTTGCAGAACACCAGTGGGTGGGTGTGGTGGACGAGAGTGGCCAGCAGATCGGCAGGGTCACAGCCAAACAGGTGATCAAGGCACTGGCCCGGTACACGCCAGGCCTGGGCTGACCGGCGCGACAGGTTCACGACAGCTATCCTTCCGTCGCAGTTGCGTCCGGCGCGGCCGGGCAGATATAAGGGGCCCGGGAAGCCTTGATGCGGCAGCGGGAGTAGCGCCTTGGATTTGAAGCGGATCAACGATCATGTCAGCGTTTCGGGCCAGATTCAGCCCGCTGATATCGCAGCGCTCAAAGCCGCCGGTTTCGTCGCCATCGTCAACAATCGCCCCGACGGCGAATCGCCCGACCAGCCTGCCGGTGCGGAAATCGAAGCGGCTGCCAAGGCGGCCGGGCTCGACTATTATGCCATCCCGCTCGGTCGCGAGGGGGTTTCGCCCGACATGGTCGAAAAGACCAAATCCGTGCTCGAGGGGAGCGCGGGGCCGGTCTTCTGCTTCTGCCGTTCGGGGACGCGCTCCACCACGTTGTGGGCGCTGAGCCAGGCGGGGGAAATGGAGGCGGGCGAGATCATTCGTGAGGCGGCCGAGGCCGGCTACGACATGAGCCATCTCGCCGGCCATCTCAGCCGCGACTAGATCTGCTTTCGACGGTTGGACGGGCAGCCGTCCTGCCGTCCGTGAATACCTGAGCCGGACCCGTCACGGGTCCCCAACCCCTCCTGCTCGGAACGGTATCTATATGCCCATCAAGAAAATCCTCGTCGCCAATCGCAGCGAAATCGCCATTCGCGTGTTCCGCGCCGCCAATGAGCTCGGGCTCAAGACGGTGGCGGCCTATGCCGAAGAGGACAAGCTGGCGCTGCACCGCTTCAAGGCCGACGAGGCCTATCTGATCGGCAAGGGCAAAGGTCCGGTCGAGGCGTATCTGCAGATCGACGAATATATCCGTATTGCCCGCATCTCGGGCGCGGATGCGATCCATCCAGGCTATGGGCTGCTCTCGGAATCGCCGGAATTTGTCGATGCCTGCGAGGATGCCGGGATCATCTTCATCGGCCCGCGCGCCCAGACCATGCGCGATCTCGGCAACAAGGTTGCCGCGCGTAACATGGCGATTGCCAGCAATGTGCCGGTGGTGCCTGCGACCGAGGCATTGCCCGACGATCCGGCCGAGATCAAGCGTCTGGCGGCGGAGATCGGCTATCCGCTGATGCTCAAGGCCAGCTGGGGCGGCGGCGGTCGCGGCATGCGCCGCATCATGGATGAATCGTCATTGCTGTCGGAAGTGTCCGAAGGCAAGCGCGAGGCCAAGGCGGCGTTCGGCAAGGACGAGATGTATCTCGAAAAGCTGGTCGAGCGGGCTCGCCATGTCGAGGTACAGCTGATCGGCGACGATCACGGCAACCTGGTTCACCTCTACGAACGCGACTGCTCGGTGCAGCGCCGCAACCAGAAGGTCGTGGAGCGGGCGCCGGCGCCTTATCTGAGCGAAGCTGTGCGCAAGGAACTGACCGACGCGGCGGTTCGCCTGGGCAATGCCGCCAATTATCGTGGCGCCGGCACGGTCGAATTCCTGATGGATGCCGATACCGACAAGTTCTACTTCATCGAAGTGAACCCGCGCATCCAGGTGGAGCATACCGTCACTGAGGAAGTGACCGGTATCGACATCGTCAAGGCGCAGATCCATCTGCTCGACGGCGCTGTGATCGGCACGCCGGAATCGGGCGTGCCGCTGCAGGAGGATATCCACCTCAACGGCAACGCCATCCAGTGCCGGGTGACCACGGAAGACCCTGAGCAGAATTTCATTCCCGATTATGGCCGCATCACTGCCTATCGCGGCGCTACCGGGTTCGGCGTGCGCCTTGATGGCGGCACGGCCTATGCCGGCGCGGTGATCACCCGCTACTACGATCCGCTGCTCGAAAAGGTCACCTGCTGGGCGCCATCGGCCGAGGAAGCGATTGCCCGCATGCATCGCGCCTTGCGCGAGTTCCGCATCCGCGGCGTCTCGACCAACCTGGCCTTCCTCGAAAACATCATCACCCACCCCGACTTCGTCCAGAACCGCTATACGACGCGCTTCATCGACACGACGCCGGAGCTGTTCAACTTCAAGCCGCGCAAGGATCGCGCGACCAAGCTCCTGAGCTATATCGCCGACGTGACTGTCAACGGGCACCCCGAAGTGCGCGACCGGCCGCGGCCGCCAGCGGAAGCCGCGGCACCGGTGGTGCCGGAATTCCCGGCGCTGAGTGTTGTCGAAGGCAGCCGGCAGATTCTGGACCGGGACGGTCCGGCGGCTTTGGCCAAGTGGATGAAGAAGCAGTCGAGGGTACTGTTCACCGACACCACCATGCGCGATGCGCATCAGAGCCTGCTCGCCACCCGCATGCGCTCGTTCGACATTACCCGCATTGCCCAGGCCTATAGCCGGGGGCTGCCCAACCTGTTTTCGCTCGAATGCTGGGGCGGCGCGACGTTTGACGTGTCGATGCGCTTCCTCAATGAGGATCCGTGGGAGCGGCTGGCCAAGGTGCGGGAAGGCGCGCCGAACATCCTGACGCAGATGCTGCTGCGCGGTAGCAATGGTGTCGGCTACACCAACTATGCCGACAATGTCGTCAAGTTCTTCGTCAAGCAGGCCGCGGCCGGCGGCGTGGACATCTTCCGCGTGTTCGATTGCCTCAACTGGGTCGAGAACATGCGGGTGTCGCTCGATGCGGTCATCGAGGAGGGCAAGGTCGCCGAGGGCGTCATCTGCTATACCGGCGACGTGCTCGACCCCAACCGTGCCAAGTATGATCTCAAATATTATGTGGGACTGGCGCAGGAGCTCGAAAAGGCCGGCGCGCATGTGCTGGGCCTCAAGGACATGGCGGGGCTGCTCAAGCCCGCCGCGGCGCGCAAGCTGATCGCCACTTTGCGCAACGAAACCAACCTGCCGATCCATCTCCATACCCACGATACGTCGGGCGCGGCCGCTGCCACGGTATTGGCGGCGGTGGATGCGGGGGTCGACGCGATCGACGCGGCGATGGACGCCCTGTCAGGTACCACCAGCCAGCCGACGCTGGGTTCGATCGTCGCGGCCCTGGCGGGCGGCGAGCGTGACCCGGGGCTCGATGCCAAGGCGATCCGCCAGATTTCGTTTTACTGGGAAGCGGTGCGTACGCAATACCGCGCCTTTGAGAGCGATCTCAAGGGCGGGGCTTCCGAGGTCTATCTGCACGAAATGCCGGGTGGCCAGTTCACCAATCTCAAGGAACAGGCGCGTTCGCTGGGGCTCGAAACCCGCTGGCACGAGGTCGCCCAGACCTATGCTGACGTCAACCAGATGTTCGGCGATATCGTCAAGGTGACGCCATCATCCAAGGTGGTCGGTGACATGGCTTTGGCCATGGTGTCAGCCGGGCTGACGCGCGCCGATGTGGAAGACCCCAATCGCGACATCGCCTTCCCCGACTCGGTGGTCGGCTTCTTTGCCGGCGACCTGGGCCAGCCGCCGGGCGGCTTCCCGCAGGCGCTGCAGAAGAAGGTGCTCAAGGGCAAGAAAGCCATCACCGAGCGGCCGGGTTCCTATCTCAAGCCCGTCGATCTTGAAGCCGAGCGCAAGAAGATATCAGACGAGGTGGGCCACCCGATCGACGATTTCCGCCTCGCCTCATACCTGATGTATCCCAAGGTCTATTCGGACTTTGAAAAGACCCAGGATCGCTATGGTCCGACCGAGGTTCTGCCCACGCCGGTCTATTTCTACGGCCTTTCCGAAGGCGACGAGTTGTTCGTCGACATCGAGAAGGGCAAGACGCTGGTGCTGCAATATCTCGGCCGCGCCCCGACCAATGAAAAGGGCGAGGTGCGCGTGTTCTTCGACCTCAACGGCCAGCCGCGCACCATCCTGGTGCCCGATCGGCTCAAGGTCGGCGAGGTCAAGGTGCGGGCCAAGGCGGCGCTTGGCGATCCCAAGCAGGTCGGCGCGCCGATGCCGGGCGTCATCTCGACGCTCAACGTCAAGGACGGCCAGAAGGTCATGGCCGGCGACGTGTTGTGTTCGATCGAGGCGATGAAGATGGAAACCGCCATCCATGCCGAGATGGACGGCGTGATCGCGGAGCTACTGATCAAGCCGGGCGATCAGATCGACGCCAAGGACTTGTTGGTAAGATTCGAATAGAAAAAGGCCCGGTCAGACACCGGGCCTTTTCATTGTGCTACCGCTTCGAGCGTGACGCCCATCGCCGCAGCGATGAGGCGGAAGTCATGCTCGGTGATCTCGAACAGTCCGAACCGCAGCTGGTAGCCCCAATTGGTTCGGCCCCTGACAAAGTCGAGCTGCGACAGCAAGGGCGCGATGCGTGTTTCGCGGGCGTCGAAATAGGCGACGTCGCGCCGATAGGCCGTCCATCCGCCCATCTCGCCGGGGTAAATCTCGCCCGGCCGCACGATGCCAATGGTGGTGAAGGCCTGCAGCCTGTCCTTGCCCCCGATTGTTTCGGCGGGTGAGTAGTAGGTGATCCCGTCGCCCGGTTGCACGCGCCGCAGCGGCGCGGCCTTGCCGTGATTGACCTGCATGAAGCCGGCCCGGCCGCGCCGGGCATGTTCGGCCGAGGCAACTGCCACCCAGAATTTGCTCATCTCAATCTCCATGTTGAGACGAGCATAGCGGTGGGCGGTGTCAGAAAACGGCAGTGGTGTCAGATGCGCCGTGCGCGTCCGTCGATGGTGCGATCGTTCCGCTCGCGGTGATCGGCACGCACCTTCACCGGCAGGCGACTGACGATCCAGCTCACCATCAGCGGCACCAGGATGATGTCGTCCACCCAGCCAAGGAATGGAATGACATCGGGCAGGATGTCGATCGGGTTGACCAGGTAGAAGGCGACAAACAGCGTCGCGGCCTTGAGGAAGAAAGGGGTCTCGGGCGCGAAGAAAGCCTTCCAGAGCTGGACGACTTCCTTGCGGAAGAGGACGAGGCGGGGGAGGAGCATGTTGATCATGCGTGATACATGGGCCCGGGCCGGGATGGTTCAAGGGCCTGATGATCACAACATCATTACGTCAGCACGCCGCGATCGCGCAGCAGCTTGACGATGGCCATGGCATGGCCATGCCCCAGGCCATAGTCGGCCTTGAGCCAATCGGTGATCGGCGTGGCCTTGGTGCCGGGCTTGGTCAGGCCCTTGTCGGTGGCGAGGCGGACGAATTCGTCGGGGCCGATACCGGTCTGTTTTTCGATATTGTCGATGTAGGCCTGAAAGGACATGGGCGGGCTCCTGTGCGGTGTCATCCAGACGACGAGCGGCGCCGCGTCGGTTCGACACAATCGAGAAACATTGCGTGGATACGATAGCAGGCTTATTTCTCCCTCAGAACCAGAGGATATCTTGATGACTGGCCCGGCAATGCGCAGGCAATCGGTTGGTGTTGACGTTGGCGGCGTGATGGTCGGAGGCGGGGCGCCTGTCGTCGTGCAGTCGATGACCAATACCGACACGGCCGATATCGATGCGACGGTGAAGCAGGTGATGCAGCTGGCGCGGGCGGGCTCGGAGATTGTGCGGATCACTGTCGATCGCGACGAGGCGGCGGCGGCTGTCCCAATCATCCGCGATCGGCTCAGCTTCATGGGCTATGACGTGCCGCTGGTGGGGGACTTCCACTATATCGGCCACAAGCTGCTGACCGACCACCCGGCCTGCGCCGAGGCGCTGGCGAAGTATCGCATCAATCCGGGCAATGTCGGGTTCAAGGCCAAGCGCGATACGCAGTTTTCGACGCTGATCGAGATCGCCAACCGCTACAACAAGCCTGTCCGCATCGGGGTGAACTGGGGTTCGCTCGACGAGGAACTGCTCACCAGGCTGATGGACGAGAACGCGGCTTCGGCGGAGCCGATCTCGGCGGCAGCAGTGCAGCGCGAGGCGATCATCCAGTCGGCCCTGCTATCGGCGAAGCGCGCCGAAGAGCTTGGCATGGGCCGCGACAGGATCATCCTCTCGACCAAGGTGTCCGATGTCCAGCACCTGATCGCGGTCTATCAGGACCTGGCTGCCCGCTGCGACTATGCGCTGCATCTGGGGCTGACCGAGGCCGGCATGGGCACCAAGGGCGTGGTAGCGTCGTCGGCGGCGCTCGGCATTCTGCTGCAGCAGGGGATTGGCGACACGATCCGCATTTCGCTGACGCCCGAGCCGGGCGGCGACCGCACCACCGAGGTCAAGGTGGCGCAGGAGTTGCTGCAGACCATGGGCTTCCGCCAGTTCCTGCCTGTGGTGGCGGCCTGCCCCGGCTGCGGGCGTACGACGTCCAACACGTTCCAGCACCTGGCCAAGGACATCCAGGATCACCTTTCGGCCTCGATGCCGGACTGGAAAGAGCGCTATCCCGGCGTCGAGACGCTGTCGGTGGCGGTCATGGGCTGCATTGTCAACGGTCCGGGCGAGAGCAAGCACGCCAATATCGGCATCTCGCTGCCGGGTACCGGCGAGACGCCGGCCGCGCCGGTGTTTGTCGACGGCCAGAAGGTGGCGACCCTGCGCGGGGCCGATGTGGCTGACCAGTTCAAGGTGATGGTGGCGGACTATATCGAGCGCAAGTTCGGGGCCGGGCAGAAGACGGCGGCCGAATAGGCGCCTCGCTACTCGACAGTTTCGACCGGGGTCACGGTCACGTCCAGCTCACCGCCGATTTCGACGGTCTTGGTCTGCTTGTCGAACACGCAGATGATGCTCGAGGTGAGTCCGGCCGGATTGTCGCCGGTTACGATGGCGAGGCCATAGCTCTCGCTGCCGAAGGGGTCGACGATGGCCCGAGTATTGGTGACGACATCGGTCGTTGCCGCGAGGCATGCCTGCTCGACTTCGGCGGCAAACTCGGTCCAGGCGTCACCGGACGATGCATGGGCGGCGCTGGCGGCAAGCAGGGTCAGTCCCAGGACGGCAAGCTGTTTCAGCATGGTGTTTCCAGATTGAGTGGTTGAAGCGGGTGGTTGCCTGCGCGCTATGCTTCGTCAACAGGCGCGTTCGGCGGTATGCAGGCGTCGACCCACTTGTTGCCGCAGAGTTCGGCGAGGCGGGCGACACTGAGGGTGACCGAGGCGTGGGTGTCGCCGCCAGCCGGGATCATCACGTCGTAGATCTTGATGGAGACGTCGAGGTAGATCGGTAGCGGCGCCGGCAGGCCGAAGGGGCAGACGCCGCCGACCTCGTGGCTGGTCAAACGCAGCACATCCTCGGCTCCCAGCATGCGGGGGCGCCCCCCAAAGGCGGATTTGGATTTCTGGTTGTCGAGCCGGGCATCGCCGCGGGTTACCAGCAGGACTTCCTCGTCGCGCACGCGGATGCACAGGGTCTTGGCGATCTGGCCGGGTTCGACGCCGTGCACGGCTGCGGCCAACTGCACGGTAGCGGTCGAGGCGTCGGTAACTTCGACCGCAAGGTCGGGTGCCCGAGCGGCGAGGTCGGCTTGGACGGAAGCAAGGCTCATGAGTGCGGGCTTTCAGAACAGGCGGGCGAGGCGGTTTTCGAAATCGGCGCGCATCTTGTAATGCACCGGGGCGGTCAGGGCCCGGCGCAGGAAATCCGGGTCGACGTCGCGCGCGCCATCAAGCGTCGACATCAGCTCGGAGACGGTGATCCGTTCACCGGCGTAGAGCTGGCAGGTCACCGGCTTGCCGGCCTCGATCGGGCCGGGGGTGATGACGCGGCAATAGGCGCCGGGGCGGCCGGCCTTGTGGAACCGCCGGACGAATTTGGGGTCGCCCATGCGCAGGGCGAAGACATTGCAGGGCGTGCGGTGGCTGGTGACTTCGATCACGGCCGGCCCGATGGTGAAGCGATCCCCTACGGCGACAGAGCGGCCCTCGATGCCGGCAATGGTCAGGTTCTCGCCGAAGGTGCCGGGCGCAATGTTCTCGCCGAGCTCCTCGCTCCACCATGCATAGTCATCGGCGAAATAGAGATAGACCGCCTGATCGACGCCGCCATGGTGCCTGCGGTCCATCACGGCGTCGCCCTCGACCCCCTGTGTGGTGAGGGTCGCGCTGGGGACGGGCTCCTTGTAGATGCCTGTCTTGGCCGACTTGGTCGGAATGGTCCGCGGCTGGCCGATATTGATGCTGTCGAGAATGGCCATGGCTCAGTGCTCCCGGCTGGCGAAGTAGCGCACGGTGGCGCGCAGGCCGTCGGCCTTGGGGCCGAAGGTGCGCAGCGCGGACAACGCCTCGCTGACGGTCTGGTTCAGTCGGTTGCGGGCGCCGTCGAGGCCGAGCTGGGCGACCAGCGTCTGCTTGCCATGCGCGGCGTCCTTGCCGGTTGCCTTGCCCATGGTCTCGGCCGTTGCCGTCACGTCCAGGATGTCGTCGGCCAGTTGGAAGGCGCGGCCGGCGGCTTCGGCATAGACTGTCAGCACGGAAAGCGCCCGCGCATCGGCACCGCCCAGAATGGCCCCCATGCGCACGCTGGCGCGGATCAGGGCGCCGGTCTTCATCGCCTGCATGGTCGATATCTCATCGGGCGAAAGGCTGCCGGCCTCGCCCTCGATATCCCGCATCTGTCCGCCCGCCATGCCACCGGCGCCGGATCCGGCGGCGAGTTCGGTCACCAGGGCGATGCGCACGGCAGGATCGGGGTGGCATGCCGCATCGGCGAGGAGGCCAAAAGCGTGGGTCAGGAGCCCATCGCCGGCCAGGATCGCGGTGGCCTCGTCATAGGCCTTGTGCACGGTGGGGCGGCCGCGCCTGATATCATCGTCATCCATGGCCGGCAGGTCGTCGTGAACCAGCGAATAGCAGTGGACCATTTCCACCGCGAGCCCGGCCGTCAGGGCCCGAGCCGACGGCACATTGAAGATCGCCGCCGCCTGACGCACCAGCAATGGCCGCAGCCGCTTGCCACCGGCCAGGCTGCCGTGGCGCATGGCTTCGACCAGCCGGGCAGGGGCGGGACCTGGGCCCGAAAGCGTGATGATATCGAGCCGTTGCTGCAATGCCGTCTCGACGGCGCTGGCCAAATCGCTCAGGTCTGCGGGGAAATCGTACATGCGATGTTGCTAGCCGGTTTGAGGCTTTGTGGGCAAGAGCTTGTCCGTGGACGTCCCTCCCACCACAGGACGTCACCCGCGGGCCTGACCCGAGGGTGACGATCGAGGAGGCGTGAGCAAAGCGGCCTCAACTGCAATTCCCGCTTTCGCGGGAATGACGCTGTGGGTATTGCATGATCCATGGCACGACGACGCAAACCGAGGGGCATCTGGCGGATCTTCCGCGCCTTTGCGCTCATCCTTGCGGTTCTGGTTGCCGTCCCCGTGGTCCTCACCCCGGTCTATCTCTTCGTCGACCCGGTCTCGGTGCCCATGCTTGAGCGTTACCTCACCGGGCGCCCCGTTGACCGCGAATGGCGCGACATCGCCGATATCTCCGATCGCCTCAAGGCTGCGGTTGTCCTTTCCGAGGATGGGCAGTTCTGCCGGCATTGGGGTGTCGACCTGGGGGCTCTGCGCGACGAGGTGCAGAACTTCATTGACGGCGAAGACGCCCGTGGCGCGTCGACCATCACCATGCAGGTGGCGCGGAACCTGTTCCTATGGAACGGCCAGAGCCCTGTTCGCAAGGCGCTGGAGGTGCCGCTTGCGGTTTACATCGACCTGGTGCTGCCCAAGCGGCGGATCATGGAGATTTACCTCAACATCGCCGAATGGGGGCCGGAGGGGCAGTTTGGCGTGGCGGCCGGCGCGCGCCGGGCCTTCGGCATCGTGCCTGACAATCTCGACTGGCGGACTGCGACGCTGCTGGTGACGGCCTTGCCCAACCCCATGCTGCGACAGCCAGGCAGGCCTTCTGCCGGAATGCTGCGCATTGCCGCTATCATCGAGGACCGCGTTGCCCAATATGGCGAGCGGGCCAATTGCGTGGGCGAGGGCGGCCGGCTGTCTCTTTAGGCCGCGGCTGCCTCGTCATTGGCCAGCAGATCGGCCAGGGCCATCAACTGGCGGTCCTTGATGCCGAGCTCACGCAGATGCCTATATGTATTGAGCACGTAGTCGACATTGCGGCCCGAGAGCCCGACCCCCGCACGCACCATGGCCAGTTGCTGCTCGAGGCTCAGATGGCCGGCGAATTGCTCGTGCCGCTCGTCGACGAGGAATGCCAGTGCCTGGACGGCGCGCCCATCGGCCAGGCGCACCGGGCGCATGACGTCGCGATAGACCGAGGTCACCTGCTCGCGTTGCTGCAGATAGGCATAAACATCGGGCCAATTCGCATCGGCGACTTCGAACACCATGCCGCGGCACGATCCGCCGCGGGTCAGTCCGAAGACCAGTCCGGGCTGTTCGACCGTGCCGCGGTGGTGGTGCGAGACGATCGAGAGACTGCGATGGGCGCCCCTGAGCAGGCCCTGCTGCGCCGAGACGTGCAGAAATCCCGGATTCCAGATGAGGGATCCGTAGCCGAAGACCCAGTGGGTCGCTGTGTTATCCAAATCGTTCATCGCCATAACCTGAACAGAAACCTAGGCATGCTTGCCGACCAAGGCAATTGCTCCCGTGTCGATAGAGGCCATGCAACGGTGATGCGACCCGGATTTACCGGCGATGAATACCGGCAATCGCCGCCGATGGGCTTTGGTCCATCGCCCCGCGCAGGTAAGAGTGCCGCCCATGAAAAAACGAATCATCATTCTTGGCAGTGTCGTGGTGGCGGTGGTTGTGCTGTGGAGCGCCGCCTGGCTGGTGCTGTCGGGTGTGATCAAGCAGAACATCGAGGCCCTGGCACTGGCCGATGGCGTGACCACGCCGAATGTTTCCTGCCAGACGCTTGACGTCGGCGGCTTTCCATTCCGCTTCGATGTCGATTGCGGGACGGCCCGTATCGTCAGCAGCGATATCGTGGTCGATGTCCCCGCTATCCGGGCCAGCGTCCGCGTCTATGCACCCACCCATATGCTGGCTTCGGCGCTGGGACCGCTGCAGCTCACCGACAGTTTTACCGGCACGCGCAATGCGGTGGCCTGGTCCGGGCTCGACGCCAGCATACGGCTCGACAATTGGCGCATCGCACGCGGCTCGATTTCGGCCAAGGACGTGGTCTGGTCCGATACGCTGTTTGGTGACGCGGTTATCGCGCAGAGTTCGCTGATCGAAATCCACCTGATGGACATTCCCGAGCAGCGCGACCCCGAGCGACATGTTGCGGCGCTGGCGCTTTACGCTCCGGTGCAAAACCTGGCCTGGCCGGGGCTGACGCTGACCGATACCAATGCCGAGATCCAGCTCGAGCTCTCCGGGCTGCCCGATGACGTGCGCAACTGGGGCGACCCGCAACTGCTGCGCGCCATGCAGGCCGCGGGCGGGGCGCTGAAGATCGTGTCCGTACACGGCACGGATGCCGATTCCGTGCTCGACGCCCAGGGGGAACTGCGGCTGGACCCGCAAGGCCTGCTCGACGGGCAGGTCGGCATCACCTCGACCGGTGTAGCCGAACGTATCGGCCCGCTGCTCGAAGAGCCTTGGCGCACACTGGTGCTGGGGACGCCGACGGCGGATGGGTCACATGCCAACCAGCTCAATTTCCGCGCCGGTGCCATATTCTCCGGCCTGGTGCCGATAGCAGCGGTGCCGCCGCTGTATTGAAGCGAGGACGAGACTCGTGTCATGCGGGCATAGCCCTCATGGCCTTGATCACTCAAATCGCTCCACTGGAGCGATTAGTCCCTTCGGGCCGCTCTCAAGCGTCGTCACCGCCGCCGTGCTCGCGCACGAAGGGGATGGCCGGGGCCGGCGGGGCTTCGTGCGGGCGGCCGAAGTCGGGCGCCGCGGTTTCCTGGCCGGCCGAGATGATCGAGCGGCGGATAGCGCGGGTGCGGGTGAAGATGGATTCGAGCGCCGGACCGTCACCGGTTTCGACGGCCTTCTGCAGCACGCTGAGATCACCCAGGAACCGCCCGAGCATTTCGAGAACCGCCTCGCGATTGGTGAGGAACACGTCCCGCCACATGACCGGGTCGGAGGCGGCGATGCGGGTGAAGTCGCGGAAGCCGCCGGCCGAGAACTTGATTACTTCCGACTTGGTGACCGATTCCAGATCGTCAGCCGTGCCCACGATATTGTAGGCGATCAGGTGGGGGATGTGGCTGGTAATGGCCAGCACCATGTCGTGGTGCCCTGCCTCCATGATCTCGACATCGCTGCCCATGCCTTCCCAGAAGGCGGCAAGCTTTTCGGTATGGGCCGGGGAGGCCTCGGGCTGCGGCGTCAGGATGCACCAGCGGCCCGCAAAGAGTTCGGCAAAGCCGGCTGATGGGCCGGAATGTTCCGTGCCGGCAATGGGGTGGCCCGGAATGAAGCTGACGCCTGATGGCAGGTGCGGGGCGACGACCTTGACTACATGCGCCTTGACCGAGCCGACATCGGAGACGATCGCGCCGGGCGCAAGGGCCGGCCCGATGGTCTTGGCAATCTCCTCGTAAGCGCCCACAGGCGCACAGAGGATCACGAGATCGGCGCCGCGCACCGCTTCGGCGGCGTCGAGCGTATAGATGTCGCCCAGCTCGAGCTCGCGGGCCTCGTCGAGCGTTTCCTGCTTGCGGGTGGCGATGGAAATGACCTCGACCAGTCCCTGCCGCCGCGCGGCCAGTGCGATGGATGAACCGATCAGGCCGATGCCGATAAGGGCAAGCTTGCGGAAGTGAACGCTCATGAAATCTTGCTCAGTGCTTTGAGAATGCCGGCGACGCCGATCATGGCCTGCTCGGAACCGATGGAGATGCGCAGCCCGTTGGCGATGCCATAGGAGGGACCGATTTCGCGCACGATGAGGCCGCGCTCGCGCAGCGTCTCGAAGGCCATGGCGGCGGAGTCGGCATCGGCGAACAGCACCATGATGAAATTGGCCTGACTGGGTATGACGCGCATGTAGTTGGAGTGGAGCTCCGCCGTCAGCCAGTCGCGCCACTTGGCGTTGTGTTCCCTGAGGCGAGCGGTGAACGCGACGTCGCGTGTCGCGGCGGCGCCAGCCAGCTGGGCCGGCAGATTGACGTTGAAGGGGCCGCGGATGCGATTGATGGCGTCGACCACATGGGCGGGGCCCACCATCCAGCCGATGCGGATGGCGGCGAGACCCATCTTGGAGAAGGTGCGGACCATGACGACATTCTGCGCTTCGCGGACGAGGTCGAGCCCGACGGAATAATCAGCGGCGGTGACATATTCGGCATAGGCGCTGTCGATGACGAGCAGGATATCGGGACGCAGGCCGGCATGCAGCCGCCGTACCTCGACATCGCTGAGATAGGTGCCGGTAGGGTTGTTGGGATTGGCCAGCCAGATGACCTTGGTTCGATCAGTCACGGCCGCCAGCAGCGCGTCGACATCGGCGGTGTAGTCGGTCTCGTCGACCATGACGATGCTGGCGCCGGTCGCCCGCGTGATGATCGGATAGACCGAAAATCCGTAGCGGTTCATCACCGCCTCGTCGCCTTCGCCGAGATAGGTCTGCGCCAGCAGGTGCAGCAGATCGTCCGAGCCGTTGCCGCAGACGATGCGGTCGGGGTCGATGCCGTGCACCTCGGCCAAAGCCGTGCGCAGAAGCTTCGAACTGCCCTCGGGGTATATTTCGAGGTGATCGGCGGCGGCGCGGAACGCCTCCATCGCCTTGGGGCTGGCGCCGAGCGGGCTCTCATTGGCCGACAGCTTGACGGCATTGCTGCCCGGCGCGCCGGACTTGCCGGGCAGGTAGGGCGCGATGTCGAGAATGCCGGGCTGCGGGATAGGGCGAATATCGTCGTCGGACATGAGGGCTACGCTGGGCGGGAAAACCGCGCGGACCATAGTCAAAGCAAACGCCCAACGCAATGAAGGCACTGATGACTTCAGCGGCCAGCGGACGGCACCTCCCCCTTGATCCCCCACCCTTGATCCCTCCCCACAAGGGTGAGGGTGTCGGCTGAAAGTTGGGCTGGGTCAGCCCTGCCGTGCCGTCGCCGTGCTCAACCCCGGAACGCGGACGAAACGTTCCTCGCGCCTGCGGCGGGGGACGGCGGGGAAGGCTTCCTTGCGGGCGCGAACGCAGATGACGCCGCTCATGGCCGGGCCGAAGAGCCGCCCGACCCGCTCGAAGATGCGGGTGGATTTGAGCACGATCGAGCTCTGGAAGGGCGGCAGGAACAGGCCGTCGCGCCAGGCTTCGGGCACGAAGCTGTGGTCGCGCAGCAGCTTGTCGAGCTGACCGCCGGAATAGGGATTGCCAGACCCAAAGGGAGTGTTGTCGCGCTGGGCCCAGATGCCGCGGCGGCGCGGCACGACCAGGATCAGGTGCCCGTTGGGGGCCGTGATGCGCCAGAGCTCGCGCATCAGCTCCTCGGCATCGGCGACATGCTCGATGGCATGGATAGCGATGGTGAGATCAATGGCCGCGTCGGTCAGCGGCATTTCGAGCGGATCGCACAGCACGGTATGCGACGGGCCTTCGCGCGGCCAGGCCGAGGCCCCCTGCCGCGCCGGCATGAAAGCCAGGACCCGTTCGGCCTTATCGAGAGCAAAGCGCAAATAGGGCGTGGCGAAGCCCAGACCCAGGACCCGCTTGCCGGCCACGTCTTCGGCCAGGCCGATCACCTGCTCGCGCACCAGCGCACGCGAAATGCGCCCAAGCGGGGATTTGTAGTAGGCAATGAGGCGGGTGACATCGGCGGTCATGGCGCAACTCTGCCGCTTTCTCAAGGACTTGTCCAACGGAGCGGTTGTCATGTCGAACCGACACCCCTAGCTTTCAAGCTCTTGATGTTGAAGGAGTGTGGCCGTGAGTCTGATCGTTGATGTGTTTCCTGCCCGGAGCGACAATTTCGGCTACCTGGTGCATGACACTGCCACCGGGCGCACCGCGGCCATCGACGCGCCGGAGACAGCGGCCATCAAGAATGCGCTGCTGCATCGGGGCTGGACACTGACCGATATCTTCATCACCCACCACCATATCGACCATGTGGAGGCCATTCCCGAGCTCAAGGCGGAGTTTGGCGCAAGGGTGGTTGGGCCACGTGCGGAAGCGGACAAGATTGCCGGGCTTGATGAGCTGGTGGCCGGTGGCGACACCGTGAACCTGGGCGAAACCGTGTTCCAGGTCTATGACGCGCCGGGACACACGCTGGGCCACATCGTCTTCCACGACCGGGCCGGCAAGCACCTGTTCAGCGCTGACGCGCTGTTCTCGCTGGGCGTGGGCCGCATGTTCGAGGGCACGCCAGGCCCGATGTGGGCCGGCATCAAGGCGCTGCGCGAATTGCCCGACGACACACTGGTCTATTGCGGACACGAATATACCCAGAGCAATGCCCGGTTTGCCCTGTCGATCGATCCCGGCAATGCGGCGTTGCAGAAGCGGGCGGCGGAGGTGACCATCCTACGCGAGGCCGGGCGGCCGACCATTCCGTTCCTGCTGGGCGAGGACAAGGCGGCCAATCCGTTCCTGCGGGCGGATGATCCTGGTCTGGCGCGGCACTATGGGCTTGAGGGCGCCGATCCGGCCGAGGTGTTCGCGGCCATCCGCAAGGGCAAGGACAACTTCTGATTCCGGGCCGCGCCTGCGGTCCCGATTTAACCATTTCACGCTTTGGGAGCGGAAATCGTTAACAAAACGTTAGCATCTGGCACGAGGATTGCCCCTTATAGGGCATAGGGCCAGATGGGTTGTCTCATTTTGAGACAGGCTGGCCCGCTTTGAGACAAGCGAGGCAAAAATGGCCAGTTCTGACACAAAGCCCGCAGGCCTGCCTGTCCTGATCGGCCCGGCGCGCCCCCGTCCCTCGCTCCGTCGCAGCGAAACCACCGCTGCCTTTGTCAGCCAGCTGCTGGCCGAGCGCCATAACCTGGCGCCGCAGCGCAGCCGCCGGCGGGGCACGTCGGAAGGCGCCATCGGGGCCTATACCGACAGCGCCAAGGTCGCGGTCAAGCGCATGCCGATGGGCTATCGGACCAGTATCGTCGCGTAAGACATCGGCGACGACAATAACCGCCGCGCCGCACCACAAAAGTCGCCGAGGGCGGGCCTAATGGCCCGCCATGCTCATGTCGCGGGTGGCTGAGGTGATGGACATGGTGAAGCCGGCGACGACGTCGATCAGCGCCATGACCAGCAGGATGAAGAACACCGTGCTCGATGCGGCGCCCAGCAGCAGGAATTCCACCAGGATCACGACGAAGACAATCATCGAGAGCATGTGCTCGACGATGGAAACCGAGCCGATGCGGGTGGACTTCAGCAGTTCGAAGAACAGCAGGATGAGCGAGCCTACAACCAGCAGGTCGCCAAGCGAGACCGCCCACGGCACGCCGGAAACCATGGCGATGCTGAGCACCGTATTGCTCCAGCCGGCCGGATTGCCGCCCAAGAACAGGAACGCCACCACGTTGTAGATCAGGAACGGAATGATCAGCAGCGGTGGAATGAACGGCCCAGCACGGCGCGGTGCGGCGCCCGATGGTGGCACATAGACATGTTCGACCAAGTGAACTCTCCTTAATCCCTGTGGGTGGACCATGCCAGATTGCATGGCTGTCGCAAAGGCTGCGTAGTGGGGCGGAGATGAACGGGAGCTGAGCGGGAGTGGGCGTGTATTTACCTCGCCTCTTCGGGGAGTGGTTGGCGCGTAGCGCCGGGTGAGGGGTGCGATGCGACAACGTGGACGATGCCCGAGCATCGCACCCCTCACCCTAGCTTTGCGAGGTCGCTGCGCTCCCGGCTGCACTACCCCTCTCCCCTGAGGGGCGAGGGGGCAGACTGCGGGCGTGGTGTCGAACGATGGCTCTACTGCTTGAGCTTGAGCGGGCCGACCATTTGTTCAGGCTTTACCTCGGCGTCGAATTCCTCGCCGGTGAGAAGACCCAGGCCAATGGCTTCTTCGCGCAGGGTGGTGCCGTTCTTGTGGGCGGTCTTGGCGATCTTGGCGGCGTTGTCGTAGCCGATCTTGCGGTTGAGCGCGGTGACCAGCATCAGCGACTGATCGACCAGTTGCTTTATGCGCTTGCGGTCTGGTTCAATGCCGACGGCACAGTTGTCGTTGAAGCTCTTGGCGCTGTCGGCCAGCAACCGCACCGCCTGCAGGAAATTGTAGGCGATGACGGGCTTGAAGACGTTGAGCTCGAAATTGCCCTGGCTGGCGGCAAAGCCAATGGCGGCGTCATTGCCCATGACATGGGCGACGACCATGGTCATGGCTTCGGACTGGGTCGGGTTGACCTTGCCCGGCATGATGGACGAGCCGGGCTCGTTTTCGGGGATGACGATTTCGCCCAGGCCAGAGCGCGGGCCCGAAGCCAGCCAGCGCACGTCATTGGCGATCTTCATGAAGGCGACGGCGAGCTGCTTGAGGGCGCCCGAGGTGCCGACAAAGGCGTCGTGGCCGGCCAGCAAAGCGAACTTGTTGGGGCCGGTGACGAAGTCATGGCCGGTCAGCGTGGCGATTTCCCGGGCGACGGCGACGGCATAGTCGGGATGGGCGTTGAGACCTGTGCCGACGGCGGTGCCGCCCAGCGCCAGCTCCCTGAGCTGGGGCAGGGTCGCCTTGATGGCTGATATGGCATAGTCGATCTGGGCGACCCAGCCGGAGATTTCCTGTCCCAGGGTCAGGGGGGTCGCGTCCTGCAGATGGGTGCGGCCGATCTTGACCACATCCATGAACTCTTCGGCCTTTGCATTGAGCGTATCGCGCAACAGCTGGACGCGCGGGAACAGATAGTTCTCCAGCGCCTCGACAGCAGCGATATGCATCGCGGTCGGATAGGTGTCGTTGGACGACTGGCTCATGTTGACGTGGTCATTGGGGTGCACGGGCTTCTTGGAGCCCATGGTGCCGCCGGCCATTTCGATGGCCCGGTTGGAGATGACCTCGTTGACATTCATGTTGGACTGGGTGCCCGAGCCGGTCTGCCAGACGACGAGCGGGAAGTGGTCGGCCAGCTTGCCCGAGATCACCTCGTCGGCGGCAGCGACGATGAGGTCGCGGGTCTTTTCGTCGAGCAGGCCCAGCTTGTGATTGGCCAAGGCGGCGGCCTTTTTCAGCACGCCGAAGGCGGTAACGATCTCGGTCGGCATCTTCTCGCCGCCAATGTCGAAATTCATCAGGCTACGGGCCGTCTGCGCGCCGTAATACTTGTCGGCGGGAACCTCGATGGTGCCCATCGTGTCCGATTCAACGCGCATGCTCATGGCTTAACTCCAGCTAGATGGCCGCTCTTTCCGGCGGCGGGCAAAGCAAAACGGCCGACCCTTGGAGGGATCGGCCGTTGCAATAACAGAAACGAGCGCAAGGCGCGCCTCGTCTTTCGTTTACTTCTTGACGTCGAGGATCTGGCGACCGCGATACATGCCGGTCTTGAGGTCGACGTGATGCGGACGGCGCAGCTCGCCCGAATCCTTGTCTTCGACATAGGATCCAGCTGCAAGGGCGTCGGCCGAGCGGCGGAAGCCACGCTTCATCGGCGAGGTCTTTCGTTTTGGCACTGCCATGGTCGGTACTCCGAATTCAATATCGTTGCGCCGCCAGAGCGGCCCAGAGAGTTCATCTCTGAAAGGGATTGGTCGGCTCTATAGAGCAAGTATCGGGGCTTGGCTAGAGGGTTGTGAGGTGAGTCGACAAAGCGCTATTGCCTCTCGTCGTCATCGGTCCCCACGATACTCGATCGTCACCCTCGGGCTTGACCCGAGGGTGTTACACTTCCTTGGTCTGGCAAGTGAAGAGCCCTCGGGTCAAGCCCGAGGGTGACGGCCGTTGGGTGGGGTGCCTATGCCCGTCAAACGATGGTTCTCAGGCCGCCTGTGCGCCCTGTGCCGGCTCGGCGCCTTCGAGGTCCCAGATGGTGGTGAGGCGCTCGGCGGCGGCGCCGGGGGTGAGCAGGCGGAAGACGCGGTCGGCGCAATCGAGGGCCAGGCGGAAGCGGTTGCGGCTCATGGGGTCGCCAACGAGCTCGCCAGTCGAGCCGACCCAAAGCACGTGATTGCCCTTGGCGATGAGATAGAGATCGGCATCGGCCATGGCAAAGCGCTCAAGACTTTCGCTGATCAGACCGTAGGCCCGCCCGGAGCGGCCCAGCCAGTTGGTGAGTCGGCCGAAGCCGTGGATCAGGACCCTGTTCTCGGTATTGCCAGCCATCACGCCATCCTCGCAGCGATCATCGAACAAGAACAAAAATAGAACAAAATGCAACACTCGTCAACAGGCCTCGTGCCCGACGACTACATGTATGTGGTTGTTCGGAATTTCCGTCAATATGTAGTGTTCAGGAAGCGGCGGTGTTCGCTTTGCGAAGGGCATCGAGGCGGTCGCGCAGTTCGGGGCTGACAGGACGGGAAAGGCCCTGGTCTGCCGCCTTGAGAATTAGGGCATCCGACTCCGATTCGATGGCTTTTTTGAGTCGCTCCTGGAAAACATCGGCCGAGAGACCGGCCTCGATGGGCGGAAGGAACCTGGCCTCGGCCGTGCCCGGCCAGATGACGAGGCTATTGCGGCCCCAGAACAGGCCTGAATTCAGCGCCACCGGTACGACGGGCACGTTGAGCTCGAGGTATAGTCGCACGATGCCCTGGCGGTAGTCGGCCGGCGCGAGCGGCGCCTTGCGCGTCCCTTCGGGGAAGATGACGATGCGGCAGCCGCGGGCGATGGCGGCGTGGGCCTGCGCCATCATCAGCGGAATAGCCTCGGCGCCCCTGCGGCGATCGACCTCGATACAGTCGAGCGAACGCGCGGCGGGCCCGAAGAAGGGGATGTCCATCAGCTCCTTCTTGACGATGTAGGCGGGGCGGCCTGTATAGGGGAAGATGGCGAAAACGTCCCAGTCGCTCTGGTGCTTGGCGGCAATGATGCAGCCGCCTTCGGGGATGTTCTCCTGGCCGCTCACCTTGGTTTTGACGCCGGTGATGAAGCGCAGATAGGTGAGGTTGGAGCGGCACCAGAATTTTGCCAGGGCCCAGCTCATGGGCGTGCGGCCGCGGATCATCGCAATGATGCCGATGGTGATCGCCACGAGCGCCGTCTGGCCGATGAAGATGAAATAGAACAGCGCGGTGCGCACTGCCTGCACGATAGCCATGAACATCTCCCACGGCGTCTGGCCGATTTGAGACCGATCGGCATTCCGCTGATGCTGGCCTGCAAATGCCGGTTTCCTGCGCTTCCGGTCCTCACGTACAGAACGTACGCTCCGGTCCGGTTGTCGAAAACCACCATTCTCGGCTCAGCCTGAACGGACTGCCGGTCGGTCCCCGCGTCATAGCGGGCAAACGCGGGCTTGGCGAGGGGCGTTCCCCCGGTGTGTCGGGGTTCACGTGAAGGCGGCCTGCAAACGGCGGCCTTCTGCGCTTCCGGTGCTCACGTACTGATGTACGCTCCGCGCCGGTTCTTTAATGCCACCATTTTCGGCTCGCCTTGACCGCAGCACACCGGTCTAGGAGGTTTCGTTGAGGAAGCGACGAACCGTCACGCGCGAGGTTATGGCGGTGAGCGCGGCAATGACCGGCACCACGGCCAGGATCCCCACAATGCCATCGATGCCCAGGGCAAAGCGCCCGAACAATATGCCGACCTGCGCCCCGGCCTCGCTCGACAGGATATTGCCGGCAGCCGTGCCGATCAGGGTGAAGAACAGCATGGCCGCGATCGTGCCGAGCAGTCCGCCCTGCAGCCCGATGGAGAGGAACCGTCCCTGGAACTCCCCGGCGATAAAGCGGTTCGAGGCGCCGATATAGTGCAGCACGTCGACAATTTCGCGGTTGGTCGCCATGGCGCCGCGGGTGGCGAAGACGATTGCGAGCACGGTAGCGGCGCCGATCAGGATCAGCACGAGCAGGCCCGAGACCACGATGGTGCCGGCCATGGTGTTGAGCTGCTGGCGCCAGGCGGCGTGAGTGTCGAGGCTGGCGCCCTTGACGGCGGCCAGGTTGCGCTCGAGGCCCTCGATATCGGCCTCAGCGGGGTCGGCCAGTTGCACCACGACCAGCCGCGGGATCTCGATGGCGGTAAGGTCGAGGCCGGCCCCGAGCCAGGGCTCGAGCAGCTGCTGGCTTTCCTCGATGGTGAGGGCCCGGGCCGAGGCGACACCGGGCGTCGATTGGGCCAGCGAAACCGCGGTACGCAGGTTGCTATCCATCACCTCGCCCTCGACGGGGCGAATCTGGATGGTGACCTCGCGGCCGACATCGGCCGACCAGGCAATGGCTGATTTCTGCACCAGCACCACGCCGCCCAGCGTCACGGCGGACAGGAAGCCCATGATGGTGATGAGCAGCAGCAGGGTGCGGCCGGCGACGCTTTTTTCAGGAACGATAGGGGCGGCACCCTTGCGGGCCGGCCACAGGCCGAGGATGCGCTCAATCATGGATCACCAACTCGCCCTTGGAGAGCAGCATGCGCGGATAGTTGAACTTGTCGAGGAGCGGCAGCTCGTGTGTGGCCAGGATGATGGTCATGCCCAGCGTGCGATTGAGCTCGGCGAAGAGGTGGACCAGGCGGCTCGAGAGATCTGGATCGACATTGCCGGTCGGCTCATCGGCGAGGAGAATCTTGGGCCGGGCGATGACGGCCCGGGCGATGGCGGCGCGCTGCTTTTCGCCACCCGACAGCAGCGAGGGCAGGGCGTTCATGCGCTCGCCCAGTCCGACCCATTCGAGCAGTTCGGTGACGTTGGGGCGATATTCGCTTTCCGGCTGCCCCAGCACACGCAGCGGCAAAGCGACATTCTCGAATGTCGTCAGGTGATCCAGCAGGCGGAATTCCTGGAACACGATGCCGATATGGCGCCGCATCTGCAGGAGGCGGTCCTGGCTCAGGTCGCTCACATCCTCGCCGAACATGGTGACCCGGCCGCGCGAGGGCTTGAGCGACAGCAGCAGGAGACGGAGGAGGCTGGTCTTGCCGGCGCCGGACGGGCCGGTGAGGAAGTGGAACGAACCCGGTTCGACCGAAAAGGTCAGGTCGCGCAGGATTTCGGGACCGTTACCGTAGCGCAGCCCGACATTGGAAAACTCGATCAAGAACAGCGGCTCCCCATTGGTCCGCGCCAAGGCGAATCAGGTGTCGAGCGCATCATAACAGCCCAGGGGACCGCATGCGCATGGCCGTGTCCTTGCCGGCACGAAAGCGGCACGAATGTGGTGGATAGCCAGCACGGGCCGAATGGTTTGGGGAGTTTTAACTCCGGCACTCTAGGGTCGGGAGTGACATAGTCCGTCCTCCCCTACCGTCTGGCCCGATGATCATTACCTGTCCACATTGCCAGACGAAGTATCAGGTGACCTATGAGGCCATCGGATCGGTCGGGCGCAAGGTGCAGTGCGCCCATTGCCAGCAGGCCTGGCAACAGCGGCCGCTGAGCAAGCAGGAGACACCGGAGCACAAGCAGGCCTTCGACGCGATGGCCGAGGATGGGCTGGACGAGGCCATGCAGGTCGAGGAAAGCGCAGTGGCCGCCGAACTGGCGCAGCGGCTGGAGCTCGAGCGGCAGGCCGCGGCAGGCCGGGTCGATCCGGCGCTGGTCCGCAAGCGTCAAAAGGCCTTCACGCGCCGGCAGACCGCCATGGCGGCCGAGCTGCCGCTGGCGCGGTTGCGTCGCTCGCTCCGAGTGGGTGGCTTCGTGCTGCTCGCCGCGATCGTGGCCGCGGCCTATTTCGGCCGCGTTATGGTGGTGGAGCGGTTCCCGGCCATGGCGGGCGTTTATGAGGCGGTTGGCCTCGGCGTGAACGTAGTCGGCCTCGAATTCTCCGACGCCTCCAGCATGCGCACCCTGCAGGACGGCAAGGAAGTGCTCATCGTATCGGCGCAGATCGTCGGATTGCAGCCGGACCCGGTGACAGTGCCGGCGGTGGTGGTAACGCTGATCGACGTGCATGGCCACGGCATCTACGAGTGGAGCGTTACCCCCTCGGTGCGCGACCTGATGGCCGGCGAGCGCTCGACCTTCAACACGCAGCTGACCATGCCTCCTGGCGACGCGGAGCGGATTCGCCTGAGCTTTGCCGGCGGGCAGAGCACGCCCATCATCTCCGCCGAAGCGCATGCCGCCTATGACAAGGCCGAGGCGGCGGCCGGGGTTGCAGCAGATGCGGAAGCCGGGCACACGGAACCCGTCGAGGCCGAACACGCGGCGCCGGTCGGACCCGAAGCCGGGCCGGCGACCGTATCCGAACATCCTACTCCGGAGCATTGACGATGGCCCGTATCCTGGTTGCCGAAGACGATCCATCGGTGCGCGCCTTCGTGGTCAGCGCCCTCACCATGAAGGGGCACGAGGTGGTCGCCGAGGAGGATGGTGGCCTCGCCGCCGAGACCGCCGATGCCGAGAATGGCCGCTTCGACCTGCTGCTATCAGACATCAAGATGCCGATCATGGACGGCATTGGGCTGGCGCTGCATGTGGCTGCCAAATATCCTGACGTCATCATCGTGCTGATGACCGGCTTTGCCGACCAGCGTGAGCGCGCCCATGGGCTCGAGGCGCTGATCTATGATGTCATCACCAAGCCGTTCACGCTGGTGGACCTGCTGCAGAAGGTGGATGACGCGCTGGCGGGCAAGCCGGTGGAAGTGGTGTCGCTCGGACGGCGGGCGCGCGAGCAGTAGCTACTCCATGACAGGCTTCCATTCGACCTCGACGCGGCTGTGGCCATCGGCGAGGAAAGTGCCGGTAGCGTGGGCCTCGGCCTCCACGTCTGCCGCTTCGCTCGGGCTGAGCTGGCGAAAGGGCAGGATGGAGATGGCGAGCAGGTCTTTCCTGCGCTCCAGGGTCCAGTTGCCAGCGATGAAGCCATCCACCGTGTAGGCGGCGATGTAGCCATTGACGAGCACCATGCGGTTGCGCGCCAGCTCGGGCTGGATGCGATAGCGGTCGGCAAAGCCCAGCCAGACATTGTCGTATTCAGGCATGAAGCGCACCGGCGCGGGCGTCTCGGGATCGGGCCGCGGGCCTTCAGGCAGGTCGTAGAGCGTGCGACCGTCCGCGCCGGCGAATTCGACGAGCTCTCCCTTGAGCGCCTCGAAGGCCGGCGCCAGCTTGGTGAGGCCTGACCAGCTCTGCATATCCATGACGCTGGCGGGGCCGTAGGCGGCGAGGTAGCGCCGCACCAGGCCGGGCAGGGCAATGGGGTTGTCCAGGCCCCGGCCGGTCCAATTCTCGATGCGGCTCAGCAGCGGCGGGCCGCCGTGACCCCAGATGCGGGTGGGTGGAATCTGGATCAGCGTTTCGCGGCAATGCAGCAACTGTGCCAGCGCCAGCGGCTCCGAATTGGGCCATGTCTCGGCCAGGCGCTTGCCGAGCGCGCCGCTGGTCATGGGCGCTTCATCGAGCAGTTCGATGCCGCGGCGATGGACGGCATCGTGGTCGGCATCGGCAAAGCGCTTGCGGAAGGTCGAGGTCCAGCTGCGGTCGAGCACGGTCTGCATGACCGGGCGGATGGTGCGCATGTCGGCGGCTGTATGCAGGTGCAGAGTCGTGCGCATGGTGGTGGCGCGGAGCAGGGACTTGTCCGTTATCAGCGCGGTGAGGTCTTGATGCCGGAAGCCGGCGAGTCGGTTCCACAAGGCCTGATAGGGGCCGGCGCTGGTCTGGGCCTGGAGGCCCAGCAGGAAGGCGATGGCGTCGGGAATGCCGACATCGGATCGCTCCAGCATCCACTGCCGGGCAAGCGTGGCACGGTTGAGCTGGCGGTCGGTCAGCATGTCGGGCATGGCGGTCTCCTCAGCGTGAGGAGAGTATGCCGCGATGGCGCTGACAAGGGGTGGCAGGATGGCTTTCACAACCACCGGGATGACACCACGCTGGCGGCTAGAGCCAGTCGGGCACGCTGTCCAGCGCGATCAACTCATCGAGTGACTTGCGCGGGCGGATAACGTGGAAGCGGTCGCCATCGACGAGGACCTCGGGGATCAGCGCGCGCGAATTGTAGGTGGAGGCCATCACCGCGCCATAGGCGCCGGCGCTCATGATGGCGAGCAGGTCGCCCTCCTTGACGCCGGGCATGGTGCGGGCCTTGGCGAGGTAATCGCCGGTCTCGCAGACCGGGCCGACGATATCTGCGGTGATGGGGGCGAGGTTGGAGTGGTTGACCGGCACCACGTCGTGGTGGGCCTCATAGAGCGTGGGGCGGATCAGGTCGTTCATCGCCGCGTCGACGATGATGAAGTTGGTGCTGCCTTCCTTCACATATTCGACCTTGGTGACGAGGATACCGGCATTGCCGACGAGCAGGCGGCCGGGCTCGATCACCAGCGTACAGCCGAGCTGGCCGACCTTGTCGCGGATCACGGCGGCATAGGCTTCCGGATGCGGCGGGGCCTCCTGGTCGTGATGGTAGGGGATGCCGAGACCGCCGCCGACATCGACGTGGCTGATAGCGTGACCATCGGCCTTCAGGGCCTTCACCAGCTCCGCCATCAGGCCGAAGGCGGTGCCGAAGGGTTCGAGATCGGTCAGCTGGCTGCCGATATGCATGTCGACGCCCACGGCCTCGACATTGGGAAGCTCGGCAATGCGGCGATAAACTTCGCGAGCCCTGACATAGGGGATGCCGAACTTGTTTTCGGCTTTGCCGGTGGAAATCTTGGCATGGGTGCGGGCATCAACGTCCGGATTGATGCGCACGGAAACGTACGCCGTCTTGCCCATGTCCGACGCGATCATCGACAGGCGCTCGAGCTCGGGCTCGCTCTCGACGTTGAAGCACTTGATGCCGACTTCGAGGCCGCGGCGCATTTCGGCGACGGTCTTGGCGACGCCGGAAAAGACGATCATGTCCGGCTTGATGCCGGCGGCCAGTGCGCGTTCGAGTTCGCCCAGCGACACCACGTCGGCGCCGGCGCCTTCGGAGGCCATCAGCTTGAGCACGGCCTGGTTGGAATTGGCCTTCATGGCATAGGCCAGCAGGGTCGGGATGCCTTCGAACGCGGCTTTCACCACCCGCACATGCCGGCGCAGAGTGGCGCTGGAATAGACGTAGAACGGCGTGCCGACCTTGGCGGCAAGGTCGTTCAGGTTGACGTCCTCGGCATAGAGGGTGTCGTCGCGGTGGTGGAAATGGTGGACCATGCTCGTCTGTTCCTGCCTTCCCTCTCCCCTTGCGGGAGAGGGTGCCCGAAGGGCGGGTGAGGGGTCTGGCGCAAAACCCCTCATCCGGCGCTGCGCGCCACCTTCTCCCGATAGGGGAGAAGGGAGAGGTGTGCATGCTCTAATTCAGTGCCATTGAAAACGAAAGCAAGACTTAGCGATCCGGCTCATAAGCGGTTTCGATGCGGTCGGCGACGAGCGACTGCAACTGCCAGAGATGGGGGTCGTGGATGCCGATATCCTCGAGGTGGCGCACCGTGGCGAAGAGATATTCGGCCATCGAGCCGCGCGTGCCCACGGCGGTGGCCAGCACATCGGCAATGGCTTCGATGGACAGCCCCGAGACATAGCGGCCGGAATTGCGGTCGATGCAGAAGGTGATGGCTCTGACGGTGCGCTCGCCGCTCTGCACATTGACCCAGCGCGGCGGGAAGGGCGAAGGCAGCCAGCCCATTTCGCGTTCCAGCAGCTTGGTCATGCACGCATCGACCTGACCGGGCGGCAGCCGGTAAAGCACGCCCTTGCAGGCGCCACCGCGGTCCAGCGCCAGCATCAGGCCGGGGGTGCGATCGGAGCCGCGAAAGCGGTTGTTCCAGCCCAGGCAGAAGGCGCGGTGCCAGCCGCGCACCAGCCCGGTGCGCATTTCGACGAAGTCGCAAGCCGGTTTCCAGATCAGCGAGCCATAGGCGAAAATCCAGACCTCGTCGTGGGTCGGGTCGGGGCCGAGCAGATCGGCGATGGTGGTGGCGTGATCGTCCGGCGTTGCCGCGCGCATGCCCGGTGGGGGTGGCGGCATGTCCTCACTGGGCGCTTCGGGCTGAAGATAGCCGACGTGACGCTCGGTGAGGCGCATCTGTCGAAGTCTGCCGGCCATCAGCACAGGATCCAAATCAGCAAAGGGATGCCGACACGGTATGCCTCAGCCGATTTTATTCAACCCCGCCATCACCATGGCCGCCCTGCTTCTTCTTGCCAAGCGGACGCGGCTCATGCGGCTGGCCAGTGAGCAATGTCTTCCAGCGGGCGGCCTGGATCAGCACATTGGCCGGGGCGGTGCCGCCATAGGATTGGCGGGCGGCGACCGAGGCTTCCACCGTCAGCACCTTGTGGATGCGGCTATCGATGCGCTGGTCGATGAATTTGAAGTCCTCGATGGTGAGCCCTTCCAGGCCGCAGCCCTTCTGCTCGGCCAGGGCCACGATCTGCCCGGTAATGTGGTGGGCGTCGCGGAACGGGATGTTGATCTCACGCACCAGCCAGTCGGCGATATCGGTGGCGGTCGAGAAGCCTGCGGCGGCAGAGACGCGCATCCGCTCGCGGTTCTGGGTCATGTCGCTGACCATGCCGGTCAT
>JAKFDU010000084.1:0-28646 GCA_036675975.1 Devosia sp. | reverse complement strand
ACTCATCAACCACTCAGAAAATCAAACCTTCCTTGTCGACACGCCGGGGCAGGGCGCTTTCACGCTACGCGTACACCGCACCGGCTACCAGTCGCTGGCCTCGATCGATAGCGAACTGGCCTGGCTCATGGCGTTGCGGCGTGACACAGATCTCGCCATCCCGCAGCCGGTTCCTGGCCGCGACGGGCAGTTGCTGCAACGCTTCGACACGCCACGTGGCGAGCGAATGGCCGTGCTGTTCCGCTTTATCGAAGGCCGTGAGCCGCAACCCGACAGCAATCTGGGTGACCTGTTCGTGACGCTGGGGGGCTACGCCGCCACCATGCACAACCACGTGACGACATGGCAGCGACCGCCCGGCTTCGAGCGGCAGGTCTGGCAGGCCGCGACGATCCTCGATTCCGACGGCCCCTGGGGGGACTGGCGCATGGCCCCCGGCGTCACCGACAGCAATCGGCCCGTTCTCGACCGTCTGGATTCGGCCCTGTGGCTGCGCCTGGGTGCCTATGGCACGGGGGCGGACCGCTATGGGCTCATCCACGCCGATATGCGGCTAGGCAACCTGCTGGTCGATGGCAGCAAGGTGACGCTTATTGATTTCGACGACTGCGGCTTCTGCTGGTTCGCCTATGACTTTGCCGCGGCCATCTCCTTTCACGAAACCAATCCGGCCATTCCCGCCCTGCGATCAGCATGGATCGAGGGCTATCAGTCGGTGCGGCCGCTGTCGCAAGAGGACATCGGCGCCATCGATTCCATGATCATGCTGCGCCGCATGGCGCTGCTGGCCTGGATCGGCTCGCATGCCGATACAAAGCTGGCTCAGCAGCACATGCGCGGTTTTGCCGACGGCACGGCCCAACTCGCCGAGCGCTATCTGCGCGGACCGATCTGGGCCTAGATCAGCATCTGCTGGCGCGGGACGCTGCGGCGCCCGTCGTTGCGGATGGCGGTGGCGATGCCCCAGATCAGCCCGACAAGCAGGAAGTAGTGGCGCCAGTGGTCGGTGTCGATGATCGCCGATTCGCCGACCAGCATGGCGAAGGTAGCCACCAGCGGGATCATCATCAGCCGATACGGAGAGGGGCGGGTTAGCGCTGCCATGCCGCGCCACAGGGTGAGAATGACCAGCAGGTAGTAGAAGGCCCCGCCACCCCAGCCATAGACATGCAGTACCGTGACATAGACGTTGTGCGGCTCTTCGATGATGCGCAGGTTGCGGAACTCGTGCGGGCCCAGACCCAGGGGATGGTTCAGTGCCAGCTCGAAGGCATAGCCCTGGCGGCCGAAGCGGCCAGTTTCGCCGGAATCATAATTCTGCCCGGCCGCCCGCTGCTCAAACAGGGATGCCACCGAGGGAATACTGAGCAGCCCGGCCACCGCCACCACCAGCATCGCCGCGCCCAGCAGCGACATGATCATGATGCGCACCTTGTCGCGCGCCGCTGCCTCCAGCCAGAAGCACAGCACCAGGACGATCAGAGACGACAGCGCAAAATGCCCCCAGGCTGCGCGTGAGAAACTGACGAAGACCCCGACAAACAGCACCATATAGATGCCGCCCGCGATAATGGCGGTGCGACCTGGCGCCAGCAACAGGCGCTGCAACGCATACATGGCCGGCAGCACCAGGAAGGGGCCGAAGACGTTGGGATCGTTGAAGGCGGCCTTGGCGCGGCCATAGCGCAGGAAGATGTCGGCTCCGGGCATGAGGCCCAGATAGGCCAACGTGCCGATGATCGCCGATAGCATCGCCACGGCGGTATAGGCCCCCATGACCAGCCGCATGCGCCGCTCCGTCTCCTCGGCCACGTAATTGGCGATGAAATAGGCGGTCAGCAGCAGGAAGATGGTGACGATGGTGAAGAGCAGTACATCGCCGATCGGGTTGAACCGCACCTGGAAACAGGCAATCAGCGCAAAGGGCGTGAAGCCTACGAGGATGGCAAAAAGGCCAAAGGTCGAGCGGTAAAGGCCCATACCGGCGACGAAGGCCAGAGGCAGCACGATCAGGAAGGTCAGCTCGTAAGGCGAAGGCTCGAACAGCACGAGCCCGCCGGTGAAGATCCAGAACGCCACCATGAAGTCGAGCCAGCGCATGGCCCGGGCACGAATGAAGGCGAGGCCGAGTCCTTTGGACTCGGCCTCCGAACTGCCGCCATCAAGGGTGCCGGCTGCGCTCAATAGGCGTTCTCGTTCTTGGAAATGAGCGATATCGGGGTGATCGCCACAATGTAGAGGTCGAACAGGATCGACCAGTGTTCGATGTAGTGCAGGTCGTGGTTCACGCGCTGCATGATCTTGTCGATGGTGTCGGTTTCCCCGCGCCAGCCATTGACCTGCGCCCAGCCGGTCATGCCGGGCTTGACCCGGTGACGGGCGAAATAGCCTTCTACGGCCTCGTAGTAGAGCTGGTTGTCGGCCTTGGCCTGCAGGGCATGCGGGCGCGGACCGACGATCGAAAGCTCGCCCTTGAGCACATTGAACAGCTGCGGCAGCTCGTCGATCGAGGTCTTGCGGATGAATTTGCCCACCCTGGTGACGCGTGGATCGTCCTTGGTCACCAGCTTGGACGCGCTGGCGTCGAGCATATCGGTCCGCATCGAGCGGAACTTGTAGATCTTGATCAGCTCATTGTTGAAGCCGTGCCGGTTCTGCATGAAGAACACCGGCCCCTTGCTCTCGAGCTTGATGGCAATGGCGGTGGCAACCATTACTGGGGATAGCAGCATCAGCGCGGTCAGAGCCACGACCTTGTCGAACACCCATTTGAACACCAGGTTCCAGTCCGAGATCGGCCGGTCGGCCATGTCGAACACGGCGATATCGCCGACATAGGAATAGGCCTTGCTGGTGAATTTGAGCTTGCTCATATGCGCCGAGAGGCGGATGTCCACCGGCAGGACCCATAGCTGGGTCAGCATGTCGAGCACGCGCTTTTCGGCCGATAGCGGCATGGACACCATCACCAGGTCCACCGGCGTGCGTCGGGCGAATTCGATGAGATTGGCGACCTTGCCCAGCTTGGGATAGCCCCCGACCGTTTCGGGCGAGCGGTCATCAATGCGGTCGTCGAACAGCCCCAGCAGCAGGATGTCGTTGCTGGCGCTGGCGCTGATCTGTTCGATCAGCGTTTCGGCATCCTTGCCGCCGCCGACAATCACGGTGCGGCGACGCAGGCGCCCCTGCGCGGTCCAGTGCCCCACCAGGGCCCGCAGCCCCAGTCGGAAGCCGACAAGCAGGGCCCCGCCGCCGACATACCAGCTGATCAGCCAGACCCGGGAGAACAGGTCCCCCGCCTTGAACAGGAAAATGCCGCCCGTGAGCACGGCCATCACCAGCGTCCAGCTGACGAGTACGCGCGCGATCTGGTTGAACGCGGTGCGGTACGAGGCAATGCGGTGGGCGCGTGCGGCGTTGAACAGCACGTTGGCCAACAGGCACGAGGCCAGGATGACCGGGACATAGAAGGCCGGCTGACCCCGCTCGACGTAATAGGCATAGATGCCGTAGCCCAGCACGCCCAGCAGCGTGGCCTCAACCACCTGTGCCACGCCCGCGACCACGGCGCCCGAAACGCTGCGCTCGACCGGTGCGGCAATAATGGCCTCGGCCTGAGCCGATAGCGATTGCCCGGTGTCGCCTGCCGTGGCCTGTTTGGAAACGTGCTCCAGCACGGCCTGTTTGGGATCAACTCGATACATGGGCGCTACCGGGACAGAAGAGTTCCCGGCATTGTCGCCACAAGGGGTTTATTTCAGGTGAAGTTGCAGCCCTAAGGTCTTGCCAATACCGAACGGTAAAGTCCCTTGATGCTGTCGGTCATCGTGCCCAGCGAAAAGCGGCTCTCGATATGGGCAAGGCGTTCCCGCATATCGGCTTGCGCCGCTTCGGGGTGGTTGAGCGCCTGCTGCATCGCGGTGCTGAGAGCGACCGGATCGCCCGCCGGAACCAGTCGCGCCGATGTCGGTCCGAAGATCTCGGGAATGCCGCCAACTGCGGTGGCAATCACCGGCAGCCGTGCGGCAGCGGCCTCGAGCACAACATAGGGCAAGGACTCCGCCAGCGACGGCACGATGGCCACGCGTCCCCTGGCGAAAGTGGGTCGCGCCGGCTGCGCACCCAGCAGCGTCACCCGCTGGCCCAGTCCCAGTTGCGCGATCCTGGCCTCGAACTCGCCGCGACTTGGACCATCCCCGGCCATCACCAGCGTTGCCGGGCTGCCGTCGGGGCGGGTGACCCCGACCAGTGCGTCCGCCAGCACGAAAATGCCCTTGAGGTCACGCAATTCGCCGACAAAGACGAAATCGGCCGCATCCGCTATCGGGGCTACCGGGAGGAATTCCTCGGATGCGAGGCCATTGTGGATGACCTCGGTGGGGCAGGTGGGTTGCCCGATCAACCCGGCATAGGTCGCCTGGGCATAGGCGCTCTCGAAGATGATGGCGCCCGTCTGGACCATCAACGCGCGTTCCAGCCGGTGAAAGACCCGACCCGACAGCGACGATCTCGAAAAATGCAACACGCCGCCATGTGGCGTATAGAGCGCCACGGCCTTGCCGCCGATCCGGGCCAGGCGGGCATAGAAGCCGCCCTTGGCGCCATGCCCGTGCAGCACGTCGATATCAAGCGAACGGGCAAGCTTGCGCACGGCGAACGGCGTCTTGAGGTCTCCCGCGCCCAGCACGCGCGGCATGGCGAAGCGGTGGATGCCCAGCGTCGCGTGCAGGAGCAGGTCGGCTAGCTTGCCCTCGGTTTGTGCGTCATTGGCAAGGCTGTCGACCACAAGCCCTACCGAATGGCCCTCGGCAGCCAGTGCGCGTGTTAGGTCCGCGACGTGCCGGAACAGCCCTCCGACAGGCGCGCGCATGACCTGCAGAACGCGCAGCTTACCGTTGGGCATGGCCTCTTAGAACCAGCGTTCGAGAACGACGACGGTGTCGCCCGGATAAATGGGGAAGTCGAGATCGACGGTGCCCTTGACCATCTGATCACCCTGGCGGCGATAGACCACCGCGCGGCTGCGATCCGCCGTGTCGGAGAAGCCGCCTGACGTGCTGATCGCCGCGCGTACCGTCATGCCATAGACATATTGGAATTGCCCAGCTGTCTTGACCTCGCCCTGGATGAAGAATGGCCGGTACTCGGCCACTTCCACCGCAACGTCGGGGCTGCGCATAAAGCCGTTGGCGAGTGCGGCGGCGAGGCGGCCGGCCGCGACATTGGTGGTGACGCCGCGCACCTGCACCGGGCCGACCAGCGGGAAGGCGATCGCGCCGCTGTCGTCGATCTTGTAGCTGTCGCTGAGCTCCGCGTCGCCATAGACGGTGACTCGCACGGTATCGCCGGTATCGAGCTGGTACGGACCCTTGGTTTCCACCAGATAGGTCGCGGGGCGCGTGGTGGCGCAGGCCGCCAGCGGCAGCATCAGGGCGATTGTGAGGACGGGCAGCCAGCGCATGAGAATCCCGCGCAATTCAGGGTGCGCCAATGTCGCGCCCTCGTGGTTAATAAATCCCTTCTGCCGCACCGATATTCTCGCGATCTGCAAGTGGGTTAACGGATTGATTACCACGTCGGGGCGATAGATCGCTCAGCAGAAGAGGGTTGGCAATGGCGTTTGAGTCGCAAATGGCACGCGACGCCCGGATCGATGTCGGCGCGGTGCTTGGCGCCGTGGTCAAGCGGCTGCCGCGCGTGGTGATCGTCACGGCCGCACTGCTGGTGGCCGCCCTGATCCTCATCATGTTCATGCCGCGCCTTTACGAGTCCTCGGCCTCAATCCTGGTTGAGCAACGCAGCAATGTGTATACGCGCTCGGCGGGCGAGCAGGCCCAGGCCACCCCCAGCGCCGATGCCGGCGTTGTTTCAAGCCAGATCGAGCTGCTCAAGTCGCGCGATACACTGCTGACCGTCGTCGACAAGCTCGACCTCCGCTCGGTACCAGAATTCAACGGCACGGGAGCCGGAGGCTTCTCGCCACTCGCCGTCGTCTCACAGCTGCTGGGCCGCAAGTCGACGCCTGTCAGCGTCGACGAAGTCGTTCTCAACACGCTCTACGAACGCCTGACCGTAATCCAGGAGCGCGACTCGCGGCTCATTTCGGTGCTCGTGCGTTCGACCGATCCGCAACTGGCGGCCGATATCGCCAACGCCGTCGCCAATGCCCATGTGGCTCGGCGCGCCGAGCTATCGCTGTCCGATACCGCCGAGGCATCGGGCTGGCTCGCCGACGAGATCGCCAAGCTGCGCGTGTCGGTGACCGCAGCCGAAACCGCCGTTGCCAATTTCAAGGTCGACAACGACCTGTTCATTGGGTCGAACAATACCAGCCTAGCCGACCAGCAGTTGTCCACTATCGCCTCCCAGATCAACGCAGCACAGGAGCGCAAGAACACCGCCCTGTCGCGGGCGGCGCTCATCCGTCGCATGATCGAGCAGGGGCAGCCCATCGATGGCGTCGCCGACGTGCGCGAATCTGCGGTCATCCAGCAACTCACTCAGGAGAAGGGGCGCCTGCAGGGCGAAAAGGCCCAGCGCTCGGCCACCCTGCTCGGCAACCATCCTACCATCCAGGCGCTGACGGCCCAGATTGCCGAGCTGAACAACCAGATCAGCCTCGAGGGCCGTCGCGTCGCCGATGCGCTCGACGCCGAAGCACAGATCGAGGCTGACCTCGAGGCGTCATTGCGCGCCGATATGACCCGGGCCAAATCCTCCGCCTCGACCGCGACCCAGGACAACGTCACCCTCGATAGCCTCGAGCGCGACGCCAAGGCGCAGCGCGACCTGCTCGAAAGCTACCTGCAACGGCACACCGAAGCCGTGTCGCGTACGGAGTCCAATTCGGCCTTGCCCGATGTTCGCGTCGTCAGCCTGGCAGCACCCTCGGTTTCTCCGGCATCGCCCAAGACCCAGCTCATCCTGCTGGCCGTCGGTCTGGCGGCGCTGGCAACCCAGATCGGCATCATCGTCTTCGGCGAGCTGGTCTCCGGGCGCGCCATCGTGCCGGTTGGCGTGGCCGTGCGCGCCCAGGACGAACTCGACGAAGTTCCGTTTGTCGAAGCCGAACTGGAACCCGAACAGCGCTGGGCAGAGCCAACCGACGCGGACGAGCCAGATGCACTGGAGTTGCCCGCGGACACGCATGGCAACGAGGCGGAAGCCGCCATGCCCGCGCCAGAAGCGCCGGAAAACACAACGGAAGCCGAGCGCTTCATCAAGGCGTTGAGCCGCGCCAGCGAGCCCACCGAAGAACCCGTCGCGGCTGCGGCCACGACGCGGACGGAAAGGCGGCCAGCCGCCGCGACGGTCGACCTCCCGGGCATTGTCGCCCCGGCTGATCTTTCTTCAGACCTGGTGCTGGGTCGCACCCATCTGTTGATCCTGGCAGCGCACGCCGCCAATACCGATTGCGAAATTCTGGCCGAAAAGCTGGTCACCGAGGCCTTGGCGCGGGGCCTCAGTGTCGCCTTGGTCGACGCCGGCAGTGCCCGCACAGGCGACGAACCAGGCCTTGCAGATCTCAGTCTCGATGCCGCCAGTTTCGGCGACGTGGTGCAGAAGTCGGCCGACAACAGCTTTGCCGAAGTGCCGTGGGGGCAGGGTCGCACCATCGATCGCAATTCGACCAAGCCGATGACGCTCGTCGAGGCGCTGGGCGACATCTATGAAGTGGTGGTGCTGATGACCGGCCGCGTTGGCGCTACCTCCACCCTGCCACTGTTTGATGGCCTGGACGGCCGCCTGGTGCTCGTCGCCGGCGCCGGCGATGATTTCGATTCCGTCGGCCAGACCCGCGAGCGCCTGCTGTCGGCGGGTTTCCACCGTTGCGAAATCGTCGCCGCGCCCACCCGCGTCGCCGCCTGATCGTCCATGTCAGTCAAATATGCGGCCATCAGAGTGCTGTTCGAGGCCCTGTGGCTGTCGCGGCTACCGGGTCTGGTCCGCGCCCTATCCGCGTCGCGCGGCGTGATTTTCACCCTGCACCGCGTTTTGCCCGAGGAGCCGGCCGATTTCTCGCCGAATGCAATCCTGCAGGTGCAACCGCTCTTCCTGGAATATGTCATCGAGCGGCTGCGCGACCTCAAGCTCGACATCGTCAGCATCGATGAGGCTCTTGAACGCCTCGCGGCACCGAAGCGCGGCCGGCGCTTTGTGGTGCTGACCTTCGACGACGCCTACAAGGACAATCTGCGCCACGCCTTGCCCATCCTGCGCCGGCAGGAGGCGCCGTTCACCCTCTACGTGCCGACCGCGCTGGTCGATGGCGTAGGAGAACTCTGGTGGCAGGCCATCGAGGACATCATTGCGATCAAGGACGCCATCGCCATGACCTCGGAGGGGGAGACCGACTATGTCGACACCCGCACCGTCGCCCAGAAGCGCGAGGCGTTCGACACGCTCTATTGGCAGATGCGCAAGATGCCCGAAGCCGAGCGAATGAACCTGCTGCGCAGCTTTGCCACCGCCTATGGCTATGACCTCGACAAGCAATGCCGCGACCTCATCATGGATTGGCAGGAACTGCGCCTCTTCGCCGGCGATCCGCTCTGCACCCTGGGCGCCCATACTGTGCATCACTATGAGCTGGCCAAGCTACCCGTCGAGCAGGCGCGTAACGAGATGGCCCAGTCTGCCGATATACTCCTGGCCCAGTTCGGCCGACGCCCGGCGCACTTTTCTTACCCACTGGGGGGGCCGCTCTCTGCCGGACAGCGCGAATTCGACTTGGCGCGCGAGCTTGGCTTTCGCTCCGCCGTCACCACGCGCCCCGGCGGCCTCTATGCCCGCCATGCGAAATCACCGCATGCATTGCCGCGCGTTTCGTTAAACGGTTACTTCCAGTCTCGTCGCTATGTCGATGTTTTCGCTACCGGCGCGATCTTCTCGGCCATGGGTCGGCTGACCAGCTGATCAAACGTCCGGCCGCGCCATCCAGCGGATGATCCGCATCGCGGGGTAGAGCCAGCCCACGCCCGCCACAACGAAATAGGGCATCAATATCCAGATCGGCAGGCCGGGCGGAAACGCCAGGTACACCGAGGTGAAGATCGAGAGCCACGCCACGATCGAGCCGAGGATCAACACTATTCCGAGAGCCTTGCGGCTGCGCTGGGTCATGCGGCATCGCGCCTATTGCGGGGACGTTGCCTCGGGCATACCACTCCAACCCGTCGACCGACACCGGGAAACTACCGTGACTTCAGTCCAAAATGCCGCATTGAGCGAGACAACCATTGCCAGCGATCGGCTGCGCCCGGTGCGCCTCTGGCTCTACGGCATGGCTGCTTTCGTGTTGCTGATGGTGGTTGTCGGCGGCATCACCCGCCTGACGGAATCGGGCCTATCCATCACAAGCTGGAAGCCGATTTCCGGCACCATTCCGCCGCTCACCGATGCGCAATGGCAGGCCGAGTTCGAGGCCTACCAGCAGATCCCGCAGTTTGAGGTCAACAACAGCTGGATGACGATCGATGACTTCAAGGTCATCTTCTTCTGGGAATATCTCCATCGCCTGCTGGGGCGTGTCCTCGCCGTGCTGTTCATCGTGCCGTTCCTGGTGTTCCTCGCCCAGAAGCGCTTCACCCCGCGGCTGGCCTGGCCTCTATTCGGCCTCTTCATCCTCGGCGGCTTCCAGGGCGCGCTGGGTTGGTGGATGGTCTCGTCGGGCCTGACCGAACTCACCTCCGTTTCGCAATACCGCCTCGCCGCCCATCTCACCGCCGCATCGCTGCTGTTCGTCGCCCTGGTCTATGTGCCGCGTTCGCTCGAACCGGGGCGGGTGGCCGGACGCGTCGCCAGCCGTGACATGTGGTGGGCAGCGGGCCTTCTGATGCTGATCATCCTGCAGATCGGGGCAGGGGCCTTCGTCGCCGGGCTGGATGCCGGCATGGGCTACAACACCTGGCCGCTGATGGATGGGGCCATCATTCCTGACGGCCTGGGCGTGATGCAGCCGCTATGGCGCAATCTCTTCGAGAATGCGATGACCGTGCAGTTCATCCACCGCGGCATTGCTTACCTCATCGTCGCCTACCTCGCGGTGATGCTGTGGCGGCAGCGCAAGGCCGGCGGCTTTGCTGGCGCACATGGCTGGCTGCCGCGGCTGGGGCTGCTGGTGCTGCTCCAAGTTGCCCTCGGTATCGCAACGCTGCTCAGCGCCGTTCCCATCTCGTTGGCGGTAGGTCATCAGGCGCTGGCCTTCATGCTGGCTGGAGTGACGATGGCCTATATTGCGGATATGCGGCGAGCAGGGCGCTAAGCGGCGCGCCAATCCCCCGGCCGACGCCGCCCCACCAGCCGTCACCCTCGGGCTTGCCCCGACGCTCTACACTTGCCGGGCCATCCATTAGGTACAGTGCCCTCTGGTCAAGCCAGAGGGTGACGCGCGGCGGAAAGGAAACAATGACGGTAACATAATACCGCAATTGTAACTGATTGATTTTGCTGTATTAAATCAACCCCCTTGACGTCTCTCGGATTCCCTCATACACGACGCACCGAACGTGCCGCTTTCTCCCTGGGTGAAGGCTGGCAAGCCCCAATTTTCTAGGGAATTCAAGCATGAGCACTTACTCGGCAAAACCGAGCGAGATCGAAAAGAAGTGGATCCTCATCGATGCCAACGGCCTCGTTGTGGGTCGCGTTGCTTCGATCATTGCCAGCCGCCTGCGCGGCAAGCACAAGCCCACTTTCACCCCGCACATGGACATGGGTGACAACATCGTTGTCATCAATGCCGACAAGGTGAAGCTGACCGGTCGCAAGCTGGACCAGCACAAGTTCTACTGGCACACCGGCTTTCCCGGCGGCATCAAGGATCGTTCGGCTCGCGAAATCCTCGAAGGCCGTTTCCCCGAGCGCGTGCTCGAGAACGCCGTTCGCCGCATGATGCCGGGCGGCCCGCTGACCCGGGCTCAGCTCAAGAACCTCCGCGTCTATTCGGGCGCTGAGCATCCCCATGAAGCGCAGAACCCGGCTCCGCTGGACGTTGCTGCGATGAATCCCAAGAATGCGCGGGTGAAGTAATATGGCCGAAACCATCAACTCCCTCGAAGACCTCGGCACCTCCACTGTTGCTCCGGTTGTGAACACCGCTCCGGTGCACGAGCAGAAGCTCGACGCCCAGGGCCGCGCCTATGCCACCGGCAAGCGCAAGAACGCTGTCGCTCGCGTCTGGATCAAGCCGGGCAAGGGCAAGGTCGTGATCAACGGCCGTGAATTCGCCACCTACTTCGCTCGCCCGGTTCTGCAGCTTATCGTCAAGCAGCCGATCGTCGCGACCGAGCGCACCGACCAGTACGACGTTGTCGTCACTGTCGCTGGCGGTGGTCTCTCCGGCCAGGCCGGTGCCGTTCGTCACGGCATCTCCAAGGCGCTGAACTATTTCGAGCCGGCCCTGCGCCCGATCCTCAAGAAGGGTGGCTTCCTGACCCGCGACAGCCGCGTCGTCGAACGCAAGAAGTACGGCAAGGCCAAGGCCCGCAAGTCCTTCCAGTTCTCCAAGCGCTAAGCTTCGATCAGATTGTGGAAAGGGCCGGGAAACCGGCCCTTTTCTTTTGGCTTCTATTGCCTATATCCACGGCGCCATGCAGATCCTCGTCACCCGTTTTCACCTGCTGCTGCTAACCGTCACGCTGGCAATTAGCGGTGTGGGTGCCGCGAGAATTCCTGCAGATTTCTTGTTCCTTGCTCACTGGCAGGGCAGCACTGCCGACTGGTTGTGGCCGCGAGCAATTATCTTCGTTGCCCCGGTCCTTCAGCTCGCGCTGCTGGCGATCTTTTTCGCCCTCGGGCGACTGATGACTAAAAACCAGTATGCAAAATCCCAGCACATTCTCGATCCGGCCTTAACCACGGTCATGGGTGTCGTCACCGCGACCCAACTCGGCCTGCTGCTGGCCGGTATCGGCTCGGACCTGGACTTTGTCCGCGTCACGGCCTTTGCCCTGGGCATTGCGTTGACGATCCTGGGCATCGTGCTGTTTGAGGCCGAGCGCCACACCTATGCCGGTCTGCGCATGCCCTGGCCTGTGTCTTCCGACCTCGCCTGGACCGTCGTTCATCGGGCGACCGGTCTAGCCTATGGCGGCGGCGGCTTGGGCCTGCTGGCCATGGCATGGTTCGACATGGGCATGGGCCTGCTCGTTGCCGGCTTTGTCGTGGCCCTCCTGGCGCCCGCGCTACTCGCCGGAATCATCAGCCTGGCGCTGCGTAGTCTCTGACGATCGCATCGCCATTGCCGGAAACTGTTCTGGTCGAACAGAAAATTTCCTCCCCGGGTGCTGAAACGGAATGTCTTGCGCAGCGAATTATCGTTCATCCGGATAGAATCGTGATTAATTTCAAGGCGTGCAGCCCAATCGTTGGGCGGCCGCTTTGGCTAATCACAGGTCAGCTTATGTCTCCCACATCAGTTTCCGCAGCTCGGGCGTCGCGTGCACCCAAGCCGTTCTACCGCTCATTCGGCTTCCAGGTGCTGGCGGCCATGGTCGTCGGCCTCATCCTGGGCTACATCGCCCGCCAGATGGGCCCGGACGCCGCAGGCAATGCCAACTGGCTGGTCCAGACGCTTTCGACCATCGGCTCCACCTTCGTTTCACTGTTGCGGGCGCTGGTGCCGGTGCTGGTCTTTACCGCCATCGTCGCGTCCATCGCCAATCTCCGCGAACTCAACAATGCCGCCAAGCTGGTCTGGCAGACGCTGCTCTGGTTCGCCATTACCGCGCTGATCGCAGTCGCCATCGGCATCGCATTGGGCCTGATCATCCAGCCGGGCCTTAACTCCGCTGTTCTCGCCGAGGCCGCCAAGGCGCCATCATCTACCGGATCATGGCTGGACTTCCTCAAGGGCCTTATCCCGTCCAATATCCTCGGCCTCCAGGCATCCACCCGCGTCACCGATAGCGGCGCCACCACTAGCCTCAACTTCAACGTGCTGCAGATCCTCGTGGTCTCGATCGTTGTCGGCATTGCCGCCCTCAAGGTCGGCGCAGCGGCCGATCCGTTCCTGGCCTTCAACCGTTCCTTCCTCAAGATCGTGCACAAGATCCTGTGGTGGGTGATCCGCCTGACACCCATCGGCACCATCGGTCTGCTGGGCAATGCCGTAGCCGTCTATGGCTGGGATGCGCTGGCCCAACTCGGTTGGTATTCGGCCGCCATCTATATCGGCCTCGCGCTGGTGCTGTTCGTGGTCTATCCAGTGCTGCTGCAGAGCCACGGGTTGAACCCTGTCAGATACTTCCAGAGCGCTTGGCCGGCCATTCAGCTTGCCTTTGTTTCCCGTTCATCCATTGGCACCTTGCCGGTCACCGAACGCATTACGGAGCAGAATCTGGGCGTGCCGCGTGAATACGCCGCCTTCGCCGTGCCGCTCGGCGCCACCACCAAGATGGACGGCTGCGCTGCCATCTACCCGGCTATCTCGGCCATCTTCGTTGCTCAGTTCTTCGGCGTGCCGCTCGGCATCGAACATTACCTGTTGATCGTCTTCGTCTCGGTCATCGGTTCGGCCGCCACCGCCGGCCTCACCGGCGCCACCGTCATGCTGACGCTGACGCTCTCGACCCTGGGCCTGCCGCTCGAGGGCGTGGGCCTGCTTCTGGCGGTTGATCCGATCCTCGACATGGGCCGCACCGCGGTCAACGTCGCGGGCCAAGCCCTGGTGCCGACCATTGTCGCCAAGCGCCAGGGCATCCTCGACCAGGCCACCTATGACCGGGGCGAGAGCATCGAAGCGCTCGATACGGCGGACGCTGTACCGGCCGAGTAAGGCGGGGACACCATCGCCGAATGCGAAGGGGAGGCGAGAGCCTCCCTTTTTTGCTGCTGACGTCCCCTGTCAGCAGGGCGTGGGACCAGCGCCGGGCACATCAAAGGGAGATTCTGATGCTGGATCACATGAGCCTGCGTACGGCGCAGTTCGATACGCTTGTTGGCTTCTACAAGGCTGTCCTTGCACCGCTGGGTTATGGCCTCGTCATGGAGTTTCCGGGCGCCGCCGGCTTTGGCATCGACAGCCCGGATTTTGCCATCGGTCAGGCGGCTGCCGCCTCCAATGTCCATCTCGCTTTCGCGGCCACCAGCCGGGATGCGGTGGATGCCTTCCATGCCGCGGCGCTAGCCAATGGCGGGAAGGATAACGGCACACCGGGCCTGCGCGATTTCGCGCCCGACTACTATGCCGCCTTCGCCATCGACCCGGACGGCAACAATATCGAGGCGGTCTGTCACGCCTCCGAGTGACGTCCCATATTTCGTCTTGACACTAATTAGTGGAAACGCTAATTAGCCAAAGCACGAAATAAGGATAGTCTGTGGGGATCAATACCGTTTTCGAGGCCCTGTCGCATCCGGCGCGGCGCAAGGTGCTGGCTTTGCTCAAGGCCGGGCCGATGAGCGCTGGCGATCTCGCCAGCCACTTCGACATCAGCCGGCCGACGCTCTCGGTCCACTTCGCCAAGCTCAGGGATGCCGAGCTGGTTGTGGTCGAGCGGCAGGGGACGAGTCTGATCTACCACCTCAACGCCAGTATTCTGGAGGCCGCGCTGGCCAGCCTCTTGTCGCTCAAGGATGATGACCAATGACCGCCCTGCGCGTTTTTACTCGCCTCAACCACTTGCTGCTGTCGCTGATCGCGGTGACCACCATCGCCGGTGTCCTGAGCATTCCCGGCGATGCCCGGCTGCCCATTCACTGGGACATCTCCGGCCAGCCCGACCGCTTCGCTGGGCGCGACGACGCGCTGTTCCTTATGCCCGCCTTCGGCCTGTCGCTGCTGATATTGTTCTGGGCCATCGGCCGCTTCGCCCGACCCGAGCGGCTCGCGGGCGGACGCCACGTGCTCGAGGCCGTCCTGCCCGTCCTCCTCGCCATGTTCCTGGCGTTTCAGCTCGTGCTGGTCTTCCGGTTCGATTTCGCCATCGGCCGGGTGGTCGCCTGTTGCGTCGCGGCTCTGCTGATCGCACTGGGCAACGTGCTGCCCAAGTCGCAGCCCAACCGCTATGGCGGCATCAGGCTCAAGACTACCCTGGCCGATCCCGCCAATTGGACGGCCACGCACCGCTTCACTGGCCTTGCCATGATGGCCGCCGGCGGCTTGCTGGTGCTCCTGACGCTGGCGACCGGAGAGAAGCCGATCCTGCTTATCGGCATATTGGCAGCCGTCATCCTGCCGTTGGTGTTCGGCGTCGTCTACAGCTACTGGAAGGCGCGACAGTAGTGGGTCACCCGACCAACTTGAGCGCCGGCTTGATCTTCCTGGTCTTTTTCACCTTCGGCAGGCGCGGCACATAATTGGCCATCACCCGCTCGATGACCTTGATAGCCTTCTCGGTCCCGTCCTCGCCACGCAACTGCTCGGCAATGTCGGCAGCGTTGCGGCGGTAGTCCTCGTTGGTCGACAGATCCGCCAGCGCCCCGGCCAGGATTTCCGAGGTCAGCTTGCGCAGCCGCACCGGCTTGGGACCGCAGCCCAGCTCATAGACGCGGCGGCCCCAATAGGGCTGGTCCACCGTCTGCGGCACGACGAATGTCGGCCGGCCCAGATGCAGCCCTGCCGAAGTCGTTCCGGCGCCACCATGATGAACGACAGCCGACACATACTTGAACAGCTTGTCGTGCGGCGCCTTCTCGATCGCAAATATGGTGTCCGGCAGGTCCTGCGGATTGATGCCGCCCCAACCGCGGGCCACCACGGCGCGGCCGCCCCACATGCTCACCGCTTCCTTGAGGATCTTGGTGTTGCGCTCCGCCCCGAACGGCATCGAGCCGAAGCCGATGTAGACCGGCGCCGGGCCCTCAGAGAGGAATTTCTGGAACTCCGGCGACGGCTGCCAGTCGGTGCGGTCCTTCAGGTTCCAGTAGCCGGTGACTATGGCGCTCTTGGGCCAGTCGCGCGGTCGCGGCGAAACCACCGGCGAATAGGGGTAGAGCGTGGTCAGCGCCGTGCCGTCGGTATTGCGGAAGAAGCCACCCTTCTTGCGTGCCTCCAGCCCCATCAGCTCCCGGCGCAGCTTGTTGCGCGGCAGGTTGTAATAGATCTGCTGCACCGTCATGGCCGTATAGCTGAGCTTGTTGAACGCTGGGCCGAAGTCGGCGCCGTAATCATAGTAGATGCAGAGCGGAAACTCGCTGGTCGAATTCAGCGGCTGCAGCGCCACCATGATCGCCGGGATATGCAGGGCCTCGGCAATGTCGATGCCGAAGCTGGTATTCATGTTGAGGATCAGCATGTCGGCGCCCTGACACATATGCCAGGCATGCCGCGCCGCCGTATCCACGATCTGCTGGCCCTGCCGCAGCAGCGACGGCCCGTTGATGAGCATGGACTGGCTCATCGCGTTTTCGAATCGCTGCTGGGTCAGGAACGACTGGATCGAGGGTCCCAGCGTGTGGAACTCGATGCCATAGCCTTCCACCATGCCCTGGAATTCTTCGGACGCGCCGAGGACGACCGAGTAGCCGCGCTCCTTGAGGGAGATGGCGAGAGCCAGATAGGGTTGAACGTCGCCTTGCGTGCCGATCGTCACCAGGGCAATGCGCTTCAAAGTCTTACCTCACCATGTGACCGTCTGGAGCCGAAGGTTGGCGTCCCCCGGACCATTTACAATACCCCCGGGAGGATTTATGAACGGCCTGTCGATAGCTGATTTCCTTACAAAAATCGCATCTGAAGGGCAAGGGACATGCAGTCTCTGTACACTGTTGCTGAGGTTGGAGCATTGCTCGCCCCTGGTGCAGTGGCTGCTTCTGCCGTCGTGGCGGCGGCAAACGCCCGCTAGCTCTTCCCGCGTGGCCCATCCCGGCCGGGAAGAGCCGAACACGAGATCGACCCCATCAAGGGGTCACTTAACCCGTTCACAACCATAATTCCGCGATAATCACGGCCTCAAACAGAGGCGTGGCGCTCCGAGCGCGTCGCGGCCAGTCCAGGTTCCCAAGGGAACCGTCGAGGAAATCATGAGCGCAGACTTCCACAAGATCCGCCGTCTTCCCCCTTACGTCTTTGCCCATATCGATCCGCTCAAGGCCAAGGCCCGCGCCGAGGGCGTCGACGTCATCGATCTCGGCATGGGCAATCCGGACATGCCGACGCCGCAGCACATCGTCGAAAAGCTGCAGGAAACCGTCAAGGATGGCCGCACCCACCGCTATTCGACCTCGCGTGGCATTCCCGGCTTGCGCAAGGCCCAGGCGAGCTACTACGGCCGCCGCTTCGGCGTGAAGCTGAACCCGGACACGCAGATCGTCGCGACGCTGGGCTCCAAGGAAGGCTTCGCGAACATGGCTTCGGCCATCACCGCTCCCGGCGACGTGGTGCTGGTGCCCAACCCGACCTATCCCATCCATTCCTTCGGCTTCATCATGAGCGGCGGCGTTGTCCGCTCCATGCCGGCCGATCCGAACGAAGACTTCATGCGGTCGCTCGACCGGGCCGTGCGGCACTCGATCCCCAAGCCCATTGCGCTGGTGCTGAACTACCCGGCCAACCCGACGGCCTATACCGCTACGCTCGATTTCTACACCGAGGTAGTCAAGTACTGTAAGGAACACGGCATCTTCATCCTCTCAGATCTCGCCTATTCCGAGATATATTTCGATGAGAATGATCCGCCGCCATCGGTGCTGCAGGTACCCGGCGCCATCGACATCACGGTGGAATTCACCTCGATGTCCAAGACCTATTCCATGCCCGGCTGGCGCGTTGGTTTTGCCGTTGGCAACGAACGCCTGATCGCCGCGCTCGCTCGCGTAAAGTCCTACCTCGATTACGGTGCCTTCACCCCGATCCAGGTCGCGGCCACGGCTGCGCTCAATGGCTCCGACGATGTCATCGAGGAAGTGCGCAAGATCTACAAGCATCGCCGCGACGTGCTGGTCGAGAGCTTCGGTCGCTCGGGCTGGGATATTCCGGTGCCCAAGGCCACCATGTTCGCCTGGGCGCCCATTCCGGCCCAGTTCGCCCATCTCGGCTCGCTCGAATTCGCCAAGCTGCTCATCCAGGAGACTGGCGTCGGCGTCGCGCCGGGCGTCGGCTTCGGCGAATATGGCGATCAGTATATCCGCCTCGCCTTCGTCGAAAACGAACAGCGCATCCGCCAGGCTGCCCGCAACATCAAGAAACTGCTGGGGTCCAAGGCGGGATCAGGGAACGTGGTGCCGCTGGTCGGGTAGGTTACCCTCCCTGGGTGGGGATAGGTTGGCCACGATGCAGATCGTGGCTCCCAACACCCCCTCCCAACCTCCCCCGTCGAGGGGGAGGTGCCGCGCGGTGATTGCGGCCAGACGCGGCCCCAAATAATACATGACTTAGCAACTCACCTTTCGTATGGAGAACCACCTCCATCATCAGGTGCGTCATGCTCATCCGTTCCCTCGCCCTCGCCATCCCGCTGGTCTTCAGCGCCACCGCCGTCCTTGCGCAGGATTTCCCGGTCACGCTCGAACACGCCTGGGGCACCACCACCGTCGAGGCGGCGCCGCAGCGCGTCGTGACCTGGGGCTGGGGCAATGAGGACGCGGTCGTCGCACTCGGCACTATTCCTGTCGGCATTCCCTTCCAATCCTATGGCGGCGGCGAAGACGGCGTGCAGCCCTGGATCGAGGAAGCGCTCGCCGCGACTGGCGCCGAGACACCCGTCGTACTCGATAATGCCGGCGAACCGCCATTCGAGCAGATCGCCGCGCTTGAGCCCGACTTGATCATCGCGGTCTATTCCGGCGTCACCGAAGAACAGTATGCGCTCCTCTCCGCCATTGCCCCCACCGTGGCTTATGCCGGCGATGCCTGGTCGACGCCCTGGCAGGACGTGACCCGCACCGTCGGCAAGGCCCTGGGCAAATCGTCCGAGGCCGAAGCACTGGTAGCGGAAACCACCACCTGGCTGACCGGCGAGGTCGCCAGGCACCCCGAGCTGGCCAACATCACCTTTGCCAGTGCCAACGACTACGACGGCTCCATGGCCGTCTACGCGCCGCTCGATGCCCGCATGAAGTTCCTGATCGACCTTGGCCTGACGATCGACCCAAGCGTCGCCGCCTTGGCCCCGGATGACGGGCAATTCTACTATCCATTGAGCTACGAGCTGTTCGACCAGCTCAAGGGCGACATTTTCGTCACTTATTTCGAAGAGCAGTCGGCGCTCGATACCTGGCTGGCGACCCCGCAGGCCTCGACCTACCCGCCTGTTGTCAAAGGCGGGCTGGCCGCGCTGGTCGGCACCGCGAACGTCGCTGCAGTGTCGCCGCCGAGCGCGCTGTCGTTGCGCTGGGGCTTCCCCACTTATCTGGACGTCCTGGCCAAGGCGGCTGCGAACGTGAATAAGCCCTGATAGGTGGGTGCCGCCCAAACTCCTATTGACGGCTAGGCACAATCCTATGCAGATGTCGCCCCCATGAGTGACATCGCTTCCTTCCGCCAATCCGTCGAATCCTTCATCTCCGCCCGCGGCTGGACGCCGACCCGGTTTGGCCGCACCGTTGCTGGCGATCCGTTGTTCGTGTTCGACCTGCGCGAGGGCCGCGAACCGCGATCCGATACGCGCACCCGCATCCTCAAGGCCATGCAGGAATTCGGCGATGGCGCGGCCCAGGCGCCGCTTCGCGTCGGCGTGGCGGGTCTCGGCAATGTGGGCGCCACTCTCGTCCGCATCCTGCAGAAGGACGGCGCCGAGCTGACGAAAAAACTGGGTCGCCAGCTTGTTGTGACGGCCGTTGCCGCGCGCTCGCGTTCCCGCGACCGCGGCATTGATATTTCTGACCTCGACTGGTTCGATGATCCGGTCGCGCTCGCCAAGTCCGACGGCATCGATCTCTTCGTTGAACTGATCGGGGGCGAGGACGGTCCCGCCTTTGCCGCGGTCAAGGCGGCGCTCGAGATCGGCCGGCCCGTGGTCACGGCCAACAAGGCGCTGCTCGCCAAACATGGCGTGACGTTGGCCCGCATGGCCGAAGAATCCGGTGCCCAGCTTGGCTTCGAAGCCGCCGTCGCTGGTGGCATTCCCGTGATCAAGACCCTGCGCGAAGGCCTGGGCTCGGCCCGCATCGCCAAGGTGTTCGGCATCATGAACGGCACCTGCAACTATATCCTCACCCGCATGGGCAACGAGGACATCAGCTTTGCCGATTGCCTCAAGGATGCCCAGGCTTTGGGTTATGCAGAGGCCGACCCCACCTTCGACGTCGAGGGCTTCGACACCGCGCACAAGCTGTCGATCCTGGCGACACTTTGCTTCGGCTACGAAATCGCGCCCGACCAGATCCGGGTTGAGGGCATTTCCCGTATTACCCAACACGACATCAAGGTGGCGGCTGAGCTCGGCTACAAGATCAAGCTGCTGGGCATCGCCCAGCGCACCGATGAAGGCATCGAGCAGCGCGTGCATCCCACCTTTGTGCCCAAGGGGTCGGCCATTGCCGGCGTCGATGGCGTGATGAACGCGGTGGCGCTCGAAACCGACCACGTGCATGAACTGCTGCTGGCCGGCCCCGGTGCCGGCGGCCCGCCAACGGCGTCGTCCGTGCTGTCTGACATACTTGACATCGCCCGCGGCACGCGCGTGCCGCCGCTGGGCGTCCCCAGCGAGGAACTGCTGCCTTACAAGCAGGCCCCGATGCGTGCCCATGACGGCGGCTACTATATCCGGCTCAACGCCAAGGACGTGCCGGGGGCCCTTGCCGCCATCGCCAGCCGCATGGCCGAGCATTCGATTTCCATCGACTCCGTCATCCAGCGGTCGGATTTGAACGCTAAGGCGGTGGCACTGGATGGCTCACCCACGCGCACCGTGGTGATGATCACTCAACAGACTTTGGAATCGGCCGTGCGTGAATCGCTTGCGCAGATCGCCGCTGACGGGTTTATCGTTGGTGAACCGCAGTTGATCCGGATCGAAACGCTCTGATACCCGGGTTCCCGGGGCAAATCAGGCTCCGGGAGGAAATATGAAGCTATCGAAGGTCGAGGGCGACAAGAGCCCCGCCAATCTCCACCGCAGCCTGACCCTGGAGCTGGTGCGCGTTACCGAGCGCGCCGCCATTGCCGCTGCCGAATGGCGGGGCAAGGGCGATGAACAGGCCGCCGACGAGGCCGCCGTCAAGGCCATGAAGGCCGAGCTCGACAGCGTTTCCATCTCGGGCCGCATCGTCATCGGCGAAGGAGAAGCCAATGAGTGCGATGATTTGTTCATCGGCCAGTCCGTGGGAAACGGGCAGGGCCCTGAGGTCGATATCGCCGTCGACCCGCTGGAGGGGGTGACCCTCTGCGCCAAGAACCAGCCCGATTCGATCGTGGTGCTGGCCATGGCCGAGCGGGGCGGCCTGCTGAACGTCGCTCGCAACGTCTATATGCACAAGATTGCCATCGGCGCCGACTACGCCCCGGGCACGGTCCATATCGACTGGACGGCCACCGAGAATGTCCAGGCGCTCGCCAAGGCCAAGGGTGTGCCGCTGAGCGAAATCACCGCCATCGTGCTCGATCGCCCGCGCCACGCCGGGCTGATCGAGGAACTGCGCACCACCGGCGTCGCGGTCAAGCTGATCAGCGACGGCGACATTGCCGGCGTCATGCATGCGGTCAACACCGAGGATACCGGCATCGACATCTACCTCGGCTCGGGTGGCGCGCCCGAGGGCGTGCTGGCCGCCGCAGCCCTGCGCTGCATCGGCGGCCAGATGCAGGGCAAGCTGATCCTCGACACCCAAGCCAAGCGCGAGCGGGCCTTCGCCATGGGCATCCAAGACCCCAACCGTATCTATGATGCGAGCGAGCTGGCCTCGGGCGACGTGCTGGTCGCCGCCACCGGTGTCACCGACGGCACCCTGCTCGAAGGCGTCCGCCTGCGTCGCTCTTCGGTCCAGACCAGCACCATCGTCATGCGCTCCTGGAGCCAGACGGTACGGTGGATCAAGGCCAAGCACGCGCGGTAGCTTTCTTACCTCTCCCCCAAAGGGAGAGGTGAAGAGCACGCTTCCCACCACAACCCAAATCGCCTACCTCTCACCCCATGCTGGATGCCCCGCGACCCTTTCTAGACGTCACCCGTTCGGTCACTGGCCGGACGTGGATCGACCGGCTGGACGCAGGCACGACCCGCATCGCCACCGCGATCTCCCAGCGCACGGGCATTTCCGAAATCCTGGCCCGCATCATCGCCGCCCGCGGCGTCGGGCTTGACGAGGCCGAGACCTATCTCGAACCCACCATTCGCGGGCTGATGCCAGACCCCTCGACGCTGACGGCGATGGATGCACTGGCCGACCGCCTGGCCAAGGCGATCACCGATAACGAGGCCATCGCGCTGTTTGGCGACTACGACGTCGATGGCGCCTGTTCCTGCGCGCTCATGGCCCGCTATCTCAGGCATTTCGGCATCGAGCCGCAGGTGCACATCCCCGATCGCATCTTCGAGGGCTACGGCCCCAACGTCGCCGCCATGGACAAGCTGATCGACGCCGGCGCCACGCTGATCATCACCCTCGATTGCGGCACCACCAGCGATGGCCCGATCGCCCATGCGCGGGGCAAGGGCGCCGATGTGTTGGTAATCGACCACCATCTCAGCGACCACGAGCTTCCCGACGCCACCGCTTTGGTCAATCCCAACCGCCCGGACGACATCTCCGGCCTCGGCTATCTCTGCGCCGCCGGCGTGACCTTCATGGTGCTGGTGGCGGTCAACCGCGCCCTGCGCCAACGCGGCGATACCGGCCTGCCGGATCTGCTGAAACTGCTCGACCTCGTGGCTTTGGCCACCGTCTGCGATGTGGTCCCACTCACCGGCCTCAACCGCGCGTTTGTGGTGCGGGGCCTCGAAGTTGCCCGACGCGGCGACAACAAGGGCATCGCCGCCCTGGCTCTCGCGGCGCGGCTGAGTGGTCCGATCAACCCCTATCATCTGGGCTTCCTCATCGGCCCGCGCATCAATGCTGGCGGCCGCATCGGCAATGCCGCCATGGGAACCGAACTCCTCACCATCGACGACGAGCATCACGCCCTCGCGCTCGCCGCACGGCTCGACGAACTCAATTCGGAACGGCAGCGCATCGAGGTTGAGGCCGTCGAAGAGGCGGCGGCCGTCGCCGAACTCGAAATCGGCAGCGGGGAGGGACCTCCGGTCCTTGTTCTCGCCTCGGCCAATTGGCATCCGGGCGTTGCCGGCCTCATCGCCGCCCGCCTCCGCGAGCGCTTCGAGCGCCCCACCTTTGCCATTGCACTGGGACCGGACGGCGCCGGCACCGGCTCGGGCCGCTCCATGCCGGGCGTCGACCTCGGTCGTGCCGTCATCGAGGCGGTGGAGCGGGGGCTCATCGCCAAGGGCGGCGGCCACGCCATGGCGGCGGGCGTCACCATCAAGCCGGGGCAACTGGGCCCGTTCCGGTCCTTCCTCGCCGATATGCTGTCGGTTGATGTCACAGCAGCACGCGCCGCCACCGCACTGTCCGTCGATGCAGCGCTGACCGCCCGTGGCGCCAGTCTCGATCTGGTGCGCGAACTGGAACGGGCAGGGCCTTACGGTGCCGGCAATCCCGGTCCCGTCTTCGCCTTCCCCGCCCACCGCGCCAAGTTCGCCCAGGTCGTCGGCAAGGGCGGCCATGTCAGCTTCGCAATGGTCTCGGAGGATGGTGCCCGCCTCAAGGCTATCGCCTTCCGCGCCGCCAACACCGCTATCGGCGACGCCCTGCTGCGAGACAGCGACTCGGCATTCCACTTCGCCGGCTCGCTCTCGATTGACCACTATCAAGGCCGCGAGCAGGTGCAGTTCCGCCTGACCGATCTGGCCAAACCCAAGGCCTAGCCTGCCGCTCAAGCCCCGCTAGCCTATTGAAACTGCTGCTTGCATATCCATTTATGACCGCTAGAGTGTGGTCGTGGGCATGCAGGGGGACGCGCTGTTTAGTCGCTCATTTGTTATGGCCACCGACGCTCAGATTGAGGCGGCAGCGCAAGCGCCGCTACCAGGTTTTTAATTTGGATCAAGCGGCCCGATGACCAAGTCCGTAGCAGAAAACACCAATACCGGCGGAACGCCGTGGACCAGTTTTGCCTCCTGGGCAGTCGAACGCATTGGCGTGGCCCTGATTGGCAAACCCCGCCATGGCGCGCTGACTGTCATTTTTCCCAATGGCCGCACCCGCACGGTCGGCAACCCGGCAACCGGCGAGCACGCGGTCCTGCGTCTCAACAATTTCCGTGTGCTGAGCGAGGCCATGCAGCGCGGCACGGTCGGCTTCGCCGCGGCCTACATGGCGGGTGATGTCGAGGTGGACGACCTCACAGCCCTGTTCCGCTTCTTCCTGCAGAATCGCGACATGTTCGAAAACGCCAATCCCGGCTTCTTCCGCCGCGCCGCGGGCGATCTCCATTATCACCTGTCGCGCCGCAATACGCTGGAAGGCTCCAAGAAGAACATTGCCGAGCACTATGACCTCGGCAACGACTTCTACGGCCAGTGGCTCGATCCCTCCATGACCTATTCGTCCGCGGTCTTCACCTCCGGCGACCAGAGCCTCGAGGAAGCCCAGCTCGCCAAATATCGCCGCGTCGCCGACATGGCCGGGGTCACCGAAGGCTCTTCGGTACTCGAAATCGGCTGCGGCTGGGGCGGCTTCGCCGAGACCGTGGCGCGGGACTACAAGGCCCATCTGCGCGGCATCACCCTGTCGGCGGAACAGCTCAAGTTCGGGCTCGAGCGCCTGGCGCGGCAGGGCCTCGACAGTTTCGCTACGCTGGTTTTCGAGGATTACCGTCACACCGAAGGCCAATACGACCATATCGGCTCCATCGAGATGATCGAGGCTGTGGGCGAGGACAACTGGCCGAGCTATTTCCAGACCATCCACGACCGGCTGAAGCCCGGCGGCACCGCGGCCATCCAGGCCATCACCATCAACGAAGCCGATTTCGACGGCTATCGCAGCGGCCCGGACTTCATTCAGCGCTACATCTTTCCCGGCGGCATGCTGCTGACCAAGACGGTGATGCAGGAGTTCGGAGACAAGTACAATCTGGTGCTCGAAAACGTCGAAACCTTCCGCCTCAGCTATGCCCGAACGCTGAAACTCTGGCGCGAACGCTTCCTCGAACGCTGGCCGATGATCGCCCCGCTCGGCTATGACGAAGAGTTCAAGCGCAAGTGGGTCTATTACCTGAGCTATTGCGAAGCCGGCTTCACCGAAGGCTCGATCGACGTTGGCATCTACCAGTACCGCAAGCCGGCCTGACGCTCGGGCCGCGATCACGCGCCACGACACGGAAGGCGGAGCCGGTGCTCCGCCTTTGCTTTTTGTTGCAGCAGATAACATGACTTGACGGTTCATGTTAATGACCGCTAGGAAGCCCCGGACCATCCGTTCGAGAGGCTGCCATGACCCGCAAGTTTCTGACCTCCCTCGTTTTTGCCACCTTGGCATTGCTGCCGGGGGCCGCCTCGGCCGAGCCGTGGGGCTATACCGATGGCACCGGAAACACCGTGAATCTCGACGCGGTGCCCACGCGCATCATCGCCAGTCAGGATGCCGCGGCCGGCCTTATTCCGCTCGGCATTCGCCCGGTCGGCATCTATGCCGATAGCCCCGTCGCGGATGCCAAGGCCCTGCAGGGCCTTGATCTGACGGGCATCGAGATCATCGGCCAGGCCTGGGGCGAGGTGGACATCGAAAAGGCCGCCGCGCTGGCCCCCGATCTCATCATCGCCGAATACTGGCCGCTCGACAAAGCCTGGAGCGGTGGGGAGGACGTCGTCAACGCGCTGAGCCCGCTGGCGCCCATCACCGGCGTCACCCAGGGCGATTCCGTTCTCGCCCTCATTGAGGACTACGAGGCGCTCGCCGCCGGCCTCGGTGCCGATTTGAGCAAGTCGGAGATTGCGGCCGACAAGAGGGCCTTTGAAACGTCGCTGGCGGCCTTCAAGGCCGCCACATCCGCCAAGCCTGATCTCACCGCCCTGGCTGTCTGGGCTGGTCCGGATGCTCTCTATGTCGCGGCAACATCAGGCGCTGCGGAACTGGTGGACTTCAAGAACTGGGGCCTCAACCTCATCGACCCCGAAATCGCTGACGACCGCGGCTATTGGGAAACCCTCTCCTGGGAAAATGCCGACAAGTACCAGCCCGATCTGATCCTCGTCGACAATCGCCAGGCCGCCACGATGGAAACGGCTTTGGCTCAGCCGACCTGGACCCTGATGAAGGCAGCCGAGGCCGTCGCCGTCGCCGATTGGCCGGCATTCTGGCTGCGCAATTACCGCGCCTATGCCGACGAGCTCGACAAACTCACTGCGGCCATCAACGCCGCCGACGAGAACCTGACCCAATAGGCATGGTCAGCGCGCCAGCCAGCGTCGTCACGACCAGGGGGACCGCGCTCGCGCTCGGCCTCTTTTGCCTGGTCGCGGCAGTGGTGCTGGTCGCGTTTCTATCGATAACCGTGGGCGCCAGGCCCATAGACCTGCAAACCGTGTGGTCGTCGCTTACGGCGTTCAATCCCCAATCCACCGATCACCGCATCATCTGGGATCTGCGCCTGCCGCGCACCGTCATCGGCCTCGCCGTAGGCGCCGCCCTGGGCCTGTCCGGTGCCGTCCTGCAAGGCGCGACACGCAATCCGCTGGCCGACCCGTCCATTCTGGGCATTCATTCCGGCGCCGCTGTATTCGTCGTCCTCGGCGTTGCGGTGTTCGGCATCACCCAGCTCAGCCTCTATGTCTGGCTGGCCTTAATCGGCGCCGGTATCGCCATGCTCGTCGTCTACTCGGTGGCCTCGCTCGGCCGCGAGGGGGCGACACCGATCAAGCTGGCGCTGGCCGGCGCGGCCATGACGGCGGCAATGCAGTCGGTCACCAGTGCAATCCTGCTCACCAGTCCCCGTACGCTCGACGAAATCCGCTTCTGGCAGGTGGGCTCGCTGGCCGGGCGCGACATGGCCATCTTCGTGCAGGTGGCGCCGTTCCTGGCCGTTGGTGTCGTCCTGGCGCTGGCTAGTGGCCGCATGCTGGATGGTCTCTCCATGGGTGAAGACGTGGCCCGCGCGCTGGGCCAAAATGTCGGCCGCTCCCGCGCCATGGCCGGGCTGGCGGCCGTGATCCTCGCCGGTGCCGCCACCGCCGCAGCCGGCCCCATCGCCTTTGTTGGCCTCACCGTGCCGCATGTGGCGCGGGCTATCACCGGCCCCAACTACCGCTGGATTCTGCCCTATTCGATGCTGCTGGCGCCCATCCTGCTGCTCGCGGCCGATGTCATCGGCCGCGTCATCGCGCCGCCGGGCGAAGTGCAGGTGGGCATTGTCACGGCCTTTCTCGGCGCGCCGGTGTTCATCGCGCTGGTCCGCCGACGCAGGCTGGCGACGCTGTGAAGACCGCGCTTGACGCCTCAGGTACCGTCCGCCATATCCGACGCCGCCTCGCCGCCCGTCGTCGGCTGGTGACGCTGGCTCTGCTCGCCGTGCTGGCGCTAACCTTTGCCGCGGCGCTCTATCTCGGCGACTATTATGTGCCGCCCGGCGAGGTGGTGCGCTCGCTGCTGTCGCCCCTTACCGGCCATGTCGACAAGGGCATCGACTTCATCGTGCTCAATGTGCGCCTGCCGCGCGCCACGCTGGCCGTCCTCACCGGAATGTCCTTTGCGCTTTCCGGAATCATTTTCCAAACGCTTCTGCGTAACCCCTTGGCCAGCCCAGACATTATCGGCATCTCCCATGGCGCCAGCGCCTCGGCGGTGTTCTGCATTATCGCGCTGGGCATGTCGGGCCTGGCGGTATCGCTCGGCGCATTGTCGGGCGCCATCCTGACCGCGCTGGTGATCTACGCGCTGTCATGGCGGGGTGGCGTCACCGCCTATCGCGTAGTCCTTATCGGCATCGGCATGGCGGCCATCATGTCCGCCGTCATGTCATATCTTTTCACCCGTGCCCGCCTGTTCGAAGTGCAGCAGGCGCTGGGCTGGCTGGTCGGCAGCCTCAACGCCTCTGGCAGTGATGATATCGCCGCCATGGCCGGCGCGCTCGCCATCCTGCTGCCCGCCACGGTCGTGCTGGTCCGCTCCCTTGATGCCCTGCAGCTGGGTGACGACACCGCCACGGCGCTCGGCGCTCGTATCGAGGCCGTGCGCCTCGGCCTGATCGTCGTCGGCGTGGCCTATGCGGCCTTCGCTACGGCGGCGGTCGGTCCAGTGTCCTTTGTGGCTTTCGTCGCCGGTCCCATTGCCCGCAACCTGCTCGCCGGCAGCGGCAAAGGCTTTCCGCAGGCGGCCATTGTCGGCGCGCTGGTGATGCTCGCCTCCGATCTGGTCGCCCAGCACGCGCTGCCCATGGTGCAATTGCCCGTCGGCGTCGTCACCGGCCTCTTCGGCGCATTGTTCCTGCTCTGGCTGCTCGTGGTATCCAATCGGGCGGGGCGGGTGAATTAGGAGCGAGCCATGACCATCAACCACCAGCTACTCGCCGCCGGCATGGATTTGGGCTATGGCGACCGCCAGGTCGTGGCCGATCTCAATCTCTCCATTCCGCCGGGCAAGCTCACCGCTATCGTCGGCGCCAATGCCTGCGGCAAATCCACCGTGCTGCGCGGCCTGGCGCGGCTCCTCGCACCCACACGCGGCGCTGTCTATCTCGATGGCAAGCCCATCCACCAGATGTCGACCAA
>JAKFDU010000083.1:0-31350 GCA_036675975.1 Devosia sp. | reverse complement strand
CACGCTGTATCGCAAGCGTGGTTGCCGACTTTCTGCCCAGGCCAAACGGGCGCCCCCGTCTCCAACCTCCCCACCCGACCCTGCGTCGGGGCCGCGTGTTGGCGGGGATGGGACGGAGTATGCAGCAGGATTTCGGGGCGGGGATAAGTTTATGCAGGATTGTTGCAGTCGGCACCCTCCCGCTTGTGGGGAGGGATCAAGGGTGGGGGTGGTTGGCCCGGATATCGGGGCTCTCAACACCCCCTCCTGCCTCCCCCATCGAGGGGGGTTCTCTCCACTCACGTGGCACGATGGCGGTCTGGTACGGAGCGGCACCTCCTCCCTTGATGGGCTCCGACCCGTCCCGCAGGGCAAATCGCTCCAGTGCAGCGATTTGAGGAGAAGAGGCCGGGAGTAGTGCCATACATACCGATCATCGGCTCGCCCCCTTGCCACCGTCTTGCCCTTCCCTTCAAATGCCGCCAATGCGGAGACACACCATGGCTATCGGCGGCGACGCGCTCGAATTCATCGACAAGAAATTCTACGACCTGGCTATCGGCATCGCCGCGCTCGAAGTGCTTTATGACGGCTGCCGCTGGGCGGAAGGGCCGGTCTGGTTCGCGGATGGCAATTTCCTGGTCTGGAGCGACATTCCCAACAATCGCATGCTCAAATGGGTGCCGGACCTGGGCGTCACCACCTTCCGCACGCCCTCCAACTACGTCAACGGTAATACCCGCGACCGCCAGGGGCGGCTGGTTTCCTGTTCGCATGGTGCGCGCGCCGTGCTGCGCACCGAGCCCGATGGTGGGGTGACCACGCTGGTGGACCGCTATCAGGGCAAGCGGCTCAACTCTCCCAATGATGTGGTGGTCAAGTCCGATGGCACCATCTGGTTCACCGATCCGCCCTACGGCATCCTCAGCGATTACGAGGGCTACAAGTCGGACCAGGAGCAGGCAGGCTGCTTCGTCTACCGCTTCGATCCGTCAGATGGATCGCTGACCGTGGTGGCCGACGACTTCGCCAAGCCCAACGGCCTCGCCTTCTCACCCGACGAATCGGTGCTCTACGTCTCCGATACCGGCCAGAGCCATGACCCCGATTGGCCCGCCCATATCCGGCAGTTCGACGTCAATGGCAACCGGCTGACCAATCCAAGGATCTTCGCCGACATCGATTCCGGCCTGCCCGACGGCTTCCGGCTCGATACCGAAGGCAATGTCTGGACCAGCGCGGGCTTGGGCGTGAACGTCTACAATCCGTCAGGCGCTTTGCTTGGCCGCATCAAGACCGGCGCCAAGACGTCCAACGTGGTCTTTGGCGGACCCCGCCGGAACCGGCTGTTCATCACCTGCAGCCAGTACGTCATGGCGACCTATGTCAGCGCGACGGGCCTGCAAACCCCTTGATGGTCTGTCGGAGGCCCCGCCAACCTGATAAGGGTGACGCAGGGGCGCCGCAACCGGAAGACGTTATTGACCGATCACGACAAAGAGCCTGCTCCCGTCGAGGAGCTTCTCGAAACACCCCATCTGGCCGACGCGCTGGAAAGCCATCAGTTCAAGCAGTTTCTCGATCACGTACCCTTTGGTATCGCGGTGGCCGAGCTGCAGCCGGACGAGCGGCTGGTTTATGCCAATGTCGAGTTTGAGCGGCTGCTCGGCACGCCGTCCCATCAGTTGCAGGGCAGGCCCTGGGCCGTGCTGCCCCCGAACGCGGTGGCGCCCGATAGCGGCGAACCGCTGGGCCAGGCCGTCGCCCTGCGCGATGACTATGTCGGCGTCTTCGTGATCAAGCGCGAGGAAGGCGAAATTGCCGTCGATGCCTGGTCCAACATCATCGAGGATGATGCCGGCAAGCCGACCTTCCGGCTCGTCGCACTGGCCGAAACACCTAACCGTGGACGCGACGCAGCAGCCGACCTCAAGAACCAGATCGCGGAAAAGGACACGCTGCTGCGCGAGCTGCAGCACCGCGTGAAGAACAACCTGCAGATGATCACCGCCCTGATCCGGCTCGAAGCACGCAATATGCCCGATGACGCGGGCAGCCAGGCGTTCCAGCGTCTGGCCGGCCGTATCTCTTCGCTGGCGTTGCTCTACCAGTCGCTCTCGGAGGACGGGCAGTCGGAAAGCATCGACCTGGGCGTCTATCTGAGCCAGGTCGCCTCCGCGGTCATGGCCGCCCATGCCGTCGAGGGTATCCGGCTCAACCTGCAGGTGGATACCTGGCCCGTCTCGGTCAACGTCGCCATGCCGACCGGGCTGGTCGTCAACGAACTGATGATCAACGCCTTGAAATACGCCTTTGTGGGACGGGACGGCGGCACCATCACCATCCATTCGCTGATCAGCGAGACGGGTTGCCAGGTCACCGTGTCCGACGACGGCGTGGGGCTCGCCGAGGGCACCAGCTGGCCCCGTCCGGGTAAGCTCAGCGCCCTCATCGTGCATTCGCTCGGACAGAATGCCAAGGCCAAGGTGACTGTGGACTCCACGCCCGGCGCGGGCCTCAAGGTCTCGATCTTCTTCGCCCGGGCCAATGCCGAGCCCGACCTGGCCTGACAGCGCGCGACCATGACCGACCCGATCGCTGCATTCATCCGGCAGAATCTCGAACTGCGGCCAGTGCCGTCACTGCCGGCGATCAGCCTTTATGCGTCGCATGCACGCAGCAGGCTGTCGCGGCTGGCCGACCGCAACGATCCCGATCCGCCGCCGCCCTATTGGGCTTTCCCCTGGGCCGGCGGACTGGCGCTTGCACATCACTTCGCTGTGCACCCCGAGGTGGTTGCCGGCCAGCGAGTCCTTGACCTCGGCGCCGGCTCGGGGCTGGTGGGGATTGCGGCGGCTCTGGCCGGGGCGACAGTATCGGCGGCCGAGATCGACCCCAATGGCCGGGCCGCCATCGCCCTCAACGCGGCAGCGAACAGGGTGACGATACAGGGCGTCGACATCGACATTGCCGATGCGGCGCCTGCTGGATTCGACCTGATCGCCGCTGGTGACGTATTCTACAATGCCGATGTGGGCCGGCTCATGCTGCCGTTTCTCGAACGTTGCGTGGCGGCGGGGATGGATGTGTTGGTTGGCGATCCGGATCGGCGTGATTTGCCTGTCGAACCGCTGGAGCGCCTCGCGTCCTATGCCGTGGGGGATGTTGGCGATGCCAGGGCGAGCACCGAGCGGATTGGCTCGGTCTATCGGTTGAGAGCGGCCCGACGCCTAGAGCGTTCGGCGCAGCTCGAACCCTGATGGCGTTTCGTCCGTATCGGCGACGGCCACATTCCTGACCAGCGCCGAGACCGGGCCTTCTCCACAGGCCTCCAGCATGGCGCCGACGGCATCATCCTCGCCGAAGAATACCGCCTCGACCGACCCGTCGCGTCGATTGCGCACCCAGCCATTGAGGCCGCGCGACACCGCCTCCGCCTCGACCCAGAGGCGAAAGCCGACGCCCTGGACGCGGCCAGTTATGACCACATGGGCGCCGCGCATCGCATCACCCCTTCTTTGCTTTTTTCGGCTTGGGCGCCGACAGGTCGTCGGCGGTCGCTTTCACCAGCCCGGCCAGCCAATCCGCATCATCCCAGCGGTCGCCCTCGATGAGAAAATACGGCTTGGCGCCCGGAAAGGGCTCGCCGTCGGTGACCTCCCCCAGATAGTCCCGCCCGGCCTGGCTCGGCTTGATGAACAGCTGATCATCGCAGACCAGCGCCACGATCTTGCCGTCGCAATACATGCCGTATTCGCCGAACATCTTCTTGGCCGTCATCATGCCGGCGTCAGCTGATTGCTCAAGGATATAGTCGACTGTTTTCTGCTGGCTGGTCACATCGTCGCCCCGACCTGCCACGGCACGAATTCGTTGTCGCCATAGCCGAGGTCTTCGGATTTGGTGTGCTGGCCCGAGGCGATCTTGAGCAGCAGGTCGAAGATTTCCTGGCCCTTGTCCTCGATGGAAACACCCTCGACGATATCGCCGCAATTGATGTCCATGTCGTCTGTCATGCGGGCATACATGTCCGAATTGGTCGCCAGTTTCATCGACGGCACCGGCTTGCAGCCATAGGCCGAGCCGCGCCCGGTGGTGAAAGCGAGCAGGTTCGCCCCGCCGGCAACCTGCCCAGTTGCCGAGACCGGATCAAAGCCCGGCGTATCCATGAACACGAAACCCTTTTCGGTCACCGGCTCGGCATATTCGTAGACGGCGGTGAGCGGCGTCGTGCCGCCCTTGGCCGCGGCGCCCAGCGATTTTTCGAGAATGGTGGTGAGGCCACCCAGCTTGTTGCCCGGCGAAGGATTGTTGTTCATCTCGCCATGGTTGCGGCGGGTGTAATCCTCCCACCAGTGGATGCGGCTGATGAGCTTTTCGCCCACTTCGCGCGATACCGCGCGGCGGGTCAGCAGGTGTTCGGCGCCGTAGATCTCAGGCGTTTCGCTGAGGATGGCGGTGCCGCCATTGCGCACCAGGATATCGGCGGCATAGCCCAAAGCCGGATTGGCGGTGATGCCGGAATAGCCGTCCGAACCACCGCATTGCAGGGCCAGGGTCAAATGGCTGGCATCGAACGTCTCGCGCCGGGCAGCGGCGGCGATGGGCAGCATTTCCTTGACCTTCTCGACGCCCCACTCGATCATCTTTTTGGTGCCGCCACGCTCCTGGATGGTCATGGTCTGGAAGGTCTCGCCCTCCTCGATGCCGTACATTTCCTTCATGCGGCCGATCTGGAACACTTCACAACCCAGACCGACAAGCAGCGCCGCGCCCAGGTTGGGGTTGGAGGTGTAGCCCCATTGGGTGCGCTTGAGGATGTCGAAGCCCTCGCCCCGGCTTTCCATGCCGCAGCCGGTGCCATGCACGAACGGCACCACGCCGTCGATCTCCGGATATTGCTCAAGAATACCCGAACGGTTGATGGCCTCGGCGACGAATTTGGCCACCGTGGCCGAGCAGTTCACCGAGGTCAGAATGCCGATATAGTTGCGGGTGCCCACCTTGCCACCGGCGCGGCGATAGCCCTCGAAGGTGGCGCGCTGGGCCAGCGGGATCATTTGAGGGGCTATAGCGCCCTCGCTGAAGGCGTAGTCATGCGTCAGGCTGCCATCGGCGCCGCCCATGCCGCAATTGTGCTCATGCACCCAGTCGCCGGGCACGATGGCTTCGCTGGCAAAGCCGATGATCTGGCCGAACTTGATGATCGCCTCACCCGCCCCAATCACCCGCAGGGCGAACTTGTGCCCCTTGGGCACGCGGCGGAAAATGCGCACGCCCTGCGGCGTATCGCTGCCGACATCAAGGTTGGCAAGCGCCACCCCGACATTGTCGGCGGCATTGAGTACCAGCGTACGGGGCTGCGGGCGGGTCATCGTTTCTGACATGGATCGGGGACTTTCGCGGGTCGGGTCTCAACTGCACTTTACCTCGCACTGGTTTGCCGCCAGATTGCGCCGGCAATCAGCAGCGATGGGCGTTGTAAAGCACCACGGCTCTAACTAACATGTTAGCATGACAATCCCAGCAAGTCCCTATTCTTTTCTGGTTCGCCCGCCCGCGCTGACGCGCGGCAGCGTCACGTCAGACGTAACCAATGCTCTCCGCCACGCCATCGTCACCCTGGCCCTGCCGCCGGGCAGCGCCATCGACAAGTCGCTGATCTGCGCCGAGCTCGGCGTATCGCGCTTTCCGGTGAGCGAAGCGCTGGCGCGCCTGCAGATCGAGGGCCTGGTCGACATCGCCCCGCAGCGCGGCTCGACCGTGTCGCTGGTCAAGATTGCCGATGTGCGGGAATATATGCTGATCCGCAAGGCGCTGGAATCGGAGGCGTTGCGCGTGCTTATCGGCGCGCATGATGCCGATCTGATCGCGGCGCTCCACACCAACATGGCTGCGCAACGCGCCGCAGCCGAACGCGACGACGCGGAAGCCTTCCATCAGATCGACATCGATTTCCACGACATCATCTTCCGCTCGATGCGCTTCACCAAGATCAAGGGCATCATCGATTCGGCCCGCGCCAATCTCGACCGCGCCCGCCGGCTGATCATCACGCCGCGCCGGCTGGCGCTGACCATTGCCGAGCACCAGGCCATCTTCGACGGCATCCTGGCGCAGGACCAGGGTCAGGCCAGCGGAGCCATCCGCGCCCATATCGACGCTGTCATGGTCGAACTCTTCGCCTTTGCCCGCGAGCATCCGAGCCTGTTCGCCGATGGCGTGACGCTGGGTTCGGACAGCGACTCTTTCCCCTTCGGATAACCACGGCCCGGGAGGCCATTCCATGCTCAAGAACATTCCGCCCATTCTCGGCCCCGACCTGCTCGGCATCCTGCGCGCCATGGGCCATGGCGACGAAATCGCCATCGTCGATGCCAATTACCCGGCGGATTCGGCCGGTCCGGCCCTTATCCGCCTCGACGGCGTCAGCGCCACCGACGCCCTCGACGCCATCCTGACGCTGATGCCGCTCGATACCTTTGTCGACGACGCGGCCTTCTGCATGCAGGTGGTCGGCAACGCCACCCAGCGCGAGCCGGTCATGGATGCGTTCGAAACCATCCTCAAGAAGCACGAGCCAGAGATGAGCCTCGCCTCGATCGAGCGCTTCGCCTTCTACGAGCGGGTGTCCAAGGGCTATGCCATCGTCCAGACCGGCGAGCGCCGGCTCTACGGCAACATCCTGCTCAAGAAGGGCATTATCCGCCCCGACGCCTGAATCGGCCCAGCCGAACGGATTGAACCAAGGTCGGCCTCGACAAGGCTAACATGTTAGCTCTATGGCCTCTGCCAACGGCAAAAGGACTACACAACACATGAAACTGCTCCGCATCGGCGCCAAGGGCGCGGAAAAGCCCGCAATCCTGGCGGAAGACGGCACCATCCGCGATCTCTCCGGCGTGGTTGGCGACATTGCCGGCCAGACGCTGACGCCCGAAGGCCTGGCCAAGATCCGCGCCACCGATATCGGCGTGCTGCCCAAGCTCGACCCCGATAGCCGCATCGGCCCCTGCGTCGGCAGCGTCGGCAAGTTCATCTGCATCGGCCTCAACTATGCCGACCACGCCGCCGAAACCGGCGCGCCCATCCCGGCAGAGCCGATCATCTTCATGAAGGCGACCAGCGCCATCATCGGTCCCAACGACGACGTGATCATTCCCAAGAATGCCATCAAGCCGGACTGGGAAGTCGAACTCGGCGTCATCATCGGCAAGGAGGCCCGCTATGTCGACGAGGCCGACGCGATGGAGCATGTCGCCGGCTATTGCGTCATCAACGACGTGTCCGAGCGCCACTTCCAGACCGAGCGCGGCGGCACCTGGGACAAGGGCAAGGGCTGCGACACCTTCGGCCCCATCGGCCCCTGGCTGGTGACGCGTGATGAGGTCGCCGACCCGCAGAACCTCAAGATGTGGCTCGAAGTCGACGGCCACCGCTATCAGAACGGCTCGACCACCACGATGATCTTCGGCGTCGCCCATGTGGTGAGCTATGTCAGCCAGTTCATGAGCCTGCAGCCGGGCGACATCATCTCCACCGGCACCCCGCCCGGCGTCGGCATGGGCATCAAGCCGAACCCGGTCTGGCTCAAGGCCGGCAACGTGATCCGGCTGGGCATCGAAGGCCTGGGCGAGCAGCAGCAGAGCGTGAAGGCGTATGGCGCTTAAGGGCGCCGCCACCACAGATCGTCACCCTCGGGCTTGACCCGAGGGCTCTTCGCTTGCCGAAAGCAGTAAGTGCAACGCCCTCGGGTCAAGTCCGAGGGTGACGTTCGGTGTTACCCCGGCGGCATCCGCTCGAACTTGACCGCTTCCGGATCGATGAGATCCCAGGGCTGCGCCGTCGCGGTCCAGAACACCATTTCCGGCTTGTAGCGGCGCGGGTCGTCTAGGCTCCCGGCCCGGATGACGAAGATTCCCGGCGAGTTGGGAAACGTCATATAAACCGGTGTGCCGCAATCAGGGCAAAAGGCACGGCGCTTCACCGTGCCGCCATCGCCAACGAAATCCCACGACGACGGCGCCCCCGCCAGCGTCACCTGTGCCCCGGAAAAGGTCAGGTACGAGGCATGGCCCGAGCCGCTGTCGCGCTGGCATTGCGTGCACTGGCAATCGTTCATGGCGACAGGTTCGCCCGCCACGTCATAGCGGATGGCGCCACAGGCGCAGCCGCCGGTATAGCTCTCGCTCATGGCCTCACTCCTGCTCATCGGCGATCGCGCCGAGGTTCGGGACCACCTTGGCCCAGCCCTCGCCCATGTTCCGGAAGGCCGTCTCGTTGGTGGGCATGACGAAGCCGGAATGCACCAGTCGCAGGCGCGTCCCGTTGTCCACCTTCGACAAAAACCAGGTGACGATAGTGTCGAGCCGCGAGCCGTAGCCCTTGTTCCCCTCGTGTCCGCCCGACCAGGAATAGGCGAAGCGCGCATTGGGCACGACCTCCAGCACCTGGCAGTTTATGGTCCCGTCCCACTCGCCCGCCGGCGTGGTCTTGAAGGTAAAACGTGTCCCTTCCACCGGCGCGAAGCCGGTCGGCTTCATCATCCAGCGGGCGATGAGGTCGCCATTGGTCAGCGTCCGCCACAGCGTTTCGGGGGTATGCGGAAATACCTCGTCCACCACGATGGCCTGGGTGGCGGGCATGAGTTCGACGTCGGTCATGGATCGATTTCCTTGAGCAGGTTACGCAGGTCGGCGAAGCGTTCGCGCCAGAACACGCCGTAATGGCCCATCCAGTCGACCAGCGGCGCCAGGCCTTCCGGCTCGGCGCGATAGAAGACGTTGCGGCCCTCGGCCCGCTCGGCAACGAGGCCGGCCTGCTTCAGCGACTTGAGATGCTGGCTGATCGCGCCCTGCGTCACGCCGCTGCCGCGGGTGAGTTCGGCGACGCTGATCTCCTCGGCGCCAACAACGCGTTCGAACACTGTCCGTCGCGTCGGATCGGCCAGGGCACGCATGATCTGGGTAATGGGGGCTGCTTCGGTCATGCGCAATTCATTAGTCTACACTAATGCATTAGTCAACACTAATTGATAGGTGCAGGAGCCCTCATCCGGCGCTGCGCGCCACCCTCTCCTCAAAGGGAGAAGGGAAGAACAGTCAAGGCCGCCTGACCACCAAGTCAATCTCGACCAGCGCGCCCAGCGCCAGCGCACTTACGCCCACCGTAGTCCGGGCCGGCAGTTTGTCGGCGGCGAAAAAGCTCGGCCAGAGCCTGTTGAGATCAGCATAATCGCGCTCGAACTGGGTCAGGTAGATGCGTGCCATGGTGACATGCTCGAGCCCGAGTCCAATGCCAGCAAGCACCACCTTGAGATTGTCGATGACCCGGATCGTCTGCGCCTCGATGCCGGCGGGCAACGGCGCCGTCGGATCGGCGGGATTGGTCGGCATCTGCCCGGTGACGAAGACCCAGCCATCGGCTTCGACGGCATGGGAGAAGGGCGCAACCGGCTGTGGACCGCTGGCGATCAGGTGGTGAACAAGTGTCATGGCAAAGCTCTAGGGTGATAGTACTTGAGCCTCAACGCCTCAGCGGCCATAAGTCAACGGTCGGTGGGCATTGCGCACCGCTCTCCAGTGCAGCGAGACCGCGACATGTTCGACATCTTCCACACCGTCTCAGCCTATCTCGAGAGCTTTCTCGACGCCATTTCGGGCAATTTCTGGCTGACCTTCTGGTTCATCTTCGCGGTGGCGATCGGTGAGGCGGTCTTCATCCTGGGGCTTTTCGTCCCCTCGACGCCTGTATTGCTGATGGCCGGCGGTATCATCGCCGAGGGCCGCCTGCCCTTCTGGGAAGTGTATTTTGCCGCCGTGATCGGCGCCATTATCGGCGACGCCATTTCCTACACGATCGGCCACTTCCTCAAGGACTCGATCAAGGAAGTCTGGCCCTTCAAGAATCACAAGCCGCTGATTGCGCGCGGCGAGGTGTTCTTCGCCAAGCACGGCGGCAAGGCCGTGTTCATCGGCCGCTTCATTCCTGGGGTGAAGGCCGTGATCCCCGGCGTCGCCGGCATCATGGGCATGAAATACGGTCACTTCACCATCATCAATATCACCTCGGCCTTCGCCTGGGCCGCCGCGCATATCCTGCCGGGCATGCTGCTGACCGCCTGGCTCAAATCCATCGGCCTGTCGCTGGAACTGGTGATTGTCGTCGGCACGCTGATCCTGGCCGCGCTCTTCATCCTGGTGCATTACCACCGCCGCATCCTGCTGTTCTTCGCCCCCTGGATGGGCAGCTTCGGCCGTTCCCTCCAGGCCCGCTGGAGCGTCGAGGACGCCGCGCACTGATCACGAACTGCTGTCTTGCCGCGCGCATGCAAGAGGATCACTCTGCCACATCATGCGCCGCTGGCTCGACCGTACCCGCATTGTCCTGGCCCTTCTGGCGCCGCTCTCTGCTTTTGCCCTGGCGCTGCCAGCCGCCGCCCAGACCGAGCGGGAAAAGGCCGCGCTCGATGCGTTGTTCGACCAGCTTCGTTCGGCCCCGGACCCCGAGACGGCCCAGGTCATCACCAACCAGATCTGGATCTACTGGACCACCCCGGCCGATCCCATGCTCGCCGCCCGCATGCGCGATGTCCTGGCACTGCGCCTGAAGGCTGATTTTCCGGCCGTGATCGCCTTGCTCGACGACATCGTCGCCGAACACCCCACCTATGCGGAAGCCTGGAACCAGCGCGCTACCGTCTATTTCCTGCTGCGCGATTTCGAGCAGTCCATGGCCGACATCGAAAAGGTGCTGGAACTGGAGCCGCGCCACTTCGGGGCCCTTGCCGGCCGCGCGGTGATGTACAAGGAGCAAGGCAGGGATGACCTGGCGCTCAAGGACATCATCGCCGCCCTCGCCATTCATCCGTTCCTGGCCGAACGGGCCATGTTCCCCGAATTGCTGGAGGATGCGATCGACATCTAGTCTTGCGGCATCGCTGCCACCGCCCCACATTGGGGCCAAGCAAGGAAGATTCCATGATCGAAACCGAACTCACCATCCTCCGCGAGGACGGCCCGACCCGCGGCCGTTACTTCATTCGCCTGGCGCCGGGTTTCGAGGCGGAGATGACCTTCCGCAAGGCTGACGACGGCACGATCACCATCGACCACACCGGCGTCCCGCCCGAATATGAGGGTCGAGGCATCGCAGCAAAGCTGGTGAACCGCGCCATATCAGACGCGCGCGAACAGGGGTTCAAGATCACCCCGCTCTGCTCCTACGTCGTCGCCCAGTTCCGCCGCCACCCCGAATGGGCCGACCTGCGCGCCTGATCAATGGCCCCACATCACCTGGTCCTGCGTCTCGGCCTTGATGGCATCGAGCTGGTCCCACGGAATGGTGATGGTCGGCGCCCCATAGGCATAGGCCGAGACCTCGTAGGGCTGGAACTGGATCACCAGGGCATGGTCATTGGAGAGGTCCCAGCGGGTCGGATCAGTGACCATCGGGGTAATGTCGTCGGCCGATTCGACCTGCAGCCATTCCCCGTGCTCGACCTGTAGCTGCGCCCAGGCGGCGTCGCGCAGCGACGCCTGCCAGTCCTCGCCGGCAAACATGTCTGATGCCTGGAGACCGCGCTCCTCAGCGGTGAGATAGTGCAGGTAGCTGATGCTCCACTGGCCATGCGCCGCGCCATGCCCATACCAGTAGGTATTGACCAGGAGCGTGATGCGGGCGGTACCGCCCAGTTCCTTGACCTCGATGTTGAGACTGCTGTCGGCGGTCGCCTCGAGATCGGCCACGTCGCTGGCCCCGGCGAGCGATAGCGTCTCGGTATCCCTGGCCGCCTCCGCCATGACATAGCGGTTGAAGGCGCCAGCCAGGGGGTCGCCGGCTTCAAGCTGCGGCATCACCGCCTCGTGGCTCGCCACCTTCCAGTAGGAATCGGGATCGTCCACTTCATCGGGGTCGGGAAGCGCCGCATAGAGCGACTTGATGAAGAAGCGATGGCCATCGATCATCCGGCTCTGTTCCAGCGCCGCGCTGCGCGTATTGAATTTCTCGACCAGGCACGAGCCGCCCATCTCGGAATAGCTGCCCCGGGTCAGCGGTTCGGCATCGTCGGTGCAGGCGCGCTGGGCATAGTCGAGCCAGGCGCGCTGGTCGCCGCGCATCAGCACCACCGATTCCTTGGTCAACCCGCCAGTCGCAGTGGCAAAGGACTTGGCCAGACGCTCATCGGCCGCCGACAGCTCCGGGATGTCGCAAATGGCGTGCTCGAAGGGTGTGCTGGCCGCGGCGCAGTCGAAACTGGCTGCGGCGGCAGGCAGGGCCGCGAGCACGAGCAGGCTGGCGGCAAACAGGATGCGGGACAGAAGCATGGACTGGACCTCGACTGGAACCAGGCTGACGCTCGCAGGCGTCCGCCGCTGCGTCAACCGTCTGAACGGTGGGGCTTTCGCCGCTAGGCGATGCGGCTTTCCTCGGTGGATGCGGCTTCCGGGCCAAGCACAACCACGCGGTTGCGTCCTTCGCCCTTGGCCATGTAGAGCGCCGCATCGGCCATTTCGGTGACGGTTTCGATCGTGTCGCCCGCCTCGGTCAGGCACGCGCCAACACTGATGGTCACCATGGCCAACCCTCCCCCTGGCAGTTCCACCGGCCGATCGCTGATGGCCGCCATGATCCCCGCGGCAGCGGCACGCAGCAGGTGCGGCGCGCTGTCCTGCAGCAGCACGATGAACTCGTCGCCGCCCCAGCGCGCGCAGAGACTGCCCTGGCCCAGGCAATCGACGATACGGCGGGCGACCTCTGTTATCACGGCATCGCCGGCCGCATGGCCGAAATTGTCGTTGACCGACTTGAAGTGATCAATATCGACCAGCAGCAGGCCATGCCGCTGCCCCTTCGCCACGCCGGCGAAAGCGTCAACGAAGCCGCGGCGGTTGGCTATGCCGGTTTGGGCGTCGCGGAAGGCCAGGGTTTCCAGCGCCTCGGTGCGCTCGCGTACCCGCGCCTCGAGCAGCCGTGTATGGTCGGCCACCGATACCGCCATCTCGGTAAAGGCCGCCGACAGCCGGCCCACCTCGTCCTGACGATCATCGCCCATTGACAGTGCCGGGCCGTAATCGCCTTGCCGCGCGCTATGCACCACCGTCTCGAGCCGCTTCAACCGGTCGAGCACCTGCCGCTTGAACACCAGCACCATCATGGCCGTCGTCAGCCCCAAAACCGCCGCCAGCAGCAGGCCGATGGGCAGGAACAGCCGCTTGTCGATGATGGCGTCGATGTCCATCAGCGTGACATTGAACCAGCCAAGTCGATTGAGATAGCCGACCCCGACCAGCATCTGTCGGCCGCCAATGGTCATGAACCGCGACTTCGCCACCGCATCGCCTGCCGCGACTTCGTCCATCAGCGCCTGCAAGGCTACCTGGTCTTCGGGCTTGTCGAGCAGCGAATAGACCGTGCGCTTGGCACTCATCTCTTCGGTAAGGCTGCGCAGGTCGATCAGATCCTGGTCGCGATGTGCCTGCACGGCGCCCTGCCGGTCGACGAACATCGAGGTCACGCCGACTTGGGGGATGTTGACCACTTCCTGGATGAAGCTGGTGAGGTCGATGCCGGTGCCCAATATGCCCAACACCCGTCGCCCCTCGCGGATGACGCAGTTCATCCAGACTTTGGTGACGCGCAGGTTGGCGTCGTTATCGACGTTGAGGTGGCAGCCCTCGCCCAGTTCAACCGTCGAGTAATACCAGGCGTCGCGCGGGTTATCGGCGTTGACCGTGTAGCGGAACTGGTCACCCGCATAGGCATTGGACGCATCGTTGAAATAGTAGTTGCCCGAGCCGGCGACGACGAAGAAATAGCTGCGATCGGCAAAGGACTGGCGGAAGTGTTCGAGCTCGGCAATGCCGCGGCGCTTCAGCTCCGGATCGCTTTCGTCATTGGCCCAGTCGCGGATCGACTGCGACCCCGCCAAGGCCTCGGCCAGCGACACTTCCCGCATCAGCGCCTCAAGGCCGCGATAGCGGTCGTAGAGCACCTGCTTTTCGGCAAACAAGGTCCCCAGCTGGACGACGGTGGAGGCAACGATCCAGTTGAAGGCGGCATAGGCCGGCACGGCCACCACGGCGAAGCCGAGCAGCACCAGGATCAGCACGCGCATGCGCAGGCTGCTGGCGATGGTATCTCGAAGCCCGTTGATTTTGGCGCCTCGCATGGATCAGCCCGGCCCTTGGGAGACCGCTCCGACACTGTTAGGCTGCAGCCCTCAACAGTTCGTTAACGCATTTGTCGCGCCGCGGGCGGGTGAACCTGTCGTGGCCCTGTACGTTCTGCCTTGGAAAGGAGACCGCAATGACCAAGCTCGAAACCAAGGTCCGCGCCCTGTTCGACGCCTATGCCAAACGCAGCGACGATGCCCTGCAGGATCCGCCCCGCGAAGACGTGGACGGCGTGGTCGCCGCCTTCGCGCCCTACTTCGTCGAATCCAGCCCCCGCGGTGTCATGGGCGGCGCCAACGATGACACCTTCCGCGCCATGATCCCCAAAGGCTTCGCGCATTACCGCGCGGTCGGCGGCAAGCACATGACCATCAAGGGGCTCAAGGTCATCGAACTCGACCATTGCCACGCCGTGGCTGACGTCGACTGGGACTTCGCCTATGTCAACAAAGCCGGCCAGAGCGGCCACGTGACCTTCACCAACTTCTACTTCATCACCATTGCCGATGGCACAGCCAAGGTCTTCGGCTATGTCACGCCCGATGAGGAACAGGCGATGAAGGACCACGGACTCGTCTAGCTGCTAGCGCTGAGAAACTCCTGCGCCGCGCGTAGTTCCTCCTGGCGCAATTCGTGCCCGCCTGCATGCCAGAACAGCGCCGTCCCGGCGCCGTGGGTGGCAAAATAGTCGCTCAGCCCTTGCGTCATCGCCTCCGGCGCCATCGGATCGCGCTTGCCGGCGGTGATCAACACGCGCTTGCCGGCGAAATTCGCCTCTGGTGGCGCGAACGGGATCAGCGGATGCATCAACACGCTGGCGTCGAACAGATCTGGCGCCGCGAATTGCACCGTGGCCAATATGTTGGCGCCATTGGAATAGCCCAGGCCCACCACCTGCCGCGGCTTGCTCTCGGCCTTGCGAGCCTCGACAAACGCGATCATCTGCGTCACGCGCTGGCGTAAATCGTCCATGTCGTAGACGCCCGCCCCGGTGCGCCGGAAATAGCGCAGCGCCCCACCCTCATTGACATCGCCGCGCGGCGCGACGACGCGGGCACTTGGCAGCAACTGGCCGCCCAAGTCAAAAAACTGGTCCTCGTCGCCACCGGTGCCGTGAAACACCAGGAATAATGGCGCCTGCGCATCGGCGCCCTGCGCTTCGCGGTAGTGATAATCGGCCATGAGGATCTCCATAAACTCGTCTTGACCGACATATCGGCCACTGGCCGCATCGGCGCAATCGGCCTCTCCGCCACGCACTGTTGCCGTTTGCGAAACAATGGGGTGCTCCCACGGTTGCTGAGGGGCCGCTTTCATGCACAATGGGTCCATGTTCCTGTCCATCTTCGACGTCTTCAAGATCGGCATCGGCCCATCCAGTTCCCACACCATGGGCCCGATGACCGCTGCCCGGCGTTTCCTCGACGAACTCAAGACCAGCAATTGGCCCCGCGCCGCCAATGCCCGGCCCGCCGCACTGACGGCGAGCCTGCATGGATCGCTGGCCTTTACTGGTATCGGCCATGGTAGCGGCCGCGCCGTTATCCTCGGCCTCTGCGGCGAGGACCCCCGGACCGTCGATCCCGATGCGATGGACGCCATGGTCGCCAAGGTGGAAGCCGGCGGCGTCGTGCACCCGCCCGGCCACCCGGCCTACCGCTTCCGCCCGGCCGTTGATCTCCTCTTCGACAAGCGCAATCCCCTGCCCGGCCATCCCAATGGGCTGCAATTTGCCGCTTATGACACCGATGGCCAGTTGCTGCTGCGTCGCTCCTATTACTCCATTGGCGGCGGCTTCGTGGTCAGCGCCGATGAACTCGAAGCGCTCAAGGATGCTTCCCCCGCCCAAGCCGATGTGCCCTATCCCTTCGCCGACGCTAAATCGATGCTGGCAATGGCAGCCGCCTCGGGCCTTTCGATCGCGAGCATGAAGCGCGCCAACGAGGAAGTGACGCGCAGTCGAGCCGCGCTGGATCGTGGCATCGACGAAATCTGGACGGTGATGGATGCCTGCATCGCGAGGGGCATCGGCCAGGACGGCATCATGCCCGGCGGGCTGAACGTCAAGCGTCGCGCCCGGAGCATTTTCCTGCAGCTCGACGCGCAGTGGCAGCGCAACGAATTGACGCCGCTGATGGCCAATGACTGGCTCAGCCTCTATGCCATGGCCGTCAACGAGGAGAATGCCGCCGGCGGCCGCGTCGTCACTGCGCCGACCAATGGCGCAGCCGGCGTCATCCCCGCGGTGATGAAGTACTTCCTCAAGTTCAATGCCGCCGCCGGACCCCAGTCCGTGCGCGACTACCTGCTGACGGCTGCCGCGATCGGCGGCATCATCAAGCACAATGCCTCGATTTCGGGCGCCGAAGTCGGCTGCCAGGGCGAAGTCGGCTCCGCCTCTGCCATGGCCGCTGCCGGCCTCTGCGCCATCATGGGTGGCACGCCTGCGCAGGTGGAAAACGCCGCCGAAATCGCCCTCGAACACCATCTGGGCATGACCTGCGACCCCGTCGGCGGGCTGGTGCAGATCCCCTGTATAGAGCGCAACGCCTTTGGTGCCGTCAAAGCCGTCACCGCCGCCTCGCTGGCCCTCAAGGGCGATGGCACCCACGCCGTGCCGCTCGATGCCTGCATCGAGACCATGCGCCAGACCGGCCTCGACATGAGCGACCGCTACAAGGAAACCAGCCTGGCCGGTCTCGCAGTCAACGTCGTCGCCTGCTGACGATCAGCCGAAGCGCCGCCGTGATTGCTCGATATGATCGCGCATGACCGCTTCGGCACGATCGGCATCCCGCGCCCGGATCGCCACCACCAGCTGCTCATGCTCGGCATTGGCTTCCGCCGGTACCTTTGTCTGCCCTTGCAGGCGGAACAGGTGCACATGCGTGTGCAGCCGCCCCAACGCCTCGGCAACCAGTGCATTGCCGGCGCTGACCGCGATCTGGTCGTGGAACGCCATGTCGAGCTGGGCAAACTGGGCATAGGCCGCAAGCCCCTCCCGACCGGCCAGGTCCGCCATCTCGCTGCACAGCGCTTCCAGCTGTTCGACCACGGCGTGAGGCATCAGCGCGGCGCATTTGCGCGCCGCAAACGGCTCGAGCTGCAGCCGCATTTCGTAGAGGTCGGCGAGTTCAGCCGGGCTCAGGCGCGGAGTGGCGCTATAGCCCACCAGTGGCGTCTTGCGCACCAGCCCCTCGCTTTCGAGCCGCGCCATGGCCTCGCGAATCGGAGTCTGCGACACGCCGAGCTGACGCGCCACCGCATCGACGGAAATCCGCTCGCCCGGCGTGATTTCGAGCGCCATGATGCGCTCGAAGATTGCGGCATAGACTGCATCGCCCAGTCTCGCCGGACGCCGCAACAAACCTGCCACCGCGCTTGGAACCGCCATCTTTACCCCACCACCCTCAACGCCACGCCGCCACAAAGGGAAAAGCCCAGTTAACCGCTTGGGTCAACTGGGCTTTTTTGGTTGCGGGAGCAGGATTTGAACCTGCGACCTTCAGGTTATGAGCCTGACGAGCTACCGGGCTGCTCCATCCCGCGTCAAGGGCGTCAGACGGTGGCCGGTAAGATCACCATCAGTGCGACCGTGGTCGCGACGTGAGGGGTATATAGGGGGTCGGGCCGCATACCTCAACCCTAAAAGGGCGATGCGTGACGCTTTTTTGACGGCGCGAAATTATCCGGCGCAAGCCTGTCAATTTCACCGACATCGGCTAGTGTGTCGCCGCTCTTCCATACCAGTTGCCGGGATAATCTGATGAAGCTGAAGCCGCTTGGCCGCACCGACCTGCTTGTTACCGAAATCTGCCTCGGCACCATGACCTGGGGTAGCCAGAATACCGAGCAGGAGGGCCACGCCCAGATCGATATGGCGCTCGAAGCCGGCGTCAATTTCATGGATACCGCCGAGCTCTATGCCGTTCCGGGCAGCCCCGAAACCTCCGGCCGCACCGAAGAAATCATCGGCAACTGGCTGCAAGAGACCGGCAAGCGCGACAACTGGATCATCGCCTCCAAGATCGGTGGTGGCGGCACCAAATTCCTGCGCGAGGGGCGTCGCGCCGATGGTCCGTCGATCCGCGTCGCCTTCGAACAGAGCCTGCGCCGGCTCAAGACGGACTACCTCGACCTCTACCAGATCCATTGGGCCAGCCGCGGCAGCTACAATTTCGACGGCTCCTGGACCTATGCCCCGCACAAGCAGGATACATCGGACGTCCTCGCCAATATCGAGGACATGCTCGGAACGCTCGGTGACCTGATCAAGGAGGGCAAGCTGCGCCATGTCGGCGTGTCCAACGAGACCACCTGGGGCATCGCCCAGTGGCTGCGCATCGCCGAGGCCAAGGGTCTGCCGCGCCTGGTTTCCGTGCAGAACGAATACAATCTCCTGCGCCGCCATTTCGATCTCGACCTGGCCGAACTCAGCCACCACGAGAATGTCGGCCTCCTTGCCTATTCGCCGCTCGCCGGCGGATTGCTCACCGGCAAATACAATGATGGCCAGATGCCAAAGGGCAGCCGCGGCGATTACCAGAAGGGCTTCTGGCGGCTCAACGAACATTCCGAAGCCGCCGGCAAGCAGTATCAGGCCCTCGCCCGGCGATACGGGCTCGATCCGGCGCAACTGGCTATCGCCTTCGCTTTGACGCGCCCGTTCATGACCTCGGTCATCGTCGGCGCGACCAGCACGGCCCAGCTGGCCAACGCCCTCGGCGCCCGCGATGTCGCGCTCTCGCCTGAACTGCTAGCCGAAATCGACGCTATCCACCGACGGTACCCGCGCACGATCTGAGGCGCTTCACCTCTCCCCCCAAGGGAGAGGTGTGAGATTCCCGCTTTCGCCGGAATGACCCCGTGAGCTATGAGAATCCAGCGCGGATTCACGCGCCAGTGGAGTGCACCCCCCTTGTCGACGACGCTGATCTCCACCCTCTTCCCGCTGATCTGCTACTTTGCCTACAACATCATCGTGCCGCTGGTGGAGCGGCTGCGGCCGTCGCTGTCGATCATCATGAACATGCAGCGCCGTCGCTGGGTCGCCAATGCGGCGGTGCGAGAGTCCCCATTCGATGCGATCCTGTCGGGCAATATCATGGGCTCGGTGAGCTTCCTGGCCTCTACCGCCGTGTTGCTGATCCTCGCTATCTTCGCCGTTTTCGGCCAGATACCGGCGCTCATGGACGCGCTCGGCTCCATGTCGCTCAATCGCACCTACACCACGCTGGACGTGCAACTGCATCTATTGGTGATGCTGACCATGTTCGTGCTGGCCTTCTTCGCATTCACGCTGGCGCTGCGCCAGTTCAACCATTTCTGCATCATGCTGGGCGCGATCGATCATTCCAGCCCCATTTCGGAAGCCGAGATCGACGCCATCACCGCCATGAATGCGCTGGGCGCCCGCAACTTCAACAGCGGCATTCGTGCCTATTACTTCTCGGTCGCCACCGTCGCCTGGTTCGTCTCCGAATGGCTGCCGATCGCGGCCTGTATCGCCACCATAGCGATCCTGGCGCATCGCGAGTTCTTTTCGTCAGCACATCGTACAGCCGCCTCCGCCGCCGTCATCGCGGCGCGGCGGCAGGCCGAAAAGCAGAACTGAACTACTTCGTCTTGGTCTTGCCTGTGCTCGGCGTCGAGGGACCCGTCAGCCGCGCCAGGTTGTCAGCGGCCAGCTCGTAGCCCTGGTCGGCTGCCTGCTGGTAATAGGTGATCGCCGTTTCGCGATCGGCGGTCACGCCAAGGCCGTTCTCATAGATATGACCCAGGTTGTTGAGCGCAATGGGCTGGTCGCTGTCGGCCGCCAGCTGCGTCCACTTGATGGCCTCGTCATAGTCGACCTCGGTGCCCAGGCCATCCAGATAGAGCAGCCCCAGATTGACGGCGGCCCGCATTTCCCCGCCTTCGGCGGCCTGGCGATAGAGTTCGAGCGCCCGCCCGTAATCCTGCTTGACGCCCCTGCCATCCTCATAGAGCAGCGCCAGGTTGTGCTGGGCCAGCGCCAGGCCCTGGTCGGCCGCCTGCTGGTAGAGCTCGGCTGCGGCATCGAGGTCGGCGTCGACGCCCAGGCCGTTCTCGAGCAGGAAGCCAAGATTGTTCTGCCCATACATGTCGCCCTGGTCGGCGGCGAGGCGATAGAGTTCAGCGGCCCGCGCCGGATCGGCGGGTTGACCGGTGCCATCCTGCAGCAGCTTGCCCAGGTTGACCTGGCCGGAGGGATCGCCCTGCGCCACGGCAAGCTCGAACCAGGCCGCCGCGGCGACATAGTCGCGCGGCACGCCCAGCCCCTCCTGGTACATCAGCCCCAGATTGGACTGCGCCTTGCTCATGCCCTGCTCGGCCGCCGCCCGATACCAGCGCGCCGCCTGGGCATAATCCTGTTCCAGCCCCTCGCCGAAATCATAGCTCAGACCCAGGCTGTTCTGCGCCAGCGCAAAACCCGCCTCGGCGCCTTGTGTCAGCAGTTTCGCCCCGCGCTCCATATCCATATCGACGCCGTCGCCGGTGGTCAGCATGTCGCCCAGCATGGCGAGCGCCATCACATTGCCCGCAGCCGCCGCCTCCTCGAAAAGCGGCACGGCCTTGCTTGTATTGCCAGCGGCAAAATAAGCGCGACCCAGCCAGCCCTTGACCTGCGCCGAGCCGGGCTCGTCCTCCAGGGCCGCCGTGCACGCAGCGATGGCCACGTCCGTGTCGATCTCCCAGCTTTCCCGGCCGATATCCTCAAAGCCGGTCTCGAACTGGCTCGCCGCCGCCGCCGCACAAGCATCAAACGGCCGCTCTTCCGTCGCGGTTGCGGCCCCAACGCCAACAGGCGCCACCAGCGCCAGCACCAACAGCCCGCGCCGCAGCCGCTTCAATCCAGCCATGAACAAGTCTCCTCCACCCAGCCGCGGCCCCACTCTATCCAAGCGCCGCCACGGAGCAAGTCGGCTAAACAGCCAGATGCCGGCGCAGGAAGCCGGCAACATCCTCCACGACGGGAGCCATGCCACGGGCCGGCCGGCTGAGCGCCAGCAAGGGCTCGGCATGTCCGAGCCTGGCATAGTGGATTTCTTCCACCGCCACGCCGGCCTGGCGCAACCGCTGCGCCAAGGCGACGCTGTTGCGCGGATAGACCAGCCGATCCTTGCCGCCATGGCCCAGCATCATCGGCGGCGCGGCCGGCGTCACGTGATGGATTGGCTGTGTCGTCATGGGGTCGCGCACGGCTCCAAAGGTGCGCAGGCTGATCGGCCCGTCGAACGGGAAAAAGTCGTAGGGCCCGGACAATCCCACCACGCAGCGGACTCGCTCGAGCAAGGCGGCGCGCCCCAGATAGGCCGGGTCAAGCGCCAGCATGGCGGCATTGTAGGCGCCGGCCGAATGGCCCATCAGCGCCATGCGTCGCGCATTGCCGCCATACCGGCCGATATGCTCCACCACCCAGGCGAAGGCGGCAACGCCGTCCGCGAGAAAACCGGGATATTCGATTTCGGGCACCAGGCGATAATCGGCGATGACCGTGACGTAGCCCAGCGCCGCCAGTGCGCGCCCGGCAAAGCCATAATTGCGCCGGTCGCCATCCATCCACGACCCGCCATAGACGAAGAACACGACCGGCGCCGGTCCGTCCGCCTGCCGCGGTGCATAGATATCCAGCCTGTGCCGCGCAGCCGTGCCATAGGGCACATCCCGCGCGACCTGACGAGATCCCTGGTCCTTGGGACTGAGGGCGTTGAACAGACTGAGAAGAGAAATGGCCATGCCGCCCTGATAGATAGCCCCGCAGCAACGAAGCAAGCCCCGATATTGTTTCGCTACACCCGCCTCCAGCAAGACGCACCCGCATGGCGGGCGCGACATAATCGGACATTGACATTCACCTAATCCGGCGGCTTTATGCGCCCAGCAAGCTCCACCTGACCCCGTCGCGGCACCATGCTCGTCTGTCAATGCAACATGATCACGTCCAAGGAGATCGAGGATATCGTCCTCGACCTGCTCAACGCTGATCCCTGGCAGCTGGTGGTCCCCGCCAAGGTTTATTCCGAGCTCAACCGTCGCGCCAAATGCAGCGGTTGCGTGCCGAATGTGGTGGACATTATTGTCCGGGTCACCGAAAACTACCACTCGCAGCAAGCCCAACAGTCCGGCGACGTCGTTTCGCTGCCGACTGGGCTCGAAAAGCTCAAAAAGCAAAAGAGTGGAGTACGTCGTGAAAGGCGAAGCACAGGTCATCGAGCGGCTTAACGAAGCCCTCTTTCTCGAACTGGGTGCAGTCAACCAGTATTGGGTCCATTATCGTCTTCTCGACGACTGGGGCTACAAGAAGCTGGCTTCCAAGGAACGCGCTGAATCCATTGAAGAGATGCATCACGCCGATCGTCTGATCGAGCGCATCATCTTCCTTGAGGGTCATCCGAACCTGCAGCGCGTCGCGCCGCTGCGAATCGGCCAGACCATCAAGGAAGTGCTGGAAGCCGATCTGGCCGGCGAGTACGACGCCCGCGCCGCCTACAAGGCGAGCCGCGAACTCTGCGAACAGCTCGGCGACTACGTGTCCAAGAACCTGTTCGAGGCGCTGCTTACCGACGAGGAAGGCCATATCGACTTCCTCGAGACCCAGCTCGACCTGCTCGGCAAGATCGGCGTCGAAAAATACGGCCAGCTCAACTCGGCCTCCGCCGACGAAGCCGAGTAAGCCGCGGCCCGTTTTCAGCCGCCCGGACCAGCTCCGGGCGGCTTTGTCTTGCCCGCCCGACGGAGATCCGCATGACCTGGCATACCGGCCGCCTCATCGACCATGTCCATCTGCGGGCGCGGAACTTCACCGCGACGCGCTATTTCTACGACAAGGTGCTGGCAACGCTCGGCTTCCGCATCGAGCAGCAGGGCCAAGGCTGGTTCCAGGTCGACGAACTGTTCGTCGATGCCGCCGATGCCAGGACCACCCCGACCCATATCCACCTGGCGTTCCAGGCCAGGGACCGCGACATGGTCGACGCCTTCTACAAGGCCGCCCTGTCAGCCGGCGGCACCGATAACGGCCGACCTGGCGAGCGCCACTATCACCCCGGCTATTACGGCGCCTTCGTGCTTGACCCCGATGGCAACAATATCGAGGCGGTCTTTCACGGGCCGGTGCGCCGCTCCGCCGATGCCGTCACGGTCGATCCGGTGTGATCAGGCCGGCCAGGGGATGACGGTCAGTTCCGGCCAGATCGCCTTGGCCCGCTCGCCCTTTTTGGTATGGGATACGCGGTTGTCCAGTACCGGATTGGGCACCATGCGGAACGAGAACAAATCGTCGAGCCCAAACGGTGCGACGATCTCCATCGCCCCCGCCGCGTCCAGCCGAGCCCCGACCGCATGAGTCTTGGAGGCGTAACGCCCGAGCATTTCCGTCGAGGAGATGAGCGGCGAAAATGGGCTGCCGAACTTCTGCTCGAACCACAGATGCACTCGCGCCTGGTTGCGCACCTGCACCGGCACCGGCAAGCCGGAAAAGCGCGTGTCGCAGGCCTTGATCACCAGATCCTCGGCATCCCAGCCGATATCGCTATCGTCGAAATAGAACACGTCAATATCGTTGACGCCGGTCATGTCGGGCCGACCGGTGAGGTGGTTCCACACCTGGTTATAGATCGCCCCAGCCACCAGCAGGTGATCGGGCAAGGCCATGTCGCGCAAGCCTTCGAGCACGGTCATCAGCACCGGCTGGCTACGAATGATGGCTTCGAGCGCATCGCGCTGGGCGGCGGGGTCGGCGCCGGAGAATCGGAGATGGCTGATCATCGGGTGATGCTATCGGAGCAGTCGGCTGCGTCCAGCGCTCAGCGTATACGGCCCACCCCACCTTCAATCCCTCCCCATCAAGGGTGGAGGTGAGTCACGCATACCGGCCGGTGTTTGCGACCCCCAAGCGATGCCTGAAGTTCCTAATTCTCGATCGGCTGGAACATCGCGTTCATCTGCTCCACGATCTGCTCCATCGGCGCGACCGAGTCCGGCAGCGGCTCTGCCGGCTCCGGCGCCACCGCCACATAGGGCACGCCGCTGGGGAAGGCGCCGAACATCTGGAAAAACGCCACCATGTCCTCGAGCACGGGCATGCGCCAGCGCCACATGGCGCCCATCGCCAGCACCGGCTCCATATGGCCGAACCCTTCATAGTAGCGCGTGGTCACCCAGACGCCACTATCCTTGAGCTTTTGCGCAAACCGCTCGGTATTCTGCATGCGCACGATGGGGTCGGTCGTGCCGGTCGCCAGATACATCGGCGGCGCCTCCGAGGTCACCAGGCTGATCGGCTGGGTGCCTTCAGGATTGGGCGCCTTGCCGAATACGTCGCGCACTTCGCCATATTCGAACGGATAGAAGTCGAACGGACCCGACAGGGCCGCCACGCCGTGAATGGCCATGGTGACGCCGAACTCCCGCAGGAAGGACGAATCGAGCCCCAGCATCACGGCATTGTAGGCGCCCGCGGAGTGGCCAGCGAGAAACAGCCGGTTGGGATCGCCGCCATAGGTGGCGATATTGTCCTGTACCCAGCTCAGCGCCGCGGCATTGTCATAGAGGAAGTCGGGATAGGCGACTTCGGGATAGAGTCGATAGTCGGCAATCACCACCACGAAGCCCCGCGACGCCAGGGCCTGACCGACGAACTGGTATTCGTATTTCTCGCCCCGGCTCCAGCCGCCGCCGTAAATGAAGAACACCACTGGCGCCAGCGCGCCGATCTCGGTGGGCGCATAGACATCGAGCTTGTGTCGCGGCCCCGATCCATAAGCCGCGTCGGTGACCACCTTGGCGGTCCCGCCATCCATCGCCGCCGGCAGGTTGAACGGGTCCATGATGGAAACGGCATGGGCGGAAACGGTTGGCAGGACCACGCTGGCCAACAGACCGGCCAGCAGGGTGCGACGTGAAAGAACGAATGACTTGGGCATGGACACTGGGAAAAGCTGGAGGAAGCCGCCTTATGGCGACCAAAGCAGGGGATTTTGTGGCTGGTCTGGATCTGCCCGGAATGGGCGAGGGCAGGCGTCTCCAATGTTCGGAAACTGGCCTGCCCTCTACTTAAGCGGGATAAAACTGCACCTAATCCGTTAACGACACGTTAACGCTTGAGCGCTTCGAGCAGCCGACCGGAGATGTATCCATCGGCCGGCAGACCGGCCTGCGCCTGATAGGCCAGCACCGCCGCCCGCGTCTTGGGCCCGACCACGCCATCGGGCGAACCGACATCATAGCCGGCCCGCGCCAGCAGCGTCTGCAGCTCCGCCCGCTGTGCCTTGCTCAGTGCATAGTCGCCTGTGGGCCACGCCGTGGCAAAGCCGCCGCCGCCGATAATGCGGTCGGCCAGGTGGCCCACGGCCAGCGCGTAACTGTCCGAATTGTTGTAGCGCTTGATGACATCGAAGTTCGGCAGCAGCAGGAAGGCCGGGCCACTGGCGCCCGCCGGCATATAGAGCCGCGCCACGTCGCTGGGCCGCGGAAAAGCCTTGCCGGAAACCCGCTGGATGCCCATGGCCTGCCACTGGCTGAGCGGCGCCCGCTCCAGTTGCCGCGCCGCCGCAAAATTGAAGCCGCTGGGCAGCTTGATCTCATAGCCCCAGGTCTCGCCGGGCCGCCAGCCAAAGCTGTTGAGATAGTTGGCAGTCGAACCCAAGGCATCCTGTACCGAGTTCCAGATATCCTTGCGCCCGTCACCATTATAGTCGATCGCGTAGCGCATGAAGCTCGAGGGCATGAACTGGGTATGCCCCATCGCCCCGGCCCATGACCCTGTCATGTTACCGGCGCTTACATGCCCGTCCGAAACGATGCGCAGGGCCGTGAGCAGTTCCTCGCGGAAGAAGTCTGGGCGATAGCCGCCCTCGGTCAGCGTCGCCAGCGCATGGATAGTGTTCTCGCCACCCATGAAGCCGCCGAAATTGGTTTCCATGCCCCAGATGGCCAGCACGAATTCCGGCTGCACGCCCCAGCGCTGCTGGCTGCCGGTCAGCGTCTGGTTCCACTCGCTCCGCATCGCCTGGCCTTTTTGCGCCTGCGCGGCGGTGACCCGCTTGTCGAGATATTGCTGCACGGTCTGGGAGAATTCTGGTTGTTTGCGGGTCAGCTCCATGACCTTGGGGATATAGCTATAACCCGAGAACGCCGCCTCGAACGCAGCCCGGCTGACCCCGCGCGCCTCCGCCTGTGGCCACAATCCACGCACGAAATCAGCGCTGTTGGCGAGGCTGGGCATGATCGCGCCAAGACTGAGCGCCGCGGCGAGCGCCAGCGCGGGAAGATGACGGAATCGGGCAATAGTCCTGCCGTTCGAAAGCAACATGACGGGCCTCGTGATACGCGATGAACAAAAGTCACGACTGCGCCGGCTGTGCCGCAACTGGCGCGTATCACTATTTTAACCCACCAAATTAAGATCGGCTTAAGGCAAAGCCCTTGCGGCGATCACAAAACGGTCAGGCTGGCTGTTCGCCCGTTGGTGGCAACAACTTGCCGCCCTTGCCCGTCACGTAGTTTATGCGCTGGGTTGGCGTCTGGATGCCACGCTCGTCGAACAGGCGCATTACCAGTTCGCTATAGAGCCGCCCTGCCCCCCATTGCTTGCCGGCTAGCGTCTTGATGCGGGCGCGCAGGCTCATAGAGGCCGGCGTAATGGCGATCAACCCTTGCAGATCCAACTCGTCGAGAATGACGTCGCGATGCTCAGGAATGTCCATCACCTGCGCGAAGGCGTCGCGCATGGTCTGCTTGACCTCTTCGATATCGCTGTCGCGCGCCACCTCAAACTCGGCCACATAGAACGAGAAGCCGCGCACCATGTTGCTGACCTGGTCGACCGACGAGAACGGGATCAGGTGCACCGTGCCGCTCATGTCGCGGATGGTCACTGACCGGATCGTCAGCTTTTCCACCACGCCCGCCCGCCCGGCAGCCTCGACCACGTCGCCCTCGTTCATGATGTTTTCGAACTGGATGAAGATGCCGGTGATGATGTCCTGCACCAGCTTCTGCGCGCCAAAGCCGATGGCCAGGCCAATCACCCCGGCACCCGCCAGCAGCGGCGCGATATTGACCCCGATCTGCGCCAGCGCCAGCATCAGCCCGAACACCACCAGGGCAATGGTGAAGGCGTTCTTGAACAGGTTGAGCAGCGTCTTCTCGCGCGCCGTCGGCGTCTTGCCGATGCTGGTATTGAGCCGGTATTCCACCCACGACGCCACCACTACATGCAGCACGATGCAGACGAGGATGATGAGGGCGGCCGAAATCACCGATCCCGCCATCTGCTGCCCGCCGGGGCTGCCAATCCAGCCGACGAAGTCGAACAGGGCCCAAGCCTGGGCAATCGCGGCTATCACCCCCGCAATGACCACCCAGCGCACCACCTGCATCACCGAGGGCACGAAGGCCTGCAGCCGCGCCTCGAGTAGCGGCAGCCTCTGCTTGACGTCTTCGGGCAGGCGCAGCCCGGCGCTGACAAAGCGCGAGATGAAACCGACGATGACGACACCGACGAGGATGGCAATAACCGACTGAACCGTGGCGCCCAACATGAAGGGCAGCGCCTGCTCGGGATTGGTGAACCACACCGCCAGCAGCGCCACGAGATAGACGATGGCCACCACATGCCAGTATTGCCCCAGCACCAGCAGCAGTTGCCCGGTTCCGTCATGGCCCCGTCGTTCGGCAATGCCGCTCAACCAGTTGCGCACATCGTCCTTGTTCTGCAGCACGACGACGATGCCGATCGTGACTGCCGTTGCCATGACAAGTACTTGCACCGCCGACGCGGCGGCGACCGACAGATTGGCCGCCAGCATCGGCGCGACAAACAGGAATGTATAGCCGATCAACGAGATGATGCGGCCCGACCAGAACGACCAATAGGCCGCATTGCTGTCGCCCACCGGCACCAGCCGCAGGGTCTCGAAGCGCGGCGCCAGCAGCGACCGCACCGCCAGTTTGCTGAGTTCGACCAACAGAAAGGCGTTAAGCAGCAGCGACTGGTTGATGCCCATCCGCCCTGCGCCGCCGACCAGCAACGCCACCACATTGCCGATGGCCCAGGCCAGCAGCACCGATCCCAGATCCACCAAGGCCGAGGCCAGTGCGCCGAGAATACGGGAGACCCAGCCGCGCCCGGCGACGCGCCGCGCGATCACCCCCTGCGCCCAGAGCACGATGATGCGGAACGCCAGAAAACTGCCGAACAGCCCCGCCGCGGTCAGCACCACGCCGATCGCAGCATCGCGCAGCGCGTCGAGATCGCCGTTCAAGGTGCCGGTGAACCCCTGTTGCAAGTCGACAAAGACCTTCCCGAGCGCCTGCAGGGTCGACGACGTCCCTTCGGCCGCCGCCCGCGTATACTCGGCCAGCTGGCGCACGATGCTAAGATCGGGTGGTGCGTCGGCGGGCACATCGGCTTCGGCATCGGCCCGCTTCAGCCGCTCGATCAGGGCCGCGCGCGTCTCGTCATTTTCGATGATGCGGATCAGCTCGTCGATGCTGGCATCGCTGCTCGGCGCGGTGTCGGCCGCCGGCTCGGGCGTGAGACCGGGAATCTGCGCTTGCGCGGCAGCGGGCGAGAACAGCAGCAGGAGCAATAGGAGCACAATACGCATTGAAAATATCCGGCGAATTCGACAGGAGGGATCGCATCGAAGTGGCACTGTCACGTGCCTGTCGAATGTGGATACGCTGAGGCGACAAGAAGGTTCAACCGCCCGCGGCACCTTTCCGCTGGCCAAGGAGCACAAAATGGCCCCCCATACCCCATCCGCCGGTTGGCAAACCGCCGTGCGCGACACCGACGACGACCTCACGATCTTCGAACGCGACGGCACTCCGCCGCTCCCCGCCCTCGACCGATCAGGTCACATCACTCACGATGGAGCCGATATCTGGTTTGCCAGCATCGGCCGCGGCCGGCCCGTCATCCTGCTGCATGGCGGCCTCGGCCATTCGGGCAATTGGAGCCATCAGGCCTCCGTCCTCGCCAAGGCCGGCTACCGCGTCATCCTCATCGACAGCCGCGGCCACGGCCGCAGCACGCGCGATACCAAGCCCTATAGCTATGAACTGATGGCTGGCGATGTCCTTGCGGTCATGGACGCCCTGGCCATCGATCGCGCCGCTTTTGTTGGCTGGAGCGACGGCGCCTGCACTGCCCTGATCCTGGGCGCGCAGCATCCGGAGCGTGTCGACGGCGTATTGTTCTTTGCCTGCAACATGGATCCATCGGGCACGCTGCCCTTCGTCCCCACTGATATCATCGACCGCTGCTTTGCCCGCCACAAGCAGGACTACGCGGCGCTTTCCGCCACCCCTGATGATTTCGGAGCTTTCCTCGAGGCCGTCGGGGCCATGCAGCGCACCGAACCCAATTACACGGCCGATGACCTGCGGAACATCGCGGTGCCGGTGACCGTGCTGCATGCTGAGGGTGACGAGTTCATCAAGCCGGAGCACGCACGCTACCTGACCGCGACCATCCCGAACGCCAATCTGATCACCCTGCCCGGCGTCACGCATTTCGCGCCGCTGCAGCGGCCGGCCCTGTTCAATGCGGCCATGCTCGAAATAATGCGGGGCTTCGAGTCGCCGCGCTAAGCCGCCAGCGGCTTGCGCAGAATGCCCCATTGCGACAGCCCCGCCATGTGGCGCAGCGAGACCGGCTCGAACAGCGGAATGCGCTCGAAATAGACCAGGTTGGAATGCGGGCTGGTGCGGCGTTGATTGAGGCCGAACCATTCCAGCAGTTTCATGGCCCAATCCATATGCGGCACCGGCGACGTCAGCAGTAACTGGCCGCCTGGCTTGAGCAGGTCATGCGCCTCGCTGACCAGGTCGACATGCTCGATCACCTCGAAGGCGATCACCACGTCGAACGAGGCGGGCTCGAGACCGAGCTCGCGCCATGCCTTGATGTCGCCGACGATATCGGCAGGCGGCACCAGATCGGCGCCAACATAATGCTCCCAGCCATTGGCGCGCAGATAGTCGCCCACCCAGCGCGAACCGCAGCCAATCTCGAGGATCCGCGCACCCTTGGGGAGTCCGGCGAGGAAATACGCGATCTTCTGGCGCTGGGCGTATTCGCTGAGTGCCGGCACTGGCTTTCTCCTGTCGACCAATGCCGCCCATTATGCCGGCCAGCGTTAATTTTTCGACAAGGGCAGTTCCGTAGCGATGCCGCGCGCCCAATCTTTCCAGGCCCACGCCTCGCCCGGCTTTCGGTCGTCCCTTGCCTCTCGAAAGCCGACCACTCTTCCAACCTGGCCGGAAACGCAAAAACCCCTCACCGTTTCCGGTGAGGGGTTTTTGAAAGTTTTCTTTCGACATTGTAACGAGATCATACGTTTTTGGCAGACCTTGCAGCGACCTACTCTCCCAAGCCTTAAGACTTAGTACCATTGGCGCAGAGGAATTTGACGGTCGAGTTCGGGATGGGATCGGGTCTTGGGCTCCTCGCAAAAACCACAAGGTCAGCGAAAAACGTATGAGTGAATTCTGGTTATGTTTTTTAGGACAACGCTTTCCCATGCAAGAAGCGTTGTCTGGTGTATTTCTGAACCGATCGAAAATCACAATCTATGCGGACATAGATTAATGAGAACGATCAAGCCAATCGAGCTATTAGTACCGGTAAGCTTCACATATTGCTACGCTTCCACACCCGGCCTATCGACGTGGTGGTCTTCCACGGCTCTCAAGGGAATACTAGTTTTGAAGGAGGCTTCCTGCTTAGATGCTTTCAGCAGTTATCCCGTCCGAATTTAGCTACCCTGCAATGCGGCTGGCGCCACAACAGGTCCACCAGAGATTCGTCCAACCCGGTCCTCTCGTACTAGGGTCAGCTCTTCTCAATATTCCTACACCCACGGCAGATAGGGACCGAACTGTCTCACGACGTTCTAAACCCAGCTCACGTACCACTTTAAATGGCGAACAGCCATACCCTTGGGACCTGCTCCAGCCCCAGGATGTGATGAGCCGACATCGAGGTGCCAAACAATGCCGTCGATATGGACTCTTGGGCATTATCAGCCTGTTATCCCCAGCGTACCTTTTATTCGTTGAGCGATGGCCCTTCCACGCGGGACCACCGGATCACTATGACCGACTTTCGTCTCTGCTCGACTTGTCAGTCTCGCAGTCAGGCAGGCTTATGCCATTGCACTCAGCG
>JAKFDU010000082.1:0-2025 GCA_036675975.1 Devosia sp. | reverse complement strand
GACGACGATGCCGGCCCCGGGGACCTCAACAACGACGGGATCGCCGATGTTGCGGTCGCCGCGCTGACCGATCCCAGGCATGCCGGCCAGCTCTATGAGGTTACCGGCCCGCGCCTGCTGAGCTTTGCCGACGTTGCGGCCGAAATCAACGCGGCGGCCGGTCTCAATGTGCAATACGCCCACATGCCGCTGGGGGAATTCCACGACCTGATGCTGTCCCTCATGGACAAGCCGACGGCCGATTTCCTGCGCGACCTCTGCGAAGAGGTGTTCGATGGCCGCAACGAGTCGGTCAGCGACGGCGTACAGCGGGCCCTGGGTCGCGAACCACGCGACTTCCGTGAATACGTCGCCGAGATGGCCGCCTCTGGCGTCTGGAACGCCTGATCAAGATCGGCGACCGTGGCACTCGCCAACGGTCGCCCACCCATCCCCACCGTTTCCTCACCCCCGATAAACCCCGGAGTTCATCATGCAAACCTCAGCGCAATTTGTCGGCTTCGCCGCTCTGCTCGCCAGCGGCATCATGGCCGGCTTCTTCTGGACCTATTCCTTCACCGTCATGTGGGGGCTCGACCGCGCCGATCCGCGCAGTGCCATCGACAGCATGCAGGGCATCAACGTGGCCGTGCCGAACCCGATCTTCCTTGCGTTCTTCATGGGCCTGCCACTGCTGCTGATCGCTGCGGCGATCCTGTTCTGGCAGAGCGGGCAAAGCGCTTCGCTCTGGCTCTTCGCCGCTTCGGCTTTGGTCTATCTCGTTGGTGGCATCGGCATTACCGGTGCGATCAATATCCCGCTGAACGACGGCCTCGTCCGCGCCACGGTGCCCAGCGATATCGCGACGGCACGCGATATCTGGACGACCTATACCAGTGCCTGGATGCCATGGACCCATATCCGTACTGCGGCCTCCGCCCTCGCTTTCGCGCTGGCCGGGCTCGGCGTGTTCTTCTCGGCTATCTGATCCCGACGGCCGGTAGCGAACCGGCCGTTGATTTCCTCGCCTTTGGGCTTGCCCCTGGCTCCCCCCTCCGCTAGACCGCAGCAAATATCAGGGATGGGAGCGCATGGCCCAAGCACGTGCCAGCACAGCCTCGACGTCGTCTGCCGGCTCCACCGGCGATTTTCCCCCTTTCAGCCAGCGCCATCTGCTCTCGATCGCCGATCTCAAGCAGCATGAGATCATCGATCTGCTGGATCGCGCCGAGCGCATGGTTCCGGTCTCCCGGCAGGAGCGGAAGTCCCATCCGACGCTCTCGGGGAAGACACAGATCAACCTGTTCTTCGAGCCCTCGACCCGGACCCAGGGTTCGTTCGAGATCGCCGGCAAGCGCCTGGGCGCGCTGGTGATGAACATGTCGGTCAAATCAAGCTCGGTCAGCAAGGGCGAAACCCTGGTCGATACCGCGGCCACGCTTAACGCCATGCGGCCGGACGTCATCGTCGTGCGCCACTCGGCCGCCGGCGCCGTGGAACTGCTCTCCCAGAAGGTCGGCTGCGCGGTGATCAATGCCGGCGATGGCGCGCATGAGCATCCCACCCAGGCGCTGCTCGATGCCCTCACCATTCGCCGTCACAAGGGGCGCATTTCCGGCCTCACCGTTGCCATCTGCGGCGACATCGCCAATTCCCGCGTCGTCCGCTCCAACCTGCTGCTGCTGGGCGCGCTCAATGTCCGCACCCGGGTCATCGCGCCGCGCAACCTGCTGCCCGCAGGCATCGAGCATCTCGCCACCGAGGTTTTCACCGACATGCGCGAGGGGCTCAAGGATGTTGATGTGGTCATGATGCTGCGTCTGCAGCACGAGCGCGCCAACGGCCGCATGATCCCCTCGGTCCGCGAGTATTACCGCTTCTACGGCCTCGACGCGGACAAGCTGGCCTATGCCAAGCCCGACGCCATCGTCATGCATCCGGGGCCGATGAACCGCGGCGTCGAGATCGACACGCGCGTCGCCGACGACATCAGCCGCTCGGCGATCACCGAGCAGGTCGAGATGGGCGTCGCGGTGCGCATGGCCT
>JAKFDU010000081.1:0-2218 GCA_036675975.1 Devosia sp. | reverse complement strand
TCGCCGTCCTCCAGCGGGCCGGCGTGTTCCTCGCGCAGGCGAATGGCTTCGGTCAGCCACAGCCGGTCGAGTGGGGAGAGGGGAGCGGGGACGGGATCGGGTTCGCTCACGAAGGGCCTCAAGGCCAAGGGTGAGCCCAGAGGATAACCGCTGACGCGCAACCCATCATCATGAGAAGGCCGGCGCAGGACGCCGGCCTTGCCGATTCAACCGTTGGTGGTGGCTGCCGCGACCTTGGGGCGCGGCGCTGCCGGCGCGCCGTGATGGTCCTCGGCGCCGGTGACCCGTACTTCGTTACCGTTGGCGTCGTAGAGCTTGCCGTCGCGGAAGTAGTCGCCCTCGTTCAGCGCGGCGATGTCCTGGTAGTGCAGGGTGCGCTCACTGGCGGCGACGAACACCGACTGCTGGTCGGAGTTGCCGGCTTTCAGGTGGTTGAAGATCAGGTTCAGCGCGATCGCCATGATCGCCGCCGAGCTGATGCCCGAGTGGAAGATGGTCTCGAACCAGGCGGGGAAGTGCTGGTAGAAGGTCGGCGCGGCGATGGGGATCATGCCGAAGCCGATCGAGGTGGCGACGATGATCAGGTTCATGTTGTTGCGGTAATCGACCTGCGCCAGGGTGCGGATGCCGGAGGCTGCCACGGTGCCGAACAGGACCACGCCGGCGCCGCCGAGGACCGAGGTGGGGACCGCGGCGATCAGTCGGCCCATCACCGGCAGCAGCCCGAGCGTGACCAGGATCAGGCCGGCGCTCGCCACCACGTAGCGGCTCTTCACGCCGGTCACGGCCACCAGGCCGACGTTCTGGGCGAAGGCGCTCTGGGTGAAGGAGCCGAACAGCGGTGCCAGGCTGCTGGAGATCATGTCTGCACGCAGGCCGTTGCCCAGGCGCTTGGAATCGACCTTGGTGCCGATGATCTCACCGACCGCGAGGATATCCGCCGAGGTTTCCACCAGGGTGACGATGATCACGATCAGCATCGACAGGATCGCCGCGACGTGGAACTCCGGCATGCCGAAGTGCAGCGGCGTCGGCAGCGCCATCAACGGGCCGTCGAGCACCTTGGCGAAGTCGGCCATGCCGAAGAACACCGCGACGATGGTGCCGATCACCATCGCCAGGAGGATCGACAGTCGCGAGATGCTGGAGCTGCCCAGCTTGCTCAGCAGCAGCACGGTCGCGAGGGTGAACGCGGCCAGGCCGATATTGGCCGTGCTGCCGAAGTCGGCTGACTGGCTGTTGCCGCCCATCGCCCAGCGCGCCGCGACTGGCATCAGGGTGAGGCCGATGGTGGTGATGACGATGCCGGTCACCAGCGGCGGGAAGAAGCGGGTGATCCGCGAGAACACCGGGGTGATCAACAGGCCGATCAGCGAGGCGGCGATCACCGCGCCGAGCACGGCGGGAATGCCGCCGGCACCGTTGCTGCCGATGATCGCGATCATGGTCGCCACACCGGCAAACGAGACGCCCTGGACCAGCGGCAGCTGACAGCCGAAGAAGGGCAGACCGATGGTCTGCAGCAGGGTCGCCAGGCCGCCGGCGAACAGCGAGGCGGCGATCAGCAGGCCGATGTCTGCCGGCGACAGCCCGGCGGCCTGGCCGATGATCAGGGGAACCGCGACGATGCCGCCGTACATGGTCAGGACATGCTGCAAACCGTAGGCGAGGTTTGCACCGATGCCGAGGTTTTCGTCTTCCGGGCGTTGGGTGGAAGACGGCCGTGCGGATGGAGCTGTCATGATGGGCTCTCACTGTTGTATTTGTTCGGCGACTGTAGACAAATGCGTGGTGTATTGGCTAGTTGTTTGTATACATTTTTATTTGCGCGTTAATTCGGCGAGTTTCCTGAATTTGTCGCAAAATTCGTGGAACTTCCTGGAGTAGGTATCTGATCTGTTGGTCAGTAATTGCAGGATCGACGAATGGTAGCGGCAAAGGCCGGCGGATGGAGCCTGCAGGTTAGCGACCGACTGATCGGGTGCCCAATGGGGCGCACCCATCCGCCGTTGGCTTTCTCTCCTTCGCGGCAGTCGGTATCCTCGCCGCCATGAACAAGACCCTCCCCCTCTGCCTCATCGCCGCCCTCGCGCAGAACCGCGTGATCGGCCGCGACAACCAACTGCCCTGGCACCTGCCGGCGGACCTCAAGCACTTCAAGGCGCTGACCCTGGGCAAGCCGATCATCATGGGCCGCAAGACCTGGGACTCGCTCGGC
>JAKFDU010000080.1:0-18687 GCA_036675975.1 Devosia sp. | reverse complement strand
CGATCAGGCCGAAACCGACTACTATTACGACGCCCTCACGGCAGATGGCGGGTCTGCGCAGGCCTGCGGCTGGCTCACAGACAAGTTCGGCGTCTATTGGCAGGTCATTCCCGAGGCCCTGCCGCGACTGAGTTCCGATCCGGATCGTGCCAAGGCCGACCGGGTGCGACAGGCAATGTACGGCATGCGCAAGATCATCATCGCCGATCTCGAAGCCGCCTACGCCGGCTAAGCCGGTTCACCCAACCGAAAAAGCTCAGAAAGGAAACGCCATGACATCGCTCGTGGACAAGAAAGTCATTGTCGTCGGTGGCAGCTCGGGCATCGGGCTCGGCGTGGCGGCAGCCGCGCTCGGCCGCGGCGCCCAAGTCGTCATCGTCGGACGGTCGCAGGAAAAACTGCAGGCAGCCCAGCGCGGCCTCGACGGTGGCGACCGCCTCACCACCATTGCCGCCGATGCAGCTAATGAGGCCGACGTCGCGCGGCTCTTTGCCGAAGTCGGCGCGTTCGACCATCTCGTGTCGACCGCCGGCACCCCGCCTCCGGGTGATCCCATTGGCGACACCGACATCGAGTTTGTGCGGCGTTTTGTCGACAACAAGCTGATTGGCGTCGTCATGCTGGCCAAGCACGCGGTGGGCACGCTGGCCGCCAATGGCTCGATGACCTTCACTTCGGGCATCAACAAGGACAAGCCGCCAGTGCCGGGTGGCGCTGTCGTCTCGGCGATTGCGGGCTCCTTCAGTTATTTCGCCCGTGCGCTCGCACTGGAACTGGGTCCGGTGCGCGTCAACGTCGTGTCGCCCGGCTGGGTGGACACGCCGATGTGGGGCGAGCTTGTGGGCGAGGCCAAGGTAGGTTTCTTTGCCGATATGGCTTTGCGTCTCCCGTCAGGAAGAATCCCAACAGCAGCGGACGTGGCCGCCGCCTACCTCTACCTGATGGAGAGCGATTACACGATCGGCGAGACTCTCCGCATCGATGGCGGCCATAGCCTGATTTAGCACTGCCTCGGCACCAAAGGATCGCGGGGTACTTGAACCGCTCCGCGCCCCATTTCAGCCCCTCAGGCCGCCTTTTCGATTTCCTGAAACCTACCGGTCCGCTTAGCCACTGGCGGTGCCAGCAACGGGGTGGGAAGCGGACTGGCAGCTTTTAGACGAGGTTGCTTACAAAGCGGACCCGCAGGCCTGAGGATGGCGCTGCGCATTCACCCCAAGCATCAATCGATCTGCACCAGTCAGCAAAATGTCCCCCGTGGCACTAATATTCCCGCCTGTGATGGGCACCCCAAGCCGAAAGTTCGGCCCAGGAACGCGTTCCACCGCGAGATCCTGATCGATGCTAAACACACCGTCCTCGCCGGACGCCAAGACGACGCCGACGCTTTCCCATGTGACCAGATCGAACAGCCCCACCCCGTTCGGCATATGTGAGAGTCGCGTTGCCCGACCCTCGGACGAGAGGTCATAGAGTTGTTGGTCTTTCATGAGCAGAATACGATTTATCGCTGGAAAGCCGCGGGCATAGGCCGGACCCGAAAGTGGTTGTCCGGTTTGATCTAGGATAACGGTCATGGCGGACCCGTCGTACAGATACATCGCGTCCTTCGCCGCGATCATTGCCCTCCCCGTGCCGTCAAGATCTTGCAGCCTGATCGCATTGGTATCGTCTGGAAGTTCGATCCGTCCGCCCGGAATCTCCTCGTAGCCAAAGGCGTTGCGACGAAACCAGCGGTGTTCGCTGTCGAACAGGCCCCCACTGGTATATCGCAACGCCTGTCCCAGCTCGAATGACGCCGTAAGGTCGCTGTTCAGTAAGCTCTGCGACGCGATCCGCTCCATTTCGAAAGCGCCGGTATCCACGCGCCTTCGGATGATGTCGACGAACGTACTCCCGCGAAGGAGGGTGGCATCACGTCCGTCGATATCGAACAGCCCGACCACATAGGTCCCGTCGTCGGTCGCGCGATTGAGCCGTTGCCAGTCTCCATCGTCAGGCAGGACGTGGATCCAGCCGTCGCTATCTTCTGCCACAATCGCTTGAATCGCCTCGGAATAATGAAGCGACTGTAAACCCGGTAGGTGGGCCGCCGTCATCTGCTCGACGGTTATCCAAGGTTTCAAACCCTCGGTCTGGACGACGAATGGGAGGCCGCCGATGAGGACAACGGTCTGCTGCTGGCGCGGCAGCAGAAATGGCTGGCTGATCCCGCCCTTCATCTCGTCGGGCAGCTTGATCGACACAAATGCGCTGTCTCCCGGCGCGACAATCCAGACACCCCGCTCCTGTCCGTGCGGTTCTTCCCGTGTGGCAATCACGACTTCGCTCCAGGGCTCCTGGACCCAGTTGCCGCCGTCGAAAAAGGTCGTGGGAAATGGCCCCTCATATGGCTGGTAGGTTCTATCGATGATTGTCCATTCACCCTCGCGATTGGTGGGGGTGAATACCGGACCTGGTAGCCCTGGAATATCAAACGCGTGCGAGACCATGCGCCACGCGTCGCCGACGTCCGCTTCCGTTGCAACCCCATTGGCAACCGGCACAATGCAGACGCGTGTTGAAAGCGGGAACTCCTCAGCGCTAGCCGCTGTCAGAGTTGCCAAGACACATACGCTGATCAATCCAAACCGCATCGACCCTCGATCTGCCGCGAGCAAAATGACTGCTTTGAGCAATATGCCGTCTGTTCTTGAACGGCGGCAATGGGGTCGGTAGCTGCCGCTCCTACGGGCCGCGGGTAAACTCCAGAAATAGGTGGCAACCTTCAAGATCGATTCAACGCCGCCCACCCGCTAGCTGTCAGGGACCATTTCCGACAGCAACCAGTCTCGGAACCGGCGACACCGACCTCGAGTTTGTGCGGCGCTTCGTTGACAACAAGCTGATCGGCGTCGTCATGCTCGCCAAGCATGCTGTACGCACACTGGCCGTCAATGGTTCGATGACCTTTACCTCGGGCATCAACAAGGACAAGCCGCCAGTCCCAGGAGGCGCTGTGGTCTCCGCCATTGCCGGCTCGTTCAGCTATTTCGCTCGCGCGCTGGCGCTGGAACTGGGTCCGGTGCGCGTCAATGTGGTGTCGCCCGGATGGGTCGATACGCCGATGTGGGATGAGCTTGTGGGGGAGGCCAAGGTCGGCTTCTTTGCCGATATGGCTGCGCGCCTGCCGTCGGGAAGAATCCCAACAGCGGCGGACGTGGCCGCCGCCTACCTCTACCTGATGGAGAGTGAGTACACGACGGGCGAGACTCTCCGCATCGATGGCGGCCACAGCCTGACTTAGCACTGCACATCGGCGCCAAAGGAGCGCAGGGTACTTGGACCGCTCCGCGCCCGTTTCAGACGACCGCTTGGATCGGTCGAAACTCTGAAGTGCACCGTCCTCTGCAACCTTTCACGGGCGCGGCTGTTTCTGTTGGCTGTCGCCAGCGGGGGGCTGGACTGGGGCGAGGGGCTTTATGATCAAATATGAGCATGCCCTACAGCAATCGTCGTGCTTGGGGAGTACGGATCTGTGTTCCCAATGAACAAGACTCACCAGGTTTTGGCGGCGTCCAATACTGAATTCGGAAGCCAACTGGGCAACCTGACTGACAATCTCCCCGGATCCCTATGTCCGTTGGGCCACGATTGGTTAGCTGCCGTCGTAAGCGGCTCCCGCTTGCAGATCATCACCCGAGCACAGGCTTGCGGGGGAACGCTGCGATGAAATTTGCCTTACGCAAGCGGCTGCTCTTTCTTACGGCACTTGCCGTCCTGCCGGCTTTTGTGATCGTCGTTTTCAATCATGTATCCTCTCGATCGCTGCGCTCCGCGGAAGTGGACACCTACACCCTTCGGATGACCGACGTTGTGCTGAACGAAGTGGTTCGTGGGTTGACGGCCGCTGCTACAATGATGATCGCCATGGGTCGATCTGCCATTGTTGAAGGCGAGGATGCGGCAGCTTGCGAAGAGTATACAAGCTCTATTCAACGCGATCTTGTCACCATAACAGACATAGCGGTGGCCGATGCCGATGGTGTTCTGTTCTGCCACACGGGCATTTCCGAACGCGCTTCGTTGCAGCAGGCTGTGGAAGACCTTGTTACCTCCGGCAAGCCAAGCTTGGTGGTGGGCAGTTACACGCAAACGCCAGCCGGTGCCGTACTGCCCATAGGCATGGCGCAGACCGACCGCGAAGGGGCCGTTCAAGGATACATCCAGCTCTTCGTCAACATGTCTGAGTTGGTCCGTTTGGTTACGGCCGCCACAAGCAACTTGCAAAATAGCAGGACTGTGGTCACCGACCAAAATGGCACTGTGCTTCTCAGCTTGCCTGAAGACATCGCAAAGGCGGGGGAACCTGCCCCGGAATATCTGACCAATCTTCTCGAAGCAGATGGTCCAGGCACCATCCGCATTGCTAGTCCCGAAGGCAGCCGTCGAATTGTCGGTTATCGACCCGCCACGGAGAGTGTGCCAATCGGAACTGTAGTCTCTCTGCCGGAGGGGCCGATGATGGCTCCCATAGACGCAGCGGGCCTGGCGAACTCCCTTATTGCGATTGCCGGTGCCGGGCTCGCCTTTCTGCTCGCCTGGTTGGGCGGCGCACGATTTGTGGCACGGCCCATTGAGGTGCTCGAAGCCGTTGTGGCAGCGCGACGGACCGGGGATCGAAGCGTGCGCAGTGGTCTGGTCGCTGACGGCTCTGAGTTTGGAACCTTGGGCGTGTCCATCGACAGTCTCTTCGATGAGTTGGACCAGCGAGACGAACTACAGCGGCACACTGCCGAGCAGCGCGATCTATTTGCCCGTGAAGTCCAGCACCGGGTGAAAAACCTGCTGGCGATCATACAGATCGTTGCCAGGCAAACACTTGCGCGTCCGGGAGCATCACCGGAAGTCAAGGTCTTCGAGAATCGGATACGCGCCATTATGCAGGCCAATGCCGGCCTATTGGCGGACTCGGAATACAGCGGCACTTTGGCTGACTTGGTTGAGGGAGCAGTGACTCCTTTTGTTGGAACAGAGCGCCACCGCGTTAGCTCCTCGGGCCCAGCAATTAGGGTGCACGCCAAGCCCGGGGCTGCACTGGCAATGGCTCTTCATGAACTGGCCACTAACGCGCTGAAGTACGGAGCGCTCAGCGTCCAGTCTGGGCATGTGGCGATCAGTTGGCGTGTCGATGGAGAACTGTTTGAACTCCGCTGGGTGGAACAGGGCGGTCCTCCAGCCAGCACTCCGGATCGTTCAGGTTTCGGGAACGTGCTGATTTCGCGAGTACTCCAAGCTGAGACCAGCGGGACCGTCTCCACGGAATACGCACAGGCAGGATTTAGCTTTCTATTGACAGCGCCACTTGAAAAAATAGGACTTTTGCCGGCCGCGGCCAAGGAGCCAGATGTTGCCTAACGGGGTTGGCAAGGACGGTTCAAACAACGGAACCGCGGCGGTGTTGGGTTTCGGAAGTCATGGATTGCGGTTCGGCATGGCGGGATCCGATTTTGTCGAGATTCAATCGCGACCGCGGATGTGGATGGCGAGCGGATATGTGCCTTCATGGGGCGTTTGCCTCATCTGGCAGATTGTCCAAAGTTAATGATGAACGTCGCTATTTGGGATCGATTTGAATGAGCCGGCGTTTGGTTCGCGCGTGTTGCATAGCGGTGCGCGCGAAGGGGCATTGAAATGACTGATCAGATAGCCGTCCTCGTCGTCGAGGACGAAGCGCTTATATTGTTCGATATGGTAGATCAGTTAGAGGCTGAAGGCTTCAAGACATATGAGGCCACCAACGCGGACGACGCCATTGCCCTGCTGGTCGCCCATTCCGACATTAGGGTGATTTGTACTGACATCGACATGCCGGGTTCAATGGACGGACTCAAGCTCGCGGCCGCCGTTCGAGACCGTTGGCCCCCGGTTAAGATCATTGTCACTTCCGGCCGGTACAGCGGTGATGCAATCGAAATTCCAGAGGGAAGCATCTTCCTCAGCAAGCCCTGTGCACACTCGGAAATTTCCAACACAATTCACAAGCTGATGGGATTTTAGAGGCTTCCTGGGCCCTCTCAGCAGGCCACGGTATTGGCGAGACACCACGACAGATGGTGAGGCGCCAGCTGTCGCTAGGGCAAACGAGCCAGTGCAAGCAGCAACAGCATAGCCGATTTGGGGGATATGAATTCTTGATTGGCCAAGAAGAAATGTCCGCGCTCCCGCCCCAACCGGGTGGCGGCGTCTCAAATAGCGGGCGACCCCGATCGGTTATCAGCCCTCCCCGAATCCAATATAGTAGCGAAGTTCCTTTACTTCCAAACGGGGAAGTGCAATAAAGGCTTACGTTTTCAGCCACCGTTGGCTGCCTGTTCTGCCGGTTTCCGGCCTCTGGCTACCTCCCTATTTTGCGAACGTTTAGAAATCCACTGGCGTTTTGCCGTGGATCATCTGCCCGCTCGCTTTAGCTCCGGGCCATACTTACAGGACTTTCAAATGATCAACGGCACCGTCAAATTCTTTAACACGACCAAGGGTTTTGGCTTTATCTCCCCGGAAGGCGGCGACAAAGACGCGTTCGTGCACATTTCCGCCGTGGAACGTTCGGGACTGAACGGTCTCTACGAGAATGACAAGGTCACCTACGAACTCGAGACCGGCCGCGATGGCAAGGTCTCGGCGACCAACCTGACGCTCGTTTAATATCTCAGCCGGGCCTGCCAAGGCCCGGTTTGCCTCCCGCTGGTCGAGGCACGTTCCGCAGTCATGCGGTCGAGTATCTTCAACAGTTCCGGTGCGACATTCCCACGCGCCCCTTCGGGCGCGAGGCTTTTCATTGCCCAACCAAGGAATAGAGAACGTGGAAAATTTCAATTTCGGCGCCAGAGCGGAGCTGTTCGCCAGCCGTCGCTATGCCAAGACCAACCAGACCCAGTATCGGCGCTTCGCCACCGCTGCGGAAGCGGTTCGGTTCGTTATCGAAGACTTGCCCGCGGTGGCAAGGGCTGGATCCTATCTTGAGGTCAATGAGCAACGCTTCGAAGGCGGCAGCATTCAGGCTCTGTACGACAATGCCGACTATCCCCTCGAGCGGGCCAACTGAGTCAGATTACAGGCTCGGGCATCCGGTCAGGATTGCCCGGCATTGCCACCAAAAACGCCCATCGGAGGCTTCATGTCAGCGCCTGTTGAATCATTGGTGCCATCCCTCTGGGAGTCCAAGAACCTGGTCCGGGCCATCGAGGCCGCCGGGGTGGCTCTCTGGTCGTGGAACGTCGATACCGATGACCTGACCATGGATAGTCAAGCGTACGATCTGTGGGGCCTAAAGCAGGGAAGTAACGTCAAATTCGAGGACCTGTCTGCGCACATTCATCCGGCCGACCGCGACCGAGTGCGGGCTGCTTTCACCGCCACACGCGCAATCCTCGGGCCCTACGAGATCGATTTCCGCATCATGGTGGGCGATGAACTCCGTTGGGTCTCCGCGCGCGGCAAAGGCGATGACGAGGGCATCGTGGAGCGGATAATGTTTGGTGTGTTCCTGGATGTAACAGGCCGCAAGCAGGCCGAGGAAGGCCGCGAACTGTTGGCAGGCGAGATGAGCCACCGCGTCAAGAACCTGCTCACCATTGCGGCAGGTCTCACGGCGATCACGTCCCGCTCAACTTCCACGGTCAACGACATGGCAAGGGAACTGACCCAAAGATTGACTGCCTTGGGCCGAGCGCACGATTTGGTCCGCCCGTTACCTGGCCAAAATACGGCAGCGGCAGCGCTACTGGGCGACCTCCTGTCGGTGTTACTGGCACCTTACGACGATATGGGCGCATTTAGCGGACGCATCCGTGTGTCGGTGCCACGCATGGTCGTCGGAGAAAATGCGACCAACACCTTGGCTTTGATCGTCCACGAGCTTGCCACCAACTCCCTCAAATACGGTGCCCTCTCCTCGTCGACGGGGTTGGTTGACGTTTCCTGTTCGGCCCGTGATGAAGCCGTTACTGTCGTCTGGACGGAGCGGGGCGGCCCAGCAGTTGGACAGTCGAGAGCACCCGCAGGCTACGGCACCAAGCTTGTCGAGCGCAGCATCATCAGCGCACTTCGCGGCTCGATCGAGTACGACTGGCTTGAAGATGGCCTCATCGTTACTCTGAAGTTTGATCCAGAGCGCCTTGCTGCCTAGTAGGTGCAGGTAGACTCACCCAGCGCAGTGAGACCGGGTGCGATAGGTCACCAACGACAGCGCGAAGAGAAACCGCGAGTTCCGGCAGGCCGCTTTCGGCCGCCAAGCAAAAAGCAGTCAGTCGCTCACTTCAGTCGACGGCCCGAAAAGCTGCGACGCCGTTACCCCGGTGTTACCCGGGCAGCGAACCGGATTACCCCGAAAGCAACGATTCGGACTAAGCATTTGACTTGTATATGGAAATTGGCGCACCCGACAGAATTCGAATCTGTGACCTCTGCCTTCGGAGGGCAGCGCTCTATCCAGCTGAGCTACGGGTGCATCCGTCACGCGGGGCGAAGCCCCGGCTGAACAGGGCGCAACCTAGCCAAAGCCGGCGATCCGCGCAACGGGGGTTTTGCCTTTCCGGCTGGGCGTCCCGACTAACCCACAAATACAGCCCCATCCGGCTCCGCCTAGTCCCGCGCCAGCACGATCAGCCGGTCGCCCGGCTGGTACTCGACCGCGGCAGCCTTGCCGGGATTGACGACGATGCCGTTGGCCTTGGCGCCGGGGCGTGGGCGGTGATAGCCGATGGCCACCTCGCCGCGCCGCCGCGCCGCCTCGGTGATGGTGTAGAAATTGATCGGCATGCCCGGCGTCACGTAGAATTCGACCGGCCGCATGTAGATTTCCGAACCTTCCTCATCGAGCAGGTCGTCGAAAATGGCACCCAGCGTGTCGTTCTCGGAGGCCTGGGCCAGCATCAGGCTCACCAGCTTGTTGCTGACCACGAAATCGTCGGCGCGGGTCACCTCTGCCAGCTCGCGATTGCGCACGTCGACCATTTCGGAGACGACGTTGATGTGGACGCCGGCGGCGTCGGCGATCTTGCGCAGATGCAGCAGCGTTACCAGCGTCGAGGTATCGGTGGGTTGCGGCGCCAGCAGGTCGGAATAGCCCAGCACCAGCACGTGGTCATAGCCGGGAATGTCGAGCGCCTCGAGGGCGGTGCGGCTGGTGGTATCGACGCGGCCATATTCGACGGCCAGGTTGGCGCTGGCGATGGAGAGGCCCGCCACATCAGCATCGAGATCGGGGGTATCGGCCGCGATGGTCAGTGCCGAACCCGGCGCCACGTAGCGGCTGAGTTCATAGATGATAACAGGCGCGCGCCGGTTCCAGCCCAGCAGCAGCACCCGCTCGGGCGCTTCGGCCCGCCTGCCATCCGGCTGGATGACATCAGTGTCGATGGCGATCGAAGCCGTCGAGATGGCGATGGCCGCGTCGTCCTCGGCGATGATGATGGCGCGGGCCCCCTCGGGGATCAGCGTCTCCATGGGCGGGTTGAGGCTCACCTGCCCGTCCGGGGTCACTAGCCCAATCAGCGTCGAGGCCTCATAGGCCATCAGCGCGTCGCCGAAGCTGTTGCCGGTGAGGCCGGGCTGCGCGATCGTGTAGATCTCGCAGCCGTCGAAATCGAGCAGTTCGGAATAGACGGCGGACAGGCCCGCCTGGCGGCTGGAATGGGCGACAATGCGGGCGATGAGGTCATCGGCAAGTACCAGTTGCGCCTCCTTGCCGCCAACCACGCGAGCCACTTCGGCATTGGCGGCATCGCGGATTTCGGCGGCGATGCGATAGGGGGCCTCGCGGCGGCGCGGATCGTTGACCAGCGCCAGGATGGTCTTGATCACCTGGCTGTCGGCGTCGTCGGCGCCTTCGGGTGACAGCACGATGATGGAGCGGGCCTGCTGCGGGGAGACCAGGCTCAGATCGTAGAGATCGGTCGGGGCGCCGCTGCGGCAGATGACGCGGGTATTGCCCAATTGGGGCACCTTGGCGGCGATCTCGTCTTCCATCTCCACCTTGTCGCGCTCGGCCATGATGACGATGCGCGGCTTGCGGCGGCTCTTGTTGGCTACCACCAGCTCGGAGACGATGTCGAAGATGGACGGGCTCCAGTTGAGGATGACGGTGTGGTCTTCCTCCAGCACCTGACTGCGCCCCTTGCGCAGTTCGTCGAGCTTGCCCTCGATCCCCGAGGACAGGACGCCGATGAGGGTGGAGACGATGAAGATGCCGCCGATGGTGACTGCGAGCATGACGATGCGGAAGACCCAGCCGGTGTCGCCACCCATGGTGCCGGCATCGAGCGTGCGCATCAGGGAGGCCCACATGGCCTCGATGAAGCCCAGCGCCTCGCCGCCATCGGGCGTGATGCGCAGCAGCGCGATGACGGCGCCCGCCACGACGATGACAATAAGCGACAGTACCGCCAGCCAGCCGATCAGCGCGATCGGGCCGGCCGACATGGACGTGTCAAAGGCATAGCGCAGCCGTGCGCCCAAGGTGTTGCGCTTGCTCATCGGCAGGTCCCCCGGCCGTCTTCCCGGCCCTTAACGAAAAATGAATAAGGAGCCGACGCGTAAAGGCAACGGACAATTGCGTCCTTGCACAGACGATGCCCAGAAATTGCCATCAGGTTGCCGCGATTGACCCGTATCGCGCCACATCGACGAATCCGCTAGGATGAGGGCATGGCAAGAACGATCATGGGCAACGGCGCAGGGCTGATCGGCGTAGCAACATTGCTGGCGCTGCTGGTTTCGGGCTGTTCGATGAGTTCGTTCAAGCCGGCACCCGGCCCCGCGACCGCCGCGCTGGCCTCCTTCGCGGCACCAACCGCCACCCCGGCCGGCCATGTGCCCGATGCGGCCGCAGTGCCCCGGGCGCCGACCGCGCTCGCCTATTCGGGCAGCGCCTATGACGGGCTGATCGCCCACTATGCGCAGCAGTATGACGTGCCGGAATCGCTGGTTCGCCGCGTCATCGTGCGGGAAAGCGGCTACAATGCCGCGGCCCGCAACGGCCCCTATTACGGCCTGATGCAGATCAGCCACGCCACCGCGTCAGGCATGGGCTATCGCGGCTCGCCCTCGGGCCTGCTCGATGCCGAGACCAACCTGCGTTATGCGGTGCGCTACCTGGCCGGCGCCTATATCACTGCCAAGGGCAACCCTGATCAGGCCGTGCGCTTCTATGCCCGGGGCTTCTATTATGACGCCAAGCGCGCCGGCCTGCTGGACGTGACTGGCCTGCGCTAACCTGAACCTCAGACCTGCGCGCCGCGGCCGGTCAGCAGCCGCGAAATCTGTGCTGCCAGTTCGGTTTGTTGGTAGGGCTTGGCCAGCCGCGGCAAATCGGTGGTCGTACCGCTCGGCAGGTCGGCATAACCGGTCGCCAGCAGGATGGGCAGGCCGGGATGCAGCTCGCGGGCCCGGCTGGCGAGCTCGACGCCGGTCATGCCCGGCATGGCATAGTCGGTAATCAACGCATCGACCCGCTGGCTACCCAGAATCTGCAGGGCTTCCTTGCCCGAATAGGCTTCGAGCACGGTGTGACCGAGGTCCTGCACCATGTCTACGGTGCTCATGTTGATCAGGGCATCGTCGTCAACCACCAGGATGACCGAGGATGGGGGCGGGGCTGAGGTCTGTTCGGACGGCACGTTCGCAACCTCCAGCACTGGCGATATGGCAACGGGCAGCCACAGCTCGGCCGTCGTCCCCTCGCCCAGGCCGCTTTTGAGGTGCAAAGCGCCGCCCAGTTGCACCGCCAGCCCATGCACCATGGAGAGACCGAGGCCCGTGCCCTTGCCCAGTTCCTTGGTCGAGAAAAATGGCTCAATTGCGCTTTTGAGCGTTTTCTCGTCCATGCCGATGCCGGTGTCGCGGACCGCCAGGCGCAGATAGGCCCCCGATAGTCCCAACCCGCTCTGGCCACCGTCGAGCTGCCGGAGATCGATCTCGAGCCTGCCGCCATCGGGCATGGCGTCGCGGGCGTTGACGGCGAGGTTGAGGATGGCCAGTTCAAGCTGGTTGGCATCGACGCGGGCCGGTGGCAATCCAGGTTCGACGCTGACATCGATGGCGATCAGCGGGCCGAGCGAGCGCTCCATCAGGGCGCGCATGCCGTCGAGCAACTGGCTGAGGTCGGTCGCTTCCGGTTTCAGATCCTGGCGGCGGGCAAAGGCGAGCAGGCGCGAGGTCAGCGACGCGCCCCGCTGGGCCCCCTGCAGGGCGCCGTCGATGAAGCGGCGGATCTGCGGGTCGTCCGGCAGCCGCTTGCGCAACAGTTCGAGATTACCCTGGATGGCGGCCAGCAGGTTGTTGAAATCGTGCGCCACACCGCCGGTGAGCTGGCCGATGGTCTCCATCTTCTGAGCCTGCCGCAGCTGTTCCTCGGCCCGGCGCCGCTCCGTCATCTCGCGGAAAAAAGCCGCCCCACCCACGATCTGGCCGTCGCCACCGCGCAGCGGAGCGTGCTGGCTCTCCAGCACGACCTGGCCGCTGGCCAATGTCGTCAGCTCGATTTCCTCGATTGGCCCAGAAATACCGTCTAGGGCGTCGCGCAGGCGCTGTTCGATGCCCTCGGTCTGGCCATCGCCGATCACCCGCGCCAGCGACCGGCCAAGTACCGCCGGCGCGGGCAGGCCGAAAATGCGCTCCATCACCGGGTTCCAGATGGTGACGCGCAGCTCGGTGTCATAGGCGACGATGCCAGCCGGAACGCTGGTCAGCAGCAGGCCGGACAAGGCGCGTTCGCCGCGCAGGGCCTGCTGCGTGCGCTCGCGTTCGGCCGCCACGGCCTCGAGCAGCTTTTCGCGCTCGGCCTCGGCCGCCTTGCGCGCCGTGATGTCGGAGATGACGCCGACCAGGGTCTGTGGCCGGCCGAAGCGGTCGGTCAGGACCCGGGCCCGCGCATCGATCCAGTGCTCGCTGCTATCGGGCCAGAAGACGCGGAATTCGAGCACAAGGTCGGCCCCGTCAATGGCGTCGTCAAAGGCGCGTTGCACCCGGGTCTGGTCGGATAGCCGCACCGCCGCGATCAGGTCGGCAAAGGGCAAGGGATCGTCGGGACGGCGGCCGAAACAGGCCTTGAACTGGTCTGAGCCGGTCAGCACCATCTCGACCACGTCGAGTTCCCAGGTGCCCATGCGGCCGGCCAGCAATGCCGTCTGCAGCCGCTGCTCGGCTTCGCTGACCTCCTCGAGATAGCGGCGGGCCTGATACTGGCGGCGCCGGCCGCGCAGGGCGTTGTCCACCACATTGAGCAGTGCCGATGGATGGAAGGGTCGCTCCAGCACGATGACGTTGCCGAGCATGGCCTGCAATTGCACGACCCTGGACGCCTGGTCCGGCGCGCCCGCGCGCTGGCTGAGAATAACGAATGGAAAGTCGGACCACGGGGCCTGCTCGTCGATCCAGCGCTTGAGCGATGTCAGGTCGGCATATTGCAGGGCCTCGGTCGCAATGATGGCGAGGCCTGCTCCTTCGTCGAGTCCGGCCAGCAGCTTGTCCATGCCACTGCAGGGTTCGGCCGCCTTGCCCGCATTGCGCAGCAGGGTAGCGGCCACCATTCCGTCGCGCCCGCCGGGAGCCAGGATCAGCGCACGTTCGGAACTGATCACGCCCGGTGTTCTCCGCTAACGGGGGCCGAGTGGTTGTCGCCCTCGGTCTCCAGCAATGGGTTGCTGGAGCCAGTATAGGTCGGTACGCCGCGCAGCACACCCTGGAAATCCTCCAATGGTTTGCCGATTGCAATCCCGCCTTTGCCAATGCGGTATTCGCGGATGGTATCCTCATGCCTGCCCGAGCGCTTCTTGATGACCGACATGGCACGCCGCACCCGGCCGAGCGCCTCGAAATAGCGGAGCAGGATAACGCTATCGGCCAGGTAGGTGATATCGACCGGCGACTTCATGTCGCCGACCAGGCCATGCTGGGCCACGGTGACGAAGGTCGTCGCGCCCTGCCGGTTGAGATACTGCAACAGCTCATGCATGTGCAGCAGCAGCGATTGCTCCTCGGGCATGGATGCCTGGTAGCCGTTGAGGCTGTCGATGACCACGGTCTTGACCTGCGCCGTGTCCACCCGCCGCCGCACCCGATGGGCGAATTCCCCTGGCGACAGTTCGGCGGCGTCGACCTGGTCGATCAACAGGTTTCCGCTGTCCTCCAGCGCCTCGAGGTCGATGCCCATTGCCTTGGCCCGGGCGAACAGCAGACCCAGTTCCTCGTCGAAGACGAACAAGGCGGCCTTCTCGCCCCGCTCCACCGCGGCGCGGGCGAAATGCAGGGTCAGCAGCGACTTGCCCGAGCCGGCCGGTCCGAGCACCAGCGCGCTCGAGCCGCGTTCCAACCCACCACCCAGCAAGGCATCGAGTTCGGGGATGTTGCTGGTCAGCGCCGAGCGGTCGTAGTGGGTGCGGTGCTCGGCAGCCACCAGCCGTGGAAACACGTCCACGCCACCGCGCCTGATGGTGAAATCGTGAAAGCCGCCGCGGTAGGCCTGGCCACGATACTTGATGACGCGCAGCCGCCGGCGCTCAGCGCCATAGGTGGGCGCCAGTTCGTCGAGCCGGATCACGCCATGCGCCACCGAATGTACGGTCTTGTCGTTGGCGTCGCTGGTCAGGTCATCCAGCAGCAGCACGGTTCCCCCTTCGCGGGCGAAATAGTGCTTGAGCAGCAAGATCTGCCTGCGATAGCGAAGCGAGCTCTGTGCCAGCAAGCGGATTTCGGACAGGCTGTCGAGCACGATACGGTCCGGCTTGATGCGCTCCACCGCCGCAAAGATCGCCTTGGTCGCCTCGCCCAGTTCCAGGTCGGACGAATAGAGCAGCGACTGCTGCTGCTCGCTGTCGAGCAGGCTTTCGGGTGGCGCCAGCTCGAAAATTTCGAACTTGTTGTCGATTTCCCAATCATGCGAATTGGCGGTGAGGCGCAGTTCGGCTTCGGTTTCCGACAGGGTGACGTAGAGGCCCTTCTCGCCGCGCGCATGGCCTTCGAGCAGGAATTGCAGCGCGATGGTGGTCTTGCCGGTGCCGGGGCTGCCTTCGAGCAGATAGAGATGGCCGCGGGCCAGCCCGCCTACAAGAATATTGTCGAGGCCGGGGACCCCGAGCCCGGCTTTTGGCTCTATTGCAGTATCGGACATGACGCTTTCTATCGATAATCAAAAGGATTGGGCCTTTCCGCCCGAATTTTGGAAACGTCGCGACTTGTGCCCCGGTTCCTGCCCCCAAGGTCTTTTGAGCGCGGCAAAACTCCCCTAAAGTTCCGCTTCGCGCCCAATGGAATCGGTTTCATGCATCTGCTGCTCGTCGACGGCTCGGGTTATATCTTCCGCGCCTTTCACGCTTTGCCCCCGCTCAATCGCAAGTCAGACGGCCTGCCCGTGGGCTGCGTGCAGGGCTTCTGCAACATGCTGTGGAAGCTGATGGAGGACCTCAAGGGCGACGACGAGCCCACCCATATGGCCGTCATTTTCGACGCCAAGGGCAAGACCTTCCGCGACGATTTCTATGCCGAATACAAGGCGCAGCGGCCGCCCGCGCCACCGGAGCTGGTGCCGCAATTTCCGCTGACCCGCGCCGCCACCCGCGCCTACAATATCGAATCCATCGAGATGGAGGGCTGGGAGGCCGACGACATCATCGCCACCTATGCCTGCCAGGCGCGCGCCGCCGGCGGCAAGGTCACCATCGTCTCCTCCGACAAGGATTTGATGCAGCTGGTCGAGCCGGATGGCTCGATCCGCCTGCTCGACACCATTCCGCGCCCCGGCCAGCCGCCCTTGCGCTGGATCGGCGTCGAGGAAGTGGTCAACAAGTTCGGCGTCACCCCCGACAAGGTCATCGACGTGCAGGCCCTGTGCGGCGACAGCGTCGACAACGTCCCCGGCGTGCCCGGCATCGGCGTCAAGACGGCCGCCGAGCTGATCAACACCTATGGCGATCTCGAAACTCTGCTCGAGCGGGCCCATGAGATCAAGCAGAATGCCCGCCGCGAAAAGCTGATCGCCAATGCCGAGCTGGCCCGCATTTCCAAGCGCCTCGTGACGCTGGAGCAGAAGGTGCCCGTCGCACTCGAACTCTCCGCCCTCGCCCGCCAGCCGGTCGAACCGTCAAAGCTCTTCCCCTTTCTCAAGGCGATGGAATTTGTCACCATCTCCAAGCGCCTTGCGGGCCTGATCGGCGCCGATCCCGACGCCTGGGAAGCCGATCCGGCCATCGCCGCCGTGCCCGCTTCGCCCGTCGGCTTCAACAACGAGGCCCGCGCCGAAGCCCGCGCCGCACGCCAGGAGGCCGAAGGCCGCTCGGAGTCCCCCGTCGTGCTCCACGCCGCCGCGATGCACGAGGCCACCAAGGCCATTCCGTGGACGCCCGAACGCTACGAGATCATCCGCGATGCCGATCATCTCCGCCGGTGGATCGACATGGCCTATGCCGAAGGCCTCGTCGCCACCGACGCTGAATCGACCGGCCTCGACAACCAGACCGCCGACCTGGTCGGCCTCAGCTTTGCCACCCAGCCCGGCAACGGCGCCTACCTCCCCCTTGGTCACACCCATGGCGAAGGCGACATGTTCGGCGGCGGCAAGGCCGAGGGCCAGATGGACGCCCGCGAGGCCCTCGATCTGCTGCGCCCGCTGTTTGCCGACCGCTCGATCCTCAAGATCTTCCACAATGCGAAATACGATCTGGGCCTGCTCGCGCGCTACGATGTCGTGGTCAATTCCTATGACGATACGCTGCTACTGAGCTATTCGCTCGATGGCCCGCAATTCAACACCATGTCCGAACTGGCAGACCACTGGCTGGGCGTGCCCGGCCAGTCGATCAAGGACCTGATCGGCTCCGGCAAGGGCCAGAAGACCTTCGCCCAGGTCGAGATCGATGCCGCAGCGCGCTATGCTGCAGAAGACAGCGACATGACCCTGCGCCTCTGGCGCATCCTCAAGCCGCGCCTCGCCGCCGAAGGCATGACCACGCTTTACGAAACCATCGAGCGTCCCCTCGCCCCCGTGCTCGCCCGCATGGAGGGCCGCGGCATTTCGGTCGACCGGCAGATTCTGGCACGATTGTCGGGAGATTTCTCCCAGCGTGCTGCCGCCCTCGAAGCGCAGGCCTACGAGCTGGCCGGTTCCAATTTCAACCTCGGCTCGCCCAAGCAGCTGGGCGAAATCCTCTTCGATCGCATGGGTCTCGAGGGCGGCACCAAGACCAAGACCGGCGCCTGGTCCACCGGCGCCGATGTGCTGGAAGACCTCGCCCTCAAGGGCATTCCCCTCGCCCGTACGATCGTCGATTGGCGCCAGCTCACCAAGCTGATGGGCACCTATACCAATGCCCTGCCCGAATACATGAACCAGCGCACCGGCCGCGTGCACACGACCTATAGCCAGCACTCCGTGCTGACCGGCCGCCTGTCTTCGAACGACCCCAACCTGCAGAATATTCCCGTCCGCACCGAGGATGGCCGCAAGATACGCACCGCCTTCGTCGCCGCCCCCGGCAAGGTGCTGATTTCGGCCGACTATTCCCAGATCGAGCTGCGCGTCCTCGCCCATATCGCCGATATCCAGGCGCTCAAGGACGCCTTCGAGGAGGGCCTCGACATTCACGCCATGACGGCCTCGGAAATGTTCGGCGTCCCGGTCCAGGGCATGCCGTCCGACGTGCGCCGCCGCGCCAAGGCGATCAATTTCGGCATCATCTACGGCATTTCCGCCTTCGGCCTCGCCAACCAGCTGGGCATCGAGCGCGGTGTCGCCGGCGACTATATCAAGACCTATTTCGAGCGCTTCCCCGGCATCAAGGATTACATGGACGAGCAGCGCCGACGGGTGAAAGTCGACGGCTATGTGATGACCATCTTCGGCCGCAAGATCAATTTCCCCAACGCCAATTCCTCCCACGCCGCCGAGCGGAGCTTTGTCGAACGCGCCTCCATCAACGCCCCCATCCAGGGCAGCGCCGCCGACATCATCCGCCGCGCCATGATCCGCATGGAGCCCGAACTCAACAAGGCCGGCATCGAAGCCGACATGCTCTTGCAGGTGCATGACGAACTGATCTTCGAGGTCCCCGCAGGCACCGAGAACGACGCCATGCCCGTGATCAAGCGCGTCATGGAAGGCGCCGCCGAACCGGCCGTCCGGCTGACGGTCCCGATCCAGGTCGACGCACACGCGGCCCATAACTGGGACGAGGCGCACTGAGGGGGGTGCCTGACCCGCCCCAACCACCGCGCGGCACCTCCCCCTTGATGGGGGAGGGTGGGAGGGGGTGCTGAGAGCCCCGATGTCCGGGCCAAACCACCCCCACCCTTGATCCCTCCCCACAAGGGGAGGGTGTCGACTGGAGCAGCGGCGAAAATCATGACTGACACCCCCGAAGAACAAATCCTCACCGGCGGCGGCCGCACTGCCGTTTCCCGCATCGGCGATGTCGTCCACCGCCAGACCGGCCTCTGGGCACCCTCCGTCCATGCCCTCCTCCGGCATCTCGAAGCAGATGGCTTTGCCGGCGCACCCCGCGTTATCGGCTCCGGCTTTGACGAGCAGGGCCGCGAGACAATCAGCTTCATCCACGGCGTCTCGCTCCATCCCGGCCCCTGGCCCGATGAAGCCATGTTCAATCTGGGCAAGATGCTCGCCGACTTCCACCGCGCCAGCGCCAGCTTCGTGCCCCC
>JAKFDU010000079.1:0-9195 GCA_036675975.1 Devosia sp. | reverse complement strand
TTTCACCGCGTCCTGCACCAGACTCGGCGGGCCGTTCCGCACCAAAATGCAATACTCTGCAAACCTTAACGGGAGCAATCGCTCGCAATCTTGTGAGCGGATTTTGTGGTGCGAATGCAACGACAGAGGCACCCGTCGGAGGGCAATGCTCAAGGCACGGCCGGCCTATAACCCCAGGCTCGTGCGCTAGCTGCCATCAGAGCGGCTGGGGATCCGGGCGCGCCATCGCCGCAACGGGCAGCGATATTTCAAACAGCGCGCCGCCCCCGGGGGCGTCGCCAACGGTGATCCGGCCGTGGTGGCGGGTGACGATGTCCCGCACCAGGTTGAGCCCCAGACCTGCCCCTTGATCAAGTGGCAGGATGCGGTTGAAGGGCTCGAAGATGGACTGGCGATGTTCTTCCGCAATGCCGGGCCCGGTATCGGTGACACGAAGCGAACCATCGCGCCCGACCCCGACACGGATTGCGCTCTTGCTGCCGCCGTGAACAACGGCGTTCTGGATGAGATTGATCATGGCCCGCGAGAGCGAGGCAGCGTCGCCATTGACCATGACGTTTTCCACTTCGGCGTCGAAGGAAATTTCGTCTCCCGCCGCGATCGCCAGGGGCGCCATGTCGGCGGTGACCTGCGCTGCCAGGTCAACCAGGTTAATCGGCTCGAGGACAGTCAGGTCCGCGTCGAGCCGCTGCAGATCAAGCAATTGGTTGGCCAGATTGGCAAGTCGCGCCACGTCCAGCATGAGGCGGCTGCGCTGGTCGTCATCAGGCAGGAGTTCGATCCGGGTCTGCAGAATGGCAATAGGGGTGCGCAATTCATGGGCCGCATCGGCCAGAAAGCGTTGTCGCCGTCCCATGCCGTCGTCGAGGCGTTGGAGGGCGGCGTTGACGGCTCCGACCAGAGAGTGGAGTTCGTCGGGCACGTGCGCCGGTGACAGGCGGATGCCCCGCTGGTCGACGTCGATCCTGTCGGCTTCGGCCGCTACATGCTCCACGCCCCGCAACTGTTGCCTGACGATCCACGGAATGACCAGAAACGAAACCAGCGTCAACAGCGAGAGCAGGCCAACAAAGAGCGGATTGCCGAAGGTCGCAAGGATCGCCTTGTACCGTATCTCGGGGCCGCCTCCGGTAATGATCCAGAGTCGGCCGGCATCGCTGTCCTGGCGCCGCACGATGGCCGATGGGGCTTCGGATGGACCGATATCGGCGATATTGGCAGAGTTCAGGCGAGGAAGATCGTCCAGGAGGTCATCGACCTCTTCAGGGTGGTTGCCCATCTGCACTGAATTGCCGTCGATGTCGGTGGCATAGAACCAGAACCGGGGATAATCGGCGACGTCCTCGGTCACGTCGTCGTCAAGCACAAGATCCAACCCACCCGCCGCATTGCGGTGGATCGAGTCAGCAATGTGCTCGATGACGCCATCATCGAGCCCCTGCTCCTCGCGGATCAGCTCAACGATCGGAATGGCGGCGACGGTGGTGAAAGCCAACAGCACCAGCGCCTGCATTGCCACCATGCGCCATGTCAGCTTGGCCCGCAGCGAGCCCGAGCGCCACCCCCTCATGCTGCGGCCCGCAGTAGGTAGCCCAGACCGCGAATGGCGTGGATTTCGACCCCCGAACCGCTCAGCTTGCGCCGCAATCGCGAGATGTGGGCATCAAGCGAGTTGGAGGCGATCTCGTCGTCATAGCCATAGACCGCTTCTTCGAGCGCGGTGCGCGACACCGTCCGGCCCGCGCGCCGCACCAGGATTTCCAGCGCCAGCAATTCGCGGCGCGGCAGGTCCAGCGGTTCCCCTTCTACTTCGGCTTGCCGCTCGGTCAGGTTGAACCGCAAGTGGCCGACATTAACGGTATTCTGTCCGATCTGCGCGGGGCGGCGCATGACGGCGCGCAGCCGCGCCAGCAGTTCATCGGTGGAAAATGGCTTGGCCAAGTAGTCATCGGCACCATTGTCCAGCCCGGCAACGCGATGCTCGGGCGATCCGAGCGCCGACAGCACGATGATGGGCAAGCCTGCCCGTTCACGCCGCAGGAACGGAATGAGCGAGAGTCCATCGCCGTCGGGCAGCTTGCGGTCAAGCAGCACGGCATCGTGCACGCCGCTGCGACACGCCTCCTCGGCGATCTCCAGTGTGCGGGCGTGATCGACCACGACATCATGGCGGCTGAGCGCGGCGGTCAGGGCCGTCGCCATATCGATTTCGTCTTCGACCAGCAGAATGCGCATTCGGTATTCCTATCCGATTTTGCTCCAGTCTAGCGACAGACATTGCGGCTGCATTGCGTGCCGCGCGCAACGTTCACGCAATCGAGCAGGATCATTGCATGGGTAACAGGCCGGTGCTCGGCCATTCCCTGACCCATGCGAGGTTACCATGAACCCGACCGAGAACACCGCCGACACCATTGCTCCTGCCGCTGGCCGGCGCCGCGGCAGATGGTTCTGGCCGATCGTCATGCTGACCCTGGCGACCGGCGGCGCGTCGGTGCTGCTGGTCAGCCAGATGGCGCCGGCCCCCTTGGCCGCCACGGTCGATGCACCGGCGAGCCCGCGTGCCATGCAGCTGCATCCGGTGGAACTGGTAACGGTGCAGCCGCAGCGCATCGAAGACCTTGTCAAGGTAACCGGCACAATCCACCCGGTTCAGGAAGCCGCAATCGCCGCACAGGTCAGCGGGCTCGCCGAAACGGTGGCGGTGCGTCCGGGCGATCATATCGATGCCGGCCAGTTGCTGGTCGAGGTCGGCACCACCGACCTGCAGTTGCAGCTCGATCAGCAGCGCAGCACCATGGCCTCAAGCGTGGTGCAACTGCGCGCCGCCGAGGCGACGCTGGCGCGCACGAAGCTGCTGGCTGACAAGGGGCTGGCGGCACAAACCACACTGGACACAGCGCAAGCCGAAGTGGATGGGCTGGCTGCGACCATTGCCACCCAGCAGAGCCAGGTGGCTCTGGCCGAGACCAACCTGCAGCGGGCCCGGGTCATGGCGCCATTTTCCGGTACGGTTGCCTCTCGTGACATCGAGCCGGGGCAGATCGTGAGCCCAGGCACGACCATGCTGTCGATAGTCGATCTGTCTTCGGTTCGTGTCGAGGTTATCGCCGCGCTCAAGGATTCGGCGCGCATCGTCGCCGGCCAGTCGGTCCGTCTCGCCGTGCAGGGACTGGCGGGGCAACAGTTCACCGGGGTCGTCGACCGTGTCAGCCCCGTTGCCGAAGCCGGCACGCGCTCGATCAAGGTCTATCTCAGCCTGGACAATAGCGATGGCTTGCTGCGGGGCGGCATGTTCGTGACCGGCGAGATCGTGGTGCAGCAGGATGACGACGTGATCGCCGTGCCGGCGAAGGCCGTTCATGCGCGGGACAACGCGAGCTATGTGCTGGCTGTCGTCGACAGCGTTGTTGAGGAGCGCCCGATCGAAACCGGCGCTACATGGCCGGCAGCTGGCCTTGTCGAGGCCCGGTCCGGCGTCGTTGCTGGCGACGTGATCGTCGGGGCGGATCTGTCGGGCCTTGCCGACGGCGCACCCGTCGTCATCGCGGGGAACTGAGCCATGTTCCTCACCTCCATCAGCGTTCGGAACCCGGTTTTTGCCACCATGATCATGGTGGCGATCATGGTATTCGGTATCTCCGCCTATCGCAGCCTGCCCGTCGAGCAGTATCCCGATGTCGATTTCCCCATTGTTGCGGTGTTGACGCCCTATACCGGCGCGTCGCCTGAGGCGGTCGAGACCGAGATCACCCAGCCGATCGAAGATGCGGTCAATACCATCAGCGGTATCGACTCCGTCACCTCCACCTCGAGCGCAGGCCATTCCACGGTTATCCTGCAATTCACCCTGGAAACCGACGCCGCGGTTGCGGCGCAGGATGTCCGTGACCGGCTGGCTGCGATTGCCGATCAATTGCCCAGTGCCGCGGATACGAGCCAGGTACTGCGTTACAATCCTACTGCCAGCCCCATGCTGTCCCTGGCCCTCAGCAGCCCGACCCAATCGGTGCTGGAGTTGACAAGGCTGGCCGACGATATCGTTACGCCGGCCCTGACCGCCATTGCCGGGGTGGGGAGTGCGACTGTGGTCGGAGGGCTCGACAACCAGGTCAATATCGCCGTCGATCCCGACCTGCTCAGCGCATTCGGCATCGGCATTAGCGATGTCGTTTCGGCGCTGCAGCAGGACAACCAGACCCTGCCCACTGGCTCGATCGTCGATGGTCTGCTGGTACAGACCGTCCAGATCAATGCCGAAGTCGGCTCGGTCGAGGGCTTTCGCGACATCATCGTCGCCAGCGAAGGCGGCGAGACCATCACCATCGCCGATGTTGCCTCCGTCACCCAGGGCCCGTCGGACACCAAGGGCCTGGCATTCCGAGATGGCGAACAGGCGCTGGCCATCGACGTGGTCAAGATCGAGGGCGGCAACACGGTCGCCATCGCCCATGCCGTTGAAGAGGCGATCGCGCAGCTGAATGCGGATGGCGGCCTGCCGGCGGATGTGACCATCGACGTTTTGCAGAATTCGGCTGAGCCGATCGAACAGAATTTCCAGACCGTTCAGGCCACCCTGATCGAGGGCGCGGCGCTGGCGGTGGTGATCGTCTTCCTTTTCCTCAATTCCTGGCGCTCGACCATCATCACCGGGCTCACGCTGCCCATTTCGATTATCGGCACCTTGAGCGTGGTGAGCCTCCTCGGCTTCACGCTCAACATGATGACCATGCTGGCGCTCACCCTGTCGGTTGGCATTCTGATCGATGACGCCATCGTGGTGCGCGAGAATATCACCCGTCACCTGCATATGGGCAAATCCCACATACAGGCGGCGCTCGATGGCACTGCGGAGATCGGGCTGGCGGTGCTGGCGACTACGCTCTCCATCGTCGCGGTGTTCCTGCCGCTCGCCTTCATGGACGGGATCGTCGGCCGCTTCTTCATGCAGTTCGGCGTTACCGTCTCGGTTGCGGTGCTGATTTCACTCTTTGTCAGCTTCACGCTCGATCCGATGCTGTCGAGCGTCTGGTACGACCCGGACTCCCAGCCCGATACCAAGCGCGGTCCCATCGGTCGGCTGGTTGGCCTGTTCGACGCCGGCTTTGAGAAGCTCGCCCACGTCTATCGCAACGTGCTGCGCTGGTCGCTCCGGCACCGCATCATCACCATGCTGGTGGCGCTGATGTCCTTCGGCAGCAGCTTCCTGCTGTTTCCCATGGTTGGCGTGGAATTCATGCCGCCCGCCGACACCAGCCAGATTCAGATCGACCTCGAAACCCCCGCCGGCTCATCTACCGACTACACTGCCGTCAAGGCTCACCAGGTGCAGGCCCTGCTGGCGGCAATGCCGGAAGTCGAGAGCACCTATACCAGCGTCAATGCCGGCACCGCCTCCGGCGAAAACCGCGCCAGCATTGCGGTCACCCTAGTCGATCCCGGCGAACGCGGCAGCTCGTCGCTCGAAATGACGGCGCCGATCCGCGATGCGCTGCGCTCCATCCCCGGCGCGGGTTTCGTAGTGACCGCCGGCGGCGGCATCGGCGGTGGCGACAGTCCCATTGAGATCAAGCTCTTGGGGGAAAATCTCGATGGTCTGACCACGGCCGCGGCGCAGCTGGAGGAGGCTATGTCGGCTATTCCCGGCGTGGTGGATATCGAGATGAGCCTGCAGCAGGCCCAACCCATGCTCGATATTGTTCTGGACCGGCAGGCTGCCAGCGACCTCGGCGTTGGACTGCAGGCCACCGGCTCGGCGCTGCGGGCCATGCTGGGTGGCGAGACCGCGTCGGAATGGACCGATGCGGCGGGCGATCAACTCAACGTCGTGGTGCGACTGCCCAAGGAGCTGCGGCAGAGTGTTGACGTCATCGGCAGCCTGCCCATTGCCCAGAGCCAGACCGACACGCCCGTCGCCATCCGGCTCGACCAGATCGCCGAGGTGCGGCCGGCGCTCGGTCCCAGCGAGATTCACCGTGAAAACCTCACCCGCCAGGTCACCATCAGCGCCAATATCGCAGGCGGTGTGTTGGGCGACGTCACCACCCAGATCGACGCCGCCGTCGCCGCGCTTGATCTGCCTGCCGGCGTGAGCATGGCCCAGGGCGGAGACGGCGAGATGTTGACCGACACGGTGGGCAGCATGGTCTCGGCATTGCTGCTGGCCGTGATCTTCATCTACCTGGTTCTGGCCAGCCAGTTCGGCAGCTTTCTGCAGCCTCTGGCGATCATGATGGCCCTGCCGCTATCGCTGGTCGGGGTGATGGTGGGCCTGCTGGTGGGCGGCTCGACGCTGAACATGTATTCCATGATCGGCTTCGTCATGCTCATGGGCCTGGTGGTCAAGAATGCCATCCTGCTCGTCGACAATGCCAATCAGCACCGTCGCGAGGGCGCGAGCCTGGTCGACGCCCTGATCGAGGCGGGCGGCACGCGATTCCGCCCTATCGTCATGACCACCCTGGCCATGATCTTCGGCATGATGCCGCTGGCTTTGGCCATACATGAGGGGAGCGACCAGAGCGCGCCCATGGCGCATGCGGTGATTGGCGGGCTGATCAGTTCGACGCTGCTGACGCTGGTCGTGGTGCCGGTCATGCTGACCTATGTCGATGCGCTGTCGCGCTTTATCGGCCGCTTCCTGCCGCGTGCGCCGGATCATAACGAAACCCGGCTGCTTGCCCAGCCGCCCAGCGTCTGACGCTCCTCTACAGCGTCGAACGGACTACACCCCGCTTCTGCGGGGTGTAGTCGTTTCTCGATGTTGCGACCGGCCCCGATTTTCCTAAATATCTGAAGTTATTGTGTGTTTGCAATGTTGGGGCAATGGACAGGAGCGAAATTGGGGGTGTTCAAACAGAAAGGAACATCCAAATGAAAGCTCTCTCCATCGCCTCCGTTTCGTCCATCGTCGCTCTGGTCGGTCTCAGCATCGTCCCCACCTTCGCCAACGAAGCCGAGGACACCATCAATGGTCGCTCGAAATTCGCCATCGAAAGCGCCCTGCAGGACCTCGGCGTGGCCACCTCGGGCGTCGAAGAATGGAGCGGCCTGATCCGCGCCTGGGTTCCGAACGAGAATGGCGGCACGAGCATGCAGTTCTTCGATGCCGACACGTTGCAGCCGGTATCGCCCGCTCGCGGCTGAACGGATCCCTTGCAGGCGGCAACACGCCGCCTGCACCGGTGGACTCCAAGGTTGGGGCCCATCCATCCGCGAGCAAGCATCAGCCTGCAAACTGGCCGGGGCAACCTGGGCCGCCCCGGCCGTTGACTCTAGAAGCTCGTCGACACCTTGTGCAGGCCGGCATAGAGCCCGTCGCGCTGCATCAGCTGATCGTGGGTGCCTTCCTCCCCGATGCCATCGGGCGTCAGCACCAGGATGCGGTCGGCATGACGGACGGTGGAAAGCCGGTGTGCGATGACAATCGTGGTGCGTCCCTGGGACAGGGTGAGGAGCGCCTGCTGAACTGCACGCTCGCTTTCATTGTCCAGGGCACTGGTGGCTTCGTCGAAGATCAGCACTCCAGGATTTTTCAGGAAGGCCCGGGCAATGGTCAGCCGCTGCTTTTGTCCGCCCGAGAGTTTCACGCCGCGCTGGCCGACGTCCGAGCGGTAGCCGTCCGGCAGGCGCATGATGAAATCGTGCGCGTTGGCGGCCTTCGCCGCAGCAATGATTTCATCATCGGTGGCACCGGGTCGGCCGTAGCGCAGATTGTCCTCGACCGTGCCACTGAAGAGATAGACGTCCTGCTGCACGACGCCCACGCTGCGTCTTAGCGAAGCCAGCGTCACGTCTCGAACGTCGTGACCATCGAGGGTAATTGAGCCCTCCGTGACGTCGTAGAAGCGAGGGATGAGCGCGCAGAGCGTGCTCTTGCCGACGCCCGAAGCGCCGACCAGCGCAACGAACTCGCCTGGCCTGATGTGGAACGACAGTCCGTCGAACACCTGGGCATGACCTTCACCATAGGCAAAGCGTACATTGTGGAAGCCGATGGCGCCTTTGACCGGACCAATATCGGTGGCGCCGGGAGCATCGACAATGTCCGGCCGTTCCTCGAGCAGTTCCATGGCCCGCGTGAAACCGGTCGCACCCTCCTGCCAGAGGCGGATGAAGTTATCGAGCCGGCGCACCGGATCCACCAGCACCCCGACGCAGAGCAGGAAGGTAAGCACCTCCGCAACGGTGAGGTCGGCCGTGAGAATGCGCATGGCCCCGGCCACGATGACGAGGATCGTCACCAGTTGTGCGAACCCGTCCATGCCCGTCCACAGCATGGCTTCGCTGCGATAGCCTTGGCGGCGGCTCTCGAAAAAGGCGCGGTTCTCGGTTTCGAAGCGGCGCAGTTCTTCGGCCTCGTTGGCGAAAGACTGTACGACCCGCACACCGCCCAAGGTGTCTTCCACCTGCTCGTTGACGGCTGCGATGCGCTCTTTGCTGGTCTTGAGCGCCACATGCATGTGCCGGTTGAAGTGGCGGGCATAGATCACGGCCGGCGGCAGGAGCAGGACAATCAGCCCGGCCAGCACCGGATCGATGATGGCCAAGACCACCATGGCGCCGACGAACTTGAGCAGACCGATGGCCAGATCTTCGGGCCCATGATGGAAAAGTTCGCCCAGCCACAGCGAGTCGTTGCTGATGCGGCTCATCAGCTGTCCGACGCGCTGCCGGTCATAAAAGCTGAAGCTCAGCTTCTGGCAATGTTCGAACAGTTCCTTGCGCACATCGGCTTCGATGCGCGCGCCCATGACGTGGCCCTGGTAATCCACGAAATAGGTTGCCATGGCCTGGATGAACCAGATGACCAGCATGGCGCCGCCCATCAGCAGGATCTGGCTGAGGCCGTTGTCGGCCTGTGCCAGTTCAGGCAGGCGCGTGGTGATGTAACTGGCGCAAAGCGGCAGCGCTATGGCCGTTGCTGCCACCAAAGCCGCGCAGAGGAGGTCTGCCAGAAGCAGCGGCAAGTAGGGCCGGTAGTAGCCAAGGAACTTTTGCGTACGCGCGAGGGCGCGTGGCTGGTTGGACCAGTGGCGGGTCAGATGATGGAGAAGTCTGGAACGAAAGTGGCTAGGGCCGGCGGCGCTGCGCTGCTCCTGCCAAGGGTTTTGCGAATGCATGAACGGTCATGTCCTGTTGAATCCGGAGTTGTGCGGTCTGGAACAGGGTTTTCATGCTTTGCACTCCTTGTTG
>JAKFDU010000078.1:0-4085 GCA_036675975.1 Devosia sp. | reverse complement strand
TGCAATCTGGCACCCGCGAGGCCCTGCTCTATGAGCGGATGGCCGCCGCCGGCCGCGTCGGCGAGTTCGACAAGGTGCTGGGCCGGGACAATGCTGCCGAAGGGCTGGGTATCGGCGCCGGGGCGCTGGTGGGCGGCTTCGTCGCCCAGTTCGACATGGATTGGGCGATCTGGCTGTCCATCCCGCCGCTGCTGATCGGCGCCCTCCTCGCCATCGGGCTGCGCGATGTCAGACAGGCCCGCGTCACCGAACCCGGGGAGACGCCGATCACCTATCTCTCCCACTTCACCGATGCCATCGGCGAATTCCGTCGCCATGCCGATCTGCGTTTCGTCACTGTTTACATGGCCGTAGGGCTCATCACCTTCGAACTGCTCGAGGAGTTCGACCAGCTCTACTACCTTGCCGTATCCGTGCCGATCTGGCTCTGGGGCGTCCTGGCTGGTGGGGTGGAGCTCGTCTACGCCTATGCGAGCATCGCGGCCCATCGCCTTGCCGGACGCCGCTGGCTCGCCTGGGCCCTGCCCCTCCTCGGTGGTGCGCTGCTCGTGGTGGCCTCGTTGGGAGACAATCCCTGGTATGTACTGGCGCTCGAGGCGGCCTATGTGGCCATCGCTCCGGTGGCCGTGCTCGCCGAAGCGCGCTTTCACCGCATCATGGATGGACGCAGCCGCGCCACCACCACCTCGGCCCTGATCATGGCCGAGAATGTGGCCGGCATCGGCGCCACCCTGTTGTTCGGATTCCTGGCCAACTGGCTGGGTATATTGCCCGCCTATGGCTGGGCCGGGCTTGCCATGCTCCCCGTCGCCCTCTGGGTTGTCCTCGGGCACCGCAGGGGTATGGCCGCCATCGATTGAGCACTAGCATTAGTGGTCAAACCACGATTGCCACTATTGTGCCAAAATATCTGTGCTTGACAGCTTTCCCGCCGGGCGATTCTGGCTTCGATCGGCGTGGTAAAGCGACAGTTAATGCGCATCGATGCAAGGCGATCATCAAGGATTTCCGTGGCTTTAGCGGGGAGTCTTCGGCCTTGTTTTCGCCTGTTCCGCCAGCTCTCGAATAGCCTCAAATCGGGCGGCCAAGCACCCCATTTTCCTTGCACTTTGTCCCCGTAATCCACATATTACCCCTACTAGTGGTTGTCGCAACGCCCATCCTGACCACTAGACCTTGTGATTTGTGACGTTGACGCGGCTGCTGAATCGGAAGAATGTTTTCGACGGTCCGGTACATCAGTTGTAGCGGGCAAGTCCCGGGTGGAGCGCTGGCATAAGACCGGCGCCGGGCCTAGGCGACAGGCAAATTTTTCGGGCCCGGATCACGGGCTCGGTTGGTGAAGCGTCAACACAGATTTGGATGAGAAGCCGGGTTTCGGCTCGCGGGCACAGTCGTGCTCGTTACATTGGGGAATACGAATGCGCATCGAACGCCGGTTCACGTCTGCCGATCAGGATCGCTATGGGTCCATCGAATTCCGCTCGGCCACGAGTGAGATCCGTAACCCCGACGGATCGGTGGTCTTCAAGCTCGAGAATATCGCCATTCCAGCCGCCTGGAGCCAGGTCGCGGCCGACATCATTGCGCAGAAGTATTTCCGCAAGGCCGGCGTCGCCAAGGTCCTCAAGAAGGTCGAAGAAAATTCCGTGCCGTCCTGGCTGTGGCGCTCCGTCCCCGACGAAGCTGCGCTCGCCAAGCTGCCGGAAGCCGAGCGCTATGGCTCGGAAATGGACAGCCGCCAGGTGTTCGATCGCCTGGCCGGCACCTGGACCTATTGGGGCTGGAAGGGCGGTTATTTTGCCTCCGAGGAAGATGCCAAGGCCTTCTTCGACGAACTCGCCTACATGCTCGCCAGCCAGCGCGTTGCCCCGAACTCTCCCCAGTGGTTCAACACGGGCCTCTTCTGGGCCTATGGCATCGACGGCCCCGGCCAGGGCCACTTCTATGTCGACCCCTTCACCCACAAGCTGGTGAGCTCCAAGAGCTCCTACGAGCACCCGCAGCCGCATGCCTGCTTCATCCAGTCGGTCAATGACGACCTGGTCAACGAAAACGGCATCATGGACCTCTGGGTCCGAGAGGCGCGCCTGTTCAAGTATGGCTCCGGCACCGGCACCAATTTCTCGGCCCTGCGCGGCTCGGGCGAAAAGCTCTCGGGCGGCGGCAAGTCGTCAGGCCTGATGAGCTTCCTCAAGATTGGCGATCGCGCTGCCGGCGCCATCAAGTCGGGTGGTACCACCCGCCGCGCCGCCAAGATGGTGGTGCTCGATATCGATCACCCCGATGTGGAAGAATACATCAACTGGAAGGTCAAGGAGGAGCAGAAGGTCGCGGCCCTCGTGACCGGCTCCAAGGTTGTCTCCAAGCACCTCAAGCTGATCATGAAGGCCGCCGTGAACTGCGAAGGGAGCGGCGACGATTGCTTCGACGTGGCCAAGAACCCGGCCCTCAAGCGCGAAGTCCGTGCTGCCAAGAAGGCGCTGGTGCCGGAGAACTACATCTACCGCGTCATCCAGTTCGCCAAGCAGGGCTATACCGATATCGAATTCCCGGTCTACGACACCGATTGGGACAGCGAGGCCTACCTCACCGTCTCCGGCCAGAATTCCAACAATTCCGTCCGCGTCACCGATGATTTCCTGCGCGCCGTCGAGGGCGATAGCGATTGGAACCTGACGGCCCGCGCCACCGGCAAGGTCACCAAGACCCTCAAGGCGCGCGATCTGTGGGAACAGGTCGGTTACGCCGCCTGGGCCTCGGCCGATCCCGGCATCCAGTATCACACCACCATCAACGAGTGGCACACCTCCCCTGAAGCCGGTCCGATCAATGCGTCGAACCCCTGCTCGGAATACATGTTCCTCGATGACACCGCCTGCAACCTGGCCTCGGTCAACCTGCTGCCCTATCGCAATCCCGATGGCTCCTTCAACACCGCCGCTTACGAGCACACCGTCCGCCTCTGGACCATCGTGCTCGAAATCTCGGTGATGATGGCGCAGTTCCCGTCCAAGGCCATTGCCGAGCGTTCGTTCGAATACCGCACGCTGGGCATCGGCTACGCCAATATCGGCGGCTTCCTGATGACCTCGGGCATTCCCTATGACTCGGCCGAAGGCCGCGCCATTGCCGGCGCCGTCACCTCGATCATGACCGGCGTTTCCTATGCCACCTCGGCCGAAATGGCCAAGGAACTGGGGCCGTTCAAGGATTACAAGCGCAACGCCAAGCACATGCTGCGCGTCATCCGCAATCACCGCAACGCCGCCCATGGCAATGCGGGTGGCTATGAAGGCCTCAGCATCACCCCGGTGCCGCTCGACCACGCTTCGCTGATCGACGCGAACCTGAGCGAACGCGCCAAGGTCGCCTGGGACAATGCCCTCGCCCTCGGCGAAAAGCACGGGTACCGCAATGCCCAGGTCTCGGTGATTGCCCCGACCGGCACGATCGGCCTGGTCATGGATTGCGACACCACCGGCATCGAGCCTGATTTCGCCCTGGTCAAGTTCAAGAAGCTCGCCGGTGGCGGCTATTTCAAGATCATCAACCGCGCCGTGCCGCCGGCTCTTCGTACCCTGGGCTACTCTGAATCCCAGATCGCCGAGATGGAGGCCTATGCCGTCGGCCATGGCAACCTGAACCAGGCCCCAGGCATCAATCCCTCGACGCTGCGCCAGAAGGGCTTCACCGACGACAAGATCGCCGCGCTCAATGCCGCGACCGCCTCGGCCTTCGACATCAAGTTCATCTTCAACCAGTGGACTCTGGGCGTCGATTTCCTCAAGTCCCTCGGCGTCACCGACGAACACCTGGCCGATTTCACCTTCGACCTCTTGAGCTTCCTCGGCTTCTCCAAGAAGGACATCGAGGCCGCCAATATCCACGTCTGCGGCGCCATGACTCTCGAAGGCGCGCCGCACCTCAAAGCGGAGCATCTGCCGGTATTCGATTGCGCTGCCCCCTGCGGCAAGATCGGCAAGCGCTCGCTCTCGATCGAGTCGCATATCCTGATGATGGCTGCCGCGCAGCCCTTCATCTCGGGCGCCATCTCCAAGACCATCAACATGCCCAATGATGCG
>JAKFDU010000077.1:0-13021 GCA_036675975.1 Devosia sp. | reverse complement strand
AATTCGAGGATCGAGCGGGGCAGCTGGGTGCCCGGCTCGAGGCCCAGGCGCTTCACCAGCGAGCCGGCGGCATAGTTGCGCACGATGATCTCGAGCGGGATGATCTCGACTTCCTTGATCAGCTGTTCGCGCATGTTGATGCGGCGAATGAAGTGAGTCGGGATGCCCAGGCCGTTGAGCTTGGTGAACACGAACTCGGAAATCCGGTTGTTCAACACGCCCTTGCCATCGATGATTTCATGGCGGGCACCATCGCCGGCGGTGGTGTCGTCCTTGAAATACTGAACCAGAGTGCCCGGCTCAGGACCTTCGAACAGGATCTTGGCCTTGCCCTCGTAGATTTTGCGACGACGGTTCATTGGGAATCCGGGACCGTTGGAAGGAGGGAGAATTTGGCCGCTTCATGCGCTAGAACCGAGCAAAAATGCAAGCTCTTTCGCATGTGGCGGCTGGATGGCGATCCCGGCGCCGTGCATAAAGTCGCAGCGCACGGGCGGGCGTTGATTTGGCTGGCTGAACCGCCTATGTCGATTGGCAAGCGCCGAAGAGGCGGCATTTGTCAGAGCCAGCGGGAGAGTTGCATGAGCCAGTTCGAGGATCGGCAGAAGGGCCAGGAAGCCAAGTTCGCTTTCGACGCCGAGAAGAAGTTCAAGGCTGAGGCCCGCCGCAACAAGCTCGTGGGCATCTGGGCCGCCGAACTGATGAGCCTGACCGGCGATGACGCCAAGGCCTATGCCGCCGAAGTGGTTGCCGCCGATTTCGAGGAAGCCGGCGACGAGGACGTGTTCCGCAAGGTGTCCGGCGACCTCAAGGCCAAGGGGCTCAGCATCGGCGACGACGTGATTCGCCAGAAGATGGCCCAACTGGTGCATGTCGCCAACGAGCAGATCGCCGCCGAAGGCTAAAGGTCAGAATACCAGGGTGTCACCCGGCGTAGGCCGGGGTCCATCCTGAGACCTTTGACTGTGGCAGCGCCATCAGGATGGATTCCGGCTTCGCCGGAATGACCCGGTGGTAGTTGCCGATTGGGAGCCAGGACCGCGTGTCCCGGCTCTTTTTTTATTCCGCCGCCTGGGACCGCGTGCCGGCCGAGTTGAGGGCCTGGTCGAGGTCGGCGAGGATATCGTCGATATGCTCGATGCCGATCGATAGCCGCACATAGCCCGGCGTCACGCCCGCCGAGAGCTGCTCGGGTGGTGAAAGCTGGGAATGCGTGGTGGTCGCTGGGTGGATGGCCAGCGAGCGGGCATCGCCGATATTGGCTGCGTGATAGAGCAGCTTGAGGGCATCGATGAAGCGTGCGCCGGCCTCTCGGCCGTTGGCGAGTTCGAAGCCGATCAGCGCGCCCTTGCCGCGGGTGAGATACTTGTCGGCATTGGCGCGCTGCTGGCCGGTCTGCAGCGTCGGGTGGGTCACCGACACGACTTCTGGCCGCTTGCTCAGCCATTCGGCGACCTTGGCCGCGTTTTCGTAGTGGCGATCGACGCGCAAGGCCAGGGTCTCCAGCCCCTGGATGGTGAGGAAGGCGTTGAACGGCGACAGAGCGGCGCCGTGGGTGCGGAGCAGGGTGGTCCGCGCCTTGAGGATATAGGCGATGGGGCCCAGCGGCTTGGCTGCTTCGACCCAGATGGCTCCGTGATAGGCCTGGTCAGGCTGGTTGAGCAGGGGCTGGCGCTGAGGGTGGGCCGCCCAGTCGAAATTGCCGCCATCGACGATCAGGCCACCGATCGAGGTGCCGTGGCCGCCCAGATACTTGGTGGACGAATAGACGACTACGGCAGCGCCATGCTCGAACGGGCGTGCAGTGAGCGGTGCAGCGGTATTGTCGACGATCAGCGGAATGCCCAGCTCGCGGCCGATGGCGGCCACTTCGGCGATGGGCAGCACGGCCAGCTTAGGGTTGGGCAGCGTCTCGGCATAGTAGGCACGAGTCTTGTCGTCAGTCGCACGGCGGAAGTTTTCCGGATCGGACGGATCGACGAAGCGGACTTCGATGCCGGCTTCGCGGAAGGTGTTCTTGAACAGGTTGTAGGTGCCGCCATAGAGGTCGGTCGAGGCGACGATGTTGTCGCCCACGATGGCCAGGTTCTGCACTGCATAGGCCGACGCGGCCTGGCCCGATGCCACGGCAAGCGCCGCTGCGCCGCCTTCGAGTGCCGCGACGCGCTTTTCGAGGACGTCGGTCGTGGGATTGCCGAGGCGGGTATAGATGTTGCCGAGCTGACGCAGGGCGAAGAGGTCAGCCGCGTGTTCGCTCGATTCGAACTGGAACGACGTCGTCTGGTAGATCGGCACGGCAACCGAGCCGGTGGTCGGGTCGGCACGCCAGCCGGCATGCAGGCCCTGGGTTTCAGGGTGCTTGGAATTTACAGTCATTGTGGCCTCCCAGCCCGTTTAGCAACTCGCCGGCGAAGCCTAGGAGGGTTGCGCCACAGGATCGAGACTAAATCTGCTAAATTACTGGACTATTTGCGGAAAGTGCTTCCGGTTCACTCGCCTTTGGCGGCAAGGCGTGGCGCAACTCGCCTGATCCACAGCGCCATGCCGATCGAGGCCGGCATGACCGGCTCGAAGCCATACTTGGCGTAGAGATGCTGGGCGTCGCCATCGGCGATAAGGCTCACATAGGCGCTGGCGGGGGCATTGGCGCGCAGGTGATCGACCAATGCGGCAACGATGCGCTTGCCCAGGCCCTTGCCCTGATGCTCGGGCTCGACTGCGATGTCGACGATCTGGAACGCGGTACCGCCGTCGCCGATGACGCGGCCCATGCCGATGGCCCGGCCCTCATGCCGGATAGTGACCGCATGCCAGGTGTTGGGTAGCCCAGCCTCGGCCGCCGCCTGGGTCTTCTCGCTCAAACCGGCAACCTTGCGCAGCCGGCGATAGTCGTCGACCGAGGGCGTGCCCGATATTAGCTCGTAGCTCACTTAAGCCTCTGCATCAGCCGGGTGAACATCAGCAGGCCCTCGGGCCAGGGTCCGTGTCCAGAAGCAACGTTGATGTGACCGGCTTCGCCTGCCTGATGGAAGTCGGAGCCCCAGCAGGTGGCGAACTCTACGGCACGATCAATGGTGCACAGCGGGTCATTGCTCGACGCCACCAGGAGGGAGGGGAAGGGCAGTGGATCGCGTGGGATCGGCCGGAAGCCGAGGGTTTCTTCGGGCGCTTCCGGGCTCAGTTCCAGGTCCGGCACGGAAACCAGAAAGGCGCCGCGCACATTGTCCGGCAGGCGCGGGGCGACATGCGCCACCGCGATCGTGGCCAGCGAATGGGCCACCAGCACGACCGGGCGGGTGGTCAGGCGGCAGGCCTGGTCGATGGTTTGGACCCAGTCATCGAGATCGGGCTCGTCCCAGTCGGCCTGCTCGACAATGGCGGCGCTCGACATCCGCTCGGCCCAGCGCAGCTGCCAATGACCGGGGCTGGAGCCGCCGAGACCGGGCAGAATCAGGATGTCACATTCGGCGATCTTCACGTGCGATGCGTCCTGTCGCGATAGAAGGCGGCACTGGTCTGGGTCAGGCCGATCTTCTGGTAGAAGCCTTCGGCGCCGGGCAAAGCGAGCAACGTAATGGTGACGCCCGGGCCCACAATCTCGGCCGCCTTGTCCATCAGCAGGGCGCCGATGCCCTGGCCCTGATGGCTTTCCGCCACCGCCAGGTCGGCGCAATAGCAAATCCAGCTCCAGTCGGTCATGCCGCGGAACAGGCCAACCAGCGTGCCACCCGCATCGCGCGCCGTGACGACGATGTTGGAGTTATCCAGGTAGGCCTGCACCCGCTCGGTATTGCTCAGCGGTCGGGTTGGCCCGAGCGTCGATTGGCCGACGCAGGCGGTGTATTCTTCGGCGGTGAGGCCGGTTTCAAGCGCGCAAATGATGGTCATGGCGGTCAGCCAAAAACGCGGGTGAAGATCGTGTCGACATGTTTGAGGTGATAGGCATCGTCGAACATGGCGTCGATTTGCGCATCATCAAGAGTCACTTGCGGGTCTTCCTTGAGGTTTCGGGCGAACTGTCCGGCGCGGTCGCCGCGCATTTCCCAGACCTTCATGGCGTTGCGCTGCACCGCGGCATAGCTGTCCTCGCGGGAATAGCCGGCTTGGGTCAACGCCAGCAGCACACGCTGCGAATTGTGCAGGCCGCCGAGCAGATCGAGATTCTTGCGCATGTTCTCAGGGTAGACCATCAGCTTGTCGATGACGCCGGTCAGGCGGGTCAGGGCGAAATCGAGGGTAACCGTCGCGTCCGGCCCGATCATGCGCTCCACTGAGGAGTGCGAAATATCGCGCTCGTGCCAGAGAGCGACATTTTCCAGCGCCGGGGTGACCATACCGCGTACGAGGCGAGCGAGGCCGGTGAGGTTCTCGGTCAGCACCGGGTTGCGCTTGTGCGGCATAGCCGAGGAACCCTTCTGGCCGGGGGAGAAAAACTCCTCGGCTTCGAGCACTTCGGTGCGCTGCAGGTGGCGGATCTCGATGGCGACGCGCTCGATGGAGCTGGCGACGACGCCCAGCGTGGCGAAGAACATGGCGTGGCGGTCGCGCGGGATGACCTGGGTTGAAACCGGCTCGACGCTGAGGCCTAGCTTTTCGGCCACATACTCTTCGACCTGCGGATCAATATTGGCGAAGCTGCCGATGGCGCCGGAAATGGCGCAGGTGGCGATCTCGGCGCGGGCGGCGACGAGGCGGGCGCGGTTACGGCTGAATTCGGCATAAGCCTCGGCCAGCTTGACGCCGAACGTGGTCGGCTCGGCATGGATGCCGTGGCTGCGGCCGATGGTGATGGTGTTCTTGTGCTCGAAAGCCCGGCGCTTGAGCGCTGCGAGCAGCGCATCGACGTCTGATATCAACAGATCTGCGGCGCGGGCCATCTGCACCGACAGCGTGGTGTCGAGAATGTCCGAGCTGGTCATGCCCTGGTGCACGAAGCGGGCGTCGGGGCCGACGATTTCGCTGAGGTGGGTCAGGAAGGCGATGACGTCGTGCTTGGTGGTGCGCTCGATCTCGTCGATCCGGGCGACATCGAAGCCGTAATCGCCCTTTTCGGCCTTGCGGGCATTCATCACGTCCCAGATATTCTGAGCCGCCGCCTTGGGCACCACGCCCAACTCACCCAGCTTGGTGGTGGCATGCGCCTCGATCTCGAACCAGATGGCAAAGCGGGTCTCTGCCGACCAGATGCTGACCATTTCGGGGCGGGAATAGCGCGGAATCATGGGCTTAGGTCTTTCGGGTTCAGAAACTGATTCAGGCGATGCGGCCAGTCGCTGCGTTGCGAATGGCCGCGATGCGATCGGCATAGATGGCGCCGTTGTTGCCGGCAAAAATCGACGAACCGGCAACAAGCACGTTAGCGCCGGCATCGGCGATGGCGCGGGCATTATCTGATGTGACGCCGCCATCGACTTCGAGGTCGATCGACCGGCCACGGATAAGCGCGCTCGCCTGGCGCAGCTTGTTGAGCGATTCCGGAATGAAGCTCTGCCCGCCAAAGCCGGGATTGACCGACATCACCAGCACCAGGTCGACATCGTCGATGACGTGCTGGATGGCTGATACCGGCGTTGCCGGATTCAGTGCCACGCCGGCCTTCTTGCCGAGGGCGCGGATGGCCTGCAGCGAACGGTGCAGATGCGGGCCGGCCTCGGCATGCACGGTGATGATGTCGGCGCCGCCGGCGGCGAAATCGCCAAGATAGACGTCGGCCGGTGAAATCATCAGGTGCACGTCGAAGGGCTTGGTCGTCACGGCGCGGATGGACTTCATTACCGCGGCGCCGAAACTGATATTGGGCACGAAGTGGCCGTCCATCACATCGACATGGATAAAGTCGGCGCCAGCGGCATCGATAGCCTTCACCTCGTCCCCCAGCCGAGCAAAATCGGCCGACAGGATAGACGGGGCGATGCGGATGGGTCGCGTGGTCATGAAGGCCTGCCTTGCCACAGAAGGGAGCGTCTTTGCCATATAGTTTGAGGCGGATATCGGCAAGGGCAGGGTGCACAGGGGGCATCATTGATGATCGCGGCCTTCACAAACCAGCGATGCGTCAGCGCGGCTCATTGCTTTGCGCCCGCGACGCGGTAGACAGGAGCGCGAACAAGGAGCGTCGGCGTCGTGGAATTTTCACTGCCATTGGTGTTCGGCGCGGGCGTGCTGAGCTTTCTCAGCCCCTGCGTGCTGCCGCTCGTGCCGCCTTATCTCACCTATATGAGCGGGGCGAGCTTCGAGCAGTTGCGGGCTGATGATGTCGGCGCGGCGGCGCTGCAGCGGCGGGTGGCTTTCACCTCGTTGTTCTTCATTCTCGGCTTCGCGGTGGTCTTCGTCACCCTGGGTGCCACCGCCACGGCCTTTGGCCAGGCGTTCCGGCAGGCGTTGCCCATCCTGACCCCCATTGCCGGTGTGCTCATCATCGGCATGGGGCTGCATTTTCTCGGTGTCTATCGCATCGGCCTTCTCGACCGGCAGTTGCGCCACAACGGGCCCGGGGCCGCCAGCGGACCGCTTGGCGGTTTCCTGCTCGGGCTCGCCTTCGCCATCGGCTGGACGCCGTGCATCGGACCGGTGCTGGCGGCGGTGCTGTCGGTTGCTGCGAGCCGGGAGACGGCCTGGGAGGGGGCGGGTTTGCTGGGTCTTTATTCGTTGGGCCTGGGTGTGCCGTTTTTCCTCGCCGGCATTGCCATCGGTCCGTTCCTGGCGTTTTTCCACGGCTTCAAGAAGCACTTGCATACGGTCGAGCGCGTCATGGGCGGCCTGCTTGTGTTGACCGGCGTACTGTTCCTCACCGGCAATTTTACCCGGCTGTCCTACTGGTTCCTCGAAACCTTCCCGGTGCTGGCGGCCTTCGGCTAGCGGTAAGCGGGGCTTAACCCTCTGCCAAGTTTCCGGCCGGGCGCGGTTTTGCGGCGCCAAAGTTCAGCACTGGTTTACCCCAGAGGGGCAGAGTGCAGCCCGACATGAGTGGGGCCCATGCTGATATCAAACACAGCCGACGCAGCTATCGATCCGAGCCTCCGCGGCGATGCGGCATCCGTCGTGGCGCGTAGCGAGATCGCGGTAGAGGTTGCCGAGCGGATCGAGGATGTTGAGGCCGCCTGGCGCGAGCTGACGGCCAGCAGTATCGAGTCTCCCGGTCAGAGCTACGATTTCATCCGCCTGTGGGTCGCCGACCGCAAGGTGCCGGCTTCGCACCAGCGCTATGTCGTCGGCAGGATCGACGGCCAGACGGTGGCGCTGTTGCCGCTGCATCGCAAGCGGGTGCATGGCCTGCCTGTCTTCACCTGGTTCCCCGGCGCCAATGCCGGCTGCTATGCGCCGATCGCCGACTACGACCGGTTGGCCGCGCTCGGCCCCGAGGGTCGCCGCCGGCTGTGGTCGGCGATGACAGGCCAACTGACGGGCGCCGACGTGGTCTATCTCCGTTCCATTCCCGTCGAGGTCGGCGGGCATGCCGGGCTGTTTGACGAGCTGGGGTCGACCCTGGCGGTCGAAACCCTCTATCGGTCGGAATATTCCAGCTGGGAAGAATGCGACCGCCTGCAGCGCAGCAAATCCCGCCGCAAGCATGATCGCCAGCAGGGCGACCGGCTCATTGCCATGGGCGAGGTCGGGTTTGAGGAAGTCCGCAACGGCGCCGATACGACCCGCGCCATCGAGACCATGTTCATCCAGCGCTCGGCCCGCTTCAAGGCCATGGGTATCCGCGACACTTTCGTGCATGACCGCCTGATCGGGTTCTATCATGCCATGGCCCAGGCACAGTCCGGCGTCGATGTGCGGCTACATGTGCTGCGGCTCAACGGCGCCATCGTCGCTGTGCGCTACAATATCGTTCACAACGACCGGATGTTCTGCCTCATTTCGTCGATGAGCGACGATCCCGATATCCAGAACGGCTCGCCCGGCAAGCAGTGCCTGCTGCGCGTGATGCAGACCGTGTTCGACCAGGGTATCCGAACCTTCGACATGGGCAGCGGCCTCACTGACGAAAAGCGCCACTGGTGCAATGTGCAGACGCCGCTGCGCCAGCACTATGTCGGCCTCACCCCGCAGGGCGTCCTGGTGGTCAAGGCGCACCGGACGTTCCAGAAAACCCGCGCGGCGATCAAGGCCAACCCGCAGTTGAAGTCCGCGGTGCGCGGCGTGCGACAGCTGTTTGACCGGGCCACCGGTGTCGCTGCGCCGGCTCCGGTCGAAAAATCAGAGTAGCTTGAGCCCGCGCAGCGACGCGTGCCCGGATTTTCCAATGATGATGTGATCGTGCACGGTTATGCCGAGCGGTTTGGCGACATCAGAGATTTCCCGCGTCATCCGCACGTCAGCCGATGACGGGGCAGGGTCCCCGGATGGGTGATTGTGCACCAGGATCAGCGCGGTGGCTGACAGTTCGAGCGAGCGCTTGATGACCTCGCGCGGATAGACCGGCGTGTGGTCCACCGTGCCGGTCTGCTGCACTTCATCGGCGATCAGCCGGTTCTTCTTGTCGAGGAACAGGATGCGGAACTGCTCGATGGATTCGAATGCCATCTGGCTGCGGCAATAATCGATCAGCTGCGACCACGACGAGAGGATCGGCTGTTCGCTGTCGATCCGATCCCGCCCGAAGCGCGCCGCGACCGCCTGGATGACCTTGATATGGGCGATGCTGGTCTCGCCCAGGCCCTTGATCTTGGATAGCCGCGCCTCGCTGGCGTTGAAGACGCCCGAGAAGGAGCCAAATTCGCGCAGCAGCGTCTTGGCCAGGCCCTTGGTGTCCTTGCGCGGAATGACCAGCTGCAGCGCCAGCTCGAGCAGCTCGTAATCCTCCAGCGCATCGCCGCCGACCTTGAGGAAGCGCTCGCGCACCCGCTGGCGATGACCGGCGTGATCGTCAATGTCGGGCTGTGGAGCCGGAAAGGGGGCCTCGGCGAGTTCGTCGGGCCGATCGCTCATCATGCGGCCCGGGCTGCCATGGGGTTGAACAGCCCACCGGGCGACAGCGTGAAGATCTCGCAGCCGGTCTCGGTGATGCCGATGGAATGCTCGCATTGGGCCGAGAGGGTGCGATCCCGCGTCACTGCCGTCCAGCCATCGGAGAGGATCTTCACATGCGGGCGGCCCAGATTGATCATCGGCTCGATGGTGAAGATCATGCCCGGCTTGAGCGGAACACCAGTCCCCGGCGTACCGAAATGCATGATGTTGGGCTCGTCGTGGAACAGCTTGCCCAGCCCGTGGCCGACGAAATCGCGCACCACGCTCATGCGCTCGTTCTCGGCGACGGCCTGGATGGCAGCGCCGATATCGCCGGTGGTATTGCCGGGTTTGGCCGCAGCGATGCCGGCTTCCAGCCCGGCATAGGTGATCTCGATCAGCCGCTCGGCCTTCCGCGAAATCTCGCCCACCGGATACATGCGGCTCGAATCGCCGTGCCAGCCATCGACGACCAGCGTGAGGTCCACATTGACGATGTCGCCCTCACGCAACGGCCGCTCGTCGGGAATGCCGTGGCACACGACGTGGTTGATCGAGGTACACAGCGAATGCCGATAGCCCTTGTAGAAAATGGTCGCCGGCACGGCGCCGTTGTCGCGCGCGAATTCATAGGCAATCTGGTCGATCTTGGCTGTCGGCACGCCCGGCTCGACGAACTCGGTCAGGATATCGAGCGCCTGCGCCGTCAGCTTGCCGGCCTTGCGCATGCCTTCGAAGCCCTCGCTGCCATGCAGCGGAATGACGCCGGGGGTGCGGCGGGCTTTGGCGGGGGCGTCGACGAAGGTGATCATAAAGGACTCCGGGGCATTGATGCCAAATTAGTCCCTTGATCCCGCGATTGGAAGGGCGCTGCGCTTGCTTGACGCCGATATCGCTCGGGTTCATTGCTGGCGGACGGCAAGCCCACGGAATCCATTCATGTCTGCAGACACTGTTACGGCCGGTCTTCTGGTCATCGGCGACGAAATCCTCTCCGGCCGCACCAAGGACGTCAATATCGGCGCCACCGCCGATTTCTGCACCGATCTCGGCATCGAGCTGAGGGAAGTGCGGGTGGTCAGCGACGAGACCGACGACATCGTCGACGCCGTCAACGCCCTGCGCGCCCGCTACACCTATGTGTTCACCACCGGCGGCATCGGGCCGACCCATGATGACATCACCGCCGATGCCATCGCCAAGGCCTTCGGCGTGGCTTTGCCGATCAATCCGGAAGCCCGGGCGATGCTTGAATCGCGCTGGAAGCAGACCGGCACCGAGGTCAACGAGGCCCGTTTGCGCATGGCGCGCATCCCCGAGGGTGCAACCCTCATCGTCAATTCGGTGAGCGCCGCGCCCGGCTTCCGTATCGGCAATGTGCATGTGATGGCCGGCGTGCCCGTCATCATGCGCGCCATGCTCGAGGCGATCCTGCCCACGCTCAAGGGCGGCAAGAAGGTGATGTCGGTGGCCATCAGGGCCGCGGTGGGCGAGGGGACCATTGGCGGTCCGCTCGGCGCCCTGCAGGAGCAGTATCCCGATGTGAAGATGGGCTCCTATCCCCAGATGGGCCACGACCGGGTGATGACCGAACTGGTGCTGCGCTCGTCCGACGCCGATCGCCTCCAGGAGGCCGCCGGCAAGGTGCGCGAGATGGTCAAGGAGGCCCATCGCAAGGCCAATCTCGAAATGCCGGATGAGGAAGCCTATTAGCCCGGGGCATAATTATACTCGGACATTGGCGCGGCGACGCGGGTTTGCTAAGCACGAGCCTTCCGAATTTTCCGCGGCGCGGGGCAGCGCCGGCGAAGGAGCCCGATCTTGAACCAGAACCAGAAGTCCTTTCCCGTCACCTGGGACCAGTTCCACCGCGATAGCCGGGCCCTGGCCTGGCGCCTGGCGGGCATCGGCACATTCGACGCCGTGGTCGCCATCGCCCGCGGCGGCCTGGTGCCCGCCGCCATTGTGGCGCGCGAACTCAATATCCGCACGGTCGAGACGGTCGCGGTCAAAAGCTACGACCACCAGAGCAAGGGCGGCATCCTGGTGCTCAAGCCCATCAGCCAGCCGGTGCTCGACATCGCCAAGCATGGCGGCAAGGTGCTGATCGTCGACGATCTGGTCGATACCGGCTCCACCGCCCGCGTCGTCCGCGAAATGCTCCCCGGCGCGCATTTTGCCACGGTGTATGCCAAGCCCATGGGCCGCGACCTGGTGGACACTTTCATCACCGAAGTCAGCCAGGACACCTGGATTTTCTTCCCGTGGGATCTGGACGTGGCGTATGTGGCGCCGATCAGTGGCGGGACGGACTGAGGTAGTTCGCCGACTTATCCCCATCTCCCGCCGGCATGAGACGCTAGCTCCGGATCATTCTGGGGCGGGATATGGGGCGGCTTCCACGAGAGCTTGAGGCAAAACGGCAGCGGTTGGTGCGCGCTGCGCAACGCGGTGCCTTCGATAGCTATATCAGGCACGGGCGGGTGCCGGAGACCTACACGCGCATAGCGGAACTTGCGCGCGAGGCGAAGACACTCGGCGACAGCGTGGCATTGCCGGCGCCGGCCGCCTCCAGCCTGCCGAACGGCCGGCCCACCCATCACTACACCTGGCGCACCGCCGGCGACCATAGGGTTCGCAATGCACATGCGGCGCTCAACGGCCGTGTGTTCTCCTGGGCCAATCCGTCGGAACATGGTCACCCCGGCAGCGAGCCCAACTGCCGCTGCTGGCCCGAACCATATTACGGCGACCCGGCGGTGCCGGACGCGATGCTGAGGCTGATGCCCGAGCGACGGGTAAACACCGATCCCGCTGTGCTCTGGGCAAGCATCGAAACGCTGAAGCGGCCGGACGGAAGCCTGGCGGCATCCTCGGTGGTCATGAACGACGGGACGGTTATCGACTCCACGTTCGTGGGGTCGACCACGACAACCCAAGTCAAATCGCCAGTTGGCGGCGCGGTCCGGATTGAGAATCGGAACGGCATCAGCACGACTTATGCAGGCGATGATCCCATGGCGCTGTTGCAGACCAACTGGGGAGCGGCGGGGCCGACAGTAACGCGAACCCGGCGTCGACTGGCGTTCCTCATGGACGACCCACTGGAACTGGATCGCCACTTCGATCCAATTGACACGGAAATCTCGCCGAACCCGATTTTTGATCCCAACCCAATTGGCAGCCTGTTTAGTCTGGATGCACCTGGCGGGCCCGGCGCAATCGGAGCCGCGGTGCTCCTGCTCTACCTGATGCGCCAAGCCGAACCCGCGATCATGGGCGCGGGCGAGCGAGATGCCGCCTATATTGCATTTCGCGCTTGGACAAGCGGCACGGACCCGAATGGGAAGGTCATTCCGGTTCCTGTCGCGGTGGGTTCCGTCACTGAGGAACAGGCAAGACAGTCGTGTCCGTTGCTGCCCGAGGTTCAGTCTTGGACCGATAAGGCGGCCCTCACGCTTGCGATGGAGCAGCCCGGCCTTAGCAGCCAAAATCGCGGGATCAAGCTGCACGCGATCGTCAAAGGCGAAGTGGATGCAAGAAAGAGGGACTTTCCTTTCCTCTACCGCGGTGTGTCAGCGGAATATTCGATTTCAGCGTTGGGGGATCCAGGCCGATACGGGGACATCGACACCAGACGGTTGGATGTGATCGAGAGAATGCCGCCTGAGGAGCCAGCCGTGCTTTGCGATTATGAGGTAAAGACTGGGGGCGCTCAGCTTGGTGGTCGCCAACTGGCGGACTATGTTGCGCGCCTCGCTGCAAGTTATCCAGGCGCCACCATCTTCATATTCCAGATTAAACCAACGTACCGGCCTCCCCGATGACGACACTTTCTGAAGTAAAGCGATGGACGCGGCCGCTTCAGGATGCGGACGCGCGTTTAGTGCTGGTCGGACGCAATTTGATACTTAGGCCCGTCGGGCACTTCATCCGTGGCGTCTATGTCGATCGGACGAGCAACCGGCTCCAGTCCAGGCTGATGCTCTACATTCAACCTCTATTTTCCCCGTCAAGCTCACGCGTTGGTTTTCCGTGGAGCAGGGAGCAACTACCGCATCGG
>JAKFDU010000076.1:0-6852 GCA_036675975.1 Devosia sp. | reverse complement strand
ACATGACCCCGGCGGACTGCGTCGCCGCCATCGCCGCCCTGCTGGACGCGCCGCCCAAGCAGCGCGCCTTTGCGCAATTGGCGGCGCTTTAGCCGTCCTTCTTTCCATAGGTCAGCACGGCATTGCCCTTTGACGTGATCTCGCTGCGCAGCAGGCTGAGGCGCGTCGTGGGTGTCGCCGCGTCGAACAGGTGCCGCCCCTTGCCAGATATGACCGGATGCACGATCAGGGTCAGCTCATCCATCAGCCCCGCCACCAGCAATTGCCGCACCAGCGACATGCCGGCCATGACGGCGATGGTGCCGCCCTCGGTCGCCTTGAGATCGCGCACAAAACTCTCGAGATCGCCCTCGATCAGCGACGAATTGCTCCACGCCGCCATGTCGGATGGTTTCAGCGTGCGCGAGGCGACATGCTTGGGCATGGCGTTGATGAAGCTGGCAAAATCCATGTCCTGGCCAGCATTGGGCCAATAGCCCGCCCATTCCTGCCAGCCCTGGCGACCCATCAGCACGGTATCGACCTCACCCATGACGCTGCCCAGCATTGCCCCCAGCTCTTCGTCGAAACTGTCGAACTGGAACTCATTGGGCGCCTCGGCGACGCCATCGACGGAGTAGAAGAGGCCGGCTGTGACTTTACGCATTTTTTGGTTTCTCCCGTTTGGCTGGCAGCCATTCCGGCCGCCATCTGATCAGGCGACGAGCGAGGTCGGACCACTTCGACATTTTTGCGCGAAGATTCTTCAACGGCTATCGCCGGACGGTCCAAGGACCTGCGGAAAGGCAAGCGCAAGCACCGCCTGCAATGCGGTTGTCAAATACGAACGGACCCCGAGACGGCTTTCGCCTCGTAGTAGTAAAAGTATGAGACGGAAGCCGTCTCGGAGTGCCGGTTTTTGGAACCCCCTCCGGCGGCCCGGGGTCATTTGCCCCGAACGGCCGAAGCGCGAACCTGTGGGAGAGGCAAAACCCCCACCCGGCTCACCCCACCACTGTTCGCCTGCAGGCCGCCGCGTGGGGTGATGGGGGAAGTATGCGGGAGGAGACTGGGGAGGGGGATAAGTTTGCACTTCCCAGGTTTTGAGTGTGTGGCCCCACCCCCTCCTACCTCCCCCATCAAGGGGGAGGTTTCTCTCCACTCTTCAGGCAACATCGAGCCCCACCCACAGGGCGGCACCCCCCCTTGATGGGGGAGGTTGGGAGGGGGTGGTCGGTTGGCCCAGATGTCGAGTTCTATCCCACCAGAATGGTCGACATCGCCCGTGCCGCGCTGTCAACGATCAAGGCCGGGAGGGGTGGGCCCACTCGCGCCAAGCACCTCGACAACCGCCAAATACACCGCTTCTTCGTTGTCCATCACGTCGAGATTGGTGAAGCGCAGCAGACGATAACCCTCGCTCTCCAGGAACGCCGTCCGCACCGCATCGCGCGCTATTCCGCCGTCGGAATAATGGCTATCCCCGTCAATCTCGACGATCAGCCTGGCGCGATGGCAGACGAAATCCACCACATAGCGCCCGATCGGCGCCTGCTTACGGAAGTGCCAACCGGCTTGACGAATGGGATGGATCAGGCGCCAGAAGCGGACCTCGAAGGGGGTGGGTTGCTGCCGGGTTTTCTTGGCGAGTTCAGACATTGTCCAGTGCCCCCACCCCCTCCTACCTCCCCATCAGAGGGGGAGGTTTCTCTCCACTCATGAGGCACAATCGCGTTCAACCCACCGAACCTTCACCTCCCCCTTGAAGGGGGAGGTGCCGCCCGGTGGGTAGGGTGGGATTGTGACCAGCACAGGCATTGCGGCACCAGGCGACTTCGAGCTGGAGGCCAAACTTCTTGGCTAATATCGTGTCAATCGCTGAAACCGTCTCAGCCGTGGCAACAGTAGCTGGGAAGACGACGCTACCATCCATTCGTCTTCCATATTCCAATCTCCCATAGCAAAGGCCCGGAGTTTCCCCCGGGCCTTCCTCACTTTCGGTCGAGGCGGATGACCGTCAGCCCAGATGCGCCAGAACCGCCAACAGCAGCAGCGCCACGATATTGGTGATCTTGATCATCGGGTTCACGGCCGGGCCGGCCGTGTCCTTGTAGGGGTCGCCGACGGTGTCGCCGGTGACGGAGGCCTTGTGGGCGTCGCTGCCCTTGTGGTGGGTGACGCCGTGGCTGTCGGTAAAACCGTCTTCAAAGCTCTTCTTGGCATTGTCCCAGGCGCCGCCGCCGGCGGTCATGGAGATGGCCACGAAGAGGCCGGTGACGATGACGCCCATCAGCATGGCGCCCAAAGCCGAGAAGCCGGCGGCGGCGCCCGCGATCCAGTAGATCACGAAGAACACCACGATGGGCGAGAGGACGGGGAGCAGGCTCGGCACGATCATTTCGCGGATCGCCGCCTTGGTCAGCATGTCGACGGCCCTTGCATAGTCGGGCTTGGACGTGCCGGCCATGATGCCCGGATCGGCCTTGAACTGGCGGCGGACTTCCACCACCACCGATTGCGCGGCGCGGCCCACGGCGGTCATGCTCATGCCACCGAAGAGGAAGGGCAGCAGGCCACCGAACAGCAGGCCCACCACGACATAGGGATCGGCCAGCGAGAAGGTGAGCGGCCCCAGCCCGTCGAAGAATGATCCCGGCTCGGCATTGGCCGAGAAGAAGATCAGGTCCTGCGTATAGGCCGCGAACAGCACCAGGGCGCCGAGGCCGGCCGAGCCGATGGCATAGCCCTTGGTGACGGCCTTGGTGGTATTGCCCACCGCATCGAGCGCGTCGGTATTGTGGCGCACTTCCTTGTCGAGGCCGGCCATTTCGGCAATGCCGCCGGCATTGTCGGTCACCGGACCGAAGGCGTCGAGCGCCACCACGATGCCGGCAAGCGCCAGCATGGTCGCGACCGCAAAGGCGATGCCGAAGAGGCCGGCAATATTGTAGGTGACGATGATGCCGGCAATGATGACCAGAGCCGGCAGGGCGGTCGATTCCAGGGACACGGCGAGGCCCTGGATGACGTTGGTGCCATGGCCGGTGACCGAGGCCTCGGCAATCGAGTTCACCGGACGACGGCCGGTGCCGGTATAATATTCGGTGATGACAATGATGAGGCCGGTAATGACCAGGCCCACCACGCCGCACCAGAACAGCGCCCAGGGGGTGAAGGTCTTGTCGGTGGCTTCGATCGCCACGTTCATGTCGCCGAACATCAGCCACAGCACGGGCAGCAGCGCCACCAGCGACAGCACGCCGGTAGCGATGATGCCCTTGTAGAGCGCGCCCATGATGTTGTTGTCGGCGCCCAGCTTGACGAAATAGGTGCCGATGATCGAGGTCACCACGCAGGCGCCGCCGATGGCCAGGGGCAGCACCATGCCGATCAGCTTGAAGGCGTCGGGCAGGATGATGGCAGCCAGCACCATGGTGGCGACGATGGTCACCACATAGGTTTCGAACAGGTCGGCGGCCATGCCGGCGCAGTCGCCGACATTGTCGCCCACATTGTCCGCAATGGTGGCCGGGTTGCGCGGATCGTCTTCCGGAATGCCGGCTTCGACCTTGCCCACCATGTCGCCGCCCACGTCAGCACCCTTGGTGAAGATGCCGCCGCCGAGACGCGCGAAGATGGAGATCAGCGATGCGCCGAAGCTCAGGGCCACCAGCGCATCGATGACGGTGCGGCTGGTGGGGTCGAAGCCCAGGAACTGGGTGAGGACGATGAAATAGAGGGTAACGCCAAGGAGCCCCAGGCCCGCCACCAGCATGCCGGTGACCGCGCCCGACTTGAAGGCCAGATCGAGCCCCTTGCCGAGCGAGGAAATGGCGGCCTGGGCGACACGCACATTGGCGCGCACCGAGACGTTCATGCCGATGAAGCCCGCCGCGCCCGACAGCACCGCGCCGAGCAGGAAGCCGATGGCGGCATAGATGCCGAGCAGGAAGAACGCGGCGATGAGGATGACCACGCCGACCATGGCGATGGTGGTATATTGCCGCTTGAGATAGGCCGATGCGCCTTCCCGGACGGCTGCCGAGATTTCCTGCATGCGGGCCGAACCACTATCGGCGGCGAGCAATTGCTGGGTGGTGACCACCCCGTAAACGATGGACAGAGCGCCGCACAGGACGATCAGCCAGAGTGCCAAAGTCATCAGAATAGTCCCTCTAGAATTATCCTCCGGGGACTCAACGCAATGACGGTGCCGGTCCTCCAACCCGCACGCCCTGCCCTCCTAGAGCCCCTTCCGGGGGAGGAGATTAGCGGGATTGTTTGGTTAAGCAATGGATATTGCGATGATTTGTCGCGGTGTGCCTCAGGGCGACACATCCAGCTTTGCCGCCAGCGCCGCGCCATCCCCCGCCACATCAAGCGTCTTGAGCCGGCTGGTTTCGCCGCTCACCACCGACACCGACGATTTGGGCACGCCCAGCGCCTTGGCGATCATCACCACGACAGCGGCATTGGCCTTGCCCTTGTCGGGCACGGCGCTGACGCGCACCCTGAGCACGGCGCTGCCGTCATCCCGGACCTCCACGCCTTCGATGGCATCGCGCCCGGCATTGGGGGTGACGCGAACGAAAAGGCTCAGCCCCGCGGGGCTGAGCCGGTAGCATTTGGGGGGCTGCGCCAGGGCTAGATGCCGGCGCGGGCCACGGCGGGATAGATGTAGTAACCGATGATCTGCTGGATGAAGAAGATGATGATGAAGGCGATGATCGGGCTGATATCGAGGCCGGAGAAGTTCGGCATGACGCGGCGGATCGGCCTGAGGACCGGCTCGGTGAGCTGGTTGAGCACGCGCCACAGGCCCTCGACGAAGCCATTGCGGGTGTTGATCACGTTGAACGAGATCAGCCAGCTCATGATGATCATGGCGATGAGCACCCAGCGATAGAGATCGAGGATCAGCAGGATGATGTCGAGCACGGCGCGCATGGGCGTCTCCGGAATAAAGCTGGGCAATATCTAGTGGCTGCCGCCGCTTGCGGCAAGAGAGGGCGCCAAAAGCATAGGACCTCGCTCCGGTCGCACGGAACGAGGCCCCAATGACTTTGGATCCGGTACGCAAAACAACACTCTCCGGACGGACACTCCATTGCACGAAGCGTGCCAGGTGGCGGGGCCCGGAAACCGGGCGGCAGAGATTAAGGTGTTGTGAATGCCGGCGTTTTGCGCCCCAGGCTGCGTTGCAGAATGCGAGGGGGGTTGCAGAATGCGAGAGATCAAGCTCGGGCCTTGCTCGGCTTCCAGGTGACGACCTTGAGCAGGTAGAGCAGCACGACCAGGCCCAGCACGAGATAGCTCAGCGGATCGAGCACGACCTCGATGAGCTCATAATGCTCGTGCAGGATGTAGCCGGCCAGCGTCAGGATGGTGTTCCAGACCAGCGCGCCTGATGTAGACGCCAGCAGGAACATCGGCAGGCTCATGCGGGCGAGGCCCGCGGGGATGGAAATCAGCGTGCGGATGATGGGCATCAGGCGGCCGAACAGCACGATGACGGGGCCGAAGCGGTTGAACCAGCTCACCGCGACATCGATCTCGTCGGCATTGAAGGCCATGATGCGGCCGAAGCGGTCGGCCAGCGCCCGCACCCGTTCGAGGCCGAAGAGACGGCCGGCGAAATACCAGGGCAGCATGCCCACCACCGCACCAACGGTGGCGGCAGTGATGACGCCGAACAGGTTGAGATCGCCATTGGCGGCAGCAAAGCCGGCAAACGGGATGATCAGCTCGGAGGGGATGGGCGGAAAGATCGATTCCGCCAGCATGACGAGGAAAATGCCGAGATAGCCCAGATCGGAGATGGTCTGGATGATCCAGTCGGTCATGGGGGGGTCCTCGGCGTGTTGCGCTCGCGGCCCCACCCCACCCTCAATCCCTCCCCATCGAGGGGGTGAGGCGCAGACTGAGACCCCGCGGTTCCATCGTCTCCCTCCCCCTTGCGGGGAGGGCTCAAGGGTGGGCTAGCCGGCGCAGCCGGCCCCTGCCTTAGGCCGACTTGGCGGCGCGGCTCATGCGCTTGCGGTCATTGGGGTCGAGCCAGATCTTGCGCAGGCGGATCGACTTGGGGGTCACTTCCACATACTCGTCTTCGGCGATGTAGCCGAGCGACTGCTCCAGCGTCAGCTTCTTGGGCGTGGTCAGGCGCACCGCTTCGTCCTTGGACGTGGTGCGGATATTGGTGAGCTGTTTGCCCTTGAGCGCGTTGACCTCGAGGTCGTTCTCGCGGGAGTGCTCGCCGATGATCATGCCTTCATAGATGTCGACGCCGGAGTCGATCATGATCGGGCCACGATCTTCGAGATTCCACAGCGCGAAGGCCACCGAGGTGCCCGTACCGTTGGAGATCAGCACGCCGGTGCGACGGCCCGGCAGGTCACCCTTATAGGGCACGAAAGCGTGGAACAGGCGGTTGAAGATCGCGGTGCCGCGGGTGTCGCTCAAAAGTTCCGGCTGGTAGCCGATCAGCGAGCGGGTCGGAACCAGCAGCTTGATGCGGGTACGGCCGACGCCCGACGGACGCATGTCCGTGAGCTCGCCCTTGCGCTCCGTCAGCTTCTGCATGACCGTGCCGGTAAACTCGTCATCGACGTCGATGATGACTTCCTCGATCGGCTCGTGGCGCACGCCATCGATGTCCTGCATCAGGACCTTGGGGCGGCCGATGGTCAGCTCGAACCCTTCGCGGCGCATGTTTTCGATCAGCACGGCGAGCTGCAATTCGCCGCGGCCGGCCACGTCATAGGAATCGTTGTCTTCGCCAGGCGTTACCTTGATGGCGACATTGCCTTCGGCTTCGCGCATCAGCCGTTCACGGATAACGCGGGACTGCACCTTGTCGCCTTCGCGGCCGGCCAG
>JAKFDU010000075.1:0-2406 GCA_036675975.1 Devosia sp. | reverse complement strand
CTCGCCATCGCTCGGCGCGACAGTCGATCTCGGCGCCCACGTTCGCCTGGTCCCGGCACCGCGCCTCTATCATGCCGAAGGGGCCGATCTCGGCGAGCGCTTCACCCGCGATGTCGAGGCGGCGATCGCCGATCTGCGGCGTCACGGCATCAAGCCGGCGGCACTGATCGTCGATTCCCTGTTCACCAGCGACGGCATCCTCCCCGGACCAGCGGGCTTCTTGAAGGGTGCGGTCGACGCAATCAAGCGGGCCGGCGGCATTTTCATCGCCGACGAGGTCCAGCCCGGCTTCGGTCGGACGGGCGAGCATATGTGGGGTTTTCAGCGTCATGGCCTGATCCCCGACATCGTCACCCTGGGCAAGCCGATGGGCAATGGACAACCTGTCGCGGGGCTGCTGGCCACCGCTGACGTGTTGGCGGAATTCGGCAAGAACTCCAGGTACTTCAATACCTTCGCCGGCAACACCGTATCCTGCGCGGCGGCGCTGGCGGTGTTGGATACGATCGAAAAAGAAGGCCTGGTGCGGCATGCCGCCAGGGTCGGGAAGATCCTGCACGACGGTATCGCCGCTCTTGCCAACCGGCACGAGGCCATTGGTGATGTGCGTGGCGCGGGCATGTTCGTCGGCGTGGAATTGGTCTCGGACCGCGCAACGCGAACCCCCGACCGTGAGCTCACCAGCCGGGTGGTCAATCTGATGCGCGACAAGGGCGTCCTGCTCAGCGCCTGCGCGATGGGACACAATGTGCTCAAGATTCGACCGCCGCTGGTGCTGTCAGCGGAACAAGCCGGTATGGTGATCGAGACGCTCGACGCAGCGCTAACCGAAGCGCAATCGGCAAAAGCGCGCTAACCGGCACTGGCCTCGAAGGTAATCGACATGCGACCTACGGCTCCCCTCGACCCGTTCGATATCAAGATTCTCGTGCACCTTCAGCGCGAGGGACGCTGTTCGAATGTCGATCTGTCGGCGGCCATCGCCCTCAGTGAGAGCCCATGCCTGCTGCGCACCAAACGGCTGCAGGATGCGGGCGTCATCCGCGGCTACCGCGCGGAGGTCGCTCTGGAGAAGCTGGGCAACCACGTCATCGTGTTTTCCGAGGTGACCATCAGCAGCCATCGACCCCGCGACTTCCGTAAATTCGAAGCAGGGGCCGGCAAGTACCACGAAATCGTCGAGTGCTACAACGTCAGCGGCGGTTACGACTACCTGCTGAAGATCGTGGCGCCCAGCATTACCTGGTTCCAGGCGCTGATGGATCGGCTGCTGGAGGACGATATCGGCATCGAGAAATTTGCCAGCCGGATCGTGCTGCGTCAGCCGCTCGATCAACGCGGATATCCGCTGAATACCATCGCAAGCGGAAGGCCGAACTGGGACTGATCGAGTGGCGCTGGAGGTTCGGCGTCATGCATCAAGGGGTCTGTTGCCGTTTGGGCAAGAGGTGCCGAGCGCTGCTTCCGTAGGGTGGGTCGGGCCGCGCAGGTTAGCGGCGCCGAATGCCGGTCGTCCAGGCGCAGATGAAGGTCGTGCGCCGCGTAACCCACCGGGCGATGGATGGCGTTGCGCCGATGGTGGGTTACGCCGCACCAGGCACAGCGAGTCGATCGACAAACGCAACAGGCGGCTAACCCACCCTACGAAGCTGCGGGCTTAAGAGGGCTTTCAGTAGATTGCATAAATGCAGGCCCGACAGGCCGCAGCTACTGCTCAAACGGGGGTCAAGGTCGGCAGCAAATATTGGCCGATTTTTTCTAGGATGGAGGCCTGGCAACTCATCGCCAACTGGCGCCCAGCCCCTTCCCGGAGTCCTTTATGAACAGCTTCGACCCCAGCATCGTCAAGGTACGCAGTGCCCATTTTATCGGCGGGACATACCGCGACGGCCTGCCCGGGCTGGAGGTGGTGCGACCCTCGGACGGCCAGTATTACGCCCCGTTGCCGATCGCCGACGCGGCGCTGGTCGACGAGGCGGTAGAGAACGCCTGGCAGGCCTTTTGCCGAAGCGATTGGGCGACCCGGCCGCCGCGCGAGCGCACCCGCGCCATGCGCCGTTGGGCCGATCTGATTGAGGCGGATGCGGCGACTCTTGCGCCTATGGAAGCGATCGGCTCGACCCGTCCACATAAGGACGTGCTGGCCTGGGATATTCCCTACGTGGCCGAGGTCTTGCGCTTCTTCGCCGAGCTCGCCGATAAGCACGGCGGCCAGGTGGCGGCGACCCAGCATGACCGTCTGGGCATGCAGATCGCCGAACCCTACGGGGTGATCGGCGCCATCGCGCCGTGGAACTTTCCGCTGAGCATGGCCAACTGGAAGGTCGCGCCGGCCCTGGCGGCTGGCAACGCGGTGGTGCTCAAGCCCTCGGAACTCACTCCGTTCTCCATCCTGCGCTACGCCGA
>JAKFDU010000074.1:0-2406 GCA_036675975.1 Devosia sp. | reverse complement strand
AGGTCGATCATGGCAACGCCTGGTCGATGTATTTCAAGGACCCGGAGGGCAACCCGATCGAGATGTACGTCGACACGCCCTTCTATACCAACCAACCGTGCCGCGAACCCCTCGACCTGGAGATGAGCGCCGAAGCCATCCTGGCCACGACCGAAGCCATGTGCCACCGCCGTCCGGGTTTCCAGACCCGCGCCGAGTGGATGCAATCGATAGCCGAGCGGATCGCCGAGCAACGCGTTCGTTGGTAGTCCACCTCAGCGCGGCCCGTGCTTTGCGGGCCGCGCGAACATGCGGGTATGTATGACGATATGCATAAGAATCTAATTGCCGGGCGATGGTTGGACGGAACTGGCGTTCGGGAAAACCTCAGCCCTTCGGACACAACCGATCTGGTCGGCCTGTATGCCCAGGCATCCGCCGAAGATACCCATACCGCCATCACCGCCGCCGAATGGGCGCAACCGCTGTGGGCGGCGAAAAGTCCGCAGCAACGGGCCGACGCGCTCGACTTTATCGGCAGCGAAATCCTCCTGCGGCGCCAGGAGCTGGGCACCCTGCTGGCTCGCGAGGAAGGCAAGACCGTGGCGGAAGGGATCGGCGAAGTCGTTCGCGCCGGCCAGATCTTCAAGTTCTTCGCCGGCGAGGCACTGCGCATCCAGGGCGAGCACCTGGATTCCATCCGGCCGGGGATCGAAGTCGATGTGCTACGCCAACCGGTGGGCGTCATCGGCATCATCGCGCCGTGGAACTTTCCCATCGCGATTCCGGCTTGGAAGATCGCCCCGGCGCTGGCCTACGGCAACGCCGTGGTGTTCAAACCGGCCGATCTGGTGCCCGGCTCGGCCTGGGCGCTGAGCGAAATCATCCACCGCGCGGGGCTGCCGGACGGCACCTTCAACCTGGTGATGGGGCGCGGCAGCGTGGTCGGCCAGACCCTGGTCGAGTCCCCCCGGGTCAAGGCGCTGAGTTTCACCGGCTCGTCGGACACCGGCCGGCAGATCCTGCACAGCGCCGGCGCCCGCTTCGCCAAGCTGCAACTGGAGATGGGCGGCAAGAATCCGCTGCTGGTGCTGAATGACGCCGATCTGGCGCAGGCCATCGAGTGCGCGGTGCAAGGCGCCTATTTCTCGACCGGGCAACGCTGCACCGCCTCGTCGCGTTTTATCGTCGAAAAAGGCATCTATCGGCGCTTTTGCGAAGGCGTGCAGGCGCGCTTGCAGACCTTGCAGGTCGGCCATGCGCTGCATGCCGATACGCAGATCGGCCCGGTCGCCGAGCAGGGGCAGTACGAGCAGAACCTCGCCTACGTGGACATCGGCCTGAACGAGGGCGCCGTGCTGGCCTATGGCGGTCGCCCATTGCAGCGCGAGACTCAGGGCTACTTCATGAGCCCCGCATTGTTCGTCGATGCCGAGGCGCAGATGCGCATCGCCCAGGAAGAAATCTTCGGGCCGATCGCCTGCGCCATTCCCGCCGACGACTACGAGCACGCCCTGCAACTGGCCAATGCCAGCCCCTATGGCTTGTCCGCGGGGATCTGCACCAGCTCGCTGAAGTATGCATCGCACTTCAAGCGCCACATGCACAGCGGCATGGTGATGATCAACACGCCGACCGCCGGCGTGGACTATCACGTGCCATTCGGTGGCACCAAAGCCTCGAGCTACGGCTCGCGGGAACAGGGGCGCTACGCCGCCGAATTCTTCACCACGGTGAAGACTGTGTACACGCAGGCCTGAAGCGGCCAGCCAAACAAAAGTCAAACATACGCGCTCCTGCCATGCCGCAGGGCGCCACAACAACAAGATGGAGAAGGCTATGGACTACGATCTGATCATAGTAGGTATGGGCCCCGTGGGGGCCATGGCGGCCAACCTTGCCGGCCTGTGGGGGTTGCAGACCCTGGCGCTGGACAAGGCCGAGAGCGTCTACGAGAACCCGCGCGCCGTGGGACTCGATCACGAGGTGATGCGCGCCTTCGCCAATATCGGCCTGGCTGAGGCAATCGCGCCCTATGTCATGCCCTACCGGGCCTCTCACTACCTCACCACCGAGTCGCGCCTGATCAAGCACATCGATGCGGCCAAGCCTCCGCATATGCTGGGCTGGGCGCCCAACTACGTGTTCTCCCAGCCGCCGGTCGAGCGCGAGTTGCGCGCCAATATCGCCTCGTTTGAGCAGGTGACGGTCGAGCTCGGCAGCGAAGTGCTGGCGGTGGAGACCCAGGGTGAGCTGGCCCAGGTGCAGGTACGCGACCGCGACGGCGAGTTGCGAACCGTGACTGCCGGCTATGTGCTGGCCTGCGACGGCGGTACCAGCCCTATTCGCTCGAGTTTGAACCTGCGCATGGAAGATCTGGTGTTCGACGAGCCCTGGCTGGTGGTCGACGTGCTGCTCAAGGAGGGG
>JAKFDU010000073.1:0-2283 GCA_036675975.1 Devosia sp. | reverse complement strand
ACCCGGTGGGCTTGGAGAGTTCGGGATGTCATCGCGATCCATAAACGAGAAGCTTGTCGCGCTTGGCAAGGAGATGGCCGCAGCCGCCGATGCCATGGATTTCGAGGAGGCAACGCTGCTGCGCAATGAGATCGCGCGGATCAAGGGCGAGGCGCCGGTTGGGCCAGGTGATGCGGATACGGTGACCGTGAGCCAGCCCCCGCCGGGGGCGATGGGGCTGGGGACGCAGGTCCCGGTGCGGCAGCCGCCCAAGGGATGGGTGAAGCCTAAGAAGCCGGATTTGATGACGAAGAATGTGAAGCCGCGGGGTGGGCGATAGGGCCCTATGGTCGATGTGCCCGGGTGGAACGCCTCGGGGCGGCAATTCGGCCTAACCCGCCTTCACCAACCGCTCATCCGCCAGTTTCTTGATTTCCTTCAGCTCGGAAATCGTCGTTTGCAGATCCTGCAACTGGGCTTCGAGGGAGGCCAGGCGCTCGTCGATCTTCGCGGTCAGCAACTGGACCTGCTGGCTGCGGTTGGCGTCATATAGGCTCAGGTAATCGGAGATGTCGCGCAGCGAGAAGCCGAGGCGCTTGCCGCGCAGGATCAGGATCAGCCGGGCGCGATCGCGGCGGCGGAAGATACGGGTGGCGCCGACGCGCTCGGGCGACAGCAGGCCCTTGGCTTCGTAGAAGCGGATGGCGCGCGTCGAGATGCCGAACTCCTTGGAGAGGTCGGCAATGGCGAACAGGTCGCGGTTTTCGGGAACGGAACGGTTCACTTCCTGGCTCTCGTCTGGGCGTATTCCTCACGCAGCTCTTTCTTGCTGAGCTTGCCGATGAGGGTTTTGGGGAGGGCGTCCTTGAAGATGATTTCCTTGGGCATTTCGATCTTGTTGAGGCGCTCGGACAGGAACTTCTTGAGAGCCTCCTCGCCGATGGTGTGACCGGCCTTGAGCTTGACGAAGGCGACGGGCGCTTCGCCACGGTATTCGTCTGGCACGCCGATGACGTTGGTTTCCTCGACCGCGTCATGGGTCATCAGCGCTTCTTCGATGACGCGCGGATAGACGTTGAAGCCCGAACAGATGATGAGGTCCTTGATACGGTCGACGAGGAAGACATAGCCGTCGTCGTCCATGTGGCCGACATCGCCGGTGCGCAGCCAGCCGTCCATGAAGGCGTCGCGCGTGGCCTCCTTGTTGTTGTAGTAACCGGCCATGACCTGCGGACCCTTGACCTGCAGTTCGCCATTCTCACCGATGCCGACCTGCTTGCCGCTGTCGATATCGACGAAACGGATATCGGTGCCGGGGAGGGGGAGGCCAATGGACAGGGGCTTGCTCGGCACGCGCAGGGCGGCGCAGCAAACGACCGGCGAGGCCTCGGTGAGGCCATAGCCTTCGGCCAGGATCGCCTTGGACTTGGTGCCAAAGGCCGCGCGCACTTCATCAGACAGGGCAGCGCCGCCGGAGATGGCCACCTGCAGGCTCGCCAGCTGGGCTGAGGTGACGTTTTCGGCGCGCGCGATGGCATTGAGCAGGGTGGGCACGGCGGGCAGCACATTGGCGCCGGTACGGGCGAAAAGGTTGAGCAGCGCCTTGAGCTCGAAGCGCGGCAGCATGACGACCTGGGTGCCATTACAGAGGGGCACGTTCATGCAGACGGTCATGGCGAAGATGTGGAAGAAGGGCAGGACGGCGACGACCTTGCTGGGCGGGTAGAACAGGCCACAGCCCCATTTGTCGATCTGGCTCATATTGGCCGCGATATTGGCATGGGTGAGCAGGGCGCCCTTGGGAATGCCGGTCGTGCCGCCGGTATATTGCTGGACGGCGATATCGTTCTGCGGATCGATGACCACGGCATCGGGCGTTTCGTTGCGCGCGATCATGTCGTGGAAATGGGCGATATTGGCCGCGATGGGCGAGGCGCCGAGGCGGGCGAGGTCCTTGCGCTTTGCGATGGAGAAGAGAACCTTCTTCACCAGCGGCAGGGCATCGGGGAAGTGGCAGACGACCAGCGACTTGATATGGCCGGCCTGGACCAGCTTCTCGGCCTTTTCATAAATCTGCTGCAGGTCGAGCGTGACCATGACATCGGCGCCGGCATTGGACGTGATGTGGCTGAGCTCGGCGACGGTATAGAGCGGGTTGCAATTGACCACGGTGCCGCCGGCGCGCAGCACGGCATAGTAGGCGATGGGGTAGAAGGGCGTATTGGGCAGCATCAGCGCCACGCGACTGCCCTTGGTGATGCCGAACTGGTGCTGCAGGGCGCCGGCAAAGGCGATGATCTTCTT
>JAKFDU010000072.1:0-5868 GCA_036675975.1 Devosia sp. | reverse complement strand
ACGGGTGCTGCTGCGGCAATTGCGCGAGACGATGGCGGAGCCGCTGGCTTCGCAGGAGCGGCTCGACAAGATCGTGGGCCTGATCGCCGACAATATGCGCGCCGATGTGTGCTCGTTCTACGTGCTGCGCGACGATGGCGCGCTCGAGCTGTTCGCCACCAAGGGCCTCGCTGCCGAATCGGTTCACCTGACGACGCTGCGACTGGGCGAGGGCCTGGTCGGTCTCATCGCCGCCGAAGCCGAGCCGCTGTCGCTCGACGATGCCCCCAGCCATCCGGCCTTCGCCTATCGTCCGGAAACCGGCGAAGAGCGCTACAACGCGTTTCTCGGCGTGCCGGTGTTGCGCGCCGGCCAGACGCTGGGCGTGCTGGTGGTGCAGAACGCCGAGCGCCGCCACTATGGCGAGGACGAGACCGAGGCGATGCTGACTACGGCCACAATCCTGGCCGAGATGATCGCGACCTCGGACTTCGACAATCTCATCAAGCCGGGCTCCGACATCGATCTCAGGCGTCCCCGCATGTATACCGGCGTGAGCTTTACCGACGGCATCGCGCTGGGCACGGTCGTGCTGCACGACCCGCGCGTCGTGGTCTCCAATTTCATCGCCGAAGACACCGATGCCGAGAAGGTGCGGCTGGAGGCGGCGCTGGAGAAAATGCGCCTGTCGATCGATGCCATGCTGGACCATGGCGACATGGCTGGTGGCAGCGATCATCGCGAAATCCTCGAAACCTACCGCATGTTCGCCAATGACCGGGGCTGGGTGCACCGGCTGACCGAGGCGATCGACAACGGGCTTTCGGCCGAAGCCGCGGTGGAGCGGGTGCAGAACGACACGCGTGCCCGCATGCTGCGCCAGACCGATCCCTATATCCGCGACCGGCTGCATGATCTCGACGACCTCGCCAACCGGCTGTTGCGCGTGCTGACCGGCGATGGTCAGGCGCTGGGCCGCAAGGAATTGCCCGACAATGCCATCCTTGTCGCCCGCAATATGGGGCCGGCGGAACTGCTCGAATACGACCGCAAGAAGCTGCGCGGCGTCGTGCTGGAGGAGGGCGGCGCCACCGCGCATGTGGCGATCGTCGCCCGTTCGCTGGGCATGGTGGCCGTGGGCCAGGCACAATCGATCGTCTCGATGTGCGAGAGCGGCGATGACATCATTCTCGATGGCCCGGCCGGTATCGTGCATCTGCGGCCGACGCCCGATATCGTGCAGGCCTATATCGACAAGGTCAAAGTCAGCGCCAAGCGGCGCGCGCATTATGCCGCGCTCAAGGACAAGCCTTCGATTACCAAAGATGGCAGGCAGATCACGCTGCTGCACAATTCGGGCCTCGTCGCCGACCTGCCGATGCTGGATGATACCGGCGCGGCCGGTGTCGGCCTGTTCCGCACCGAATTGCAGTTCATGATCGCCAGTAAGCTGCCGCGCCTGCACGAGCAGCAGGAGCTTTATGCCGAGGCCATGGCCATTGCCGGCGAGCGACCGGTGGTGTTCCGTCTGCTCGATATCGGCGGCGACAAGGTGTTGCCCTATCAACGCTCGATGGCCGAGGAAAACCCCGCCATGGGCTTCCGCTCGATCCGGCTGGGGCTGGAGCGGCCCGGCCTGCTGCGCACCCAGATCCGGGCGCTGCTGCTGGCCGCCGATGGCAGGCCGCTCAAGATCCTGGTGCCCATGGTCACCGAGACCTTTGAGTTCCTCCAGACCAAGCTGGTGGTGCAAAAGGAAGTCGACCGGCTCAAGCGCCAGGGCAAGACCATTCCGAGTCGGCTCGAACTGGGGGTGATGGTGGAGGTGCCGTCGCTGCTGTTCGAACTCGACCAGCTGCTGCCCGAGGCGGATTTCGTCTCCATCGGCTCCAACGACCTGGTGCAGTTCCTGACTGCGTCCGATCGCGCCAATCCGCGCGTCGCCAAGAATTACGATCCGATCGGCATGCCGCGCCTGCGGGCCATCCGCATGGTGGTCGATGCCGCCCGGCGCTACAATATCCCGATCACCATGTGCGGCGAGCTGGCCGGCAAGCCGCTGGAGGCGCTGGCGCTGATGGCCGTCGGCATGACACGGCTCTCCATGGGCCCGGCCTCGATCGGGCCGATCAAGGAACTGGTGCTCAATCTCGATCTGCGGCCCATCCAGCTGTCGGTCGGCGCGGCCCTGAGCGACGGGGCCGATGGGGTAACGATCCGCCAGCTGTTGCAGGAATGGATCAAGAAGCAGAATTTGCCGGTTTGACGTTCTTCACCTCTCCCTTCGACGGGAGGTGAAGAGGTGCCAACCTTGCGAATGTGTGCTGCACACATTAAACGCACGATGTCATCCCGGCGCAGGCCGGGATCCATGTTGTGAACCATCCGCAACATCCAGAGCCGGGAGTATCCCGCACATGGATTCCGGCCTGCGCCGGAATGACCCGGTGGTTATTGGCAGGACGGTTGAATGGCATCTCTTCCCCAAGACAAGCTCGACGCGCTCGAGACGCGGTTCCAGTATGTCGAGGCGGCCCTGTCGGGTGGGGCCGGGCCGGACGAGTTCGTCAAGTTTTCCAAGGAACATGCCGAGCTGGCGCCCATCGTCGGCGAGATCCGCGCCTATAACAAAGCGCTGAGCGATCGCGCCGAGGCCGAAGCGCTGCTCAAGAGCGGCGATAAGGAAATGGCCGAAATGGCCCAGGCCGAAATTGCCGAACTCGACGAGAAAATCGAGCGCCTGTTCCAGGCCGTGCGCATCCTGCTGCTGCCCAAGGACGAGGCCGACGAGAAGTCGATCATCCTCGAAATCCGCGGTGGCACCGGTGGCGACGAGGCGGCCCTGTTCGCCGGTGACCTGTTCCGCATGTATGAGCGCTATGCCGCCAATCACGGCTGGAAGGTCACCGTGATGGAGGAGAGCCCCGGCGAAATGGGAGGCTTCAAGGAAATCATCGCCAGTGTCTCAGGCAAGGGCGTCTATGCGCGGATGAAGTTCGAGAGCGGTGTGCACCGGGTGCAGCGCGTGCCGGCGACCGAGGGTTCGGGCCGCATTCACACTTCGGCCGCGACGGTGGCGGTGCTGCCCGAGGTTGAGGATATCGACATCGAAATCCGGACCGAAGACATCCGTATCGACACCATGCGCGCCTCGGGCGCCGGCGGACAGCACGTCAACACCACCGACTCCGCCGTGCGCATCACCCATATTCCCTCGGGCATCGTCGTCACTTCGGCGATGAAGTCGCAACACCAGAACCGGGCGCTGGCCATGCAGGTGCTGCGCTCGCGGCTCTATGACATGCAGCGCGAGGAGCGCGACAGCGCCCGTTCGGCCGAGCGCAAGGGGCAGGTGGGCTCGGGCGACCGCTCCGAGCGCATCCGCACCTACAATTTCCCGCAGGGCCGGGTGACCGATCACCGCATCAACCTGACGCTCTACAAGCTCGACAAGGTCATCACTGGCGAAGCGCTGGACGAGCTGATCGAGGCGCTGATCACCACCAGCCAGGCCGAGCAACTGGCCGCCATGGAGACGGCGAACTGAGCGCAGCGCCCACCATCGGCGCGCTGTGGCGTGGCTGGCGCGATGTGCTCGGCCGCCTGGGCTTCGAAAGCGCGGCGCTGGACGCCAAGCTGCTCACCGGACACGCGCTGGGCCTGGGCGCACTGGACCTGGCGACGCGCGAGAATGAGCCGGTGGATGACCGTGGCGCCACTCGGGTGGCCGAACTGCTGCAGCGCCGGATGACCGGCGAGTCGGTGGCGCGAATCATCGGCGAGCGGGAATTTTACGGGCTCGCCTTCACGCTGACCGCGGCGACGCTGGAGCCGCGGCCGGAAACCGAACTGCTGGTCGACCTGGCGCTTGGCGCATTACCGGCAGGTGGGCGGTTGCTCGATCTGGGGACTGGCACGGGGTGCATTCCGATCGCTGTGCTGGCCAACCAGCCTGATGCGCGCGCGGTGGCGGTGGATTTGAGCGCTGAAGCGCTTGAGGCGGCGCGGCGCAACGCGGCGCGGCACGGGGTCGGCGAGCGGATCGCGTTTTTGCAGGGGAGCTGGTTCGAGCCGCTCTTCACCTCCCCCGAGGGGAGAGGTGAAGAAGGCAGGTTCGACCTTATCGTTTCCAATCCGCCCTACATCACCTCTGCCGTGGTCGAAACCCTCACACCTGAGGTGAAGAATTTCGATCCGCGCCTGGCGCTCGATGGCGGGCCGGACGGGTTAGGACCCTATCGGGTGATCGCTGCCGACTCCGCCCATTGGCTCAGGCCCGGAGGCTGGGTGCTGGTCGAGATCGGGTATGACCAGGGGGCGGCTGTCAGCACGCTGTTTCTCGAAGCCGGATTCGAGGACGTCGTGGTGCATCAGGACCTCAACGGGCTTGACCGGGTGGTCGGCGCGCACCATATCTGACGCAGCCAACTGCACGGCTCAGTGAGATCAGCAATTAGTGCTGGCAAAGATGCCGCGAACGTTATAGTTTGACCGGGCTGTCAACGGCGCTTCATGAGCGCCACGGCGACTAGCCACCCGACACATCCATTGGCTGCTGCGAAGCGCAGCGCGGTTCCGGCAGAGGCTGGAACGACGCGGGATAGGTTCGGAGCGCCGTCCGACGGTTTCGGTCTTCATGAAGCCAGTTAGAGCCGGATGCTGAAGCCAGCGAGCTTCTTCCGGGTTGGCCAGACCAGGCACGAGGCCGGTCCGCCAGCAGTGTGACGCTTATTTTTCTAGAGTTAGATAAAGCGACCAGATGAGACCCAATAATCAGAATAACAAGAACCGGCAGCGGAGCCGGAACGGCGGACGCAAGCACGTCAACCCATTGTCCCGCAATTTCGAGAGCAACGGGCCGGATGTGAAGGTACGCGGTAATGCGTCCCATATCGCCGAGAAATATCTCCAGCTGGCGCGCGATGCGCAGTCATCAGGCGATTCGGTGATGGCGGAGAATTATCTGCAGCACGCCGAGCACTATTTCCGCATCGTCACCAGCGCCCAGCAGGCCCAGAATGGCCAGCGCCCGGACGGGGCGGATGATGCCGATTATGATGACGATATGCCCGAGATGAATTCGCGCTTCTCGTCGCCGCAGCCGCAGCCCCAGCAGCAATATGTGCAGCAGGATGGCGACGAGCCGCAGGGTGACGGCGAACAGCCGCGCCAGAGCCAAGGCGAGCAGCGCCCGCCGCGTCAGGACAACCAGGATGGCGAGCGCCAGCCGCGCGGCGAACGCCGTGATCGTCCGCGCCGTGACCGTTTCCGTCCCGAAGGCGAGGGCCAGCAGCCGGTCGCGGCCGAGCAGGCGCAGCCTGCTGCTGCCGAAGTTGTCGAGGCTTCCACCAGCGAACAGCCCGTGGAGGCAGAGGGCGAGGCCCGCAAGCCGCGCGAGCGCCGTCCGCGCCGCCGCCGTCCGGCGGGTGGCGACGACCTGGCCGGGGCCGAACAGCCCGATGTCGGCGAATTGCCGGCATTCCTCACGGCGGGCGGCACCACCCCCGCCGAATAAGTTCAAGGCCGGACAGCAATGTCCGGCCTTTTTTGTTTGAGCCAGCATTCGCGCACCTCGGCGCAAGCGGCCTCCTCCCAACCTTCCCCATCAAGGGGGAGGTGCCGCCCGGTGGTGGGGGCTCGATCTTGCCACCAGAGTGGAGCCGAACCTCCCCCTTGATGGGGGAGGCAGGAGGGGGTGGGGCCACACGCTCGGAACGAGGATCTGTCCGAACTTATCCCCCTCCCCAAAACCCGTGGCACACTCCTGCCCATCACCCCGCATGGGCGGCCTGCAGGCGAACAGTGGTGGGGTGAGCCGGGTGGGGGTTTTGCCTCTCCCACAGGTTCGCGTTTCGGCCGCAATAGGGCGAGCGTCCCCGGGGCCGCCGG
>JAKFDU010000071.1:0-13024 GCA_036675975.1 Devosia sp. | reverse complement strand
GTCAGGCCGATAAACAGCACGGCAAAATAAAGGCCGACACGCTTGGCCACAAAGCTCACGACACCCATTGATCAAACCTCAAGGTAAAGGGGTGGCGAGGCAGCCGGAGGACGTGGCCGCCTCGCCAACCGGGCAGCTTACTGCCCCGTAGGCTCGATATTGACGATGGTCTGCTTGAAGGAACTCCACCAGGTGTAGGGCGCAGCGTAGAAGTTGTCCTGCTTGGGGAAGTTGGTCCAATAGGTGCTGTTGGTCGGGATCGTGGTGGGGATGTTCATCAGGTTGATCATCTGCATGTCCTCCACCAGCAGTTTGGCGATCGACAGCCCGTTTTCGGCGAACTTGGGATCGTCGGTCTGCAGCGCCGCGCTCTCGGTGACCAGATCGAAGATGCGCTCGTCGGTGACGCGCATGAAGTTACCGCTCAGGGGATCGGTCGAGGTGGCATCCTTGACATTCACAGGCAGGAACTGCCGCCAGGAATTCTGCCAGTTGGCGTTATAGGTGCACGAATTGGACCAGTTGATCTGCAGCTCGTTGCGGGCATTGGTGTTCTGCACGGTGGTGTATTCGCCATTGTCCACCTGGCGGGCATTGACGTTGAAGCCTGCCTGCCGCCAGCTGTCGGCAATCGAGAAGCCGACGCGCTGCAGCACCTTGTTCCAGTCGCCGGGGATCACGAATTCGATGACCCAGGGCGAGCCGTCTTCGAGGGCGAAGAAACCATCGGCGCCCTTCTTGATGCCCACCGACTCGAGGAGCTTGGCGGCCTCTTCAGGGTCGTGCTTCCACCAGCCCATGCCGAAGCCGGCCTGGATGGCTTCGCCCGTCGGCAGCTGCGAGGCATCGACGCCCTGCGCGGCCAGCGTGTCGGCCAGTTCGCTCCCGAAGGCTGGATTGAACGGCTTGTAGCCATCGGCCAGCGTCAGCTCCTCGAGGAAGGACTTGAGTGGCTGGTAGAACACACCATTGGTGATCGGAGTGTCGGCCAGCGGCAAGGCGCCGGCCTTGAACTGGCCGCTCATGGCGCTGATGCCGACTTGCTGCAGGTCGAGCGCCAGGGCCAGCGCCCAGCGGACCTCCGGCTTGTCGTATGGCGCCTTCTGCTGGTTGATGTAGATGCCGTAGGAGCAGGCATCGTTCATGTCGTGATAGGGGAAGGTCGGCGAGAAGCTCTGGACCGCCGGATTGCGCGCCTTGGCAGCCTCGATGCTGTCGGGGCTCATGAAGGTATCGACGTCATACTGGTTCTGCACGAAGGCGAGCGCACGTGTCTCTTCGGTCCCGAAGTCCTTGTAGTAGACGAACTTGGGCTTGGGTTCACCCAGATTGCCCCAGCCGGAACGCTCCCAGTCCTCACGCAATTCCCACAGCTGCCAGAAGCCGTTGGGATCGAATTCCTTGATCTTGTAGGGCCCGAGCGTGACAGCGGGGGCCCCCTGATAGGTCACGACACCGTCGCCCAGCGGCTCGTAGATGTGCTTGGGAACGATGTTGAACTGCGAGCCCCAGGTATAGACGCCCAGGCGCGTCGTGAAATCGTAGGACGGCTGGTTGGTCTCGATCTCAAAGGTGTAATTGTCGACCTTGGTCACGCTCTTCACGAACTGCGCCATGGCCGCGACATTGGTAAGCTGTTCGCGATATTTGAGCGTCGTCTCGAGAGTGTAGACGATGTCATCGACAGTGAACTCGACGCCGTCGCTCCAATAGACGCCCGGTCGGATCTTCACCCGGAATTTGGTATGCTCGTCATTGAGCACTTCGGGGAAGCCATCGGCCAGTTCCGGATAGGACTCGCCGGTGGCCGTGTTCATCTCCCATAGGAAGCTCCAGCCAAGTTCGCGGAAGCCGCGCCAGATCGCATAGGAGTTCAGTGGGTTCTGCGCCGAAGGGTTGGCGGAACGCCCATCGAAGGTCTGCACGATGAGAGTTTCGCTGCGCGGCGTTCCCACATCGGTCATGGCGCCTTGCGCAAACGCAGTGGTGGTCATCAGGGCGCCCATTGCGGACGTCAGCAGAAATCGGCCAAGCCGTGTCATCTGTATCCTCCTCGACCGGCCGTGCTCCGTTGTGACGGGTATCGGCCAGAAATCAGGCATTCAGGAGAACGGACCAGTCGCAACCTGTCATTGGCCGACGCGCAGCGCGCCGTGCCTGTCAGACCACCGTTGACGACCTCCATCCCACGCGCATGCCTGTGGGGCGCATCGCAACACTGTGTTCTTTTTCTATATTTTTGCGATTTCTAACGAATAGGGCTGGAACCTGACGGTGTCAACACCCCAAGTGATGCAACACGAAGCCAAACATCAGGACGCGCGAATGGTGCCTGTCAGTCGGCAACAAGCACTTCGACGCCGCGGCGCTCGAAGGCATCACGGTCGGCGGCGGAAATGCCGTTATCGGTAATGAGCGTGTGCACCAGCTCGATGCCACCCAGCGACGAGAACGAGACCCGGCCAATCTTGGTCGAATCGGCTAGGAGATAGACCCGCGAGGCCGCCTTGACCATGGCGCGCTTGACATAGATGTCGCCGATCGCCGGATAGGTGAGGCCGGCCTCGAACGAGATGCCGGCTGTCGCCAGGAACAGCTTTTCCGCATAGATGCCGACGAAGAACTCCACCGACTTCTCGCCACTCAGCGACAGGGTGGGTGCCTTGAACTGACCGGCTGGCATATGCACGGTATTGGTCGGGATGGCGCCCAGGATCAGTGCGATGTTGAGCGCGTTAGTGATAATGTTAAGTTCTTGGCGTGACTTCAGATTTTCTGCAAATTGGGTGGTAGTGCTGCCGGAGTCGATGATGATCGTCTCATTGTCGCGCACCAATGCCGCTGCGGCCGCTCCGATCATCTTCTTGCGGTCCATGTTCTGGCCATGCTGCAGGGACATGGACTGCACCTGTTGCGGCACCGAGCGCAGATAGGCGCCGCCGTGCTCGCGGGAGATGTAGCCATCGGCATCGAGACGCTCGAGGTCCTGGCGGATCGTCGCCTCGGACACGGCAAAGGCCGCGGAGAGGTCGCGCACGCGGGCACTGCCCTCCTCCTGCAGCCATTCAAGGATCTTCATGCGCCGCGGCTCGGCCAGCAATTGCTGACGCCCACCGCCGACGGTCGCGCGCGCCGCACCCGAAGTCCTTGATTTCTGCATTCCGCACCTCTCAGGCGAGTAGAATGGTGTTACCATTTGCCTACCGTTTGCAGCACCGGGCGGGGATTGTCACTGAAAAAAGCACTGGCAGTTCACCCCAGACTCTTGCGCAAAGTTAGATAAAACGCATCAATCGCAATTTTTCGCCATTGCGTGAAAGGAAAACGCAGGTTAGCAATCGTGCAAAGAGGTGCAGCAACCGCACCTGTCCGTGAGCAAGCAACTTTGCTGGCATTGACGTGGCGCCATCCGCGGCGCCCGCTGCCTTCGCGACAATCTGCTCGCCACGCCTGACAGGGACGACCTGTGCCGGCACGATCCGCTGGAGACCCTGATGTCATCACCTGCGCAAACGCTGAGAAATGACGTCGTTCCGCTCATTGCCAGCAAGGCATTGTGGATTCGTCGCCGCAGCTTTCAGATGGTGTATGAGGCCCAGCAGGGACATCCCGGCGGCGATTTCAGCGCCGCCGACGTGCTGGCAGTGCTGTATTTCGGCGCCATGCACTACGATCCGGCCAATCCCCACGATCCGGCACGTGATCGCTTCGTGATGAGCAAGGGGCATTGCAGCGGGGCATTCTACGCCGTGCTGGCCGCCGCCGGCTATTTTCCTGAGGCCGACCTGTCCACCTATATGCAGCCGCTGAGCAAGCTCAACGGCCACCCCAACCGCAACTATCTGCCGGGCGTCGAGACCAATACCGGGCCGCTGGGCCACGGCCTGCCGGTAGCGGTCGGCATTGCCATTGCCGGCCAGATCGACAAGGCTGGCTTTCGCACGTTTGTGCTGACCGGTGATGGCGAATTGCAGGAAGGCAGCAACTGGGAGGCCGCGCTGACGGCCGGCCATCGCAAGCTGGAAAACCTCACCCTGATCATCGACCGAAACCGCCTGCAGCAGGGCGCGCGCACCGAGGATACGGCCTCGCTCGATCCGCTGGATGACAAGTGGCGCGCCTTCGGCTGGCATGTCGAGGTGGTCGATGGCCACGATCATGCCGCGCTGCTGGCCGCGCTGACCGCCGACCCCAAAGGCCGGGGCAAGCCACTCTGTGTCATCGCCAATACCTTCAAGGGCAAGGGCGTGAGCTTCATGCATGACAATGTCGCCTGGCATCACGGCGTCCCGACCAAGCAACAGTATGAGCAAGCCATGGCGGAACTGGTCTGATGAGCGCCGCAGCCCCCGCCCAATCCGGCATGTTCGATTGCCGCGACAGCTTCGCCGCCACCATGGAAGCGCTGGCCGAGGCCGATCCACGCATCGTCACCGTGGTCAGCGACAGCGTCGGCTCGTCCAAGCTGGCCGGTTTTGGCAAGAGATGGCCCGAACGCCTCGTCAATGTCGGCATCGCCGAACAGACACTGGTCGCGGTGGGTGCCGGCCTGGCCAACGGCGGCAAGGTGCCCTTCGTCTCCGCCGCTTCCTGCTTTCTCACCGGCCGGGCGCTGGAGCAGATCAAGGCCGATATCGCCTATTCCAATGTCAACGTGAAGCTAATCGGCCAGTCGAGCGGCGTCGCCTATGGCGAACTCGGCCCGACCCATCACTCGATCGAGGACATGGCCTGGCTGCGCCTCTTCAACAACCTGACGCTGATCGTGCCTGCCGACCCGTGGCAGACCGAACAGGCCATCCGCGCCGCCGCTGCGCATGACGGGCCGGTCTTCGTCCGCGTCAGCCGCATGCCAGTGCCGGCGCTGGACCGCCGCAGTGCCAGCTTTGAAATCGGCAAGGCCGAGACGCTGGTCGAGGGCGACGACATCGCCATCATTGCCAATGGCACCATGGTGCATCGTGCCGTCGCCGCCGCGCAAACCCTGGCCAGCCAAGGCATCCACGCCCGCGTGGTCAACATGGCCACGGTGAACCCGCTCGATGAAGCGGCGATCCTCGACGCCGCGGTCACCGGCGCCATCGTCACCATCGAGGAGCATTCGGTGCGGGGCGGGCTGGGCGGCGCCGTCGCCGAAGTGGTCACCGCCAATATCCCGGTACCGATGCGCATCATGGGCTTTCCGGGTTTCGTTCCCACCGGCTCGGCCGCGTGGCTGATGGAGCATTTCGGGCTCACCGAAGCCGGCATTGTCGACGCGGTAAAACAGACCATAGCGCGCAAGAAATGACCAATCCGGGCCTTGTCCTCGCCATCGATCAGGGCACGACCAATACCAAGGCGGTGCTGGTCGATGCCGCTGGCCGCATCCTGCTGCAGGCCTCGGTGCCCAACAGCGTGACCTATCCGCAGTCCGGTTGGGCCGAACAATCCGCCGCGGCACTGGTCGAGGGCGTGCGCGAGGTCATTGCGGTGACCGTCAATAAGGCCGGCGCCAAAGACATCGCCGCCATCGCCATCTCCAACCAGCGCGAATCGATCATCGTCTGGGATGCGGCAACGGGCGAGCCGATTGGCCCGTGCATCACCTGGCAGTGTCGCCGCTCCGCGCCCAAATGCGAGGCGCTGCGCGCTGCGGGACATGCGGACCTGATCGAGAACAAGACCGGTCTGGCGCTGGATCCCCTTTTTCCTGCCGGCAAGATTGCCTGGCTGCTCGATGCAGTTCCGGGTGCGCGCCGGCGCGCCGAAGCGGGCGAATTGCGGGCCGGCACCGTGGATGCCTGGCTGCTATGGAGCCTGAGCGGCGGCGCCGTGCACGCCACCGATCACTCCAACGCCTCCCGCACACAGCTCTTCAATACGGAAACGCTGGCCTGGGACGCCGAGCTAGCCGCCCTGTTCGACGTCCCCCTGTCGCTGCTGCCGACGGTCATGCCGTCCGATTCTCGCTTCGGCGAAACGGCCGACGGCACCAGCGCCCTGCCCGGCGGCATACCCGTCCATGCCATGATCGGCGACTCGCATGCGGCCCTCTATGGCCATGGCGTGCGCTACCCCGGCATGGTCAAGGCCACCTATGGCACCGGCACCTCGCTGATGGCGCTGACCGGGGCGCGGGTTCTGTCCCGGCACGGCATTTCGAGCACCATTGCCTGGAGCACCTCTGCTGGTCCGGTCCATGCGCTCGAGGGCAATATATCCGTGTCGGGCCAGGCAGCGGCGTTCATGGCCGACATGCTTGGCCTTGCTGACGCATCGGCACTATCCGCGTTGTCCGCCAGCGTCGCCGACAGTAACGGCGTGACCTTCGTGCCGGCTTTGGTAGGCCTGGGCGCGCCACACTGGCGGGCAGACGCACGCGGCACCATTACCGGCCTGACGCTGGGCACCAAGCCAGCCCATCTCGCCCGCGCCGCGCTCGAGGCCATCGCCTTCCAGGTTGCTGACGTGCTCGTCGCCATGGAGCAGGACACAGGCGCACCGCTGGCCGAGCTGCGCGCCGATGGTGGCGCCTCGCGCAATGACTTCCTCATGCAGTTTCAGGCCGACATGATCGGTCGGCCCGTGGCCGCCGCCGCAGCAGCCGAGGTCAGCGCGCTCGGCGCCGCGGCCATGGCCTATGCCGGCCTTGGCCGCCAGATAGCGCCAGTGGCGGCGGCGCAGACTTACACCCCCATCATGCCGCAGGCGGATCGCCGCGCACATCTGGCGCGCTGGCACACGGCCATCGCCCGCACCTTGCTTCAACCCGAAAACGGGACCCCGACAGGAGGACTTTCATGAGCAACCAGCGTTATGGCGCCGGCATCTGGCATTTTGCCACCTATGTCGATCGCTACGCGACCGATGGCTATGGCACGCCGCGCAGCGTCATCGAGGCCATAGACCTGGCCGGCCAGGTCAAGGACCTCTCGGTCGTCGATATCAACTATCCATTCTTTGGCGGTGAGTTCAGCAACGCACAGATCAAGGCCGCGCTCGACCGCAACAAGCTTGAAGTCATCGGCATTACACCTGAAATCTACACCCGCGAATTTGCCAAGGGCGCCTTCACCAATCCGGACGCCGGCGTGCGCCGCCGCGCCCATGAGCTCATCACCGAGGCCTGCGACGTTGTCCGTTTCTTCAACGCCGATTATGTCAAGCTCTGGCCCGGCCAGGACGGCTGGGATTACCCGTTCCAGGTCGACCACGGCACGCTGTGGAAGCATTCGCTCGATGGGGTCGGCCAGCTCGCCAGCGAGAACCCTGACCTCAAATTCGTCATCGAGTACAAGCCGCGCGAACCGCGTGTGCATATGAGCTTTGACTCCCTTGCCCGCACGCTGCTCGGTATCGAGAAGATCGGTCTGCCGAATGTCGGCATCCTGCTCGATTTCGGCCATGCGCTGTTCGGCGGCGAGTCAGCGGCGGATTCGGCGCAGATGGCGATCGATTACGGCCGGCTCTTCGGCATGGACGTCAACGACAACTACCGCTCATGGGACGATGACCTGGTGGCCGGCAGCCTCCATCCGATCGAGCTGTTCGAATTCTTCTACGTGCTGCGCAAGAACAAGTGGGAGGGCGTCTGGCAGCTCGACCAGTTCCCGTTCCGCGAGGACAGCGTCGCCACCGCCACCCACGCCATCGACTTCCTGAAGGCGGCCGGCCGCGGGCTCGACGCACTGGACATAGATGCCCTCAAGGAAGCGCAAAGCCGGCACGACGCCATCGGCGCCCTCAAGATCGCCCAGAAGGCGCTGTTCGGCTCGTTCTGAAAACGACTACGCCCGGCCCGGTCTTTGCCTGCCGGGCGTAGCGGTCAAACAGCGGACGCTATGCCGGCGGCAGCTGGTAGCCGGGCGTCGACAGCGACAGCGCGATCTCGTCCGCATCCATCTCCGCCTCGATGGCCTCGAACAGGGGCGTCGTCATGTAGCGCTCGCCGGTATCGGGCAGCATGCAGAGGATGACCGAACCCGGCTCGGCACGCTCGGCGACCTGGTGGGCCACCCCAAAGGTGGCGCCGCCGGAAATGCCCGTCAGAATGCCCTCCTTCTGCGCCAGGCGCTTGGCCCAGGCCACGCCATCGGGACCGGCGATCGGGATCAGTTCGTCATAGCCCTTGGTATCGACGGCCTCCTGCAGCACCAGGGGAATAAAATCAGGCGTCCAGCCCTGGATCGGGTGCGGCGTGAAGGCCGGATGGCTCACCGCAGGCGCACCCTGGCCGTTGCGCTCCTGTGCCTGGCCGCTGCCCAGCAGTTGCGCATTGGCCGGTTCACTGAGGATGATCCTGGTCTCTGGCCGCTCGCGACGGAGCACGCGTGCCAGACCCGTGACCGTGCCACCGGTGCCATAGCCGGTCACGACATAGTCGAGCCTCGAACCGGCGAAGTCATTGATGATTTCGCGCGCCGTGGTGGCTTCGTGGATATCGGCATTGGCGCTGGTTTCGAACTGCCGCGCCAGGAACCAGCCATTGGCCTCGGCCAGCTCGACCGCCTTGTTATACATGCCCAGGCCCTTCTGGGCCCGCGGCGTCAACACCACCTTGGCTCCGAACATGCGCATCAGCTTGCGCCGTTCGATCGAGAAGCTATCGGCCATGGTAACGACGAGCGGATAGCCCTTCTGGGCGCAGACCATGGCGAGGCCAATGCCGGTATTGCCGCTGGTGGCCTCGACCACCGTCTGCCCGGGCTTGAGCGCGCCGCTGCGCTCGGCCGCCTCGATGATGCTCAGGGCCAGGCGATCCTTGACCGAACCCGCCGGATTGAAGAATTCGGCTTTGACATAGATGGTGACACCAGGAACGCCCAGATTGTTGACGCGGATTGCCGGCGTGTCGCCCACCGTCTCGACAATGCTCTCGAACAGTCTGCCCCGTCCCTTGGTGGTTCGCGTGGCTGAAGCCATGACCAGTCTCCCTTGCTGCTGCCGGACCGCGCCGGATGCGCCATCCTACAGTCAATGCGCACAGGAGAAAGCTCGGAAAACGCGCCCCGGCGCAAGCGCCAGGGCGCTATGATCTACTCGGCCTCCACCCGCTTTTGGTGGATCAGGTCTCCAACCGTCTCGAACTCCTCGGGATAGGCGTTGACGATGTCCTTGGGATTGCCGGCGGCCAGGTTGTTGTCGCGCGTGCGCAGGTATTGGAACATGGCGCCCGGAGTCTCGTGCACGGTCCCATCCTCCAGCACGTAGGTGGTGCCGTTTCCTTTGCCCTCCTCGGCCATGGCGGCCGGTGTAGCGAGCAATGCCAGGCCCAGGCCGAGCAGTAGAGATTTGTTCAGTGTGAAGATCATGTCTTGGCTCCTTGGCTGCGTGCGTGGCTCGGGAGGAGTCTGCGCAGCCATGGCCATCATAGCGGTCGACCCATGGAACCATGCTGAGCGCCGCTGTCAGCTCTGTGTAAGCGGGCATCTTACGGGATGCTGACAATCACCCTCAGAGCCTCGCAAGCCGCACTGCGCTATCGTGGTCGGCACTATTGAGTCATTCACGCGAGGCAAAGCCATGTCCCTCGATTTCGCCGGTCGCGCCCCCGATCCCTCATCGCCAGATACCAGCAAGTGGATCTTCACGGGGGAGATCGAGGACAAGAGTGCCTTCACCGACGCCTGCGACGCCTGCGACAAGGGCGGGTTACGCGTGACCTTCGTCATTCGCCACGGCGACAGTGGGCAAACCCGCCGGATCTGCGCCAACTGTCTCTGCCACAAGCCAGTTTCGGTCGAAGTCGACGGCGTTTCTCTTGGCATGGAACAGCGCCGCACCTTGGCTAAAGAACTACTCGCCCGGACGCAATCCAAGACCTGCCGCGACACGATACGGCAGGTTCTGCAGCTGACGGCCGATCCCGCGCTGCCGGAAATCAGCGCCTATTTCGATCGCAATCTGCAGCTGTCGCCGCGCCGGGCCGCGAAGCTGTTCCCTTTGCTGAAGCGCCTGCGCCTGAGCATCGACCCCTCCATTTTCGAGGTCCAGATGCGCAGCCTCGGCCACAAGGAAGAATTCGCCGATCTCGGCGAAAACGAAAAACGCGCGGTCTGGCCGGCACTGTCCCCGACCGTCAAGGGTCGGCTGGCCACGCTCGGCCTGGGGCCGAACTTGCAGTGACCAGGCAAGGACCGGACACGCAGTTTCAGCGACCACCCATGCCGGCGTTGAGGGCGATACTGTTGTAGATGAGCTTTTGCAGCGCAATCGCGAGGATGATGCCGGGAAGCATCGAAAGGGTGGCGCCGGCCATGATGTAGTTCCAGGCCGTGCCCTGTTGCGTCTGGAACAGGGTGAGACCAACCGGCAGCGTGGCATTGTCCGCGCCCGTCATCACGATCAGCGGCCACAGGAAGTTGTTCCACTGGCCGATGAAACTGAACAGCGACAGCAGCCCGATCGCCGGCATGGACAGCGGCACGATGATGCTGACCAGGATCCGCAGCCGCGAAGCACCGTCGATGCGCGCAGCCTCCTCGAGTTCGTTGGGGATGGACAGAAAGAACTGTCGCATCAGGAATGAGCCGAACGTGCCGAATGCAACCGGCAGGATCACCCCCTGGAAAGTGTTGACCATGCCCAGATTGTTGACGATCAGGAACAACGGAATGATCAGCATGATGCCGGGCACCATGAGGGTGGCGAGATAGGCCATCAGCAGCGCGTCACGCCCGGGGAACTTGAGCCGCGCGAAGGCGTAGCCCGAGAGACACGAAACCACCACCGTGATGGCCGTGACGCTGACCGAAACGATGAGGCTGTTGACGAAAAACCGCCCGAACGGCAGCTGCGTCCACGCCGCCGCGAAGTTGTGCCACTCGAACACATTTGGCAGGATGCGCACCGGGATGGCCAGCACCTCGGCATTGCTGCGCACCGCGTTCGACACCATCCAGAAGAACGGGAACAGGAAGAGCAGCGCCACCAGCGCCAGCGCGCCGTGACTGAGGATATCGAGCGCCATGCTGCCCGCGCGGGACTTGGCCCTAGTTGTCATAATGCACCCATTTGCGCTGGAGCCAGAACTGCAATGCCGTCAGCGCCATGATCAGCGCGAACATCACCCAGGCGATGGCCGAGGCGTAGCCCATCTGAAAATTCTGGAACCCCTTCTGGTAGATGGCGTAGCCGAGCGTTGCCGTGGCATTGCCCGGACCACCGCGCGTCATCACGTAGATCTGGTCGAACACCTGGAGCGACGTGATGGCCGTCATGACCGTGCCAAAGAACAGCGTCGGCGAAATCAGCGGCAGCCGGATTTTCCAGAACCGTTCCCAGGCGGTAGCGCCGTCGATGCGCGCCGCCTCGAGATAATTGGCAGGCACCATGTCGAGCGCCGCGTTGAACAGCACCGTGTTATAGCCCACACCGGCCCACAGCGAGACCACCACCACCGCCTGCATGGCCAGCGTCTGGTCGGTCAACACGCTGGGCACGTGGATCGAGAGCGCCGCCATGATGAAATCGAAGAACCCGTCCGGCGCGAAGATCAGCATCCAGACGATGGCGACCGCGATGCCTGGCGTGAAGGTGGGGAGAAAGAAGATCACCCGAAACCACTTCTGGCCCACCTTGAGGCTCGATATCCACACCGCCAGCCCCAGCGAAATGATCAGGTTCAGCACCAGGTATTCGGCGGTGAAGAACAACGTATTGCGCAGCACCGGCCAGAATTGGGGGTCGGCGGTAAACAGCCGGACATAGTTGGCGAAGCCGACAAACTGCGGCGTGCCCAGCAGTTTCCAGTTGGTGAAACTTAGCACCACCGACGCGATGATGGGCACCACCAGAAAGAGCACGACGCCAATCAGGCTGGGAAGCAGGAAGAAAAACGCGGTGCGTCCTTCGCCCGCATTCAGGCGGTTGCGGCGGCGCGTGGCCGGCTGGATCGCCGTCACGGCAGTCTCTTGGGCAATGGTCATTTGCTCCCCCTTCCGGCCGGGTCACGCAATGGCGACAGACCCGGCGCGGCGATGCTGCCTGCCGGATCTGTTCGTTCACATGGGCAGCTGGCTCTGGATGTCGGTCAGGACGCTGTCGGTGGTGGCATCGCCATTGAGTGCCAGCGGCAGGTACTGCGTCACCAGGTTCTCGAACTCGTTCCAGTATTCGTTGAGACGGAACGGGGTCGCGTGATCGAACGAATATTGCAGCGTTTCACGCGTGCCGCTGACGTCCTTGGCCGCCACGTCATACCAGTATGTCTGCTCAGCCAGTCGGCCGGGCAGCGCGCGGCCGGCCGAAGCAAGTATTTCGGCGGCCTTGGGGCCCGTCAGCACCTGCAATGCCTTATAGGCTTCTTCCTTGTGCTGGCTGGTGGTGGAGATGCCCCAACCAGAACCAGCGGTGATGAAGCGGGATTCCCCCTCGCCGCGCGGCAGCGGCGCCACGCCCATCTTGAAATCGACCGAACCCTGGGTCGAGATCAACGACCAGGGGCCATCGATATACATGGCCGCATTGCCCGAGGCGAAGCGTCCGCTGGCCGTGGTAGCTCCAGCGCCCGAGGCGAAGACCGGCGAGGCCTTGTCCACCGCGGTCAGGTCCACCAGCTTGCTGACGGCCGCGAGATAACCCGGATTGGTCAGATCAAACTGGTTGCTGTCGTTGAAATATTCCGCGCCCAGCGCCACCGGCGCAGCGATGAAATCGAAGGCCTGCGTGGCAAAGCCATAGTTATCGCCGCTGGTAAGGGTTGTTGCCGCGGTCTTGAAGTCATCGAAGGTCCAGTCCAGCGCCGGTTCGGCAAGGCCGGCCTCGGCAAACTTGTCTCGGTTATAGAATACCAGCCACGGCCCCACGTCATAGGGCAGTGCATATTGCGTGCCGTCGTGGCCGAGCCCTGCAATGATCGAGGTTTCGAACGCCGCGACATCGAAACTGTCGGTAGCGAAGTAGGGATCGAGCGGCTCCAGAATTGAATAGAAGCTCGGCATGCGCATGGATTGCATGGCGACGAGGTCGGCGAGTTGACCCGATGAGGCCAGCACCGGCAGGCGGGTCCAGTAGTCGGTCCAGCCCGAAATCTGCGGCGTCA
>JAKFDU010000070.1:0-3135 GCA_036675975.1 Devosia sp. | reverse complement strand
TTGATCGCCGGGCGGATGCTGTCCCACGGCAGGGCTTCGGGCAGGGCGCTTTCGCCGATGTCCTTGGTGTCCATCACGTCGGGGTACTGGATATCCGGAATCACCCCCTGGTGCTGGGTGCTTTGCCCGGAGACGCGGTAGAACTTGGCCAGGGTCAGCTTCAGCTCGCCGTGGTTGAGTGGCTGGATGGTCTGCACCGTGCCTTTGCCGAAGGTCTGGCCGCCGAGGATCAGGGCGCGGTGGTAGTCCTGCATGGCGCCGGCGAAAATCTCCGAGGCCGAGGCGGACAGGCGGTTGACCAGCACCGCCAGGGGGCCGGTGTAGTAGGTGCCGGTGTTCTCGTCGGCCAGCACGTCGACTCGGCCGTCACTGTTGCGCACCAGCACGGTCGGGCCCTGGTCGATGAACAGCCCGGTCAGTTCGGTGGCTTCCTGCAGCGAGCCGCCGCCGTTATTGCGCAGGTCGATGACCACGCCGTCGACTTTCTCCGCCTGCAATTCGCTGAGCAGGCGTTTGACGTCGCGGGTGGTGCTCTTGTAGTCCGGGTCGCCGGCGCGGAAGGCCTTGAAGTCCAGGTAGAAGGCGGGGATCTCGATGATGCCGAGCTTGTAGGCGTGGCCTTCATGGTTCAGTTCGAGCACGGATTTCTTCGCCGCCTGCTCTTCGAGCTTGACCGCCTCGCGGATGATGCTGACCACCTTGCTGGTCTGGTCGTTCGGCGCGTTGCTCGCCGGAATCACTTCCAGGCGGACCCGTGAGCCTTTCGGGCCGCGAATCAGCTTGACCACTTCGTCCAGGCGCCAGCCGATCACATCGACCATCTCCTCGTCGCCCTGGGCGACGCCGATGATCTTGTCCGCCGGGGCGATCTGCTTGCTCTTCTCGGCCGGTCCGGCCGGTACCAGGCGCACCACCTTGACATGCTCGTTGTCATTTTGCAGGACGGCGCCGATGCCCTCCAGCGACAGGCTCATGTTGATGTCGAAGTTCTCCGCGTTGTCCGGGGAGAGGTAGGTGGTGTGCGGGTCGTAGGACATCGCGAAGGCGTTGATGTAGGTCTGGAAGATGTCCTCGCCACGGGTCTGCTGCAGCCGCGCCAGCTGGCTCTTGTAGCGCTTGGTCAGCAGTTCCTGGATGGCCTCGGGCTGCTTGCCGGCGATCTTCAGGCGCAGCACCTCATCCTTCACCCGCTTGCGCCACAGCTCGTCCAGCTCGGCGACATCCTTGGCCCAGGGCGCGTTCTCGCGGTCGATCAGCAAACCTTCATCGACGTTGAAGTCGATGCTGTCGACGCCCTTGTCGAGCATGCCGAGGGTGAACTCCAGGCGCCCCTGCAAGCGCTCCAGATGGCGCTTGTAGATGGCGAAGCCGGGTTCCAGGTTGCCGCTCTTCAGCAGGTCGTCGAACTTTTCGCGCCATTGGTCGAATTCGGCGATGTCGCTGGCGGTAAAGTAGCTGCGCGCCGGGTCGAGCATCTTCAGGTAGCCCTGGTAGATCTTCACCGAGCGTTCGTCATCGAGTGGCGGCTTGCTGTAGTGGTGGCGCTTCAGCAGTTCCAGGACGTTGAGGCTGGCGATGACTTGTTCGCGATTCGGCTGCAGGTAGTCCCAGGTGTCGGCGTCGGTGGTTTTCGCGGACAGCGGTAGGGCGCTTAAACCGAGGAGCAGGGCGAGGCTGGTGCAGAGCAGTGAATGCTTCATGCTGATTCGACGCGGGAGCAATTGATAACGCATATTAGGCCGTCTTTGAGGGCGCCGGTTCCTGCGGCGCAATGCAAAAGCCCGTTGTCCAGCGTCGGGCTTGGTTCAAATGCACTATGGAGGCAGCGTGAAGGCATTGCAAGGCGTTGACGGCCGCGCGGAATGGGCAGAACAGCCCGCCCCGGCCTGTGATGTGGGACAAATTCGCATTCGCGTGGCGGCTGCCGGGCTGAACCGGGCCGACCTGTTGCAGCGCGCCGGACTCTACCCGCCGCCGCCCGGCGCCAGTGAGGTTCTGGGCCTGGAATGCGCGGGGATCGTCAGTGAAGTCGGCGCCGGCAGCGGCTGGCAAGTCGGCGATCGGGTCTGCGCCTTGCTGGCCGGCGGCGGCATGGCCGAGGAGGTGGTGATCGATGGGCGGCATGCCTTGCCGGTGCCGGATGGGCTGTCGCTGCTTGAGGCGGCGGCCCTGCCGGAGGTCTATGCCACCGCCTGGCTCAACCTGTTCCAGTTGGCCGGGCTGAGGCCAGGCGAAAAGGTGCTGCTGCATGCCGGCGCCAGCGGCGTGGGTTCGGCGGCCATCCAGTTGTGCAAGGCCTTCGGCAATCCGTGCTGGGTCAGTGTCGGTTCGGCCGAGCGCCTGGCCTATTGCGAAGCCCTGGGCGCCCAGGGCGGCGTGCTGCGCTCCGACGGCAACCTGCAGGCCCTGCGCGATTTCGGCCCCTTCGATGTGATCCTCGATCCGGTCGGCGGCGACTACGCCGCGCTCAACCTGGAACTGCTGGCGCGCGATGGGCGCTGGGTGAATATCGGCCTGCTGGGCGGGCGCAAGGCGGAACTGGATCTGGCGCTGCTGCTGGGCAAGCGCCTGCAGCTGATCGGCTCGACCCTGCGCAACCGCGACGACCAGTTCAAGGCCGACCTGCTGCGCGATTTGCAGCAGCAGGTGTGGCCGCTGTTTGCCGAGGGCCGGCTCAAGCCGCAGTTGCAAGGCAGTTTCCCGGTCAAGGACGCGGAGGTGGCCTTTGCCGAGCTGGCGAGCAACCGGGTCAGCGGCAAGCTGGTGCTGGTGATCGACGAGAGCCTCGGCTGAAGACGGCAGAAGCCCTGCCGCAGTAAGCGGCAGGGATTTCAGTAAGGGGGCGATTGAGTTGCCCAATCAAACCCATGGTTTCAATCAATAAGGTGTTTAGAACATCTCGAACTAAGATTCGCCGGGTCAAGTTTCCAACCCTCGAAGGAGTTCAGAGATGTCCCTCATCAATACCCAAGTCCAACCGTTCAAGGCCAACGCTTTTCACAACGGCAAGTTCATCGAAGTGACCGAGCAATCCCTGAAGGGCAAGTGGTCGGTGCTGATCTTCATGCCGGCAGCCTTCACCTTCAACTGCCCGACTGAGATCGAGGACGCCGCCAACAACTACGCCGCATTCCG
>JAKFDU010000069.1:0-3153 GCA_036675975.1 Devosia sp. | reverse complement strand
ACGCGAGCGCGCTGGAAAGCGCATAAGCAGTGCCCACGCAGGGGTCTAGCCATGTCTGAACACGATTATCGCGATTGCGCCGGCGTCGTCCGGGTGACCGTCGCCAGCCTGGAAGCCAGCGGTGTACCGCCGTTCATCATTGCCAGCACCTTGTTGGCCGCCGCCGTCGAGTCGTACAAGAACTGCTTTCCGGATCAATGCCTCACCCCTGACGATGTCCGCGAGCTGATCGAACGCACCGCGTTGTGAAGAAAACCCCTGAAAAAAGCGGATGCCGGCGCTTGCCGGCATCCGCTGTACGCTCAGGTAGCCTGGGGGTGCTGCTCAGACCGAACGCAAGGTGTCGATCAGGTCGCTCATGAACTCCGGCGGCAACTGCGGCACCTGACCGGACGAGATCATCGCCACCTTCTCGTCACGGCTCGCCTCGAAGAATCGGGCGGCGACGCCGCTCATCGAGATCAGGTACGCCCACTTCGCATCGGCCAGCCCGGCACCGGTCGCCAGGTCGTTGCCGACACCGGCGACATCGCCCATCGCGGTGCTGCCACTCTTGATGTCCCGCGCCGACTTGATCAGGTTCTCCTTGACCTTGGCCGGGGTCAGCGAGGCGTCTTTCTCCAGCATCAACGCACAGATACCGGCGATCTGCGGACTGGCCGCCGAGGTACCGCTGAAGAGGCCCCAGCCGTCTTCGGTGGAGCCGGTGGACGGGGCGATCTGGTCGAGCGAGCACCCCGGCTGCACCGGCAGCATGATCGAGGGCGCCTTGTTGCCGCCGATATTGACCGCCTTGCCGACCAGCCCGCAGACATCCGGGACCTTGCGCCCCGGATAGATCTTGCTGACGAAGCTGCTCGCATAGTTCGAGGCTTCGAAGGTCAGATCCGGATAATTGACGTGCGCGCCGCCCACCGCGACCACGTTCGGCATGCTGGCCGGGAAGCCGTAATGGCCGTTGCCGGCCGAGAAGCAGACGACTATGCCGTCGTCGATGCACAGCTGCACTTCCTGCGCCAGCGCCTTCAGGTACGGACTCAGGGTGGCCCAGCTGGCCGTGCCTTTGTCGATGTCATACCCCCAGCTATTGGTGATGACGCGGGCGCCCGAACTGCGCGCCAGTTTGATCGAGTCAATCGGATCGCCCATCTTGATCGGCTGCAAGGTGATGTCCGGCGCGGTGGCGAAGATATTCGCCGCCTCGCCGGTGCCGTGACCGACCTCGTCGGTATTGGCGTCGCTGGCGCCGGCGGCGAGCAGCGCGGTCAAGGTGCGGAAACCATGCTCGTTATAGAAGGCGTGCTTGTAGAAGCCGGTATCCGGCATCGCCACCTTGATGCCGCGGCCGGTCGCCCCGGTGCGATGGGTACGGGTCGCGCGCAACAGCAGCGCGACTTCATCGGGCACGAAGAGGTAGCGATAGGCTCCGGCCGCGATGGGCGCCAACGGCGGCAAGGGGCTTGGCGCGAAGAAGGTCGGCGGCTGGGACAACGCCACGCCCTCGATCAGATCGGCCAGATCGCCCGGGGCCTGCAACAGCGCCTGGTCGGCCGTGGCGTAGAACTCGATCTCCGGCCCCACGGCCTGGGCGACCTTCTCCTTCTTCAGCTTCTTCGAAAACACATCCTGGAACAGCTGCTTTTCGCCCGATATGGATATCGTCGCGGCGCTGGTCGAGTGGATGGTGAATCCTAGGCGTTGCAACGCCGTGACCGAATCGCGGATATCTTCCGGCGTCGAACGGAAATTGCCGGCATGCTGGGTAATATCCTGTTCGGTTGCGTCGAACAAGGACACGCCCCCCACTGAACGCGGCGACACTACAGCGGTAACCAGTTCACCTTGTGGGTTGTTAGAGGCAGTAGCCATAAGAATTCCCTCCCTGGGAATGCAAAGAATATGACCCGCCGGTTGTGGCGGGCCGCTGGTTCCCACGGCGAACTACGAGAAGTATTGTGGACGTGGCGCCGGCAACACCGTGGCCAGCCAGGTACACCAGGCCGATGGAACCGTCGGCGGCGACGACCATCGATAATCCGGATCGCGGTACTCGAGGCAGGCATTGAAGACGCGTTCGAAACGCTCCTGCGGCGCGCTCAGCAGCAGCGTGGCACTGCCGGTGACCCGCACAACGAAACCGGCCGCGGACAAGGTGTCGAGCGCTTCCTGCTGGACGCCAGCGGACACGACCAGCGACTGGTCGGGCGCTATGTCAGGATCGGCGAACGAACGCCCCTGGGGGTCTTTCAGATAGGCAACAAGCTGGAGATCGGTCACGGCCAGCCTCGTCCTGAAACTAACACCATACCGAGCGTGAAATTACCGCTGATCACGCGGTGGAACACCTAGTAAATCTGGACCCGGTATTACCAATCCGCAACCCGGTGCGGACTAATCCGACCAACGTAGTCGGCGGCGACAGCGTGCTGGCGTCATGGGCGCGCAAGGCCGCGGCCCGGATTCGCGGGCAGCTGCTTCGCGCCCCCACGACGGTGCGCACCGCTACGGTTTCCGGGCCCAGGCGCAATGCAGCGCTTGCGGCCATGCCGCTCAGTCGACAAGCTAGACGGATACCCAACGCCGCTACGCAGAGGCCACGTTATTCATGCACATCCTGGTCACCGGCGGCGCCGGCTTTATCGGCTCGGCACTGGTCCGCCACCTGCTGAAGCACAGCCAGCACCAGGTGCTCAACCTGGACAAGCTGACCTATGCCGGCAACCTGGAATCCCTGGCCGGGGTGGCGGACCACCCGCGCTACCGGTTCCTCCAGGCCGATATCGGCGACCCGGCCAAGGTGGCGCAGGCGCTCGCCGAGTTCCAGCCGGAGGCGATCCTGCACCTGGCCGCCGAATCCCATGTCGACCGGTCCATCGACGGCCCGGCGGCCTTCATCCAGACCAATATCGTCGGCACCTACAGCCTGCTGGAGGCTACCCGCGCCTATTGGCGGGACCTGCCGGAGGTGCGTCGGCAGGCCTTTCGCTTCCACCACGTGTCCACCGACGAGGTGTATGGCGACCTGCACGGCGGCGCCGCCCCGTTCAGCGAAACCACGCCCTATGCGCCCAGCTCGCCCTACTCGGCGAGCAAGGCGGCGTCCGACCACCTGGTGCGCGCCTGGCAGCGCACCTATGGCTTGCCGGTGCTGCT
>JAKFDU010000068.1:0-6183 GCA_036675975.1 Devosia sp. | reverse complement strand
TTTGCCATAGGGTTAGTCATCCTTCCTGAAAAGCCGATTCAGAGACGCGATCTCCTGCACGAAGTCGTTGAAGTGTTGATTCACCTTCGCCATCTCCCGCAGGCTCCACACGAGAAGGGCGCTGGCGCCCGTAGCCCACAGAAACAAGGCAAGGTGTGCGAGATCGCCCCGCTCGATGACGGTTTTGGTCAGCTCGTCCATGGGAAGCTCCTGGCAAAAAAAAGCCCGCCGAAGGGCGGGCCATACGATGGTCTTGCCTGATACAGGCTAATCAGGCGGCAAAGGATGGGCCCTGAAAAACGCCGCGTACTTGAGCAACAGTTCGATCTCAGCCTTGCTCAGGATGGTGTCGGGATAGTCTGGCCGCCCGGCCCACTTGCGGTCTAGCCCCAACGCGACCCCATACATTTCCGGCGGGAGACGCGCCGTAGAGACGATGGTGACAAACCCTCCGTCAGCGTCGACCGCTGTCTTGCCGTCACGGCCGAACCTGAACGACATCTGGGTGGTTACATGGCGCGCTGAAACGCCGTCTTGATCGACCTCGTACACCAGCAGAAGCTTTTCCTGGCCGCCGGCACCAAGCCCAAATATTATGTCGCCAACCCTGACGGCACTCAGCGCCTGATCCCTGGATGACATTGGACGCCTCATTTTCGAATACCCGGATCGAAGCCGCGCAGGGTTTCAAGTTGCTCGTCTCGCGGCAGGGTTTCGATCCCCAGGAGCTTCACGGCGCAGTCCAAGCATAGCCTCCGTCCACCGATCTTGATCCACCCAGTGGTTCCATAAGTACCGCCGGATTGGCAACCTCCAGAAAATCCATCGCACCGCGGGCTGGAGATCGCCACGCGCACACGATCTTGGACCCATTGCCCGCCAACTGATGTACCTGCGGGCGCTCGGGGCTGGTCCGGCCGATACCTTCTTTCCAAAGCATCGAGCAGTAGACGCAATTTGATCTCAAGCGTTGCGGACCGGACTCCGGCCAACAAAGCCAGGAAGCTCGAAGTGACTGGTCGCTCCATCACTCACACCCCCAGCATCGCCCGCTTCTCCGCGTCGCTCAAAAACTCCGCATTCCCCACCCGGCTCCACAGTGCCGCCCGGTCCTCGGCCAGCGCTTCGACCCCATCGAAATCCGGCGTGACCACCGCCCCGCCAAACCCTGGCGACAGCCAGTTGCTCAGTTCCTCCGCCACCCGCACCACCAGCGGGATCAGCGTCTGCCGCCACAGCGCCCGGTTGGCTTCGGCCAGGTTGGCATAGGTATTGTCGCCCGGTATGCCGAGCAGCATGGGCGGCACGCCGAAGGCCAGCGCGATGTCGCGCGCCGCGGCATGCTTGGCCTCGATGAAATCCATGTCCCTGGGCGACAGCGCGATGGTCTTCCAATCGAGCCCACCCTCGAGCAGCATCGGCCTGCCGGCATTGGTGGCGCCGGAAAAGTTCTGCTCCAGCTCCTCTTTGAGCCGCCCGAACTGGTCCTCGGTCAGGTTTTGCCCGGCCGCTGAATAGACCAGCGCGCCGCTCGGCCGCGCCGCATTGTCGAGCAGCGCCTTGTTCCACTGCCCGGCGGCATTGTGGATATCGAGGCTGGTCTGCGCCGCCTCGAGCGGCGCCATGCCGTAATGGTCGTCCAGCGGATGAAACAGCGCCATATGCAGCACCGAGGGCAACGGCCCCTCATCCTGACGCAGCCGCAAAGTCCGCCCGCCGGCGGTATAGTCATAGGCAACGGGCCAGCCATCAGCCCCGGCCACGACCTTCATGCGATCGGGCCTGAGGCCAAAGATGCCGCGCACCTCGCCATCAACGATCCCCGCCTGCAGGTACGCATTCCCCGCCGTCTGCAGATAGGCATAGACCGCCTCGAGCAGTTCCCCGCCCGATTGCCGCCCATTGGGCCGCGCCAGCAGAGTCGCAAGCGGATGCTCATCCACCCGCCTGCCGCCTTCGCTCACCACCAGCGGCACCCGGTTGGCCGTTTCGGCAATCAGCCGCACACATCTGTACACGACAGGATTTCGCGCAAAGCCCTGGTTGACGAGGCTGGCAAAGCCCCGATTGCTCCAGCTCGCCGCCCCCAGCTGGCTGAGGCTCAGCAAGCTATGCCCGCCAAGCGATTTCCGTTCCCCAGGCGTGTTCGCTCCGCCACCCAGGAGGCGGCTGATCCAGTTCGGCATTTTTTTGGTCCTTTTCGAGTGAAGCGCTTACGCTCCCACCCACCGGTCGTCACCCTCGGGCTTGACCCGAGGGCTCTATACTTGCGGCGCCTTCGGAAAGTGCAGTGCCCTCGGGTCCAGCCCGAGGGTGACGATCCAGTTCAGGCTCACCAACGCTGCCAAATGGCCCATCACTACAGCCCCCGTATCCGCGGCCGCATCTCATTCAGCAGCAGTTCCGTCACTGCCCAGACCAGCGCATCCACCCTGTCGGGCGAGTGCCCATCACTCTTGCCGTCCGCCCCAAAGGCGCACATCTCATCCTCCAGCGCAGTCAGTCCATCGACATGGCTCACCAGCCCGCGCCCATAGAGCGCCGCCACCGGCTCCGCCCGCAGCCACTTGCCGCGGCTGGCACGAACCTCACGCACCGGCACGTTCTTATCCACCTGCGCGATCACCGACCGCACCAGGTCCCCGCCCTGGTTCACCTCCACCACGATCGCATCGGCCTGGTGCGCAACAAACGCCGCCACCGCCCGGTGCGCCCAGACCAGCGGTCGAACCTGCCGGATGCTGCAATCCTCCAGCACCGCCACGCCTTCGCCGACGCGGCCGGCCACGACAATGCCGCAGGCATCCGACCGCGCCGTACCCGTCACCGGCGGATCCACCGCCACCACGATGCGTCCAACCTCGCCCCCGTCGAACCGCCGGAACATCCTCCGCTGCCACAGCGCCCCCGGATCGTCCTCGATCAACTCGCCGTCGAGTTCCTGCCGGCCCAGCACCGAGCCGCGATAGCGGCCGACGACGTCCTGCATGAAGTCCGGCGCAAGGTGCGCGTGGTTGTCCTGTGTCCGCATACGGCTCATCACCGTGCGCGGATCCCCGATCAGCCGCTTGAGCAAAGCCGTCGGCCGGGGCGTAGTCGTCGCCAATTGGCGAGGCTTGTCACCCAGCCTCAGGCCAAATTGCAGCATGTCCCACGCGGCTTCCGCATTGGGCCACTTGGCCACTTCATCGCACCAGGCGGCGGCAAATTGCGGCCCTCGGAACCGATCGGGATCGGAAGCCGACATCAATGTCGCTTCCACGCCGTTTGGCCAGAGCAGTTGCTGGTCCCGCAACTTTGGGCGCTCTTGGTTCCTGCAGACTCTGAACAGCCCGCTCTCGCCGCGCACCATGACCGCAAGGGCCTCGCTCATCGTCTCGCCCACTAGGGCAATGGGCGACACACCTTTTGCTGCCAACCCGCGCACCCATTCGGCGCCGGTCCGGGTCTTGCCGCAGCCGCGTCCGCCCATGAAGAGCCAAGTCGTCCAGTCGCCCTCAGGTTCACGCTGTTGCGCGTAGGCCCATTGGGCCCAGTCGAAATAGCGCGCCTCGACTTCTTGGCTGCCCAGGCTCTCGATCTTTTCCCGGGCCTCAGCGTCGCTTGAACTCTGCAACACGCTTAGCCAGCTTGTCTCGGAGGTCGCGCATGTCTTTTTGCTGCGTCGGGCCGCCATTGTCGGGTACCTCGTCCTTGGCACTGCTGAGCTTGTCGAAATTCTTGACCAGTTCCGTCAATTGCTGAGCCTCCTTGTCGCCCAATGTCGCGCCGGCCTCGTTCGCCAGTTTGGTCACCTGCCGTTCCAGTACGGCGAACAGGCGGTCTCGGGTCGAGCGGTGCCGATCCGCGTTGGCCTCCTGCCGCGAGAGCCAGCGCTCCTTGCGCCAGCGATACTCAAAACCGCCTTTCGACACGCCGAAGCGCGCGCAGATGTCCTTGATCGTCTCATCGGTCAGTTCGTAGGCGCGCCGCACCGCCGCCCAGTCGACCTGCGGTCGCTTTGCCTCTTCATCCATGCCAATGACCTAACTGTGTATCGTCGGTGGCGTTCGCCGCCGGAACCCATCGAAGCGCCGGGATTCGTCTTTGCGAAGTCCACCGGGAGAGGCCCGGTGTCGTCAGCGGTCCACCCGGTCCGCTTCGTGACCCAATTTCGTGACCATGCCTGAACTATAGCCGATCACCGTGACGCGGGGATAAGTCAGTCGATTTTTCTTTCAAGCATGGGAATGTTCCAACGTCCGCCGGCCCACCCTCCCCACAAGGGGGCGGGTGCCGACTGAAAAGTCGGCGCAACAAAAAGCCCGCCCCGCTTGCGCAGGACGGGCCGGAATTGGCCGGTTCGTTCGCCTCAAATTCTGACGAAATCCACCTTCTGGCAGGCGATCAGCTTGCATCCACGAAGGCTCAACTTGTCTTCGTTCACCAGCGTCACCGAACCCGAAACTGTTTGGCCATCATACTTCACCGTGCCGCGCCACTTGTTGGCTGCGGTGGCGCGTGCGCCCTGCACGACATGCTGGTTCAGCAGCGCCAGGTTTTCGGGGGTCTTGGCATCGCTGCGTAGCCAGATCAGCTTGGCGCAAAGCTCCGTGCCGTCGCCACAAAAGCTGACCGAGTAACGCGACTCGCCGGTCGTGGTCTGCCAGGTTCCGACCGGCGTCAGGTCCTGGGCAAAGGCGGGCGCTGCGGCACAGACGGCAAGGACGGCGGCAGCGATGGTCTTGATTAGAGTCATGGTCGTCTCCTCAACGGTATGCCGCAGGCCAGGCCCGAAGAGAGCGCAACGCGGCGTGATGGATTGCTTGGCCGAGGATTTGCCACCACCGGACTGAACCGATCGAGAATTGAGCGTTCAGATTGGGTTCATCTACTCGAGAACGCTCGGTCAGCCACCCTCCCCAAGGGGAGGGAGAAGACTGCGGGCTTCGTTCGCTTCACCCAAACTTCCGCGACGCATCCATCGCCAGGCCCAGCCCGACGCTGCCCAGCACATCGGTGCGAACCAGTTCAGCTTCGGGGAACAGTGCCCGCAGCCGCGCCGCGATAACCGGCACCTGCGTCGAACCTCCGGTCAGGATCAGGCTGTCGATGGCCCTTCCCGACACCCCTGCCCGCCGCAACGTCTCGGCGATGGTATTCTCGATCCGCTCGACGGAATGGTGCAGCGCCCTGGTCAGGTCGGACTTGGTCATCACGGTTTCGATCCGCCGGTCGCGCACCGGAAAGGCGAAGTCCGTCGCCTCCGCATCCGACAGAGCGATCTTGGCGGCTTCCACCGCCCCCACCAGCCGGTGCCCCAGCCGATCCTCGATCAGCTCCATCATCATTGCGACGCGCTCGGGCGCCCGCGCCTCGCGCTGGGTGCCGCGCAGGTCGCGCAGCGTCTGTGCGGTATAGAGCCGGTTGATCCGGTGCCAGGTCGAAAGATCATAATAGGGCGCCACCGGCAGATGCCGCTTGCCGTCTATTGTCATGGTACCCAGGCCCAGCTCGGGCATCACCTTGCCCATCGACAGCAACCGGTCGAAGTCGGTGCCGCCGACATGCACCCCCGCCGTCGCGAGAATATCCTGGCCCCGCTCCACCGACTTGGCGCGCTCCGGCGAGACGCGGATCACGGTGAAGTCCGAGGTGCCGCCGCCCAGGTCGACGATCAGCGCCAGCTTCTCCGACCTTACCTGTCGCTCATAGTCGAGCGCCGCCGCGATCGGCTCGAACTGGAAGTCGATATGCTTGAATCCCTGCGCCCGCACGGCGCCTTCGAGCTGCTTTTGAGCCGCCGCGTCGGCCACTGTGTCGTCGTCGACGAAATGCACCGGCCGGCCGCAGACGACGGTGTCCACCGTCTCGCCCAGTTCGGCCTCGGCCCGTCGCTTCAATTCGGCGATGAAGATGCCCAGGATTTCGATGAAACCGTAATTGCGCGCCTTGACCCGCGTGCTGTCGCTCATCAACGAGGTGCCGAGTACGCTCTTGAGCGAGCGCATCAGCCGCCCATCGGCGCCGGTCACATACTCGGCCACCGCCTGCCGACCGAAATGAATGCCGTCATCCTCGAAGCCGAAAAACAGCACGCTGGGAATAGTCTCTTTGCCCTCCTCCAGCGCCAGCAATTGCGGGATCCCGTCCGTGCCGACGCGGCCCATGGTCGAATTGGACGTGCCGAAGTCGAGGCCGCAA
>JAKFDU010000067.1:0-25880 GCA_036675975.1 Devosia sp. | reverse complement strand
TCGTTAACGCACCCCCAAAAAACTTATCCCCGCCCCCACTCCCCTCCCGCATACTCCGTCCCATCCCCGCCAACACGCGGCCCCGACGCAGGGTCGGGTGGGGAGGTTGGAGACGGGGGCGCCTGTTTGGCCTGGGCAGAAAGTCGGCAACCACGCTTGCGATACAGCGTGCTTGATACCGGACCCGGTGAGGAAGCTCCAACGCGTGACAGGCGGCCCTTGGTCCGTTCCATGTCGACAGTTCTTGGCCCAAAGGCCGCCTGTCACCGTGTTTCACGAGAACCGCGTTTCAGGCGGCGCTTTGGCTCGCCCGAACCCCGCCATTTCCGGCTTGTTCGACTCCTCGTGCTTGGCGATAAGAAGTGCCCTTTCAGCCAAAGGCCAAAAATGCCCGTCTCTGTTGTCACCTGGAACATCAATTCGATCCGCCTGCGCCTGCCCATGGTGCTCGACTTCATTGCCCAGCACGCGCCCGACGTGATCATGTTCCAGGAGATTAAGTGCCTGGACGACCAGTTCCCGCGCAACGCGTTCCGCGATGCCGGCTATCCGCACATGGCGGTGCATGGGCAAAAGGGCTATCACGGCGTCGCCATCGTCAGCAAATTCCCGCTGACCGACGTCTCGAGCCGGATGTTCTGCGAGATCCCCGAATCGCGTCACATCTCCGCGCTGACCGATTTCGGCCATGGCCCGGTGACGCTGCACGATTTCTACATTCCTGCCGGCGGCGACGAGCCCGACCCCGAGATCAATCCCAAGTTCAAGCACAAGCTGGGCTTTTTGAGCGAGCTGACCACCTGGTTCACCGATCCGATGTTCCAGCGCGGGCATCTGATTGCCGGCGACTTCAACATTGCGCCGCATGAAAACGACGTGTGGAGCCACAAGCAGCTGCTCAAGATCGTCAGCCACACCCCGGTCGAGACCGAAGCGCTCAACGCCATCCTCAATGGCGGCCATGGCTGGACCGACCTGGTGCGCAAGCACGTGCCCTATGACCAGAAGCTCTATTCGTGGTGGAGCTATCGCAGCGCCAATTGGGAACTCGCCAACAAGGGCCGCCGCCTCGACCATATCTGGGCCACGGCTGACGTCGCCGAGCACTGCATCGGCACCGAAATCGTCAAGGCCTTCCGCGGCTACACGCCCCAGCCCAGCGACCACGTGCCGGTCATTGCCAGGTTCGCGGGGGTCTAAGCCCCCTCGCCGTCCTTCATCTTGCGCCGCACCGGCTCCAGCGCACCCAGATAATTGCCCAGTTCGCGCTCGACGCGGGCCACGGCGCGCTGCGCCAGTTCCGGCGATTGCTGCACCAGCTTGAGAAATGCTGTGCGCGGCACGAAGAGGGTCTGGCTGTCGGTAACGGCGGTGATGGTGACAGGGCGCGGCTTGGCCAGGATCAGCGCCATGGCGGAAACCACGCTGCCCGGCTCGGAGATCGCATAGGGCTTGCCGGCGCCCGGGCCCTCGGGCCTGGCCTTGAGCGTACCCTCGACCAGGACGAACGCCCCCAGCGGCATGTCGCCGGCCTTGTAGAGCACTGCATCGGGGTCGAAATGCCTGATGTCGCCGGCAAAGGCCAGCATGCGCCGCTGCTCGTCGTCGCAGATATCGAAGAATTCGGCCTGGGCCAGCGCCTCAGCCGCATCGTCCCTGATCATGAACCCATCCGGATGCCACCGGCCCCGCCTGAGCGGAGCCGCCCCATCCTATAGGGCATTTTGCGTGGCTTTGTACCGGATTTTGTGGTGGTCCACGGCTTTACGGCACCAGCCGATAACCGCCCTCTTCCGTCACCAGCAGGCGGGCATTGGACGGGTCCCGCTCGATCTTCTGGCGCAGGCGGTAAATATGGGTCTCAAGCGTATGGGTGGTGACCCGGTTATTGTAGCCCCAGACCTCCTTGAGCAGCACATCGCGGGTGATGGTCTTGGGCCCCTGCCGATAAAGATACTTCAGAATGGAAGTTTCCTTGTCGGTGAGCCGCACCTTGTTGCCATCATTGGCCTCAAGCAGTTTTGCCGAAGGCTGGAAGCTGTATTGGCCGATGGTGAACACCACGTCCTCGCTCTGGTCGTGCTGCCGCAGGGCAGCGTTGATGCGCGCCAGCAGGACCGGAAAGCGGAACGGTTTGGTGAGATAGTCATTGGCGCCCGAATCGAGCCCGCGAATCTGGTCAGCGTCGGTATCGTGTCCGGTCAGCATCAGGATCGGGCTCTTGTAGCCCTCGCTGCGCAGCACCTTGACCGCCTCGCGTCCATCCATGTCGGGCAGTCCGACATCGAGGATCATCAGGTCGACATTGTTTTCGCGCGTCGCCTTGAGCGCATCATTGGCCGTTCCAGCCTGCATGACCTCGAATTCGCGATGCGTTTCGAGTTGCTCGACCAGCGTCTGGCGTAGATCAGCGTCGTCGTCCACCAGCAGGATGCGTCGCTTGTTCATTGTTTTCTCCGGACTTTTTGCGTCGGCCCCGCCAAAAGTCACAATATTGCGACGGGTTTTCGGCCAGCCAATCACATCGGCGTTACAGGCAGGAGCAACGAGTGTGCCGCTGAGAAGTTGCAGTCCTTTCCGCAGGACGCGTCATTTGCTTCCGGCGCGGCTTGAAATGGGCCTACGCGATCGGCGGTCTCGAGCCGAATAGCGCCGAACCGACCCGCACATGAGTGGCGCCCATGGCGATACCCACCTCGAAATCCCCGCTCATGCCCATCGAGAGCTGGTCGACATCAGCCGCGCGCCCCAGTTCGGCGAGATGAGCAAAATAGGGACCAGATGGTACGCCATCGGGCGGAATGCACATGAGACCGACGATATCGAGCCCATGCTCCTGGCGGCAGCGGGTGACGAAAGCCACGGTCTCGGCCGACGCAATACCGGCCTTTTGCTCCTCGAGCCCGATATTGACCTGCACGAAGCAGGGCAGCCGGCGCCCGGCACGCGCCATTTCTGCCGCCAGAATGCTTGCAAGTTTCTCGCGATCGACCGTCTCGATGACATCGAACAAGGCCACCGCCTCACGCGCCTTGTTGGTCTGCAGCGGTCCGATCAGATGCAGCTCGATATCAGGATAGAGCTGGCGCAGCGCGGGCCACTTGTCCTTGGCCTCCTGCACGCGGTTCTCGCCAAAGACCCGCTGCCCTGCTTCGAGAAACGGCACAACCGCCTCGGCGGGGAAGGTCTTGGATACCGCCACCAGGGTGACGGCTTCGGCGGGCGGGCCGAAGCGCGCCTGCGCCTTGGCGATCCGCTCTTTTATGGCGGCGAGACTGCTGACGGCATCGGCGTCCATGCTTTCGTCCCGTTGCTGTTGACCTTGGAGGGTATTTCTGGTGATGGTCCGGTAGCCAAAATCCCCCATAAACGCAAGCTGCGCCGGACTTTAAGCGGCACCTGCGTCAGATCATCCAAGGACAGAATCAGTGAGCGGCGAACGCTACAATCCGCGCGAAATGGAACCCAGGTGGCAGAAGGTGTGGGACGACGCCAAAAGCTTCGTCAGCTCCAATGATGATCCGCGCGAGCCTTACTACGTCCTCGAGATGTTCCCCTATCCGTCGGGCCGCATCCATATGGGCCACGTGCGCAACTATTCCATGGGCGACGTGGTAGCGCGCTACTACCGCGCCAAGGGCCGCAACGTGCTCCACCCCATGGGCTGGGACGCCTTCGGCCTGCCCGCCGAGAATGCGGCCATCGAGCGCGGCATGAATCCGGCCACCTGGACCCGCCAGAATATCGAAGCGATGAAGGCCCAGCTCAAATCGATGGGTCTCGCCATCGACTGGACCCGCGAAATCGCCACCTGCGAGCCGGAATATTACAGGCACCAGCAGTCGATGTTCATCGACATGATGGCGGCGGGCCTCGTGACCCGCAAGAAGTCCAAGGTCAACTGGGACCCTATCGACATGACCGTGCTGGCCAATGAGCAGGTCATCGACGGCCGCGGCTGGCGCTCTGGCGCCATTGTCGAGCAGCGCGAGCTGACCCAGTGGTTCTTCAAGATTTCTGATTACGCAGAGGAGCTGCTGGAAGCTCTCGACGGGTTGACCGAATGGCCCGAAAAGGTGCGCGTCATGCAGCGCAACTGGATCGGCAAGTCCGAAGGCCTGCGCCTGCTGTTCGAACTGGTTCCTGGCAATACCACCGCGGCGTCCGTGATCGATGTGTTCACCACGCGGCCGGACACTATCTTTGGCGCCTCGTTCCTGGCGCTGTCGCCCGATCATCCGCTGACCTCGGAGCTGGCTGTCGTCAACACGGCCTTGACCGAGTTCGTTGCCGAATGCCATCGCCAGGGTACGGCCACCGAAACGCTGGAAAAGGCCGAGAAGAAGGGCGTTTTCACCGGGCTGCACGTGAAGCATCCGGTGATCGAAGGCGCCACTCTCCCTGTTTATGTCGCCAATTTCGTGCTGATGGACTATGGCACCGGCGCCATCTTCGGCTGCCCGGCGCACGACCAGCGCGACCTCGACTTCGCCCGCAAATACGACCTGCCGGTCACGCCGGTGGTGCTGCCTGATGATGCCGATGCCGCAACCTTCGCGGTAGCCAACGACGCCTATACCGATGCCGGCACCATCTTCAATTCCGGCTTCCTCAATGGCCTGTCCATCAACGACGCAAAGAAGGCAGCGGCGGCGCATTTCGCCACCCGTAGCGTCGATGGCCAGCCGCAGGGCAAGGTGGAGGTCAACTATCGTCTGCGCGACTGGGGCCTGTCGCGCCAGCGCTATTGGGGTGCTCCGATCCCGATCATTCATTGCGAGGTCTGCGGCACCATTCCCGTGCCCAAGAAGGACCTGCCGGTGGTGCTGCCTGATGATGTCAGCTTCGACAAGCCGGGCAATGCGCTGGACCATCATCCGACCTGGAAACACGTCAACTGCCCGCAATGCGGCGCTTCGGCCCGGCGCGAGACCGACACCATGGACACTTTCGTCGATTCGTCCTGGTACTTCGCCCGCTTCACCGCCCCCGATGCCGATACGCCCACCATTCCTGCCATCGCCAACCGCTGGCTGCCGGTCGATCAGTATATCGGTGGCGTCGAGCATGCCATTTTGCACCTGCTCTATTCGCGCTTCTTCACCCGCGCCATGAAAGCGACGGGTCATGTCGGTCTGGACGAGCCGTTCAAGGGCCTGTTCACCCAGGGCATGGTGACCCACGAGACCTACAAGTCTCCCACAGGCGAGTGGGTCCCGCCCACCGAGGTTCTGTTGGAAACGTCAGGCGAGCTGCGCAGCGCCCGTCACATCCATTCGGGCGCGCCGATTGCCATCGGTTCGGTCGAAAAGATGAGCAAATCCAAGAAAAACGTCGTCGACCCCGACGAGATCGTCGCCACCTACGGCGCCGATACGGCCCGCTGGTTCATGCTGTCGGACTCTCCGCCGGAACGCGACGTGCAATGGACCGAAGCCGGCGTCGAAGGCGCCAGCCGCTTCCAGCAGCGCATCTGGCGGCTGGTTGGCGAAACCATCGCGCTGACGGAACAGTCTTCCGGGACTGTTCGCAATTCTGATGACGGTGAAGCGGCGGCTTTGCGCAAGATCGTGCATCGCGCCGTGCATAATGTGGGTGGCGACATCGAGGGCCTGCGCTTCAACCGCGCCGTGGCCCAGATTTATGAGCTGACCAATGCGCTGGTGCGGTCAGCAGGCCTGGTGTCGGCGGCGCCGGCGGCCCGCATTGGGGCGCTGCAGGAGGGCGTGGAGCGGCTGATCCAGCTTCTGGCCCCCATGATGCCGCATCTGGCCGAAACGTGCTGGGAGGCGCTCGGCAAGTCGGGCCTGGTGGCAGACGCGCCCTGGCCCCCGGTCGACGCAGCGTTGCTGGTCGACGACACCGTGACCCTGCCGATCCAGATCAACGGCAAGCGCCGCGGCGAGATCACCGTGCCCAAGGGCCTGCCATCGGCCGAAGTCGAGAGGCTGGTCTTGTCAATGGACGAGATAGTCCGCATTCTCGCCGGGCAAGCACCCAAGAAGATCGTCATCGTCCCGGACAGGATCGTCAATGTCGTGGTCTGAAGCAGCGCGCCAAGGGGCGGGAAACGGTCATCCGAGGCGGAGCTTGGCGCGCGCCATCGCTTGCGCTGGCCTGCTGGCCTGTTCGGCCATGACGCTGGGGGCCTGCAGCTTTTCTCCGGTCTATAGCGGCACTCTGGCCAGCCAGCCCATGCTGGACCTCGCCTTTGCCAAACCGACGACACGGCTGGAGCAGGTGGTGTATCAGGAGCTGGCTCTGCGCTTCGGATCATCCGACGCCCCGACCGCGCCGCTCGCCACGGTCAGTGTCAGTTCATCGGCGGGCGGCATCGGCATGTCGGCAACGTCGAACCCCAACACGCTCTACCGCACCATCGTCACTGCGACGCTGACTATTGCGCGCCGCGACGGCACTGGGGCCGAGCCGATGACCTTCACCCGTCAGGCCACGGCCGAATATACCACCAGCGGCCAGGTGCTGGCCGATACTGCTGCCGCCAATGAGGCAGCCGAACGCGCTGCCAAGGCCGCTGCCGAATCGCTGCGACTGGCCATGCTTGCCTCGCTCAGCCGCTGATGACGGCCCTCAAGGCGCATGAAGTTGCCCGTTTCCTGGCCCGCCCGGACCTCAGCGAGGGTATTTTCCTGGCCTATGGTCCCGACGCGGGCCTCGTGCGCGAGACGGCGCAGCGCCTGATCCGGCAGTTGAGTGGCGATGACCCCGAATCGGCGAGCGTGGTGACGCTTGATGGCGCCGAGGTTGATGCCGATCCCTCGATCCTGGCGGTCGAGGCGCGCACCATGTCGCTGTTTGGCGGCAAACGTATCGTTCGCGTGCGCGGGGCCGGGAAATCACTGGTAATGACCCTGACCGAGCTGCGCGACGACCCGGCTGGTGCCGCCATCGTGCTGGAAGCCGGCAACCTCGCCCCAAAGGACGCGCTACGCGCCCTGGTGGAGGCGGCCAAACTCGGGCGCGCCCTGCCCTGCTACCCCGACAGCGACGAAACTCTACAGGCGCTGATCCGCGAAACGTTCAATCAGCACGGCATCCGGATTGACGGTGACGTAGTGGCAACCCTGCGCGAAATTCTCGGCAATGACCGGGAAATCACGCGGCGCGAACTCGAAAAGCTCTGTCTTTACGCAGCAGCCAGCAAGACCCTGACCCGCGAGGACGTGCTGCTGCTCTGCGCGGATAATGGCATGCTGGTGATCGATGCTATCCTCGACGCGACCGGCGGCGGCCATGCCGAGAAGCTGGAGCTGGCGCTCAATCGGGCTCTGTCATCGGCCGTCGATCCGCAGCGACTGCTGGCGATGTGCACCATCCACTTCGCCAACCTGCGGCGCTGGCGCACCGAGGTCGATACGGGCAAGCCGCCGCGCATGGTGTTGGACAATCTGCGGCCCAAGCCGCATTTCTCGCGCATTTCTGCGCTTGAGCAGCAATTGCGGCTCTGGTCCGATGCTGCACTGGCCACGGCGTCCGATCGCATCCTGCAGACAACGGCCGACAGCCGCCGCCGGCCTGCCTTGGCGGAGGCCAGCCTGCGCCGCGCGCTGCTCGCCATCTGCATGATGGCTGCGTCGCATTAGCGATCACTGCTTCGCATTGGCGTTTCACGTGAAACTTCGAGCCGTCCCGAGGGCAAGACCGCTTCGGTGGAACGATTTTTGGCGAGAAGGCCACGAGACCTATGGTCGAGTGGTGCTGCAATGATCAGTTGCTGCCCGTGAGCCTGAGGCAGATGCCGTCAAGCTGCTCCAAGGTCTTGTAGCGGATCTCAAGCTTACCGCCGCGCTCGCTATGCGCCAGCGACACCGAAAGCCCGAGGGCATCCGACAGCCGGCGCTCCAGCGCCACGGTATCGGGATCCCGTTCGCTATGGTGCTCGCTCGGCTTCTTCTTACCGGCGATATCACGCTGCTGGCTCAGCGCCTCGGCCTCGCGCACCGAAAGACCGCCAGCCACGATCTGGCGAGCCAGCGTGGCGGGATCCTCTGATGTGATCAGCGTACGGGCGTGGCCGGCCGTCAAAGTGCCGCTGGAGACCATCTCGCGCACATCCTCGGGCAGGCGCAGCAGTCGCAGCGTGTTGGCCACGTGCGAACGGCTCTTGCCGATGACCTGAGCCAGATCCTGCTGGGTATAGTCGAACTGCTCGATGAGCTGACCATAACCCATTGCTTCTTCAAGCGGATTGAGATCGGCACGCTGCACGTTCTCGATAATGGCGAGCTCGAGCGCCTCCTTGTCGTCCACATCGCGGACAATGACCGGCACGTCATGCAGGCCCGCCTTCTGCGCGGCGCGCCAGCGGCGCTCGCCAGCGATGATCTCGAAAATGTTCGGATCGTCGCTCGGCCGCACCAGCAGTGGCTGCATGACGCCCTTTTCGCGGATCGAGTTGGTCAGCTCTTCCAGCTGCTCGTTGTTGAACGTGCGGCGTGGATTGGCACGGTTGGCGATGATGAACTCGACCGGTAGCTTCTTGACGCCACCCGACTCGGTGACGCGCGCGCCTTCCACGATGGCCATGTCGCCGATCAGCGCCGCGAGCCCGCGACCAAGACGAGTGGGTTTGTCGTTCATATCGGGCTCCTATGCCGCGTTGAGCTGCCGCTCGCGGCGGATCACTTCAGTTGCCAGCCGCAGATACGCCTGACTGCCGGCACATTTGAGGTCGTAGAGCAAAGCAGGCTTGCCGTAGGACGGAGCCTCGCTGAGCCGCACATTGCGCGGGATCACCGTGTCATAGACCAGGTCGCCCATTTCCTGGCGCACATCCTGCAACACTTGTTCGCTGAGGTTGTTGCGCTTGTCAAACATGGTCATGACCACGCCCTGAATGGACAGGCGGGGATTGAGCGTCGACCGAATTTGCTCAATAGTTTGAAGCAGTTGGCTGAGTCCTTCCAGCGCGAAGAACTCGCATTGCAAGGGCACCAGCACCGCGTCCGCCGCGACCAGGGAGTTAACCGTCAGCAGATTCAGCGATGGTGGGCAATCGATGAGAATATAGCTCACCGGCTTGTCGTTGATGCTGAGCTCGTCCAACTGCTTGAACGCATTGCGCAATTTGAAGGCGCGGTCCGCGTGTCCGGCAATGGTCAGCTCGACGCCCAGCAGATCCATGGTCGACGGCACGATCGCCACGTTTGGGACGCTGGTCATGATCGCGGCCTGGGCCACGGTGGCTTCGCCCACCAGCAGGTCATAGGAGGAGACATCGCGGTCGACGCGCGAAATCCCCAGCCCCGTAGACGCATTACCCTGCGGATCGAGATCGATGATCAGCACGCGCTCGCCCACCGCCGCCAAGGCCGTGGCGAGATTGATCGCGGTCGTGGTCTTGCCCACGCCGCCTTTTTGGTTGGCCAGTGTCAGGATACGGGGCGCCACAACAGGCCTCCAGCTCGTTCGCCGCTAACTAACTGATTTCGCACGCAAGTTTTCGAGCGTGAGCAGAACACCGCTCGGATCGATGTCACTCGAAGTTACTACCACGTCATAGTCCCAATGCGTAGCGGCTTCCGCCAGTTCTTCAACATGTTCCCGCCCTTTGTGCAGGATGGCCCTGGTCTGCGGGGCAAAGAATGGCTTCATCCAACCACACAGCGTCGGCAAAGCGGCCAATGCCCGCGACGTAATGACGTCGGGCGCCGGTGTTTCACGTGAATCAACCTGATCGCTGCGGCGTCCTTCGACCGTGACGATCAGACCCAGCTCACGCGCCACCGTTCGCAGGAAACTCACCTTCCGCCCATTCGGCTCTATCAGTGTGAAGTGGTGATTCGGACTCTTGAGGGCAATAGCAAGCGGCAGGGCTGGCAGGCCGCCGCCGCTGCCCAGGTCCAGAAATGCATGATCGTCCGCTTTCAGGAGCTTCAGGACCTGCAGGCTGTCCGCAAAGTGCCGGGACCAAACGTCATTCAGTGTTTCACGTGAAACAAGATTCTGCACCGCCTGCCACTTTGTCAGCAGTTGAGCATAGGATTCCAAGTCAGCCGCGACGTCTTCGAGGGGACGGGTGAAGTAATCCGCATAGGCGGCAATAGCGTCTCGGTCGGCCATCAACCCGCCTTGCGGAATTCGCCGCGGCGGATGACCGCCAGCAGAAGCGTAACGGCAGCGGGGGTCATTCCATCCATGGCCTGCGCCTGCGCGATCGTTTGTGGCCGATACTGCTGCAGCTTCTGCCGGATCTCCATCGACAGGCCTGGAATCACGGCGTAATCCAGGTTTTCGGGGATCGGCTTCTGCTCATCCCGCCGCACGGCGTCGATATCGTCGCGCTGCCGATCGAGGTAGACCGCGTATTGCGCGTCAACCACCAGTTGCTCCACGATGTCGGTGGGAAGTGCGGCAATCTCCGGCCACAGCCGTATCGCATCGTCCGGGGCCACATCCGGATAGGACAGCAGGTCAAAGGCGGAACGCAGCTTGCCATCCTCATTGACGGCAATACCCGCCTTGCGCGCCGCATTGGGAGAGGCCGTCAGCGTGGTCAGCAGGCTGCGCCCGCGCGACAGCTGCTCTGCCTTCGCCGAAAACAGCTCGCGACGTTCCTCATCGACCAAACCACGGGCAATGCCCAGCGGCGTCAACCGCTGGTCGGCATTGTCGGCGCGCAGGTGCAGCCGGAACTCGGCGCGCGAGGTGAACATCCGATAGGGCTCGCTGACCCCGCGCGTCACCAGGTCATCCACCATCACGCCCAGATAGCTCTCGGTCCGCGACAGGACCATGGGCTCCCTGCCCGAAGCCGCCAGTGCAGCATTGGCGCCGGCCAGCAGGCCCTGTGCGCCAGCTTCTTCATAGCCGGTCGTGCCATTGATCTGGCCGGCGAGGTAAAGCCCTTTCTGACGCTTCACCTCCAGCGTCGGGCGCAGCTCGCGCGGATCGACATAGTCATACTCAATCGCATAGCCCGGCCGCACGATGCGGACATTTTCCAGCCCCGGCATCGAGCGCAAAAAGGCCTCCTGCACGTCTGCCGGCAGCGAGGTCGACAGGCCGTTCGGATAGACGGTCGTATCGTCAAGTCCCTCTGGCTCCAGGAAAATCTGGTGGCTATCGCGATCGGAAAAGCGCACCACCTTATCCTCGATCGAAGGGCAATAGCGCGGTCCGCGGCTCTGGATGCGGCCAGAATACATCGCCGAACGATGCAGGTTGTCCGAGATGATGCGATGCGTTTCGGCCGTCGTACGGGTGATATGGCAGGAAACCTGCCGCGTGGTGATCGCCCGCGTCAGCGCCGAGAAGGCTTCAGGCGGCTCGTCGCCCGGTTGCTCCTCCAGCCCCGAATAGTCAATGCTGGTGGCATCGAGACGAGCTGGTGTACCAGTCTTGAGGCGGCCAAGCTGCAGGCCCAGCGCCTCAAGGCGCGTGGAGAGCCCGAGGACCGGCCGCTCGCCCAGGCGACCCGCAGGCGTCGTTTCCTCGCCCCGATGGATAAGGCCGCGCAGGAAGGTTCCGGTGGTAAGAACTACGGCCTTGGTGCCAAGGCGGCGGCCGTCCAGCAGCACGACGCCGCTGACAGCGCCGTTACTGACTTCGATATCGTCGACCTCGCCCTCGATGACGTCGAGATTGGCCTGGGCCGTAATCGCTGCCTGCATCGCCCGCCGGTAGAGCTTACGGTCTGCCTGGGCGCGGGGCCCGCGCACGGCAGGGCCCTTGCGCCGGTTGAGGACTCGGAACTGGATGCCTGCAGCGTCGGCGACGCGGCCCATCAATCCATCGAGCGCGTCGATCTCACGCACCAGGTGACCCTTGCCGAGCCCGCCAATGGCTGGATTGCAGCTCATTTCGCCGATCGTGGCAAACTTGTGCGTAACCAGCGCGGTGGGAACGCCCAGACGCGCCGAGGCCGCAGCGGCTTCGCAGCCGGCGTGGCCACCTCCAACAATGATGACGGCATAGTCAGTCATGGCGTCTCTCCAAGGCTGGCCTCAATAGGCCAATGTTTCACGTGAATCAATTCCGACCGTGATCACGGCCGTGTTTCACGTGAATCACTTGCCGATGCAGAAGCTGGCAAACAGCCGATCCAGCACGCGCTCCGCATCCAGTCGTCCAACCAGTCGCTCCAACGCCTGCGACGCGACCCTCAGGCTCTCTGCCGCCAGTTCGGGCATTGCCAGCTGGCTGGCCGATGCATCCAGCGCTCCTACGGCGCTCTCCAGGGCCAGACGATCCCGCTCCCGACTAAGCAGCGCGGGTTCGCCGATGGTCAGCGTATGGCCGATCTGTTCAATCCGGGTCAGCAGTTGCGGGAGCCCCTGGCCGGTTTGTGCCGACACGGAAATGTCCGCGTCGGCAACGCCCCCAAGGTCCAGCTTGGTCCCAATGCGAATGTGGCGCGCGTTATGCATCTGCAATGGTTCGGCGGACAGGTCCGGCGCAGTGAGCCATAGCACGATATCCGCCTGGTCGATGGCCTGGCGGGCGCGGCGAACGCCTTCAGCCTCGGCCTTGCTGTCGGTCTCCCGCAGGCCGGCGAGATCGAGCAGCATGTAGAGTTGCCCATTGATGTCGAGTGGCACTTCGCGCACATCGCGCGTCGTTCCCGCCTCGTCGGTGACGATGGCAATATCCGACTTTGCCAGCGCATTGAGCAGGCTTGATTTTCCGGCATTGGGCGGGCCGGCCAACGCCACGCGAATGCCTTCGCGCACGATGCGGCCATGCTCCACCGACGCCAGCGCCTCGGCCACATCATCGCGCAGCGAAGCCAGGTTGCGGCCGAAATCGGCCGGCAGGTCTCCGACATCGCCTTCATCGGAAAAGTCGAGGCGTGCCTCGATTTCGGCGCGCAGATCGAGCAGCTGGTCACGCCAGCGATCGATGCGGCGGCTGAGGCCGCCTTCAAAACGCGCAAGGGCCTGTCGGCGCTGGTTCTCGGTTTCCGCTTCAAGCAGGTCGCCAAGGCCTTCGATCTCAACCAGATCGAGTTTGCCATTCTCAAAAGCGCGTCGGGTAAATTCACCCGCTTCACCGAGGCGAGCACCCTTGCTGGTGATGAGCTTCAGAATGGCGCGAATGCCGGCGGGCGAGCCATGGACCTGCAATTCGGCGCAGTCTTCGCCGGTGAAGCTGTGCGGCGCTGGAAACCACGCAACCAGGCCGCGATCGAGCAGCGAGTCACGCCCAATCGCGCGCAGGGTCAGCCGCCGCGGCTCGGGAAGGTCACCAGCAATGTCTTGGAGGATTGTCGACACGTTTGGTCCCGACAGGCGGATGACCGCCACGCCGGAGGGCGGCGCCCCGGAGGACAGCGCCACTATTGTGTCGCCCGATCGCATGGGATCAGGCGAGAAAATGGGCGGCAGCAGAAAGCGGCGCGCCCATCATGGTCAGGTATTCATCGAATCGAAGAAGTCGGAATTCGTCTTGGTCTGGCGGACCTTGTCCACCAGGAACTCCATGGCGTCGATCGTCCCCATCGGATTGAGGATACGGCGCAGGACATACATCTTCTTGAGAATGTCGGGATCGACCAGCAGCTCTTCCTTGCGTGTGCCCGACTTGGTGATGTCGAGCGCCGGGAAGATGCGCTTGTCGGCGACCTTGCGGTCAAGGATGATTTCCGAGTTACCAGTACCCTTGAACTCTTCGAAAATCACCTCGTCCATGCGCGAGCCGGTATCGATCAGCGCCGTGGAAATGATGGTCAACGAGCCGCCATCCTCGATATTACGGGCCGCGCCGAAGAAGCGCTTCGGGCGCTGCAGGGCATTGGCGTCCACGCCACCGGTCAGCACCTTGCCGGAGGACGGCACGACGGTGTTATAGGCGCGACCGAGGCGGGTGATCGAATCGAGCAGGATGACGACGTCGCGCTTGTGCTCGACGAGGCGCTTGGCCTTTTCGATCACCATTTCGGCGACCTGGACGTGGCGCGAAGCCGGCTCGTCGAAGGTCGAGGAGATGACTTCGCCGCGCACCGAGCGCTGCATATCGGTCACTTCTTCGGGCCGCTCGTCGATGAGCAGCACGATGAGATAGCATTCCGGGTGATTGGTCGCGATCGATTGTGCAATATTCTGCAACAGTACCGTCTTACCAGTACGCGGGGGCGCAACAATCAGCGCACGCTGGCCCTTGCCGAGCGGCGCCACCAGATCGAGCAGGCGGGCCGAACGGTCTTTGACGGTCGGATCGGGCAGCTCCATGCGAAGCCGTTCTTCCGGATAGAGCGGGGTAAGATTGTCGAAGTTGACCTTGTGGCGAACCGCCTCGGGATCTTCGAAATTGATGGTGTTGACCTTGAGCAGCGCAAAATAGCGCTCGCCTTCCTTGGGAGACCGGATCTGGCCTTCGACCGTGTCGCCGGTCCGTAGACCAAAGCGGCGAATCTGGGATGGACTGACATAGATGTCGTCGGGGCCCGGAAGGTAATTGGCGTCCGGGGAGCGCAGGAAACCGAAACCATCGGGAAGGACTTCGACCACGCCTTCGCCGGTTATGTCGACTTCCTGGGCGGCCAGTTCCTTGAGGATGGCAAACATCAATTCCTGTTTGCGCATGGTCGAGGCATTCTCGACCTCGTGTTCTTCAGCGAACACCAGGAGTTCGGCCGGAGACTTGGCCTTGAGCTCGCTGAGCTTCATATTCTGCATGTAGCGGGAGACCCTATTGGGAAACGGTAGTCGTCGGGGAGGCGATATATCTGGGAGGGGTAGGCACCGCGCAGCGACCGGGGAGGTCGGCTAGATTTGGGATGCATTGAAAAGGCATGTAGCGCGATCCGGCAGCAGTTTCAAGGACGAAACCATGGCCGACCCCGCAGATTCACGTGAAACAGCCCCCTTTTGCAGCTCTAGAACGGTTTTACGATGACCGCGATGACGATGACGATGGCGATGACGAAGGGAATTTCGTTGATGGCGCGGTAGAAGGTGTGCGGCCTGGTGTTCCGGTCCTGCTGAAAAACCCGCAGCAGCGACCCATACCAGCCGTGAACCCCGCTCAGCGCCAGCACCATTGCCGCCTTGAGCCACATCCAGCCCATCGAAAAATCGACAATGCCGAAGCCAAAGGCCAACCATAGCCCGAAAACCCAGGTCGCGAGCATCGCCGGCGTAATGATGCCGCGATAGAGCTTGCGCTCCATGACCTTGAACGTCTCCGACTTCTCCGACCCGATGGCGGATTCGGCGTGATAGACGAAGAGGCGCGGCAGATACATCATCCCGGCCATCCAGGCGATGACCGAGATGACATGGAGCGCCTTGACCCACTCATACATGGATGAACTCCTCAACAGTTCACTGCGGCCCTAGCCGTTTTTGACCCGCTCCACCAGCCGCTCGACATGCGCAATCGGGGTTTCCGGCACGATGCCATGCCCCAGATTGAAGATATGCGGACGGTCGGAAAAGGCCGCGATGATGGCATCAGTCCGCGCGTCCAGTTGCTCACCTCCGGCCACCAGCCGCAGCGGATCGAGGTTGCCCTGCACCGGCAATGTCGCGGGCAGGTGCTTGCCGGCAAAATCGAGCGGCGTGGCATAGTCGAGGCCGAGTGCATTGACGCCTGTCTCGGCGGCGTAGCGCGCCAGGTTACCGGCAGCGCCGCGTGGAAAGCCGATGACCGGCGCATTGGGCACACGAGCCCGCACCCCGGCAACGATCCGCCGGTTGGGCTCGATCACATGGCTGGTGAATGCCGCATCGTCGAGGTTCAGGGCCCAGCTCTCGAACAGTTGCACCACGTCGGCGCCGGCTTCGAGCTGCGCCACCAGGTAATCAATGCTGGTCTGGACCAAGACGTCCAGCAGGGCCGCGAAGGCCTGCGGATGGCGCAAGGCAAAAAGACGGGCCGCGGCCTGATCAGTCGATCCCCTGCCGCCGATCATATAGGTCGCCACGGTCCAGGGAGAGCCGCAGAAGCCGATGAGCGTCCTGGCCGGGGCTATGGCGGCCCGCAGACGCCGTACCGTCTCCAGCACGGGCGCCAATCGTTCCAGCGGATCCCTCTCCTTCCCGAGCCCGGCGATGCTTGCAACATCAACCGGATCGAGGACGGGGCCCTCGCCGACCTCAAAACGTACCGACTGGCCCAGGGCGTCGGGAATGACCAGAATGTCGGAGAACAGGATCGCTGCGTCGAGATCAAAGCGACGCAATGGCTGGAGGGACACTTCAACAGCCAGATCGGGCGTGTAGCAGAGCTCGAGGAAGTTCTTCGCCTGGGTGCGCGTCTCGCGATACTCGGGAAGGTAGCGGCCAGCCTGGCGCATGATCCAGATCGGTGGCCGTTCCTGGCGTTGTCCAAGCACGGTTGCCAAGAGGGGCTTGTGGGTCACGTTTCCCTTCCCTTCAAAACCCCTAAAGAGTCTTTCTGACTTCGTATTAGTATTATCATGGCGGTGTTTTGGGCCAATTCAGCGTCATCCACAATCGCCCTTCGTGGCGGCACAACGGCGCAGGGCATGGTAAACGAGGTGTTAACGGCGCCTGTGAATCATGATGGGCCGTGGGGGCGCCACAATGGTTAAGCAGACGTTAACGGGCCGACTCCGGAGTCAATGATTCGGATTCGCGTGTGCAAAACCGCTTGGCAGTCAGCCCAAGGCCATTTTGGCTTATCCCCAGACCTATCCCACGCCCTCGGCGAACCGCCTACCGAGTCCAAATGTTAATCTTTCGGTAACCAAGTCGAACAAATCGGACCGCGGGCCAAAACCATGAGTCATTGTCACAGGCTTGGCCTTGAGCTGGGGATGACAGTGTGGAAAACATCGGTGCCATGTTGATCCTCGCCTCCCAGAGCGCCACCCGCAAAGCCCTGCTAGCACAGGCCGGACTGACCTTTTCGTGTGAGCCGGCCAGCATCGACGAACGTGGCCTCGAGGAGGCTGTAATAGCGGCCGGCGGCGATGGCCGCGACGTGGCCTTGTTGCTGGCTGAAAAGAAGGCTGCCGCAGTCGCCGCGAGCCATCCCGGCGCTATCATTATCGGAGCCGACCAGACCCTGAGCCTTGGCACCGAGCTTTTGCACAAGCCAAGGGATCGCGCCGAGGCCGCCGCGCAACTGGACCACCTGCGCGGCAAGACCCATCGCCTCAACGCGGCCGTGGCGCTGGTGCGCGATGGTGTATTGCTCTGGTCCGGTGTCGAAACGGCCGAGCTCACGCTGCGCGAGTTCTCACCGGCGGAACGTGACGACGTGCTGGACCGCGAGGGCGATGCTATCCTCGCTTCCGTGGGTGGTTATCGTCTCGAAGGGCCATCCATCCGCCTCTTTGAGACCGTTACCGGCGACTATTTCACCATTCTGGGCCTGCCCTTGCTGCCGCTGTTGGCAGCCTTGCGCGCCGTGGCCCCCGAGACCCTCACGTGACCATCAAAGCCTTCGTCATTGGCCACCCGATCAATCATTCCCGCTCCCCGCTGATTCACGGCACCTGGCTGGCCGAACACCGCATCGACGGCAGCTACGAGGCTATCGATGTGGCGCCGGAGGAGTTGCCAGCCTTCTTCGACCGGCTGCGATCCGGGGAGTTTGCGGGGGGCAATGTCACCATTCCGCACAAGGAGGCCGTCTTCGTGCTTTGCGACGAAGTCGATCCGCTGGCGCGCAAGATCGGTGCGGTCAATACGCTGGTGGTGCGGGATGGCAGGGTACACGGCAGTAATACCGACTATCTGGGTTTTCTCGGCAATCTCGACGCTGCCGTGCCTGGCTGGTCCGACGGACCCGACGACGCCATGGTGATCGGCGCCGGGGGGGCCGCGCGCGCCGTGCTGGTAGCTCTGCAGCGCCGCGATGGCGGCAAGGTGCATGTCCTCAATCGCACTCTCGCCAACGCACAGGCGCTGGTCGAGGAGATCGAGGGACCATTCGAGGCGCATGGCTTTGACGCTTTTGCCGAGCTGGCGCCAAAGACGGGCCTCGTCATCAATACCAGCTCCATCGGCATGCATGGCACGCGCTTCGACTGGCTCGATCTTGCCCAGCTTCCCCGGACAGCCCTTGTCACCGATATCGTCTATGTGCCGCTCGAAACACCGCTGCTGGCTGAAGCCCGGGCGCATGGGCTCAAGACGGTGGATGGGCTGGGCATGCTGCTGCATCAGGCGGTTCCGGGCTTTGAGGCCTGGTTCGGAGTGCGGCCGCAGGTGACGGTTGCGCTGCGCGCCCGCATCGAAGCGACGCTGGGGCACTGACCATGTGGCGCATCGGCATGACTGGCTCCATCGCGACGGGAAAAACCACCGTGCTGAAGGCCTTTGCCGATCTGGGCGTGCCGGTCTTTTCCGCTGATGAGGCCGTGGCCGAGCTCTATGAGGGCGAGGCAGTCGCCCCCGTGGAAGCGCTTTTCCCCGGAGTTACCACTGCCGGCCATGTCGACAAGACCCTGCTGTCACAACGGCTTGCGGTCGATCCATCCGGTTTCAAGCGGCTCGAAGCCGTAGTGCATCCACTGGTCCGCGCCCGCATTGCCAGCTTCATGGACGAGGCCGAGTCCGCCGGGCATGCTCTGGCCGTGGTGGAAGTGCCGCTGCTGTTCGAAAGCGGCTATGACTATGGCTTTGATGCCATCGGCGTCACCTGGGTCGATGAGGCCATCCAGCGCCAGCGCGCCCTCGCCCGGCCGGGAATGACCGGGGAAAAGCTCGACACCATCCTTGCCCGGCAGCTGCCACAGGCCGAAAAGAAGGCTCGCGCTACCTATCTGTTCGATACCGGCAAGCCGATCGAGGAGACGGTGGCAATGGTCGCTGCGCTGGTGGCCAGCATCCGAGCCAAAGGGCCAGAAAATTGAATCGCGAGATCGTGCTCGATACCGAAACCACCGGCCTGTCGCCTGCCATGGGCGATCGGCTGGTTGAAATCGGCTGTGTCGAGCTGATCAATCACATCCCCTCCGGCCGCAATTACCACGTCTATATCAACCCGCAACGCTCCATGCCTGAAGAGGCGTTTCGCGTGCATGGGCTGAGCGACGAATTTTTGGCCGACAAGCCGCTGTTCAAGGCGGTGGCCGAGGAATTCCGCGATTTCCTGGGTGATGCCACGCTGATCATCCACAATGCGCCCTTCGACATGGGCTTCCTCAATGCCGAGCTGGAACGCGCCGGGCAGCGGCCGCTCGGCAACAAGGTCATCGATACGGTGATGTTGGCGCGCGACAAGCATCCGGGCGCCCGCGTGAGCCTTGATGCGTTGTGCAAGCATTACGGCATCGACAATTCCCGCCGGACCCTGCATGGCGCGCTGCTCGACAGCGAAATCCTGGCCGAAGTCTATCTCGAGCTGATCGGCGGCAAGCAGGTGAGCCTGGCGCTGATCGCCGAAACCCGCGTTTCGGGCGCCGAAGCCATTGCCACCCGCATTGTTGCCGCGCCCCGTCCGGTGCCGCTGCCATCCCGCCTGCTGGCTGATGAACGTGCCGCTCATGACCGTCTGGTCGCGTCTCTTGGCCCCGATTCGATCTGGGCCCAGTATGCCCCCGCCATGGGCGACGGCGATAACAACGTCGCGGCGGAATGAAAAAGCCCCGCGTTGGCGGGGCTTGATGCACTTCAAAATGACGTCGGTTAGTTCGGCTTGTCGGTCTCGGCTGCGGCCGCAGTCAGCGGGGCCGCGCCCTGCTGGGCGGCGAGCTTGGCCAGGTTCTGCCGGTATATGGCGGCAAAATCGACCGGCTCCATCATCAGCGGCGGGAAGCCACCCTGCTGGGTGGTGCTGGCCAGCACCTGGCGCGCGAACGGGAAGATCAGCCGCGGGCATTCGATCATCAGCAGCTGGCTGAGCTGGTTCTCGGGCACGTTCTTGAGACGGAACACGCCGCCATAGACCAATTCGACATTGAACAGCACCGTGGCTTCGCGATTGGCCTTGGCGTTGAGGGTGAGCTCCACCGCATACATGTCGTCGGCTTGCTTCTTGACGCCCACCGAGATGGAAACGTTGAAGGCCGGATTGCCGCCGCCAGCCATGATCGAGCCGGGCGCGCCCGGATTTTCGAAGCTTAGGTCGCGGATATACTGGCCAACCAGGTTCATCGAGGGCAGGTTTGCCGGGTTGGGGGCCGCGCCGCCCTGGGTATCGTCAGCCATGTGCTGCTAGTCCTTCACGAGGAATATTGTTGCCGGGTGGCTACCATCTTTGCCGGGAAGCGACAAGACTCGGCCATCAACGCGGCCGGTAGTCGTCCTGGTCGAGATCGATACTGCCTTCGCCCCCGAGCCGCGGTCCGTCGCGGCCCGGCGCATGGCGGAAGCCGGCGGTGTCGACCACGGTGACCCGGCTGGCCAGAGCGGCATAGATCCAGCTGCGCACCGGCGGCAGCAGCAGCGCCAGCGCCACCACATCGCTGAGAAAGCCCGGCAGTACCAGGAACAAAGCCGCGACGCCGATCATCATGGCATCGGCAATGGTGCGGCCCGGCATGTGGCCCCGATCGACATTGCTGCGCAATTGGCCGAGCACCGACAGCCCCTGCTGGCGCAGCAGCATGCCGCCCAGCAGCGCAGCGCCAATCACCAGTGCCAGGGTTGGCCACAGGCCGATGGTCTGGCCCACCTTGATGAAGATGGCGATCTCGATGATCGGCAGGGCGATGAGGCCGAGGGCGAAATATCGTGCCAAAATCTGGGTTTCCTTCTTTCCGCCACTGCGGCAAAACGCGTTCTCGCCCCAGTGTGAACTGGTTTTGGGGTGAGCCTTTGCCTATATATAGACCAATTGAAGCGCTCAACGAGCGCTGCGGCGTCGATTTTCTCCGGCGCGTACAGGTAAGGTGCATTGCGCAATGGATGAATTCTTCGACCTGCCCACCCTCATCGTGATTGCCGTGGCCGTTTTCGTGCTGTTCCGGCTGCGCTCGGTGCTGGGCACCAGGACCGGCACTGAGCGGCCCCCGGTCGAGCGGCGGAAGCCTGCAACGGCCGAGGCTGCCGAGGAAACCGTGGTGCCGCTGCGCCCGCGCGGCACCGGAGCGCCCGATCTCGACGACGAGCGCCGCGCCCGCAAGACCGAGGCCGAGATCGAGCAGTTCTCCCATGGCGACGCTGCGCTCGCCGCCGGCATGAGGGCGGTGGTCGAGGCCGACCCGAGCTTTGCACCCAAGAGCTTCCTCGAGGGCGCCAAGCAGGCCTATGAAATGGTTGTCACCGCCTATGCCTCCGGCGACCGCGCGATGCTCAAGAACCTGCTCGAAAAGGACGTGTTCGATGGCTTCCAGCGCGCCATTGCCGAACGCGAGGCCGCGAGCCAGACGGTAGATTTCACCTTTGTCGGCCTGCCCAAGGTCGAGATTTCCGAAGCCGAATATGATCGCAAGAATGTGCTGATCACCGTGCGCTTCCACGCCGAGGTAGTTTCGGCCACCCGCGACAAGGATGGCAATCTGGTCGAGGGCAATGCCGACCAGGTGCAGACCATCGCCGACGAATGGACCTTTGCGCGCAACCCCAAGTCGCGCGACCCGAACTGGAAGGTCGTGACGACCAGCCAGCTCGACTGATCCATCAAGGCGGCCGGGCGGCGTCAAACAACCATGTCCAAGCGTGATCCCAGGCGCCTGCCGCACGACTTCCATCTGTGGACGGCGGTCGCATCGACCGTCGATCCCTTGCGCCGCAAGGGGCTGCTGAAGTTCGGCGGTGTCCCCCTGCCGCTGCCCCCGGAAGAGCCGGCGCCGGTGGCGGTCAGCTCGAAGGCGCCGCCCCGGCGCCAGCCACCGCGAAAGCCCTTCCTGCCGCCCTATCAGGCGCCCCTGCCCTCGGCAGTCCTGCCAGCCAAGGCGGTGGATCCGGCCATCCGCAAGAAGGTTGGTCGTGGCCGTATCGAGATCGACGGCCGCATTGACCTGCATGGCATGACGCAGCACGAGGCCCGCTCTGCCCTGCATGGCTTCATCCATGCCCGCTTCAACCGCGGCGATCGCACCGTACTGGTCATCACCGGCAAGGGTGCCAAGACCGACAGCGACTATATAGCGGCCATGACCGAGCGCGGCGTGCTGCGCACCATGCTGCCGATCTGGCTCAACGAGCCAAGCCTCTCGCCGATGGTTTCAGGCTGGAGCGTGGCGGCGCGTGGTCATGGTGGGGAGGGGGCGTGGTATGTGCGCCTGCGCCGCGCATGACCCCGCTTGGCGCCAAAATCCGGCAATTGCGCGAGGAACGCGGCATCTCGCTCAAGGAAATGGCGGCGGCGCTCAATGTGTCGAGCGCCTATCTGTCCGCGCTCGAGCATGGCCGGCGCGGCAAGCCCACCGGCTTCCTGCTGCATCGTATCATCGCCTTTTTCAACGTCATCTGGGATGAAGCCGAGGAGCTGCAGCGGCTGGCCGAAATGAGCGACCCCAAGGTGACCATCGATACTGGTGGCCTCGCGCCGGAGGCCACGGAGCTGACCAACCGGCTGGCGGCCGACATTGCCAGACTGGACGCTGACGACCTCAAATTCCTTCACAATGAAGTGGTTCGCCGTTCCGGCAAGCCGCGCGCCTGACAAACGCTGGCAAACCCCCTCGACTGGGCGTATTTTAGCGTATTCGCTTTGGAGGAGGTTTCCATGCGCACCTTAGGTGTCGCGGCCATCCTTGCCGCGTTGACCATGCCCACCCTGTCCGCGGACCTGACGCCGAGCGCTATCCGGGCGCTGCTGGAGGGGCAGGACGCTACCGAGGTGGTGCAATCGCTCGATGACAGCTCCTGGAACGCTTTCCTAGCCCATGTCGAGGCCGGCGATCGCGGCTGGATCGACCTGGTGCCGCTACTGGCACCCGGTACGGATGCCGGCACCTCGGAAAGCCTCACCATTAGCCTCTCTCGCGCGCTCAAATCCAACCCGGCCGGCGTGCTGAATGTCCTCGCCGCCGACCACTATAGTGCCGCCGACATCTGCGGGGACAACGACATCGACGTTTCGGCGCTTGATATGGCGAGGTTCATCGATGAGGCGCTGGTCAAGGTTGCCGCCGTGATGGACCCTGACCTGACCGAAGCCCGCAACGAGTGCCTCTATGCGCTGACCGATGCGCGGATTTCGGCGCTGATTTAGGGGATGGCGCCGCTTCCCTTCTCCCCTCGCGGGAGCAGGTGCCAGAAGGGCCGATGAGGGGTGATAGGCAGGGCCTGGCAATAGCCCTGCCGGCCCCCTCACCCGGAAATTCTTCTGAAACAAGAATTGTCCGGCCCTCTCCCACGAGGGGAGAGGGGTAGAAAGTCAAAGCACGAACTTGCTGAGATCCTGATCCGCGGCCAACACGCCCACCTTCTCGGCGACGAAGGCCGCGTCGATGGTGATGGTCTGGCCCTGCTTGTCGGGTGCCTCGAAGCTGATGTCTTCCACCAGCCGCTCCATCACCGTCTGCAGGCGCCGCGCGCCGATATTCTCGACCGAATTGTTGACCTTGACCGCCGCGTCGGCAATCGCCTCAATGGCCGTGCTGGTGAAGTCGAGCGTCACCCCTTCGGTGCCCATCAGCGCCACATACTGCTTGATCAGGCTGTTGTCGGTGTCGCTGAGGATGCGGATGAAATCCTCGCGCGTCAGCGCCTTGAGTTCCACCCGGATCGGCAGGCGGCCCTGCAGTTCGGGCAGCAGGTCGCTGGGCTTGGACACATGGAAGGCGCCCGAGGCAATGAACAGGATATGGTCGGTGCTGACCGGGCCATATTTGGTCGAAACGGTGGTGCCTTCGATCAGCGGCAAGAGATCGCGTTGCACGCCTTCGCGCGACGGACCGCCGGTGACGCCGCCTTCGCGGGCCGCGACCTTGTCGATTTCGTCGATGAAGACGATGCCGTGGTTTTCGACGAGATCAATGGCTTCGCTCTTGAGCTGGTCCTGATCGAGCAGCTTGTCGGCCTCTTCGGCAATCAGCGGCTCATAGGCGTCCTTGACCTTGATCTTGCGCTTGACCCCGCGCCCGCCCATGGCCTGCTTGAACATGTCGGAAAGGTTGATCATGCCGATGCCGCCATTGGGCATGCCGGGGATCTCGAAGCCCCCGGTATTGGCCGAGGGCGTCATTTCGATCTCGATCTCGTTGTCATCGATCTCGTTGTTGCGCAGCTTCCTGCGGAAGGAGTCGCGGGTCGACGGCGTGGCCGAGGTGCCCACCAGCGCGTCGAGCACGCGGTTTTCGGCATTCTGGTGCGCCTGGGCCTGCACATCGGCGCGGCGCTTGTCGCGCAGCACGGCGATGCCGGCTTCGACGAGATCACGGATGATCTGTTCGACATCGCGGCCGACATAGCCGACCTCGGTGAACTTGGTGGCTTCCACCTTGATGAACGGCGCTTGCGCGAGGCGCGCCAAGCGTCGCGCGATCTCGGTCTTGCCGACGCCGGTCGGCCCGATCATCAGGATATTCTTGGGCGTCACCTCGCGGCGCATTTCGGGGCCGAGCTGCTGCCGGCGCCAGCGGTTGCGCAAAGCCACGGCCACCGCGCGCTTGGCGTCATGCTGGCCGACAATGTTGCGATCAAGCTCGGAGACGATCTCGCGCGGGGAAAAATTGGTTTCAGACATTCTCGTTCGTCTTTCCTGGTGCCTCGTCGAGGAAGCGCACCATCATGTGTTCGTCGATATAGCGACCGTTCACGTAAAGGCAGCGGGGGTCGGTGCCGTAGATCCTGAACCCCGCCTTTTCATAGAGCCTGATGGCGGGCATGTTGTGCGCCCCGACCATCAGGTGGACCTGGATCACTTCTGTCCTGGCATGCTCCACCGCAGCCTCGATCAGGGCCAGCGCCGCACCGGTGCCGCGAAGCACAGGCTTGGCATAGACCTGAAACAGCCAGCCGCGATGGCGCTCACGCTCGCCGTCGTCGCGGCCAAATGCCGTGATGCCAGCAAGCTCTCCGGCGGCAGTAAATGCGCCAAAAAAGGCCATGCGGCCGAGCATGTCGATCAGCGACTCCGTGGTTGTCGCCATGAAGCGCTCGGGCGAGCTGCCATAGGACTCGGGGTGATTGGTGAGGGCTTCGAGCCGGATGGCCCGATAAACCTCCACATCATCTCTGGTCAGCCGGCGGATGGAGGAGCTCACGCGTCGAGCTCGATGGTTTCAAGCGTCACATTGCCGTTGGTATAGACGCAGACCTGTTCGGCGATCTTCATGGCCCGCCGGGCGATGTCTTCGGCGTCGAGTTCGGTCGCGTCGGCCAGCGCCAATGCAGCGCTGAGCGCATAATTGCCGCCCGAACCGATGGCGGTGACGCCATGATCGGGGGTCAGCACGTCGCCTGTGCCGGTCAGCACCAGGGTTTCGCGCTTGTCGGCGACGATCATCATGGCCTCGAGCTTGCGCAGGTAGCGATCGGTCCGCCAATCCTTGGCCAGTTCGACCGCGGCGCGCATCAGCTGGTCGGGATATTGCTCGAGCCGGGCTTCGAGGCGCTCGAACAGCGTAAAGGCATCGGCGGTGGACCCGGCAAAGCCGCCGATCACCTTGCCGCCGGCGAGGCGCCGGACCTTCTTGGCGCCGTGCTTCATCACGGTCTGACCCATGGAAACCTGGCCATCGCCAGCCACCACGACCCTGTTGCCCTTGCGCACGGAAACGATGGTCGTCCCGTGCCAGCCGGGGAAATTGTTGTCACTCATCGGGGGAGATACTCCAGAACTGTTGGCTGATATTTAGGAGCACCCGCAGCGATTGCAACAGACGTGCGGAAACAGCGCCCGGCCTGACGGCGTCGCGCTTGCACGGATGATGGGCGGCCCTTGGGCCAAGGAACTGTCGACAAGAGAACGGACCCAAGGGCCGCCCATCACGATCTGGAGCTTCCTCACCGGGTCCGGTATCAAGCACGCTGTATTGCAAGCGTGGTTGCCGACTTTCTGCCCAGGCCAAACGGGCGCCCCCGTCTCCAGTCTCCCCGCCCGACCCTGCG
>JAKFDU010000066.1:0-28698 GCA_036675975.1 Devosia sp. | reverse complement strand
CATAGGAGGCCTTCTGGACCTCGATCAGATTGGGCATCTCCGTGACTTCGCGAATGGAACCGAAGGACTTGCGTACCTTGCGGCGGCCGTTGAACGTGGTAGCCATGAAAGCTCCTGTTTCTTTGCGATTTGTCTCGGAGGCAGATATCCAAAAATCCGACTATCAGCCGTCGGGTCTCGGGATATATGCCCTTGATTAGGCAGTTAATTCGGGCTCAGCGACGCCTGGATCCTTCCAGAGCCAAAGGAAGGCGGGCAAGAAAACGTCAAACACCCCATGGTCAAGAACCATAGGGCCACGTGGACGTCAGCGTGCCTCAGACATCGAAATCGTCATATATTCCGCAAATTGGCGCCAGGGACCCATCCAATCGGTCCGGCGAATCATCTCGTGAAAACGAGGATGCGAAATGGCACATAAAGCGCCATTTCGCAAATTTCAAGGCAGAAGTCGAAATTACTTCAGTTCGACCTTGGCGCCGGCAGCTTCGAGCTTTGCCTTGATGTCGGCAGACTCGGCCTTGTTTGCGCCTTCCTTGATAGCCTTCGGAGCGGACTCGACGAGTGCCTTGGCTTCGCCAAGACCCAGGCCGGTAATGGCACGGACTTCCTTGATGACATTGATCTTGTTCTCGCCGAACGAGACCAGGATCACGTCAAATTCAGTCTTTTCTTCAGCCGGAGCAGCAGCGGCCGCGGCAGGGCCGGCAGCAGCAACAGGAGCGGCGGCGGAAACGCCCCACTTTTCTTCCAGCATCTTCGACAGCTCGGAAGCTTCCAGAACGGTCAGGGCAGACAGGTCGTCTACGATTTTGGCGAGATCAGCCATTTGATAAATCTCTCTTTTTGTAGGTGTTCAGTTCAAACCGGCTCCCCAGTTCCATCAAGAACTGGGAGCCATGGGGTTACGCTGCTTCGTTGCTCTTTTCCGCGTGAGCGGCCAACACGCGCGCGATACCACCAGCCGGCGCCACGATGACCGACGCGATACGGGTCGCGGGCTGCTTGAGCATCCCGGCGAGCGTTGCGCGCAGTTCGTTGAGCGAAGGCATGGTCGCCAGCGCCTTGACGTTATTGGCGTCAAGCGCGGTCTTGCCCATGGCGCCACCAAGAACGACGTACTTTGCGTTCTTGTCGGCGAATTTCTGCGCGATCTTGGGCGCAGTCATGGGGTCGGCCGCATAAGCGATGACGATCGGCCCGGTAAACAGGGCCGAAATGTCCGCGTGGTCGGTTTCTTTCAGAGCAAGCTTGGCAAGACGGTTTTTCGCGATCTTCACGTAGCCACCGGCACCCTTCACCTCACGGCGAAGCGATTCCAGATTGGCCACGGTCAGACCGGCATTCTGCGCGAGGACGATCGATCCAGCGCCCGAGAGGGCTGACTGAAGCGATGCGACAAGCTCACGCTTTTCCGCTCTTTCCACTGCTAGTCTCCACATTAGGCCCGGCATAGTCGCGCCGGGCCATTGCCAATTGCTGCCCTCCGATCTCCCGAGGGAGGAGAGGAGCAACGGTTACATGCCTGTCAACCGTGCTGCCCGGTAGGGCAACTGGCCTGGTTCGAACCGCGATCACCCTGCCCTTGCAGGCAGGAAAACTGTGGTCTCACCCCATCTATGCTGGCGTCGGTGGACATTAAGCTGACCCAGATCGATCAGCACCGGCAGTCTCGGACAGGACTTTACCCTCCTTGCGGAAGGCAAAACCGGACGGGCGAACCCGTCCGGAATTTCTTAGAGAGCCGAAGCCGGCTCGACGTGCACGCCCGGGCCCATGGTCGAAGATACGGCGACGCGCTTGACATAAGTGCCCTTGGCGCCAGCAGGCTTGGAGCGCAGCACGGCGTCGGTGAACGCCTTGATGTTCTGCAAGAGGGCTTCTTCCGAGAAGGAGACCTTGCCAATGCCAGCATGCAGGATACCGGCCTTTTCGACCCGGTACTCAACGGCGCCGCCCTTGGCTGCCTTGACGGCACCGGCGACATCGGGGGTAACCGTGCCAACCTTGGGGTTCGGCATCAGGTTGCGGGGCCCGAGGATCTTACCCAGGCGACCGACCAGCGGCATCATGTCCGGGGTAGCAATGCAGCGATCGAAATCGATCTTGCCAGCCATGATCTGTTCCATCAGGTCTTCGGCGCCAACGATATCGGCGCCAGCCTTGCGGGCTTCGTCAGCCTTGGCATCCTTGGCGAACACTGCCACGCGCACGGTCTTGCCGGTGCCGTTCGGCAGGCTCACCACGCCACGGACCATCTGGTCGGCGTGACGCGGATCGACGCCAAGATTGATGGCGATCTCGATGGTCTCATCGAACTTGGCCGAAGCGCGCGACTTCACCATCTTGATGGCTTCGTCGAGCTTGTAGAGCTTGTTGCGGTCGATGCCCTCACGGGCCTTGGTGATCTTCTTACCAGCGTGTGCCATTCAATCAGCCCTCGACCTGAATGCCCATGGAACGGGCAGAGCCGGCGATCATCGACACAGCAGCGTCGATATTGTCGGCGTTGAGATCCTTCATCTTCTTGGCGGCGATTTCGCGGAGCTGAGCCGTGGTGATCGTGCCGGCCGATTCCTTGCCCGGCAGCTTGCTGCCCGACTTCAGGTTGATGGCCTTCTTGATGAAGTAGGTGACCGGCGGCTGCTTCATCTCGAAGGTGAAGCTCTTGTCGGCATAGGCGGTGATCACGACCGGAATGGGCGAACCCTTTTCCAGTTCCTGCGTGGCGGCGTTGAACGCCTTGCAGAATTCCATGATGTTGAGGCCGCGCTGACCGAGAGCCGGCCCGATCGGCGGGGACGGCGTCGCGGAGCCCGCGGGCACCTGCAGCTTTACGTAGCCAACGATTTTCTTTGCCATAATCGTCCTATCTAAAATTGCCCGCTGTCACGCGGACCGTTTGACGCTGTGGTCTGAGGCTTGTCCGGATGCTTGGCAGCAACCGCCCTCTCCCACAGATTTGTCTCCCGGCATGCCGCAAGATTTCTTGCGTTTGCCTGGAGGTTTTCTGGCTTGCGCCAGAAGTTCGGATCAGACCTTCTCGACCTGACCGTATTCGAGCTCCACCGGCGTGGGGCGCCCGAAAATCGACACTTCCACCTTGAGGCGGGCGCGCTCTTCATCGACCTCTTCCACCACGCCATTGAAGCTGGCGAAGGGACCGTCCGACACGCGCACATTCTCGCCCACTTCGAACGAGACGGACGGCTTGGGATGCTCCACGCCTTCCTGCACCTGCTGCAGGATGGCCTGGGCTTCCTTTTCCGAGATCGGCATCGGCTTGTTGTCCGAGCCGAGGAAACCAGTGACCTTGGGCGTATTCTTGATCAGATGGAACGCCTCGTCGGTCATATCCATCTTCACCAGCACATAGCCCGGGAAGAACTTGCGTTCCGCATCGACCTTGCGCCCGCGACGGACCTCCACGACCTTCTCGGTCGGCACGATCACGTCTTCAAACAGATGCTCGAGCTTCTTCTGCGCAACCTTCTGGCGGATATCCTCCGCCACCTTGCGCTCGAAGTTGCTGTAAGCCTGAACGATGTACCAGCGCTTGGCCATTAAGCGTCGCCGCTCCTAGAATATGGTGTCGTTACCCGCTTACGCGCGGATCGAAAGCATCATGCTGACCAGCCAGGAAATGACCTGGTCGGCCAGAAGAAAGAACAGGCTCGCCGCGATAACCAGCACGAGAACCATGATCGTGGAGATCAGGACTTCGTTGCGGCCTGGCCAGGTGACCTTGGCGGTTTCCTGCCGGACTTGCTGCAGGAACTGGATCGGGTTCGTACGGGCCATAGGCGAATCTACTCTTTGGGTTTTGGTGCAAAACCAAAGGCCGCGCAGGAATCCCGCACGGCTGGAATGCCGCTATCTAGAGAAACTCGCCGCCAAATGCAACAGGGCACGGCCCACAATGATCACTGCACTCGCGACTCACGGCTGATCACTTTGTTAACGATCCATTAAGAAGACCATGAATCCCGCTTGCGCCGCGTCTCGCAATGGCATTTGATCCAATTGTGACGAAAAGGCGGCAGCGGGAGGCTGTGGCATGTCTTCAAGCGGTGCAAGTTTCGACGTCAAGGGGTGCGAGGTCCGCTATTACGGGCCGCATCAGGCCATTGCTGGCCGCGTGACCGGGGTGGTTCGCGTCATCATCGAAGAGCGCTTCATGGGCAACCTGTCGCGCTATCACCTCGACCTCAAGGTCAAGGCCGATGTTGGCTCGGTGAGCGCCGGCGAGGTTCGCACCGCCCTGCTCGCCCACGCCGCCCACCAGCTCAACCGCCTCAAGTCCCGCCACACCGACAAGCTGCCCCTGGCCGCGGAATAGTCCGCCTGTTCGCAGCGCTCGGCATTTGCTAGCCTCCCCCTGTGTCTGAGGGGACTATTGCATGCATGTCGTAATCACCGGTGCCGGGGGCAATCTCGGCAGCAAGCTGACCGCCTATCTGCAATCGGCACCCTGGTGCTCGGCCATAACAGGCATCGATCCCAAGCCATTGGCGGATAGTGGCAAGTTCCATGCGGTCAGCGCCGACCTACGTGACCCGCATGACCGCCGCTGGATTGACCCGACGCGACAGGCCGATGCCGTGGTTCACTTCGCAGCGCAGAATCCGGCGCCCGATTCCGATTGGGTCGAGGCAACGCAAAGCATCGACATGACGATGAACCTGCTGCAGTGGGTTGGCCAGACGCCCTGCCGCTTCGTCTTCGCCTCATCCAACCATGTCATGGGCGGCTACAAGGACGCCCCCCTGCCGCCTGGTCCACTGCTCACGGCCGACACGCCCCCGCGCCCCGGCACGCGCTTCTTCGATGGCCATGACTATCGCACACCCACCGCCTATGGCGCCTCCAAGCTCATGGGCGAGCGCGCCATCGCGGCGCGATGCGCCTCATCGTTGTTGACGGGCGTCAATGTGCGTATCGGCTGGGTTCAGCCCGGCGAGAACCGCCCGGAGACCATCGATCTACGAGGCGCCGGCCGGCGGACTGGCTCCGCTTTGCCCGACCAACAAGAGATCGAGCGAGGACTGGCCTGGTTTCGCGGGATGTGGATGTCCAACCGCGACTTTCTGCAGCTGATGGAGAAAGCCATCACCGCCCCGTCTGACAGCTGGCCGGCCCGCGCCATCGTGGTGAGCGGCGTCAGCAACAATGCGGGTACGAGGTGGAACCTCGACGACGGCCGCCGCTGGCTCGGCTACGCGCCGGTCGACGACATCGCCGCCGGCTAATTGGGCCGCTCATGTCAAAGTTAAAGGTGTCGCCATCGACCCCAGTGCTACAGCCCCCTGTAGCAAGGATTCGGAATGGCCATCACCTATCGTGTGGTCGATTTGCGTGACGACGTTATCGACCCCACCGAAATCATTATCGCAGGCGCCCGCTCACCAGAGGACGCCGCCCGCCAGGCGCTGCATCTCGATCTGGTGCGCAGCGGCCAGCGCAAGGACCTCGTCGCGCGCGTCTATTGGCAATCGCCCGGCCAGCCGATGAACATGGTCCGGCTCTACGGCCGGGTAGCCGGCTAGACTGCCAGCGCGGCAGGCAAATCAACGGCAAATCAACAATGTCATGAAATCGCCTGGCAGGGGCTGGGGGACTCGAACCCACGACCCTCGGTTTTGGAGACCGATGCTCTACCAACTGAGCTAAACCCCTTCAGGCGAGGGTGTGTCTAATGGCAATGGCCGCGTTTCGCAAGACCCTTTGCGCCTAGCTCCAGAGATGAGGAAGCAGTGGCAACGCCAACAGCAGGTTGCCAAGCAAGCTGGCGAGAAAACTGACGGACCGCCAGGGTGTGAGGCCGCGCATGTAGCAATAGACATGGGCCGCGCGCGCCAGGAAATAGAGCGCTCCACCCGCCAGCGACAGCCAGCCGTGCTCGCCGAGCATGATCGATAGCAGCGCCAAAGTCAGGAAGATCGGCAGGGTCTCCTGCAGGTTGGCCAGCGCCCGGCGTGCACGACCAAGATCTCGACTGGGTTCGGGTAGGTCGTCCCGCGGCCCGATCTGTGTGTCGGTTCCCACCTGTTCGGTGAGATAGCGGCCGGGCAATGCGACCTGGATCAACAATAGGAGCAACACGAGAAAAATGATCAGTAACAAGATGAGATAACCCTTTGACGCAGAGCGGCATTGTACCGCTCCTTGCCTGCCTAACGTCTGGTGATGTCCGTGGGATCACCATTTACAATCGGCAGTGCTCAGCCAATAAATGGCTTTGCGAGTTCACGGAAGTCCGGCGGCACCAATACGATCACTCAGGGGCAAACGCCCCGGAAGGATGAAGATGCGTCTTTTGCTGGCACTGGCCATTCTGGTTCTCTCTCCTGGCCTGGCCTTCGCCCACACCGGAATCGACCATGGCGCGGGGCTTTTCCACGGTCTCGCCCATCCCATCGGTGGCCTCGACCACGTGCTGGCTATGGTCGCGGCGGGTGTCTTTGCCTTTGCGCTCGGTGGCCGCGCACTTTGGCTGGTGCCGCTCAGCTTCGTTGGCGCCATGGTAGCCGGGTTCGCGCTCGGCGTTGCTCAGGTCCAACTGCCATTCGTCGAACTGGCGATTGCCCTCTCCAGCATAGCGATCGGCGGTGCAGCGGCGCTGGGCCGGCCCATGCATGTCGGGGCTGCCATGGCTCTGGTCGGTGCCTTTGCCGTGTTCCACGGGCACGCGCATGGCGCCGAGATGGGCCCATCAGCCAGCGGCCTCACCTACGCTCTGGGCTTCATCATCGCGACCGCCCTACTCCACCTCGCCGGCATTGCGGCCGCTTTCGGCACTGCAAAGCTCGCAGGGCGGTTCGGCAAAGCGGCCGCGCGGCTGTCTGGCGCCGCCTTCGCCATCGGTGGCCTCGGCGTTTTGGCGGGTTGGCTTTAGCGCCCATTGCACGGGCGGTGGTTCGCCGTCGCCTGCGCACAGATTCTGTCATGCCAAGGGGTTGTCATGCCCGACGGTGACGGGCTATTGGCTAGCATGTCGGTCACCGACCGAGCGGGTATAGCTCAGTGGTAGAGCAGCAGCCTTCCAAGCTGAATATGCGGGTTCGATTCCCGCTACCCGCTCCAAGCCTTCCATTTGGAACGCTTGGCGTTTTTGCTTTCATGGCCAAAGGGCCGTTTCATCCAGTTACATGACCGTTTCATAGAAGTGTTCGGCACGTGTTCCGGGATGGCAATTCACCCGCAAAACGAGTCCTCGTAAGAACGACCTATGACGCCGAAACCTGCCTCGGCTCCGCCAGGCGGTCCATAGGGGCGGCGTGCGCTGGGGCCCGCCTACTGGCTTCGCAGACGCGACTGCCGACTTCCTAGCTAACCTGACGCCGCAGGAAGGGTCCCAGGACCCACCATACGAGGCAAGAACCGCGGCCTCCGGCGTGACAGGCCGGATTTCACCATTGCCGGACAGCAAGAGTGTCAACTTCAGTCGAACGGAATGAGTGCCGAAATCGGCAAAAGTTGAGACTGCCCTGCCCTATCTAGTGCCCGAGGATGACCAGGATGGGGCCGGAAGCCCAAAAGCTGCCGATCAGCTTTGCCACGGATGGGCGTCCGAAAGGGGGTGGGAAGGAGACTGGCAACTTTTTGGCAAGCGACGGGCCGAATCGGACAGTACCCTCATCGATTTGCTCTGAATCATACACTGGCCAGGTGCGGTGCTACCCGCCGCGCCACACGCCTTGTTAGACGATGGCTTCTTCTCTGGTCGCAGCCCTTGCGGCGAGGTTTGCATAGTGCGCCATCTCCGCTGCACACCAGCACTCAAACTCGTCGATCAGTTCTTCCGCGACGACGACATTGCCTCGATCACTGGCAGGGACGACCGCCCCCACCTGACGCAGGTGGGCAAGGACATTGCCGACATGCGATTCCGAAATCTGGAAGCGATCCGCCAAGGCACTGTGCGTCAGCGAAAACATCTCTTTGCCTGATCTATGCCGGTAGTGAGCCAGGATCAGGGCCACCAGCATCGGATATCCGCAGTCATAGCTGGATAGCGCCAGGACCCTCGGAAACACGGAGATCACCGTTCCAGACCTCCGCAGACGTGCCGCCGAGAGATAGATCATCTCGCCCAGTACGTCCGCTTCTCGCGTCACCGGACAGGCCAAAGCGCTCCCCGCAATGGCGTCATACGACGCGACGAACGCGGCGCATGATCGCCCAACCTCACGAATGAGGCTGTCTGACGGCCTGAGGATTTTCTGCCGCCTATCGGCCGCCAGCGTCTCAACGAACACAAGCTTACGGGCCTGCAGCGTTAGACAGTAGCTCGCCGTCTGGCGCGGGCTTTGCCCGGAAATCGCCTGCAGTCGCGACAGGTTCGGCACTGCTGCGCCATGGTTGAGCCACCCATAATACTGCCCGATCAGCATATAGGCCGAATAATACCGATCCAGTTGATTGAGCAGCTTGCGCACCGGCCAGCCCGCCGGTGCCGGCTCGATCATCGTCTCACAATAGTCGACCACGGCCTGGTGAAAGCGACCATCGGCCCTGAGCGCCACAGCGTCCATGCATTCGCGGTGCCGCCTAGAGGCACAGTCCTCATCGATGAAACAGGCAAAGTTTGGGGTGGCTGCACTTTAGCCTTCCGGCCAGAACAATCAACCAGGGGAACTTGCCCTCATCGCCGTTACGAGATCAGGCAAGCGATTGACGACCTCAGCAAACCCAAGGGCACAAGCCGAGGCATCGAGCCGCCCGAAATCGGGCGAGCGGGCAGTTCGTTGCAGACTTTCGTGGTTGGCCGGCGGCAAATTTGCCCTCGCGCGAGGCGTCCTTTTCCGTCTCGTCAGCGTGTTGCTTGCCGCGTCGCTCTTGATCGCCCCCGCTTGGGCACAGATGACTCTGGCGCCCCTGACCCTCCCCGATGCGGCCGTTGGCGCCCCCTATTCTCAGTCATTTTTCATTCTGGGCGGAACCGCGCCCTATCACGTCTCCCTTGCCGGCCGCCTCCCGGCGGGAATGACCTTTGCCAACGAGATGATCGCCGGGACGCCAACCGAAAGCGGTATCTTCAGTTTCAGCGTATTTGCCTCCGACTCGGTGGGCGCCTCGGACACGCGGGGCTACACGCTAAGCGTTAGGCCACCCACGATTTCCGTTTCCCCTGCCAGCCTTCCGGATGGCGCCGTGGGCTCGGCCTATTCGCAGAGTCTTTCGGCCTTCGGTGGCACCGTGCCCTACAGCTTTTCGGTTTCCGGCACCTTGCCGCCCGGCATCACCATGGGGCCGACTGGATTGCTGTCGGGAACGCCTTCGTCCCCAGGGTCCTACACGTTCTCGGCAATCGTCACGGACTCGACGACCGGTGATGGTCCCTATGTGAAGTCATTCCCATATACGCTGGTGATCGCGCCAGGCAACCTGAGCCTCTCGCCAACCGTGCCAGATGCAACCCTCGGGCGGGCATATGCGCATGCATTGTCGGCGACCGGTGGGACCGCACCCTACACATTCGCGCTCCTCTATGGCGCGCTGCCCGAGGGGTTATCGCTCGGACCGGATGGATTGATCTCGGGTACGCCCCGAGAGGAAGGCACGCTCCACTTCGTGGTTTTTGCGCAGGATTCCACCAGCGGCACCCCGATCAACGGATCCCGGACCTACAGCATGTACGTCGCGCCACCCACGATCACCCTGACGCCAGCCAGCCTCCCAAACGCTCAAGTCGGCGCTGCCTACTCCGCGCTTATAACTGCGTCCGGGGGAACAGCGCCCTACTCCTATTCGGCGGTCGGGTTGCCACCGGGCCTGACGCTTGCGGCCGACGGCACGCTGTCGGGTACGCCCATCGCTATCGGAACTGCCGGCTTCACAGTGACCGCCATCGACGCCAGCGACGCGTCGGGTTCAGCCGCCTATACGCTCACCGTCATCGATGCCGTCGCGCCGACCGTGCTCTCAACCGCCGTTACCGGAAGTCCCGGCCCAGAGGCCACGTCGGTGACATTCGAAGTGGTGTTCTCGGAGCCTGTCACCGGCTTCTCCGCATCGGACATGGTCCTGACCACGACCGGCTCCGCGACCGGGACGATTTCGAACCTCTCCACCGACGACAACATCACCTACAGAGCGTGGGTTACCGCAATATCAGGCATCGGCTCGCTGCGCCTCGATGTCGGCGCTGGGGGCGGCATCAGCGACGGAAACGGGAACAGCCTTGCCGCCGCCTTCACTTCCGGGGCCGCCTGGACGCGCAGCGGCTCGACCAACGCCCAACTTTCCGGGCTGGCGCCGAGCACCGGCGCGCTGTCGCCGGCCTTCAGCGCAGGCACGCGCGCCTATACGCTGGCGGTCCCCAACAGCGTGGAGACGTTCGCCCTGACGCCAACGGCCGCAGATCCGTCAGCGACGATCACTGTCAATGGTCAAACCGTCGCCTCTGGTACCGCCAGTCCGGTGATCACGCTCAACATCGGCGCCACGGCCATTGTCGTGGTGGTCACCGCCCCGGACGGCTCGACCACCCAGACCTACACCGTCACGGTCGACCGCCCAGCGCCGAGTGTCATTGACCTCACGCCCGCCGCCGGGGCGCTGCCCGCGGCCACCATGGGCGCCGCGTATAATCAGACGCTCGCAGCGAGCGGGGGCGCATCGCCCTACAGCTATGCGGTCACGGCCGGGGCGCTTCCCGCCGGATTGACGCTTGCGGCTGACGGCACGCTGTCGGGCTCGCCGACGGCTGCCGGCGCCGCCAGCTTCACCGTCACCGCCACCGATGCCAACGGCGCCGCCGGCTCGGCTGCCTACACGCTCGACATCCGGACTGCGCCGGCTTCCAGCAATGCCGATCTGGCGGACCTCCTGCCGAGCGCTGGCTCTCTGCAACCGGGCTTCAATGCAGGCACGCTGGACTACGCCGTCAGCGTCGGCAATGAGGTCGAAACGATTGCCGTGACGCCAACGGCTGCCGATGCCAATGCCTCGATCACCGTCGATGGTCAGCCGGTCGCCTCCGGCACCGTCAGCCGGCCAATTGCCCTATCGGTTGGTTCCAATCCGGTGCAGATTGCTATAACCGCCGAAAATGAAACGACCACCCGCACCTATACGGTGACGGTGACGCGTGCGGTCATCATCCGGCCCGATCCGTGGCAGGATTCGGAAGTGATCGGTCTGCTCAATGCCCAGGCGGACACCGCCCGGCGCTTTGCGCAGCACCAGATAACCAATTTCCAGAGGCGTCTGGAGCAGTTGCATGATCAAGGCGATCGCCGCGCCTCCAGCGTGGACGTGCATCTCGGCTTTACGCAGAACCCCTCGAACACAGCCGCTCAACAGATTGACCGGATGATCGCGTCCAGCCATGGCGCAGCACTCAAGGCGCGTCAGAGCCAACGCGGTGCAGCGGCCACATTGCCGGGCGTTCTCGCCTATGGACCGGACGGGAGCTCGTCCGCCGCTGGCGATATGGCGGGACTGGGCGTTTCACCGGACTCGCCCCTCGCCGGCCCGGACCTCGGCCTCTTGGCGATCTGGTCGGGCGGTTTTGTCAACTTCGGCGAGCGCGACAATGGTGGCCTGGACCTCGACCACACCATGGTCGGAGTTTCGGGCGGCCTCGACTATCGTTTCTCTGAAGGGTTCATCGGCGGCTTCGGTGTCGGCTATGGGCGTGATCGCACCGATATCGGCCAGAATGGCACCGCAAGCGACGCCGATGCTTATAGCGCCGCGATCTATGGCAGCTACAAGCCGATCGACAATCTGTTCATTGACGCGCTGATCGGTGGAAGCTGGATGAACTTCGATTCCATCCGCTACGTCGCGGCCAATGGCGACTTCGCAACCGGTAGCCGTGACGCCACCCAACTCTTCGGCGCGCTGACGGCCGCCTATGAGTTTGTCGATGAGGTCTGGGTGATCTCACCCTATGGCCGGGTAGAGTTCTCGCGGTCCTGGTTCGACGGCTTCTCGGAGACCGGCGGCGGAGTCTATGGCCTCACCTATAGCGACCAGACGATCGATACTCTGTCGGGTGTGCTCGGCATCCGGGCCAACTACGCCATCCAAATGAATTGGGGCACGCTGTCCCCGGGGGTTCGTGCGGAGTATACTTACGACTTCCAGGGGTCCTCGCGGGCCAGCCTTGGCTACACCGACCTAAGCGGACCCCCCTATTCGGTCGACGTTGATCCTGCGGTGCGCGATCACCTTGCGTTGGGTCTGTCGCTCGACTTCCAGTTCGACAGCGACTGGACTCTCGGCCTCGACTACCGCACCAGCATCGGCGGTTCAAATAACCAGGATCACGCGCTTGGCGCTAAGCTTGGGGTGCGGTTCTGACAATGGGAGGGCACGGTCCGAGAGGGCCGGCGGCGCGCAATGCGGGCATCTTCGCGTCGCCTGGCGGCTGGAATGCACGCCGTGGGTGATATGGATCCGGTCCGCGAACTACGGGCCCGCAGCCTCTGGTGCTGCATCAGAGGCCGGACAGATGGCCGCAACCGACCACGTGCAATCCTTCAAAAAACCACTTGCACCTTACGGGGCGTCCACAGATGGGAAGGGGACAGTTTGCATTCGGCCATAGAACCAAGAAAGCAGACATAACAGTGTTCAGCCCAGCCTCTGCAGCTCGACAGTCATGCTGCCGGCTTTATCATACCAACGCGAAGGTCCTTGGCAGTGTAAATGGCCTTTCCGTCGGCCAACACTTTTCCATCGGCCTGCCCAAGGGTCAAAGCGCCACGTCGAGCACGCTTGATGCTGACCTCATAGCGCACCAGCTTTGTCGTAGGCGTGATATCGCCACTAAAGCGGACCTCGCCGACGCCGATGGCTCGACCTTTCCCCGGCGCTCCAGACCAGCCTAACCAATAGCCAACGATCTGCCACATCGCATCCAGGCCGAGACAACCTGGCATCACCGGGTCGTTCACAAAGTGGCACTCGAAAAACCAAAGGTCGCGGCTGATGTCCAGCTCGGCGGCAACATGGCCATTGCCATACTCGCCTCCATCCATGCTGATTTCGACAATTCGATCCATCATGAGCATTGGGGGCGATGGCAGCTGGGCGTTGCCGGGGCCAAAATAGCCCCCACGGCCTGACGCGAGCAGATCTGACTTGGAATAGGACGGCTGCGGCGTGTGAAATTCGTGGGGGTTGGGCACCAATGACAATCCTCAAATGTTCCGGGGCTAAGACCCGCCGGTCAACTGGTGCAGATTGTTGTGGTTTCCCATAAAGGGCAAGCTTGTGCGCCCGTAGGAACCATTCCCCCCTCATCCCGCTGGGGTAGAAGTCGGATCTATCTATGGCAAAGGTCTGAGGTAAGGCCCGCTGATCTTCCCGCCTGGCTCCAGGGAGAGACTCCACTCCATGACGGCCGGCTTCTTATTGATTGGTCCGTTCTCGAAGCACCTTACTAGGATTAGTAGCCGGCCCTGATCGGCCGACCACGCATAGGTCAGACCAGTATTACGATCAGTCGAAATTCGACCGTACCCTCCCACCACATGGGAAAGTTCGTGCCCCATTTGTTATTGTAGAGATTGACACGGATCCCTGCACTGTAGTCCGGGATCTCGGTCCGGAAAGGCATGAAATCCGCCGAGGCGGGGGCGATAAGTCCTGCATCAAGCAGATGGATTTCCACCCCGCCGGCAGCTGTCATTGCCCGCACCGCCTCCACCGCCTGTAGCTGGCCGCCGCCGCGGCGGACGATGTTTCTGCCGTCGTGCCACAGGCCCATCTTCAGAAGAGACCAATTCGTTGCCTGGGTTGGCGTGAAGCTGAAGAAACCCGCCTCTGGCATCCGGTTGGCGGGCTTGTCGCGCAACACCAGCGTCACTTCGACCCGGTGCGCATCGAGCCCCCGGATCGAAAGTTCATGGCGACCCGCCCCTCCAAGCAAGGCCCGCGCATCTTCGGGCAACCGGGCGACGGCGGTGCGCCCGTCGAGTCCGACACCCCCGTGGACCGGCGCGAAAACGGCAGTTCGGGCGGTACGGGCACGGGCCAGACCGGGCTTGTCGTGGTCGAGAATGGCCCACTCGTCGCGATGCTGCAGGTAGCTGTCGAGATGGCGCTGCAACTCGGTCCAGTCGTAGCTTTCGTGCCGATAGCCGAGCAGCGACCCGGCCGCCCCATCGATGGCCTGGCCGCCGGGCGCGGTGAGCCGGACGATGTCGCCGCTGGCGGCGTCGAGTTCGGCCGTCCAGCCACTGTCGCGCAGGGTGGTGCCGGGCACCGGTTCGGCCGGCGCGGCCGGGGCGAGTTCGGCCAGCACGGCATCCGCCGCCAGGCGGTCGACGGGGTCGAGGGCTTCGAGCGCCGTCGCGATATAGCCGCGCTGTTCGGCCCAGGATTGTTCGGCATAGGTGAAGCGATAGTCGCTGCGGCGGGCGGCCTCGAAATCGGGGCGATCCCAGGAGGTCTCGTCGCGCAGGTAGGTCTTGATGTCGACGCCCCAGGTGTGTTCGGCCACCATGGTGAGGCCGCGCCCGAAGGACTGGCGCTCCGGCGTCAGCGTATCGAAGCCGTCATAGAGCCGCTGCAGGGCGCGGAAGCGGGCCAGTTTGAGCGGGTCGCTGGCAGCGCCGTGGATCCAGCTGTCGCCGATCTCCTGCGTCACCACCGGAAACTGCGTGCGGCGCGCCCACATTTCCGAGCCGAAGGCATCGAGGGTCGAGGCGACGATTTCGGCCCCGGGCTGGGCATGGCGCAGCGCCCGCAAAGCCTCGACGGTCTGGCCGACGCTTTGGGGGCCGATATTGTCGTTGGTATGGGCAAAGCTCAGGCCCAGATCGTCGCCGGCGGGAAAGTCCGTCGCGCCATAGGAGGCCTGGTACATGACGACGAGTTCGGAGCCGTCCGGCGCCTGCCAGCGGAAGATGGGCGGCACGTCGGGGACCGGGCTGGCGGTATTGACGCCCAGATGCAGGAACCGGATGCCGGCCTCGGCCATGAGCGGCACCATGCCCAGGGTGTGGCCGGGCACGTCGGTCATCTTGGCGGCGATGGTGGTCTTGCCGAAGCGCCGGTCGAGCTCCTGCGCATAGCTCAGGCCGGCGCGGAACAATGCAGGCGACATCAGCTCGGTATGGGTGGTGAAGGGCAGCGCGTGCCAGGCGATCAACCCGCGCTCGATGGCCCGCTCCAGGCGCGAGACACGCGCGGCATCCTGGCTGTTGAGATGATCCCAGATCAGCCAGGCGCCGGTGGTCCAGATGAAGGCGGGGTGCCCGGGATTCTCGGCAAAGAAATGCTCGCCCGTGGCGATGGCCTGGGGGATGAACTGGTCATGATATTGCTGGCGCACCCGCGCCGCATGGTCGGTAAAGCCGATGTCGAGATGGGTCTTGAAGACCAGGTGAATGCGCTTGTCGGTCATGGAAAGTCCGGTCAGCCCACCGTGCCGCGCACGACGAGCCTGGTTTGCAGGGTTTCCTGCAGCGCGGGCGCAGCGGGATTGTTGAGCCGCCGCAGGATCAGCCGGACCAGAGCGCGCACGCGCTCCTCGAGGTCGAACTTGACGGTGGTGAGGTTGTAGCTTTTCCAGTGCGACTGGGCGATGTCGTCGAAGCCGACGACCTTGACGTCCTCGGGGACGCGCAGGCCCAGCTCGTGCCGCAGCGCGTCGAGCACGCCGAAGGCGCCGACGTCGTTGGCGGCAAAGATGGCATCCGCCCCCTGCCCGATGCGGAACAGGTCGAGCGTGGCGGCATAGGCCATGTCATAGCTGTAGTCGCTGGGGGCGATGACCGGCGGCGGCAGGCCGCGTTCGGCCATCACCGTGCGCAGCATCTGCTCGCGGGCGGTATTGGCGCGTGACTTGCCGAGGCCCGAAACATAAGCGATGCGCTGCGCGCCATAGCCCTGCAACAGGGCCACCGCCTGCTCGATGCCGGCGCGCTGCAGCACGTTGAGCCGGTCATGCAGAGGCCCGGCTTCAGCATCGTCGGTTTCCCCGGGATAGGGATAGTGCACATAGATCGGCACGGCCCGATCGAGAAAGCGCGCCAGCGTCGTCGGCTTGACGTTCTCGACGAAGGCGATCACCGAATCCGGATTGAAGCCGCGCATATAGGCGAGCAGCTTTTCGTCCATGCTGTAGTCGGTGCGCGTCTTGAACAGCAGGGTGGCGAAACCCTCGTTCTGCAAAGCCGTGGTCAGGGCGTCGATTTCCTGGCTTTCCCAGTGGCTGCAGACATCGGGCACGATGACACCCACGAGGTGCGATCGACCGCTGACCAGGGCGCGGGCGGCGCGGTCGGGGGTATAATTCAGCTCCTGGGCGATGCGCAGGATGAGGTCGCGCTTTTCGGGCTTGAGCGAGGTGTGGGGGTTGAAGGCGCGCGATACCGCCACGCGCGAGACATTGGCGCGCTGGGCCACCATCTCCGCGGTGGCGCGTCCGCGGGTCATGCCGCTGTCATCGCTCAACTGCCCCTCCCGTCACCGCTGCGGGTGAAATCGTGTTCAAATCTCTGACCCCGAGCCCGCAAACTGTCAAGCCGCCGCTTTGGTCAAACTGTCCACCAGATCCGCCGATTTGTCACAGAAACGTTGCAGAAGGCTGGCAAAGCTGGCGCGCATTTTCAGTGCAGACCGTCCGTCGCGAATTCTCCGCATTGACGGAAAGTGAAAACGTGTTCATTCTTTGATGGCTACTCCCCGCCCGGGGAGGCCAAAGCCGGCTACCGGAGAATTCGGAGCCATACCATGGGAGGAATTTTGCGATGAGCAATCGTCTGCGCAGCCTTGCGCTCAGCCTGATCGGCGCCACGGCCTTTGTCGGCCCCGCTTTCGCCGTCGACCTGGACATTACCTGCCGCTGCGTCATCGGCGGGGTCAATAGCGGCACGGCCGAGTGGATCGAGAACAGCGTCATCCCGGCTTTCGAAGCCGCCAATCCCGACATCAACGTCAATCTCAACCAGTTCGGCGGCGAAGACGCCCAGCTCACCCAGCAGCTGGCGCTCGACTTCTCTACCGGCGCGGGTCCCGACGTCACCGCCTTTGACGGCTTCCTGATCCCCAGCTTCGTGGAAGGCGGGCTGCTCAAGCCGCTCGACGAAGTGGCCGGCCCCGAAGTCAATGACTGGTCCGGCTGGGCAGCGCTGTCGGATGGCTCCAAGGCCCTGATGCAGTATCAGGACAAGTATTACGGCATCCCGCTGGGCACTGACGTGCGCATGATCCATACGCGCAAGGATATCCTGGCCGAAGCCGGCATCGACGCCGACACCTGGCAGCCCACCTCGTGGGAAGAGATTCTCGATGCCGCCCGCGCCATCAAGAAGATCAAGCCGGACAGCTTCCCGATCCAGCTCAATGCCGGCGTCGCCATGGGCGAAGCCACCACCATGCAGGGCTATTGGCTGGCGCTGCTGGGCACGGGCGAGACGGTCATGGATGAGAACGGCAAGTATATCGTCTCGAGCCAGGGCATTCTCGACACGCTCAACCTCTACAAGACCATCTATGTCGACGAGCAGCTTGGCGACCAGCGCGCGCAGCTGCTGGCCGATGGCCGCAACCGCTCCTTCGCGAATTTCCGCGATGGCGTGACGGCGCTGCTGTTCGAGGGTGACTATTTCTATCGTTCGGTGACGCCGGAAGGCTCCGAATTCGCCGTGGCCAACCGTGACGAAGTCATGGGCTGGGCCAAGGTGCCGGCCAAGGAACCCGGCGCCGGCATTCGCGGCCAGGATTTCGTCACCATTTCGGGCGGCACGGGCTTCGTGCTCAATCCGGCGACCGATGCACCCAAGGAAGCCTGGGCCCTGCTCTCGTTCATGAACGAGCCCGAGATGCAGAATGCCTTCCAGGCGATCCAGCCGCGCATCACGGCCCGCACGGATATCGAAATCCCCAACAGCCCGTTCCTGACCGAAACCAGCCAGACCCTGCTGCCGCTGACCACCGCCCGTCCCAATGACGAGAACTACAATGTCGTCTCGGCGGAAATCCAGCGCATGACGGAAGCCGTGGTTTCCGGCGAGCTGTCGCCTGAAGAGGCCATGGCCCAGTACAAGGCCTCGGTCATCGGCATTGTCGGCGAAGAGAACACCGTCAGCCTGCTGTAAACGTCTTAGCGCCGGCGCCCACGGGTGCCGGCGCATCCGTCACCACCGGCCGGGCAGAAGGCCCCTCCGACTCTCTCCCCGAGGGAGCGGTGGGAGTGCTGGCCTCGACCGTCCTTCACCTCTCCCTTTGGGGGAGAGGTCGGCACGCAGCGCCGGGTGAGGGGGCCTTGCCGCAAGGGGGGCAGATTGCGCTCATTGAGGGTTAGAAGAACACCATGACGACCGAGCCCATCATCGAGACCAAACCCAAGCGCAGGGTCAAGAATTTTGCCCTCCTGTCCAACCGGGCGGGCGCAATGTTTCTGACGCCGGCGGGCCTGTTGGTCTCGGTCTTCGTCATCGTGCCCTTCTTCTGGGTGATCTTCGTTTCCTTCACCAACCGGACGCTGCTGGGCAGTACGGCGCTCAATCCCGAATTTGTCGGGCTGGCCAATTATTTCGCGCTGTTCGATGCCTCCAATTTCTTCCAGCGCGGGCAGTTCGGCTTCTCGCTGATCCTGACCACGCAATTCGTGCTGGCTTCGGCCCTGCTCGGGCAGGCCCTGCTGGGGCTGTTGCTGGCTTGGCTGATCCAGACCGTGCCGCCCGCCGTCAAGCGGCTCACCGAGACCTTTGTCATCGCCGCCTGGATCCTGCCCGAAGTGGTGATCGGCTTTGCCTGGTTCGCCTTTCTCGATCGCGACCAGGGAACGCTCAATGCCCTGCTCGGCACGGTCGGCCTGCCGCCGGGCGATTTCCTGCTGCAGCAACCGTTCTGGGTCATCGTGGTGTTCAACACCTGGCGCGGCGCGGCCTTCTCGATGATGCTTTTCAGCTCGGCCTTTTCATCGATCCCGCCCAGCTATTTCCAGGCCGCCGACGTGGCCGGGGCCTCGTCATGGCAGAAGTTCAAGGATATCGGCCTGCCGCTGATCCGCGGGCATATCGTCACCGACCTCATCCTGATCACCATGTGGACGTTCAACACCTTCACGCCCTTCCTGCTCACCAATGGCGGGCCGAGCTACCGCACGGAACTGGTGTCAATCTACAATTACCGTGTGGCCTTCAACGACTTCCAGTTCGGCAAGGGCGCGGCCGTGGGCGTTATCATGATGCTGATCAACCTCGCCTTTGCGCTGATCTATCTCAGCATCGGCCGCAAGAAAAAGGTGCGATGACCATGAAGCTCACCCTGCCCGCCTTCATCGGCCGCATCGCCTTCTCGGCCTTGGCCGCACTGATCGGCGCCGCCTTCGCCCTGCCGCTGCTGTGGTTCCTGTTCGCCCCGTTCAATGCGCGGGCCGAGCTGGGCCTGGCCATTCCCGACCCGTGGACGCTGTCCAATTTCGTCACCGTCTTCGGCAACAGCTTTGCCGTGCAGGCGCTCTGGAACAGCCTCATCCAGTCCGTGGGCGGGGTGATCCTGGTCGGTGCCGCAGCAACTCTGGCGGCCTATGCGCTGTCGCGCTCGTCGCTGCCGGGCAAGGGTGCGGTCACCTATATCCTGCTGCTGTTTTCCTCGGTCGTGTCGGGGTCGGCGGCCATGGTGCCGATCTTCCTCATCGTCTCCGCGGCCGGGCTGATCGACACCCATCTGGCGGTGATCCTGACCTTTGCCGGCGGGCTGCTGCCCACCGCCATGTTCATCCTGCGCGACTTCATCGATTCCATCCCCAAATCCTACGAGGAAAGCGCCATGGTCGCGGGCGCCTCGCCCGTCCAGGCCTTCTTCGACGTGGCCCTGCCGGTGATCCGGCCCGGCATCGTCGTCGTGGTGGTCTGGGGTTTCGTCAATATCTGGGGCAGCTTTCTCATCCCCTTCATCCTGTTGCGCAGCGACGACCAGATGCCGGCATCGGTGGCCATCTACTCCTTCTATTCGGAGGCGGGCACGCCCATCGTGACCCTCTTGGCCGCCTATTCGCTCATCTACTCGCTTCCCGTCATCGCCCTTTATCTCTTCGTCAGCTGGAAGTTCGGCTTCCGGTTCTTTGGCGGCATCAAGGCCTAATCCAGTCATGGCATCAGTCGAATTCAGCAACGTCACCAAGATCTTCGGCAGTTTCAACGCCGTGTCGGATGTGAGTTTTTCCATTGGCGATGGCGAGTTCGTGTGCCTGCTCGGCCCTTCGGGCTGCGGCAAGACCACCAGCCTGCGCATGATCGCGGGGCTGGAAACACCGACCTCGGGCAAGGTGCTGATCGGCGGCGAGGACGTGACCCACTACCACCCCAAGGATCGCCAGATCTCCATGGTGTTCCAGGATTATGCGCTCTATCCGCATATGAACCTGGCCGACAATATTGCCTATCCGCTCAAGGTGCGCGGCAAGTCGGTGACCGAGCGGCACGGGCGCGCCAAGGAAGTCGCGGACGTGCTCAAGATCGGCCATCTCCTCGACCGCCTGCCCAGCCAGATTTCGGGCGGGCAGCAGCAGCGCACCTCGCTGGCGCGGGCCCTGGTCTATCCGAGCCAGGTCTATCTCTTCGACGAGCCGCTCTCCAATCTCGACGCCAAGCTGCGGCTCGAAGCGCGCGGCTTTCTCAACCACCTGCAGCGCGACATGGGCATGACGGCCGTCTATGTGACCCATGACCAGGCCGAGGCCATGGCGCTGGCCACCCGCATCGCGGTGATGGACCAGGGCAAGATCGTGCAATATGCCTCGCCCATCGAAATCTATCGCCGGCCGGCCACCACCTTCGTCGCCAATTTCGTCGGCAACCCGCCGATGAACCTGGTACCGGTCGAGGCCGTGCAGGGTGATGGGCAGTTGCGCCCGTCCGCCGATGGGCTGGTGCTGGGGGGCCTCGCCATGTCGTCCGGCATCGGCACGGCGCTGGGCGCCGGCAAGACGCTGACGCTGGGCATACGGCCCGAGCATCTGTCGATTGCCGAGCCGGGCGCGGCCAACACCATTTCGGGCAAGCTCTTCGCCAATGAGAATATGGGCCCCGAAAGCCTCGTCACGATCGAGCGCCCCGACGGTTCGCGCGTCACCGCCCGCATCTTCACCGATGACCATATCGCGCTGGACCAGGCGGTGACGCTGAGCTTTTCGAGCGAGCATGTGCATCTGTTCGACGGCGCGGGAAACCGTATTGCGGCCGATGGGGAAACGGCGCTGTGAGCCAGACGATCACGGCGCGGATCACCCGCGCCGACCAGGCCGCCAATCCCTATTTCTATGTGCCGTTCGACGTGCCCGAAGGTACGACACGGATCGATGTCACCCTCGCCTATGCCAAGGCCGAGGACTGCGTCATTGACCTGGGCGCCTTCGATCCGCGTGACACCGGCTATCCGACACGTGAGGGCTTTCGCGGCTGGAGCGGCGGGGCGCGCGACCGCTTCTTCATCGCCACCGACGATGCGACGCCCGGCTATGTGCATGGCGCGATTCAGTCGGGGCGCTGGACAGTGATCCTGGGGCTCTACAGGGTTCCCGAAGCGGGCACCGATGTCAGCATCACCATCGCGCTCGATACGGCGCCGCGCAAACTGGAGCCGCAGCCGGAACGGCGCTCTCCGGTGCGCCGGCAGGCAGGCTGGTATCGCGGCGACCTGCACTGCCACACCTTTCATTCCGACGCCAAGGGCTCGCCCGAATTGCTGCATGCGGCGGCACGGCAGGCCGGCCTCGATTTCCTCGCCATTGCCGACCACAACACCACCACGCAGCGCCGCTATTTCCACCCGCAATCCTCGCCCGAACTGGTCTTCGTGCGCGCCATGGAGGTGACCACGGCCGAGGGGCACGCCAATGTCTATGGCGTGGATGACTGGATCGATTTCCGCATGACACGCCGGGCCGATGCCCACACGCTGGCGCGACTGGTGCATGAGAGGGGCGGTCTGCTCTCGATCAATCACGACAAGCCGCCGATTGCCTGGGAATATGAACTGCCCGAGGCGGATTGCCAGGAAGTCTGGCAGAGCACCTGGATGGCCTGGAACTGGATCGCGCTCGAGCGCTGGCAGCAGCGCCTGGCCTCCGGACTGCGCCTGTCGGCCATTGGTGGCTCGGACTATCACCAGCCGGCGCAGTTGATGCCGGAGGGGCCGCTAGTGCTGGCGCGGCCAACCACCGTCTTGTGGCTTCCCGAACTCTCCGAAGATGCGATCCTTGCCGCCATGAAGGCCGGCCAGGGCTATGTCACCGAAAGCCCTACCGGTCCGGCGCTGGTGATGACGGTGGATGGCCAGCCCATGGGCTCGAGTGTCGCGGCACCGCGCCTGGCGCGCGCCGAGATCAGGGGCGCCAAGGGCGACCGGCTGGTCTGGATCGATGCCAGCGGCAATATCGGCACGGCGCTGATCGCGGCCGACGAGTGGTCGCATGACTTCGCGCTTGGCCATGCCAAGGGCTTTATCCGGGCCGAGATCGTGGCCGAGGCCAGCCGCGAGCGGCTGGGAGCGGAGTTCCTCGCCCTGATCGAGGGGCGCGAGCTGCCCTGGCAGTTGCGGGGCGTCAACCTGGCTGACCAGGCGATCCGTCGCGCCCTCGGCAATCCCGTCTATATCGAGGGCTGAGCCATGCTGATCGCCAATGCGCCCTGCTCCTGGGGCATCGCCTATCCCACCGGCAATGCCGTCACCTGGCAGCACTATCTCGATGAAGTGGCCGAGGCCGGTTATCGCGGCACCGAGCTCGGTCCTTTCGGCTTCCTGCCCAAGGATCCGGCCGTGCTGCAGGATGAGCTGGCCAGGCGCGATCTGGTGATGATCGGGGCGACCCATGTCCACACGCTGGGCGACGCAGCCTCCGGCCCCGTCCTGATGCAGACGCTGGGCGAGCTGGCGCCCTTGCTGGTGTCGCTCGGCGCGCGGCATCTCGTGATCATGGATGAGAGCAATTTCTATCCCAGGGGCCAGGAAGGCGTGCTCGACGCCGCGGGCTGGGCCGGGCTGACGCGCATGGTGCGCGACGCCCAGGCTTTGGTCGAGGGCGAGCATGGGCTCAAGCTCAGCTTTCATCCCCATATCGGCACCGCCGTCGAGCGCGAAAGCCAGATCGACCGATTGCTGGATGAGACGAACATCGATCTCTGTTTCGACACCGGCCACCATGCCTTCTGGGACCAGGACCCGCTGGCCTATATGGAACGCGTCTTTCCCCGCATAGCCTACATGCATCTCAAGAATGTCGATGGCGCGGTGCGCCAGCGCGTGCTCGACGGGCAGCTTTCGATCGCGGAGTCCTATGGCGCGGGCGTCATGTGCCCCCTGCCCGATGGCGTGGTCGACATCAGGGCGGTCATGCAGCTGCTCGCCGATCGCGGCTTTGTCGGCCCGATCGTGGTCGAGCAGGACGCGGCGACAGATGCCGCCGAAACGCCGCTGCAGCTGGCGGCCCGGAACCTCGCCTATGTGAATGCCATCGCCAGATGACCAGCCGGCGCAAATCTGTGGCTAAGCATAACGTCTTTCCGCACTGCCGAGCGGTCCACCGTTGAACTCCCCTCGACGTCGAGGACGTCCGCCTCTGACGGGCGGTGCACCGTCGCAGCGGCGAGAAAAATATCCATACCAGTTCAAGCAGCATGGTCCCTCACTCGGCTGCGAGCAGAATGGCCACGCTGAAGCAATGTGTTTGCTCGCCAACGACCGCAATCGGTTTCAGTAGCTGCCCGACGGCAATGCGCCCCATTTGAGACATTCAGCGCGCCTTAGCGAAGTCCCGAAAGCTGCTGGTCCGCTTTGCGAAGGTTGGCGTCTGTAATGGGGTGGATAGCTGCCATGACGATAACCAACCAACGGCAGCTAAGCGCCAATAGCGGCCTCTCCCAAAGTCCGCTGAGACCCATCAGGTGACCTCGATTGCGACCGCTCCTTCGCATGCAGCTGCGTGTCGCTCAGGACGACCTGAGCTGGTAAAAAGGGTATCGGGATTGGGGGGCTGCGTTGTGAGCGACAACTTGGACGTGGTGGTTATTGGTGCCGGCTGGGCCGGTCTCAGCTTAAGCCAGCGGTTGAGCGTCGCGGGCGTTCCTCATGTAGTTCTTGAACGTGGCCGAATAGGTGAAACTTGGCGCTCGCAACGCTGGGACAACTTTCACTTCAATCTCCCTCGAGTTCTGACGGTGATGCCCGGAGACAGGTACGAGGGAACTGATCCCGAGCGCGCGATGACTCGGGACGAGTTCGTCGCGATGCTGGAGGGCTATGCCTCTCGGCACAGCCTGCCTATCTATCTTAACGAGGCTGTGATCGAGGTAACGCTCGATGTGGCGGGGTATTACCTTGTTCGGACACCTAAGCGAACGCTGCGCGCTGGAAACGTCGTAGTCGCCAGCGGCAGCCTCAATCGAGCGAAACGCCCGGCGCTGTCGCGCCAAATCTTTCGGGATATCACCCAGATCGATGCTTCCGACTATCGCAGTGCCTCGGCACTCGAAGCTGGCGCTGTTCTTGTCGTGGGAAGCGGTCAGTCGGGTGGTCAGATCGCCAAGGACCTTGCCGATGCCGGACGACAGGTCTTCCTTGCAACAAGCAGGAACGGCCGCATTCCGCTGCGATATCGGGGCCGGCATATGGCACTATGGGCGGTTGATGGCGGGTTGCTGGACGTAAGGCGTGAATCGTTTGTCCTGCCGTCCGGCGCGGTCCCTGCACGTGCCCTGCAGGGCGCACTGGAGACCCTCAGCTTGCAGTCGCTAAGTGCCTTAGGCGTCGTGCTGCTGGGGAAAGTGCTGAGCGCCCAAGGCACGGTGCTGTCCTTCTCGACTGATGTCGCCGAAAACATCCGTTTTGCTGACGAGGCTGCGGCCGCCTTGAGACGCAGGGTAGACGACTACATTGAGCAAGCAGGCATTCAGGCGCCGGCCGCGACAGACGATCCAGCCGAGGTGGTCCCGGCGAAGCTTCTCTCCCCGCCCATAACCTCACTCGACCTCAAGGAAAGCGGTATCGGCACCATCATCTGGTGCACCGGCTTTGATGGCGACTTCAGTTGGCTCCGGGTCATTGGTGCCATCGGCGAAGATCAACAGCCCCTACACCTCGACGGCATCGGCGCAGTGAGCGGGCTCTACTTCCCCGGCCTAGACTTCGCATCTACCCGCAAGTCCGGGACCATCCTGGTAGCTGCCGAGGAGTCTTTGAGGATGGTCGCGCATATTCTGGAGCGCCTCGGCCGCTGACGACCAACAGCATCCGCTTGGGCCAGCGGCCAGAAGAGTACGGCACCCACTCGCTTCGCCGCACGAAGGCTTCCCTGATCTACAAAGCGACGGGCAATCTGAGGGCGGTCCAGCTCTTGCTCGGGCACAGTAAGATCGAGAACACCGTTCGGTATCTGGACGTGGATGTGGACGACGCACTGTCTTTGGCGGAAGCCACCGAAATCTGACGATGAGACGCGGCAATCGGACCAGTCGCCATGGCGATTGGTCGACCAGTGAATTTGCTCGAGGGCGGGATCGTTGCGCAGGTCGGGCCGCTTGACCCCGCGCCAGGAAGAACTCGAGCTCGGCGAGCGAAGGATAGGCAGGCGTGCAGCCATGCCGCGACACTGCGAAGGCCCCGCAGGCATTGGCATACTTGAGTGCGGTCGGCCAATTGTCTTCTGCCAGCCAGCCCTTGAGCAGCCCGGCGAAAAAGCCATCGCCGGCCCCCAGCTCGTTGAACACCTCAATCGGGAAGCCCGGCCCCGACTGCCCGTCATCCAGACTATCGGGAACCTCACCCTCAAAAGCGACAGCGCCCGCGGCACCACGCTTGCACACCAGAATGGCGCCCGAGACCCCGCGCACGGTCCGCAGCGCTTCGATCGTGTTGGTCGAGCCGCCGGCGATATAGAACTCTTCTTCGGTGCCGACGATCAGATCGAAAAGATGCAGCGTCGATTGCAGCTTGGCGGTGACCTTCTGGCTTTCGACGAAGCGGCTTTCGCCGTCGCCGTGGCCCGCCACGCCCCAGAGACTGGGCCGATAATCGATGTCGAGCGCCGTGCGCAGCCCATGCTGGCGCGCCAGCGTCAGGGCCTTGAGCACTGCGGCTTCGGTTCGGGAATTGCTGAGGTGGGTCCCGGTCACGACCAGGGAACGGCTCGAAGCGATATAGGCTTCATCGATGTCATCGACACTCAGCGCCATGTCGGCGCAATTCTCGCGGTAGAAGATCAGCGGGAATTTTTCCTCATCGCGGATGCCGAGAAGCACCATGGCGGTCAGCCGCTCCGGATCGGTCACGACCCCGCCGACGTCCACGCCCTCACGCTGCAGCTGCTCGCGGATGAACCGCCCCATATGCTCGTCGCCCACGCGGGTGATCACCGCTGATTTGAGACCCAACCGGGCCGCGCCACAGGCGATGTTGGTGGGCGAACCACCGATATACTTGCGGAACGAGCCCATGTCTTCGAGGCGTCCGCCGACCTGGGCGCCGTAAAGGTCCACCGAAGATCGGCCGATCGTGATGACGTCGAGGGCTTTCATAATCAGTCTCCCCGCGCGGCTCAGAAGCCGACGCGCGCCAAATTGGACCGGCTGGCCGCCAGGTCGTCGAGGACGCCGCCAGCATTGCGCGGATCCCTCTCCTGCTCGATGGTGATGTAGCCGCCATATCCGAGCTCGGTCAGCAGCGCGCGAATGCCGGCATAGTCGATATTGCCACGGCCGATGGGGCACATGACGCCCTTGGCGCAGGCATCGAAGAAGCGGATGCGCTCACCCATCACCGCTGCGAAGACCTTGGGGTCGATGTCCTTGAAATGGATGTAGTCGAGCCGCTCCCAATAGCGCCGCAACGACTGGACCGGGTCCATGCCCGCGTAGGCCAGGTGCCCCGTATCGAGGCAAAGGCCCGCGGTCTCGGCATCGATGTCAGCGACGATGCGTTCCAGCTCGTCGGCGAACTCGATATAGCCGCCGGCATGCGGATGGATGACGGCGCGGACGCCGAATTTGTCGCGCGCCAGCTCGGCGATGACGCGGATATTTGCGACCATGCCGGCCCAGGCCGCATCATCGAGGCGGGGGGCCCGGTCCGAATGCCCGGCGGCATAGTCACGCTCGTCATGGCCCCAGTCCATGACGGTCAGGTATGGCGCATCGAAGCGCTGGCCCGCATGGGTTTCCGGTTTCGGCAAGGAGGTGATCAGCGCACAGATTTCGTCGGTCTGGCGCAGCAGGTTGTCGCGATTGGCAGGCGCGACGAGATCGTCGAAGATCGTACCGGCGACGATGGTCAGGCTCCGGCTTTGAAGCGCCGCCGAAACCCGGCGGACGTCCAGCGGAATGTAGCCATAAGGCCCCAGTTCAAGCCCTCCAAAGCCCGCCTGGGCAGCTTCGTCCAGCACGCGCTCCCACGGCGGCAGATGCGGACTTTTGACATCGTCGACCCCCCAGCAGCACGGGGCGCAGGTGATGGTGATGGGGTTGCTCATTGCGGTCTCTGTGAAAAAGAGAGCGCGGGCAATACTACCCGCGCCTGGGTCTAGCGGCTGATAGTGGCCTGGAGGGCAGCGATGGAGGATTGGATGCCCGCCTCGGTCGACATGGTGAAATCTTCCATCTCGAGGCTGACCCAATCGTTGTAGCCCACCATGCGGACGACGGAGAAAAACTCCTTCCACCACTGCAGGTCGTGGCCGGCGCCGACCGCGACATAGTTCCAGGCGCGGTTGGCGACGTCGGTAACGTCCCTGAGTTCAAGCAGGCCGTTCACATCGGCCAGGCCGCGCTCGATGCGCGTATCCTTGCCGTGGCAATGGTGGATCGCGTCTCCAAGCGCACGGGCGCTAGCGATCGGGTCCGCACCCTTCCAGAACAGATGCGACGGATCGAGGTTCATACCCACCTTTGGGCCAACTTCGTTGCGCAGCCGGAACAAGGTCTCCGGGTTCCACACCAGCATGGCCGAGAAGTTCTCTAGCGCGTATTTCTCGACGCCCACTTCGTCGGCCAGCTTCACCAGCTCATGCCAGAGCGGGAAGGCGCGGTCTTCCCACTGATAGCGGTCGCGCTCGGGCATCTCGTTGGGCCAGCTCTTGGTATAGACCAGCCAGTTCGGCACCATGTCGCCGGGCGCCGCCTCGGGAAGGCCGGACATGGTCACGATCTTCTTGACGCCGATTTCGCCGGCAAGACGAATGGTCTGTTCCATCTCCCTGCGGTGACGCTTGCCCATCTCGCCCGGATCGAGCGGATTGGCCGAGCAGTTCAGCGCGGCAATCTCAAGGCCGCGCGCCTTGATCTCAGCGAGCTTGGATTTGAGCAGCCCCTTGTCAGCGAGCAGTTCGTCCGCACGAAAGTGTGGTCCCTTGGACCAGCCGCCGCCGGTCATCTCAATGCCCTCGACGCCGAGGGCGACGCATTTGTCCAGCATCTCGGTGAAGGAGAGATTGCCCATTACGTCAGTGCAAATGGAGAGCTTCATGATTGTCTCTGTGAGGAAAAGTGGGCGCGCCGAAGCGCGCCCTCAGTCGGGAGGAGATCGCTACCGGAATTCGACCCAGGCCGAGCCCGCGTCGGCCGAGCGGACGCAGTTTTCCAGCCAGCGCACGCCTTCGGTGCCGGCCTTGATGCCTGGATAATGATGGGTCCTGAGGAAGGCGTCGTCGCCGCGCGTCTTCGCGTCGATCGCCTCCGCGATCCACTGATAGATATTGGACCAGCTGTCGCCCAGGCCTTCGGTATGCAGCGCGCCCAT